>NZ_JNFC01000035.1:30000-33177 GCF_000756385.1 Sphingopyxis sp. LC363
ACAAGCGTTCGGCCTGCTGCTGCTGCTCAACGCGCTGCTCGCCGCGATCCAGTTCTTCGGCGCGCCGCTCGCCGCGGCCTATTATGGGCAGCCGATGGTCGCCGACCTGCTTCGCGTGCAGGCGCTGCTCTTCCTCGCCACGCCCTTCATCGCGCTTCCCGAAGTGATGATGAGCCGCGCGCTCGATTTCCGGCGCCAGGCGATCGTCAATCTGCTCGCGGCGTTCGCGGGCGCGGGCACCGCACTCGGCTGCGCGCTCGCGGGCTATGGCGTGTGGACGCTCGTCTATGCGCCGATCGCGATGTTCTGGACGCGCGCTATCGGGCTGACCCTCGTCGCGCGGCTGCTCGTCTGGCCGAGCTTCAACTTCAAGGGATGCGGCCAGATCGTCGGATTCGGATCGGCGGTGCTGTTCAGCCAGCTCTTCTGGCTGGTGCAAAGCCAGTCGGACATTTTCATCGCCGGCGCGCGATTCGATGCCCACGCGCTCGGCCTTTATGCCGAGGCGCTCTTCCTCGCGCAGATATTCATGGCGAAGTTCGTGCCGCCGCTGAACGAGGTCGCCTTCCCCGCCTATGCGCGAATCAAGAGGGATGCCGCCGCGGTGCGCTGGTCCTTTCTGAAGACGGTGCGAATCCTGATGCTCGTCGCCGCGCCCTTCTATTGCGGGCTCGCGGTGGTCGCCGCGCCGATGATCGAAACGCTGTTCGGGACGAAGTGGCTGGGAATGGCGCCCTATATCCAGCTCATCTCGCTCGCGCTGATCCTGATGACGGTGCAGATTCTCTTCGCCCCGGTCACCAATGCGCTCGGCAAACCGTCGATTTCGATGTTCACCGCGATGAGCGGCGCGATTCTCTTTCCGGTGTCATTCCTCGTCGGCGCCGAATGGGGGCTGATCGGCATGGCGTGGGCGTGGCTGATCGCGGCCCCCCTGCTCCTTATCGTCACCGCGCGGCTGTCGGCGCCGCTGATCGGCATATCGCTGTGGGATGTCGCGCGCGCGATGCTGCCGGGACTCGCGCCCGCACTGGTGATGGCGATCGGGGTCGGCTTTGCGGGTCAGGCGCTCGAATCGCTCGGCCTCGCCGCGCCGGTGCAGCTCGCGCTGCTCGTCGGCCTTGGCGTGGCGCTATACGGCGCGCTCCTGTGGCTGCTCGAACGCGAGGCGCTCGCCGAGGTGATCCGTCTGGTGCTTCGTCGCCGGCCGCCCGCCGCCGACGCGCCGACTCAGGACGCGATATAGTCGCGCATCGCCGCGGCTTCGGCCTCGATCTTGTCGATGCGATATTTGACGAGATCGCCGATCGACACGAAGCCCACCATCTTGCCGCCATGGACGACGGGCAGGTGACGGATGCGCTTTTGCGTCATCTGCGATAGCGCGCCGATCACCGCCATGTCCGAATCGCAGGTCACCGGCGATTTGGTCATCACCTCGTCGAGGCTGCGGTCGAGCGCGTCGGGACCATAAGAGGAGAGGAGGCGAACGATATCGCGTTCGGAAAAGATGCCGACCACCATATCGCCCTCGAGCACCGGAACCGCGCCGATTCGATTCTGCGCCAGCAGGTCGATCACGGCGCGGACCGCGTCGCCCGGCCGCGCCGAAATCACCGCCCCGGTCCGTTCACGAAGAATCGCTCCGATCGTCATAGCTGCCGCTCCCATATTTGGTTCTGTTGCCGGGCAAGCCTATCATGATTCGCCGGTGGGACGAAACGTCCCACCCGCCGCAATGCCGCTTGGCCGCGGCGGCGGCTTGGTCCATGGAGGCGCGCATGGTCAAACGCTCTCCGCTCGACAATCGCGACACGTCGAATGTCGCCTGGGCGCGCTATCGCCGGCTGATGAAGGGCATGGCGCTGGTGTCGCTGCTCGCCGTCCTCGGCGCGCTCGGCTGGCTGCGCTTCACGATGGGCGAGGCGCTGACGATCCATATGATCATAGCGACCGCGGCCGGCATCGGCCTGTCGGTGATGCTCGGCGCGGCGCTGATGGGACTCGTCTTTCTGTCGAGCGGCAGCGGCCACGACGAATCGATCGAAGACCCTTTCGAAGACGACCCGGATCTGAAACCATGACCGAACCAACGCCCCCCGATTGCCCGCGCGACCCGATCTTGCGCGTCGTCCCCCGCCCCGCCGACATCAACGCCAACGGGCATATCTTCGGCGGCTGGGTGCTGAGCCAGATGGACATCGCGGGCGGCATCGTCGCCGGGCGCGTCGCACAGGGCGCGGTCGCGACGGTGGCGATCGAGACGATGGAGTTCATCGCACCGATCCTGCTGCGCGACATCATCTCGGTCTATGCGCATCTCGAGCGGCGCGGGCGCACGTCGATGGGCATCAGGATCGAAGTGATCGCGACGCGCGACGGCGGGCGGACCGAGGAGCGCGTCACCGAGGGGCTGTTCACCTTCGTCGCGCTCGACGAGAATCACCGCCCGCGCGCGCTGCCCCCGGCTTAGTCTTCCGCCTTCACGCGGTAGTGGAACGTCTTGCTGCCGTTCGCGGGGACGCGGACGACCCAGGTGAGCAGGCCGTCGCGGCGCGGAAGCTTGCGGATGCGCGAATCGAGGCGGTCGCTGTCGTCGACGTCGAAGCCGAGTTCGACGTCCGCGGGATGCGGGTTCGCATTGGTCACGGTGATGCGATAGTCGTGCTGGCCATTCTTCGGCGGCATATAATTCTCCATGTCGATTCGCACCTGGCTGCTCTCGCCGATGACGAGATCGACCTTCTCGCCGACCGCATGGTCGCGCATCCGGCCCTCGCCGACCAGCATCTCGCGGCCGCCGACGGGCTCGAACACCGCCGCCTGTCCGCTCGGCAGCGGAACGCCCAGCCCTTCGGCCTTCTTGTTCTGCATCCGCAGCAGGATTTCGGGCTCCATCGCCTCGCCCTCGTCGCCCGGATAGACGCGCAGGCGATAGATTGTGCGAAACGGCACGCCGTCCTTGACGAGCAGCGCGACCTGTTTCTGTCCGTTCGCGGCGACGGTGACCGGGATGGGCACGCGATAGAGTTTTAGGTCGCCCAGATCTTCCTGGCTCGCGACGATCGCGACGGGCGTCGTCATCATCGCGCGCTGCATGCGCGATCCGGTGACGACGATGCTGTCCATGCCCTCCTCCATCGCCGCGGGCGGCGGCGGATCGGGCGGCGGGGGTGG
>NZ_JNFC01000036.1 GCF_000756385.1 Sphingopyxis sp. LC363
GGTGGGGGAGGCGGGGGGGGGGGGTTCGGCGCACAGGCGGCGACGCTCGCCAGCAGACCTGCTACGATGATCTTACGCGACAAATTCATGATCCACTCCCCAACCGCATCACCATGCGGCATCAACCCCGCGCGTGCAACGCCGCTTCGGCCTGTTGCACCAGAGATGCGACAATCGCTGCCGCACTCTCCTCTTCGGATACCATACCGACAGATTGCCCTGCCATTAACGAACCATTTTCGACGTCGCCGTCGATGACGGCGCGGCGCAGCGCGCCCGCCCAATAATGTTCGATTTCGAGCTGCGCTTCACCCATGTCGACCTCACCGGCGTCAAGTTTGTTCGCGACCTCGCGCTGCTTCGCGGTAAAGGCTTCGGTCCCGGCATTTTTGAGCGCGCGGACCGGGATGACGGGCAGGCGCGGGTCGATCTGGACGCTCGCGACCGCTTCGCGCGCCGAGGCGCGCATGAAGGCCTTTTTGAAGTTGGGATGCGCGATGCTCTCGGTCGCGCACACAAAGCGCGTGCCGAGCTGAACCCCCGACGCGCCCATCTCCAGATAGGCGGCGATCGCCTCGCCGCGGCCGATCCCGCCGGCGACGAAAACCGGCACTTCGTCGGCGAGCGTCGGCAGGATCTCCTGCGCGAGCACGCTCGTCGACACCGGGCCGATATGGCCACCTGCCTCCATCCCCTCGATCACCAGCGCGTCGACGCCCGAACGGACGAGCTTTTTGGCGAGCGCCAGCGTCGGCGCGAAACAGATGACCTTGGCACCCGACGCCTTGATCGCCTCGAGGCTGCCCTTCGGCGGCAAGCCGCCCGCGAGCACGACATGGCCGATGCGATGCTTGGCGCATACCTCGATCAATTCGAACAATTGCGGGTGCATGGTTATCAGGTTGACGCCGAAATTGCGGGTCGCCAACGCCTTGGTCCCGGCGATTTCGGCATCGAGCAACGCGGGCGTCATCGCGCCGCACGCGATCACGCCAAAGCCGCCGGCATTGCTGATCGCGCTGACCAGATGGCGTTCGGAAACCCAGCTCATCGCGCCGCACAGGATTGCATAGTCGCTACCGAGTAGTTCGGTTCCGCGGGCCATCAGATCGTTAATTTTGCTCATTGAGGCTGCCTTTGCCAGCACTGGGACTCGCGCGCAATCCCTGGCGTCATCGCGCCCGTCGACCCGCCGCACGCTTGAATCGATTGGGCGCGACAACCGAACCTTTCGGCGCAGAAAGCAAATCAATCATTGTCAACTAAATCACTTGGCATATGCTTTGGCGGCGAATCCAGAAGGGAAAGGAATGATCATGAGCGCTATCAGGGACGTCGCCAAAGACGGCTCCGAAGAGGTGCCCCGCGCCATCCAGACCGTGCTCGATGCCCTCGACAAGCTGAAGTTCGGCGCGATCCAGCTGACCGTGCACGAAGGACGACTGGTGCAAGTCGATGTGACCGAGCGGCACCGCTACCCCAACTGATGTAGGTTTCAGGCTCCAACTACTCCCAACGGGGATATTCCCCACCTCATGCCGCAGACCGGACCACCGGATGTGGCAATTTTCTTGCAACAGGAAATTGTCATGACCGCAAAATATCCGTCTGTCCGCCGGCGCCTTCCGGCCGGCCTCTTCACGCTTTCCCTCGCCTTGGCGATCGCCGCGGACCCCGCCGCCGCATCGGAAACTGCCGACGACACCGCCGCCGCCGATGACGCTGCGCAGGTCGAAGGCGGAAGCTACGGCGGCGAGATCATCGTCACCGCGCGGCGGCGCAGCGAAACCGCGCAGGACGTGCCGATCGCCATCTCGGTCGTTGACGGCGAACAGATCGACAATACCGGCAGCTTCAACGTCGGCCGGCTGACCCAGCTCACGCCGACGCTGCAATTCTACTCGTCGAACCCGCGCAACACGGCGGTCAATATCCGCGGTATCGGCGCGCCGTTCGGTCTGACCAACGACGGCATCGAACAGGGCGTCGGCATCTATGTCGACGACGTCTATTATTCGCGCGTCGCTTCCTCGACCTTCGACTTCCTCGACGTCGCGCAGATCGAAGTGCTGCGCGGGCCGCAGGGGACGCTCTACGGCAAGAATACGACCGCCGGCGCGATCAACATCACGACCAACCAGCCGACCTTCGATTTCGAGGGCAAGGCCGAGGTCAGCATCGGCAATCTCGATTTCAAACAGGCGAAGGCCGCGATCTCGGGACCGCTGTCCGAGTGGCTTGCGGCGCGCATCGCGGTCTCCTCGACCAGCCGCCGCGGCACGATCTACAATGTGACGACCGACCGTTATATCCAGAGCCAGGACAATATCGGCATTCGCGGCCAACTGCTCTGGCGGCCGGCCGACAATCTCGACATCACGCTCGCCGGCGACTGGAACAAGCAAGAGGCGGTGTGCTGCGGCTCGGTTTTCGTCCGCACCGGCGAAACGCAGCGGCCGCTGAACCGCCAGTTCGCCGCGCTCGCGGCGGCGCAGGGCTATGCCTTCCCGAGCGAGAATCCCTATGACCGGCTCACCGACCTCGACGCCAATCTGAATGCGGGCAACGAGATCGGCGGCGCGTCGCTGCGCGTCAAATGGGACCTCGGACCGGGCATGCTGACCTCGGTGACCGCGTGGCGCTATTGGGACTGGCAGCCCGAAAACGATCGCGACTTCACCGGCCTGCCGATCGTCACGAGATCGCAGAACCCGTCGCAGCAGGATCAATATACGCAGGAGCTGCGCTATAATTACACCGGCGATCGCTTCGATTTCGTCATCGGGGGCTTCTATTATTACCAGCGCATCGAGACGCAGGGCACCGAAGGCCATGGCCCCGCGTCGAGCCGCTGGACGATCAATCCGTCGAACCCGCTGTCGAACGATCCCTCGGTGCTGGGCGGCCTGACCGCGATCAACACGCAATATCTCAAGAACACCAGCGCGGCGCTGTTCGGGCAGCTGAGCTGGAAAATCACCGATCAGCTGACGATCCAGCCCGGCGTCCGGGTGAATTATGTCAAGAAGGACGGCTACTACCGGCGTCTCGTCTTTGCCGGCGACGGCTCGCCGGTGACGGCGGACCTGACAGATGCGGTGTCGGCCGCCCGGCTCGCCGTGTTCACGCCGCAGGAATATGCGCCCTCGTTCAGCGACTGGAATTTCAGCTACGACCTGACCGCGACATGGAAGGCGGCGCGCGACCTGCTCCTCTATGCGACCTATGCGAAGACGTTCAAATCGGGGGGCATCAACCAGAATGGCGTGCCGAACGGCGCCGACGGCGACCCGATCCTCGCCGCCGCGACGGTGAAACCCGAATCGGTCGATCATTATGAGGCGGGGGTGAAGGCCGAATTCTGGGATCGGCGGGCGACCTTCAATCTCAGCGCGTTTCGCACCGACATCAAGAATTTTCAGGCCAATGTGAATAATGGGCAGTTCGGCGTGCTCCGCGGCTATCTGGCCAATGCGGGCAAGGTCCGCACGCAGGGCGTCGAATTCGACTTCTCAGTGCGGCCGAGCGAGCGGTTTCGCGCCTATGCCAATGGCGCTTATACCGATGCCAAATATGAACGCTTCGTCGACGCGCCGTGCCCACCCGAACTGTCGGGCGGGTCCGCCAGCGCGCCGAACTGCGACATTTCGGGGCAGCGCCTGCCCGGCGTGTCGAAATGGGCCTTTTCGTTCGGGGCGGAAGCCAATGCCGAATCCAGCCTGTTCGGACAGGATGGGCAATTCTATCTGGGTTATGACGGCAGCTACCGGTCGGACTGGTCGTCGAACCCGTCGCCGTCGGCCTACACCTGGATCGAGGGTTATTCGCTTTCGAACTTCCGCGCCGGTTTCCGGACCGAAACCGGGCTCGACATCTTCGGCTGGGTGCGCAACGCGTTCGACCAGAATTATCTTGAGCAATTGAGCGTGGGGCCGGGCAATACCGGGCTGATCACTGGCCTGCCGGGCGATCCCCGCACTTGGGGCGGGACGATCAAGGCTAGCTTCTGATCTTCCCTTACCAGCAAAAGAAAAGGGCGGCCCCGCGGGGCCACCCTTTCTCATGCAGGCTGCTGGTCAGCGCTGCTGCGGGTTTTTGCCTTGGTCCTGATCGGACCGCTGGCCGCCTTGCTGGCGATCCTGGCCGCCCTGCTGTTGCTGCTGGCGACGTTGTTCCTCGTCGCGATCAGCCTGCGGGTTCTTCTGGTTCTGCTGGTTCGGGTTGTTAGCCACTTTCCATCTCCTTTTGCCGCGCCATGCCATCATGCCGCGACACCGGATCAACCCGTGGCCGAGTCAGATGTTCCTCCCTGTAGCCGGGGCGTGGCGGGGGCGGGACGGGCGCCCTTCGTCCGGGCAACTCTCGCGCGTTTGATCGGTTCATTCGATGACTGAATTCAGCTTATTCGGTTATGTCGATGGGGAAGCGCGGCATATCCTTCCCCGGTCAGAACGAAAGGATGGCGCCATCGACTCGACGCCCGCCCATGCCGGCCGTCCGCCAGCGACCCCCGTCGCTCGCGTCATACGCGCGCCATTCCGCGGCGCCACGATCCGGCATTCCATAACAGATAAACGAGGAGAGACTGCATGAACGATCCGACCCCCATCGACCCCGCCGGCGGTTGCCCCGTCCACCAGCCCGGGGGCGTTCGCGCGCTGCTCGGCCGCACCAACAAGGATTGGTGGCCCGACATGCTGGCGACCGAAATCCTTAATCCCAATGGCCCGTCGAACCCGATGGGCGAGGATTTCGACTATGCCAAGGCGTTCAAGTCGCTCGACTATCAAGCGCTGAAGGACGATCTCACCGCGCTGATGACCGACAGCCAGCCCTGGTGGCCCGCCGACTATGGTCATTACGGCCCCTTCTTCATCCGCATGGCGTGGCACGCCGCGGGCACCTATCGCACCGCGGACGGCCGCGGCGGCGCCAACAGCGGGCAGCAGCGTTTCGCGCCGCTCGACAGCTGGCCCGACAATGGCAATCTCGACAAGGCGCGCCGCCTCCTTTGGCCGATCAAGCAGAAATATGGCAACAAGATCAGCTGGGCCGACCTGTTCATCCTTGCGGGCAATGTCGCGATCGAAAGCATGGGCGGGCCGGTGTTCGGCTTCGGCGGCGGCCGCGTCGACGTCTATGAACCCGAACGCGACATTTATTGGGGCAGCGAAGACAAATGGGTCAATCAGGGCGTCCAGACGCGCATCGACCCGGCCAAGGGAATGGAAACGATCGAAGGTCCGCTCGCCGCGATCCAGATGGGCCTGATCTACGTCAACCCCGAAGGCCCCGGCGGCAATCCGCACGACGACGAAGGCATGGCGCGCGATATGAAGGAAACCTTCAAGCGCATGGCGATGAACGACGAGGAAACTGTCGCACTCACCGCCGGCGGCCACACCTTCGGCAAGGCGCATGGCAATGGCGACGCCTCGCTGCTGGGCGCGGCGCCCGCGGGCGGCGATCTTGCTGCGCTGGGCTTTGGCTGGGTCAGCAGCCACGAAAGCGGCGGCATCGGCGAACATACCGTCACCAGCGGCATCGAAGGCGCATGGACCAACACCCCGCGTGAGTGGACGGAGAATTATTTCCGCCTGCTGTTCGACTATGACTATGAGCTGGTGAAATCGCCCGCGGGCGCGAACCAGTGGCAGCCGATCAACCAGAAAGAGGAGGATATGGCCCCGGCGGCGTGGGATCCGAACATCAAGGTTCCGACGATGATGACCACCGCCGACATGGCGCTGAAGCGCGATCCGGCGTACCGCAAGATCAGCGAGAAGTTCCGCGACGATCATGAGGCGTTCCGCGACGCTTTCGCGCGCGCCTGGTTCAAGCTGACCCACCGCGACATGGGGCCCAAGATCCGCTACCTCGGCCCTGAAGTCCCCACCGAGGATCTGATCTGGCAGGACCCGATCCCCGCGGGTTCGACGCCGTCGGACGCCGAGGTGAAGGCGGTGAAGGACAAGATCGCCGCGTCGGGCCTCACGGTCAGCCAGCTGATCAAGACCGCTTGGGCTTCGGCGAGCACCTATCGCAAGTCCGACTTCCGCGGCGGCGCGAACGGCGCGCGCGTCCGCCTCGCGCCACAGAAGGACTGGGAGGTCAACGAGCCCGCGATGCTCGCCAAGGTTCTGGATACGCTCGACGGACTGCGCGGTTCGATGTCGATGGCCGACGCGATCGTGCTTGGCGGCGTTGTCGGGCTTGAAAAGGCGATCAAGGACGCGGGCTTCAATGTCGCCGTCCCCTTCACCGGCGGCCGCGGCGATGCAACGGCCGAACAGACCGACGCCGACAGCTTCGCGGTGATGGAGCCCGAAGCCGATGCCTTCCGCAACTATGTCGGCAAAAAGAAGCTCGCCGTGAAGATCGAGGAAATGATGCTCGACCGCGCCTCGCTGCTCGGCCTGTCGGTGCCCGAGATGACGGTGCTGATCGGCGGCCTCCGCGTCCTCGGCGCCAACCATGGCGAGCGCGGCCACGGCCACTTCACCAAACGGTCGGGGCAACTGACGAACGACTTTTTCGTTAACCTGCTCGACATGACCAATGTGTGGAAGGCCGTCGATGGATCGGACGACCAGGAATATGTCGCGACCGACCGCAAGGGCGGCGCCGAGACCTGGCGCGCGACGCGCGCCGACCTGATCTTCGGTTCCAATTCGGAACTGCGCGCGGTGGCCGAAGTCTATGCGCAGTCCGACAATGGCGAAAAGTTCGTGCGCGACTTCGTCAAGGCGTGGACCAAGGTGATGAACGCCGACCGTTTCGACCTCGCCTGATCCGGCGCCGCCGGTCCCGCATCATGCCGCAGGACCGGCGGCGGCCGCAAAAGACGACGGGTCGCGACCCGCCCCCGGGGACATGGGCCTGGGGGCGGGTCTTGTTTTTGCGAAGGGGCGGCTTTGTAGCTGATCGCTGCGACACGACGTTTTACCGCAAACGATGTTAACAATGTCAATTTTTCCTTGACGTCGATCCGGTCTGCACGCAATGTTTACGACGATAACATTGAGTCGGAAAGGACAGGCGGATGAAAACCTTGCTCTATGCCATCGGGCCGATGCTGTTCGACTCGCTCGGCGTGCTCGTCTTCGCAGTGCTGCTGGTCGCCGGGGCGGGTATCGTTCCCGCGACGATCGCGGGTATCGTCGTCGCGCTCGGCGTCGTCGGTTACGAACTCGCACGCGGCAAAAAGGTCGCGGCGCTGCAATGGATCAGCCTGGCGTCGGTGCTCTTCACCGCGGCAGCGACCTTGTTCACCGGCGATCCGCGCTTCGTGATGGCGAAGCCGACGATCGTCTATCTGATCGTCGGCAGCGTGATGCTGCGCAAGGGCTGGCTCAACCGCTATATTCCGCCCGAGCAGCTCGCGATCGTCGGCGACGTCATGGATCGCTTCGGCATGATCTGGGCAGCGCTGATGTTCACCAGCGCGGGGCTGAACCTCGTCATCGCGCTCTTCTTCACTGCCTGGTGGCCGCTGTTCATCGGCGTCTTTCCGCTCGCGTCGAAATTCGGGCTGTTCGCGATCCACATCGCGGTGGTGCATCACATCACGCAAGCACGGCTGCGCCGCCGCGCGAGCGGCGAACTGCAGCCGTTCGCGGCGGAGTAGTTACTCGGCGTCGAGCCCGTAGGCGGTGTGCAGCACACGGACCGCGAGTTCGGTTTCGTCCTCGTCGATCAGCACGCTGACCTTGATCTCGCTGGTCGAGATCGCCTGGATGTTGATGCCGCGGTCGGCCAGCGCGCGGAACATCGTGCTCGCGACGCCCGCATGGCTCTTCATGCCGACGCCGACGACGCTGACCTTCGCGACCTTGTCGTCGCTGATGATGCGGTTGAAACCGATCTTGTCCTTCGCGCCTTCGAGCAGGTCGATCGAGCGGAGCAGGTCGACGCCCGGAACGGTGAAGGTCACGTCGGTCTCGCCCTTTTCGCGGCCGACATTCTGGATGATCATGTCGACGTTGATCCCCGCCGCGGCGAGCGGGCCGAAGATGTTCGCCACCGCGCCCGGCTTGTCGGGCACGCGCGTGACGATGATCTTCGCTTCATTCTTGTCGTGGGCGATGCCGGTGATCAGCTGCCGTTCCATCTGATGTTCCTCTATTTCCTCGTCGCTGACGATCATCGTGCCTTTGGCGGGAGCCTCGTCGCCCTCGACGAAGCTCGACAGAACCTGCACGCGCACGCCCATCTTCATCGCGAGCCCCACCGAGCGCGTCTGGAGCACCTTGGCGCCGACGCTCGCGAGTTCGAGCATTTCCTCATAGGTGACATAGTCGAGCTTGCGCGCGCGCGCGACGATGCGCGGGTCGGTGGTATAGACGCCGTCGACGTCGGTGTAGATGTCGCAGCGGTCGGCCTTCACCGCCGCCGCGACCGCGACCGCGCTGGTATCCGATCCGCCGCGCCCCAATGTCGAGACGCGCCCGTCGTCCATCATCCCCTGGAAACCGGGGATCACCGCGACCTCGCCCTTGCCCATCGCGGCGAGCAGCGCGCCGGTGTCGATGTCGAGGATGCGCGCGCGCGCATGCGCTTCCTCGGTGCGGATCGGCAGCTGCCAGCCGAGCCAGCTGCGCGCGGGGACGCCCATCGCCTGCAAGGTCAGCGCGAGCAGCCCCGATGTGATCTGTTCGCCCGCGGCGACGACGACGTCATATTCGGCGGGGTCGTAGCGCGGGTTCGCCTCGCGGCAGAAATTGACGAGCCGGTCGGTCTCGCCGGCCATCGCCGAGACGACGACCGCGACTTCGTTGCCGTTGGTGACTTCGCGCGCGACGAGTTTCGCCACGGTGCGAATCCGCTCGGTGCCCGCCATCGACGTGCCCCCGAATTTCATCACGATCCGCGCCATGTCGCCCCGCTTTCCTGAATCTGGTTTCCGCCGCGACTTTCCCAAGCATTTCCGCGGCGCTCGCGTCGTTACGGAAGGGGGAGGGCGATGGCAAGGCGGCGATGATAGCGTCGGGATATATTTTCTTGGCGAGGGGAAACCGAAACAGGGTTTTCCGTCGAATATCCATGCTGCGAGGTAATTTTCTTGCGCCGAAATGGCGGCGGTGGCAAATCGGCGGCATGAGTGCCGCCACGATCAACCCGCACGAAGCCGCCCATTTCGGCGCCCTCGCCGCCGACTGGTGGGACCCGCACGGTTCGTCGGCGATGCTGCACAAGCTCAACCCGGTGCGGCTTGCCTATATTCGCGACCGCATCGATGCCCACTGGCAGGTCGATGCGCGTGAGCGCCACGCGCTTGCCGGGCGCAGCGCGCTCGACGTCGGGTGCGGCGCGGGGCTGCTCGCCGAACCGCTCGCACGAATGGGCGCGACGGTCACCGGCGTCGATGCGGCGCCCGAAAATATTGCAGCCGCGCGCGATCATGCGGCGGGGCAGGGGCTTGCGGTCACCTATTTCGCGGGCGAACTGTCCGCGCTGCCGCCTGCGACCTTCGATCTCGTCACCTCGATGGAGGTCGTCGAGCATGTCGCCGACCCCGCGGCCTTCATCGGCGAACTCGCAGGCCGTCTCGCGCCCGGCGGGCTGATGATCCTCTCGACCCCGAACCGGACGATGCTGTCGAAACTGCTGCTCGTCGAGGCGGCCGAGCGTGTCGGCGCGGTGCCGCGCGGGACGCACGATTGGGATCAGTTTCTGAAGCCCGGGGAATTAACGGGCCTGCTCGAAGGCGCGGGGCTCGAGGTCATCGACCGCACTGGCCTCTCTCCCTCGGCCGCCAAGGGCTTCAAGCTCGGCGGCAGCGTGGCGCTCAACTATCTGGTCGCGGCGCGGTGGCCGGGCTGAAATAAGGCCGGGAAACCGTCGCCCCCGCGCAGGCGGGGGCCGCTATCGGTTTACGCGGCGCCGCCGAGCAAGGCCGCTGGCGGCCCCCGCCTGCGCGGGGGCGACGGTTAGAAGTCGACGTCTTCGTAATATTTCGGCGGCGACACGATCTCCATCCGCTCGGCGAGCAGCGGGCGGAAGCTCGGGCGCGACTTCAGCCCCGAATACCAGCCTTTGGTCTGCTCGTGCCCGGTCCAGTCGATCCCACCCAGATAGTCGGCGACCGAGATATGCGCCGCCGCAGTCAGATCGGCGAGGCTCATCGTCGCGCCGGCGAGCCAGGTGCGATGGTCGATGAGGTAATCGACATAGTCGAGATGATTGTTCGCCGCCTTCATCGCCTCGCGCAGCGCGCCGCCGTCGGGCGGCTGGCGGTGGACGATGCGCTTCTGCATCCGTTCGAACAGCAGCGGGCCGGTGACTTCATAGTAGAAGTCGTGATCGAACCATGCGGTCAGCCGGCGGATCTCGGCGCGGTTCGCCGCCGTGCCGTTGATCATCGCCTTACCTTCGACGGTTTCCTCGAAATATTCGGCGATCGCCATGCTGTCGATCAGTACCTGTCCGCGCGCCTGATCGACCATCACCGGGGTGCGGCCTGCCGGGTTCAGATCGATGAATTCGTCGCGGCGCTCCCACGGCGATTCGCGCACCAATTCGTATCCGACGCCCTTTTCGCCCAGCAAAAGGCGGACCTTGCGTGAAAAGGGACAGAGCGGGAATTGATAGAGTTGCCACATAGGCTTGGCATAGCGGCAGCGGGGCGCCACGCGCAACGGCTATGGCGCGGCCTGCCTCTGGCGATTGTGAATTAAGCGTCAGCGCCGCGCGGCGTCGCGCTCATATTCCCACTGGGCGGCAAGATCGCGCGCCATGTCCCTCAGGACCGGGGCATAAGCCGCGAGCGCCGATGCGGCATGGCCCGCCATACGCGTCGTCGCGCGGACGTCGTCGCCCATGCGTTCGGCATAATAGGGATCGCTGCCCGTCACTTCGCCCAGCGTCGCGTCGGGCGGGATATATGCGGCATCGGATTCGGGATCGATCTGTGCCACCGCCTTCGCGAGCGGCCCGACCTGCATCTGCATCAGCGCGCCGACCATCGCCGTGATCGTCTCGGCCATCCGCTCCTGCGCGACCGGATCGCTGAGCGTCGCAACGGTATCGTGCATCTCGTTGGCGGCCGCGGGCAGCGGCGCGGCGAGCGCGAGCAGGGGGAGGGCAGCGAGGGCCAGACGGGTCATGACTCGATCCTTTCGAGGGACGAGAGGAGGGCAGTAAAGCGGCATCTTTAGCCCAAAGACGCTTTCGCTAGGGTGAACGTTCCTCCCTGTCGCGAAGCGATGGGGAGGTGGCAGCGGCGTAGCCGCTGACGGAGGGGCTATGGCGCTGTCGTCGCAGCCCCTCCACCATCCGCTGCGCGGACGGTTCCCCTCCCCACGGCTTCGCCGCAGGGAGGATTGGCTTATTCCGCCGCGACGACCTCGACCTCTTCCTCGTTGAGCGAATGCGTCAGGCGGCTCAGCATTTCCTTCGGGCACACCTGCCAGAAACGCTGGCGCCAGCGGTCCCAGTCGGCGAGGATTTCGGCCGACCATTTGCTGCCGGTGGCCTTGGCATGCTCCTCGACCAGCTCCTTGAGCACCGCCTCCCAATGGCCGCTCGCGAGCCGCTGCCAGACGATCGATTCGCCGTTCACGCGGCGCTCGAACTGCTCGTCGGTGTCGAGGATGAAGGCCATGCCGCCAGTCATCCCCGCGCCGAAGTTCGAGCCCACCGGGCCGAGGATCACCGCGGTGCCACCGGTCATATATTCGCAGCCATTGGCGCCGCAGCCCTCGACGACGACATTCGCGCCCGAGTTGCGAACCGCGAAACGTTCGCCTGCCTGACCCGCCGCGAGCAAGGTGCCGGCAGTCGCGCCATAGAGCACGGTGTTGCCGACGATGCTGTTGTGCTGGCTGACGAGCGGGCTCGAGACGGTCGGGCGCACGATGATGCGCCCGCCCGACAGCCCCTTGCCGACATAGTCGTTCGCGTCGCCGAACACTTCGAGCGTCACGCCCTGGCACAGGAAGGCGCCCAAGGACTGCCCCGCGGTGCCGCGCAGGCGCACCTGCACATGGTCGTCGGCGAGTCCCTTCATGCCGAAGCGCGCGGTAACCTCGGCCGACAGTCGGGTGCCGACGGCGCGGTGCGTGTTGCGGACGTTGTAGGTCAGCTGCATACGCTCGCCGCGCTCGAACAGCGGCTTGGCGTCGCTCAAGATCTGCGCGTCGAGGCTGTCGGGCACCGGGTTGCGGAAGTTCGGCCCCTGCGAGCGGCGCTGATCGTCGGGCGCGTCGACCTTGGCGAGGATCGGATTGAGATCGAGATCGTCGAGATGCTCGGCGCCGCGGCTGACCTGCCGCAGCAATTCGGTGCGCCCGATCACTTCGTCGAGGCTCGTGACACCGAGCTTCGCCAATATCTCGCGCACTTCCTCGGCGATGAAGGTCATCAGGTTGATCACCTTCTCGGGCGACCCCGTGAACTTCTGCCGCAATTTCTCGTCCTGCGTGCAGACGCCGACCGGGCAGGTGTTCGAATGGCACTGGCGCACCATGATGCAGCCCATCGCGACGAGGCTCAGCGTGCCGATGCCGAACTCTTCGGCGCCCAGAATGGCCGCGATCACGATGTCGCGCCCCGTCTTGAGCCCGCCGTCGGTGCGCAGGCGGATGCGGTGGCGGAGGCCGTTCAAGGTCAGCACCTGATTGACCTCGCTCAGCCCCATTTCCCACGGCGTGCCGGCATATTTGACGCTTGTCTGCGGCGACGCCCCGGTGCCGCCGGTGTTGCCCGCGACGAGGATCACGTCGGCATGCGCCTTCGCGACGCCCGCAGCCACGGTGCCGATCCCCGCCGAGCTGACGAGCTTCACGCAAACGCGCGCCTTCGGATTGATCTGCTTCAAATCATAGATTAGCTGCGCCAGATCCTCGATCGAATAGATGTCGTGGTGCGGCGGCGGCGAAATCAGCGTCACGCCGGGCGTCGCGTGGCGCAGCCGCGCGATGAACTCGGTGACCTTGAAGCCCGGAAGCTGGCCGCCCTCGCCCGGCTTGGCGCCCTGTGCGACCTTGATCTCGATCTCGTCGCACGCGCCGAGATATTCGGCGGTGACGCCGAAGCGGCCGCTTGCGATCTGCTTGATGTTGCTGTTGGCGTTGTCGCCATTGGCATAGGGGCGGTAACGTTCGCTCGCCTCGCCGCCTTCGCCCGACACCGCCTTGGCGCCGATGCGGTTCATCGCAATCGCCAGCGTCTCATGCGCCTCGGGCGACAGCGCGCCGAGCGACATCCCCGGCGTGACGAAACGCTTGCGAATTTCGGTGATCGCCTCGACGCTGTCGAGCGCGACGCCCTGCGCCGGATAGTTGAACTCCATCAGGTCGCGGAGGTAAATCGGCGGCAGGTCGGCGACCCCGCGCGCGAATTGCAGATAGGTCGAGTAACTGTCGGTCGCGACCGCGGTTTGCAGCAAGTGCATCAGCTGCGCCGAATAGGCATGCGCCTCGCCCCCCGCGCGCTGGCGATAGAAACCGCCGATGGGAAGGGTGGTGACGCGCCCGTCGAACGCCGCCTCATGCTTCTCGGTCGCGTTGATGAACAGCGATTGATAGCCTTCGCCCGAAATCTTCGCCGGCATGCCGGGGAAGAGATCGTTGACGAGCGCGCGGCTGAGACCCACCGCCTCGAAATTATAACCGCCGCGATAGGAGGAGATCACCGCGATCCCCATCTTGGCTAGGATCTTGAGCAAGCCATCGTCGATCGCCTTGCGGAAACGCTGGCGGCATTCGTCGAGGCTCAATTCGCCGAACAGCCCGCGCGCCTGCCGGTCGGCGATCGCCGCTTCGGCCAGATAGGCGTGGACGGTCGTCGCGCCGACCCCGACGAGCACGGCAAAGGCGTGGGTGTCGAGCACTTCGGCCGAGCGTACATTGATCGAGGCATAGCTGCGCAGCCCCTTGCGCACGAGGTGCGTGTGGACGGCGGCGGCGGCGAGCACCATCGCCATGCCGACGCGGCCTGCGCCGATGCTCTGGTCGGTCAGAAACAGCTCGCTACGCCCCGCGCGCACCGCATCCTCGGCCTCGCGGCGGACGCGCGCGATCGCCTCGCGCAGCGTCGAGGCGTCGCCGCCTGCCGCAAACGTGCAGTCGATGTCGGCGACCGCATCGCCGAAATAGGCACGCAGTCGATCCCAGTCGTCGCCGACGAGCACGGGGCTGTCGATCACGAGGACGTGATCGCTCTGGCCCTTTTCGTCGAGGATGTTCGCCAGGTTCGCGAAACGCGTCTTCAGGCTCATAACATGCCGTTCGCGCAGACTGTCGATCGGTGGATTGGTGACCTGGCTGAAATTCTGGCGAAAGAATTGCGCGACGTGACGCGGCTTGTCGGAGATGACCGCGAGCGGCGTGTCGTCGCCCATCGATCCGATCGCTTCCTTGGCGTCCTCGACCATGGGGCTGAGGATCAGTTCCATATCCTCCATCGTCAGCCCGGCGGCGACCTGACGGCGGAGCAGTTCCTGACGATCCCACGCGGGCAGGCTAGACTTGCCGCCCTTGGGCAGGTCGGCCATCGTGCGGAAACCCTTGACGCGCGAGGCATAGTCGGCGGCGTCGGCGATCTTGTCCTTGATCGCGAGATCTTCATAAAGCGTGCCGTCGTCGAGATCGACCGCAATCATCTGGCCGGGGCCAAGGCGGCCCTTCTTGCGCACGCTCGCTTCGGGCAGCAGCACCATCCCGCTTTCGGACCCGACGACGAGGAGATTGTCGGCGGTCAGCGTGTAGCGCAGCGGGCGGAGCGCATTGCGATCCATGCCCGCAACCGCCCAGCGGCCGTCGGTCATCGCGAGCGCGGCGGGCCCGTCCCACGGCTCCATGACGCTGGCGAGGTACGAGTACATCGCGCGGTGGTTGTCGGGGACGTCGCATTCGGTGGTCCACGCCTCGGGCACGAGGATCAGCTTCGCGGTCGGCGCGTCGCGCCCGGCGCGGCACAGCGCCTCGAACACCGCGTCGAGCGCGGCGGTGTCCGATGCGCCCGCGGGGATAACCGGCTTGATGTCTTCCGAATGCTCGCCGAACGCGAGGCTCGCCATCTTGATCTCGTGGCTCTTCATCCAGTTCTTGTTGCCGCGGATCGTGTTGATCTCGCCATTGTGGGCGAGGCAGCGGAACGGCTGTGCCAGCCACCATTGCGGGAAGGTGTTGGTCGAATAACGCTGGTGGAAAATCGCGACGCGGCTTTCGAACAGCTTGTTCGTGAGGTCGGGGAAGAAGTCGGCAAGGCTCTCGGCAAGGAACAGCCCCTTGTAGATGATCGAGCGCGCCGACAGGCTGCAGATGTAAAAGTCGGCGATCTGTGCCGCGATCACCTTTTTCTCGATCCGGCGGCGGACGAGATAAAGCTGCTTTTCGAACTCAGCGACCGTCTGCTCGTCGGGCAGGGGGCCCGCGATCATGATCTGCTCGATCTCGGGGCGCGTGCGCTGCGCCTTGTCGCCGATCACCGACACGTCGACCGGCACCTGCCGCCAGCCATAGATGGTGAAACCCGCGTCGATGATCTCGGCCTCGACGATCGTGCGGCACTCCTCCTGCGCGCCAAGGTCGGTGCGCGGCAGGAAGACCATGCCGACCGCAAGGCGGTTCGGGCGTACCCGGTGCCCCGACGCCGCGATCGCATCGTCGAAGAAGCGCACGGGCAGGTCGACATGGATGCCCGCCCCATCCCCGGTCTTGCCGTCGGCATCGACCGCGCCGCGGTGCCAGACTGCGCGCAGCGCCTCGATCGCCGCCTCGACGACGCGGCGCGACGGCTTGCCGTCGGTCGCCGCGACCATGCCGACGCCGCAGGCATCGGATTCGAGGTCGGGGCGATACATGCCTTCGGCTTCGAGCCGCGCGTGATCGGGGGTGGGATAGTGGGTCATCATCTTCGTCCTGACGGGATAGGCTGACGCCTATTCGGAGGGGGTCTTGTCCAATCGCTCGCGCGCCTTTTCGACGGCGGCGGCTTCGGCTTCGATATAGGCGGCTTCCAGTTCCTCGACGCGCTTGCGATCGGCTTCGGACCAGTTGCTGCGATCATATGCGGTGGCTTCGACCGCGACGGCGGCGTCAGCTGCGGCCTCGGCCGCATCGGCCGCCGCTTCCGCGGTGGCGACATCGGCGGCGGCGTCGACCGCATAATCGTCGGCGGCTTCGGCCGCGACCGCGTCGGTCGCTTCCATGTCGGTCTTCCACATGTCGCGCTGTTCCTTCAGCACGCTGACATCGACCTTCATCAGCTTGGCGAGCTTGCCGAGTTCCTTGTCGTCGAAGTCCGAAAGCTGCTTTTCCTTGGGCAGCTCCTTCAGATCCTTCTCGATCTCGGGGGCGCGGTCGATGAATTTGGTCACCAGCGGCGGCACCGCCTTGATCACCGCGACCATCACTTCGGGATCGGCCTGCAACGCCATCCATTCGCTGGCGTAGAGATTGCCCGTCGGCGTCGCGAGGAAGCTGTTGAGGTCGGTGAGCTGCGCGCCGGTGAACTTGCGCGCATAGGCCTTGGCCAGCCCTTCGCGCATCGGCGGCTCCATATCGGCCAGCACTTCGCTGATCAGCGGCTTGATCACGCGGTTGATCTGCTCGTCGCGTTCCTTGCGATGCGGGTCGAACATGTCGGCGACCTTGCCCTTGGTCGCTTCGTCGAGCTTCGCGATCTGGTCGGTTTCGACGCCGGTCTTGATCGAAAGCAGCAGGTCCGACTGACCGCCGAACTCGCCCATGATCGTCTTGAACATCTTGCCGTACAGATTGTCGACCATCTTTTCGATGCTGCCGGCCGGGATCAGCGCGGCGGTCGTCTGCTGCGCGAGCGTCAGGCGCGCCGGGTCGATCGGCGGCAGGTCGCTCGTGTCGAACATTTTTTCAATGAGCGCGATCGCCTCGTCCATTTCCTTCTGCATCTTGGCCTTCGCCTCGGCGGCGGCAGCCTCGCTGTCGAACGGCGTCTCGCTACCGTCTTCGGCGGCGACGACTTCGGCTTCGGGCGCTTCCTGCTGCGCTGCATGGGCGGATATGCCCAGCGGCAGCATCGCCACGGCACCGGCAAGCAGGATCGATTTGAACGACGGCATCATAATTTCCTTCCCCTGTTGGTCATGCCGCCTTCTTTTCGCTTTTCGCCTTCGCCTTCAACCACTTTGCCATCTGTTCGCTGACATCGCGGCCGTCGCGGATGCCCCACACGACCAAGCTGGCGCCGCGCACGATGTCGCCCGCCGCGAAAACGCCGGGCAGGCTGGTCATCATCGTCTGGTGATCGACGCGCAAAGTGCCCCAGCGCGTGACCGACAGGTCGGGCGAGCCGAACAGGTGCGGCAGCTCCTCGGGATCGAAGCCCAATGCCTTGATCACCATGTCGGCGGGCACGTCGAACTTGCGCCCGGGATCGACCTCGGGGCTGCGGCGGCCGCTCGCGTCGGGCGCGCCGAGGCGCATCCCCGCGACCGCGACCTCTTTCACATGCTTGTCGGCGGTGAAGCTTTCGGGGGCCGAAAGCCAGACGAACTCGACGCCTTCCTCTTCGGCATTGGCGACCTCGCGCTGCGATCCCGGCATATTCTCGCGGTCGCGGCGATAGAGGCACTTCACCGATTTCGCGCCCTGCCGCACCGCGGTGCGGACGCAGTCCATCGCGGTGTCGCCGCCGCCGATCACGACGACATGCTTGCCCTTGGCGTCGAGGCGCCCGTCGTCGAACGCCGGAACCTCGTCGCCAAAGCTCTTGCGGTTCGACGCGATCAGATAGTCGAGAGCGGCGATCACGCCGTCGGCGGCATTGCCGGGAACATTGATCTCGCGCGCCTTGTAGACGCCCGTCGCGACCAGGATCGCGTCATGCTTCTGGCGGAGCTGGTCGAGCGTCGCATCCTCGCCGACCGCAAAGCCGAGGTGGAACTGGATTCCGCCTTCCACGAGCCGGTCGATGCGGCGCATCACGACATCCTTCTCGAGCTTGAAGCCTGGGATGCCATAGGTGAGGAGGCCGCCCGCGCGGTCGTGCCGGTCATAGACATGCACCTCATGCCCCTGCGCGCGCAGATATTCGGCCGCGGTCAGGCCTGCCGGCCCCGCGCCGATCACGCCGACCGACTGGCCGGTCGCGGCGCCGACGTGTAGCGGCTCGACCCAGCCCTCGGCCCAGGCGGTGTCGGTGATATATTTCTCGACGCTGCCGATCGTCACCGCGCCATGGCCCGAAAACTCGATCACGCAATTGCCCTCGCACAACCGGTCCTGCGGGCAGATGCGGCCGCAGATCTCGGGCATCGTCGAGGTCGCGTTGCTGAGCTCATAGGCTTCGCGCAGCCGGCTTTCGGCGGTCAGGCGCAGCCAGTCGGGAATATGATTGTGGAGCGGGCAGTGGACCGAGCAATAGGGCACGCCGCATTGTGAGCAGCGCGCCGCCTGCGCATCGGCGTCGGGCGCGGCATAACGCTCGGCGATCTCGCGAAAGTCGCGCGCGCGCTCTTCGGCGGAGCGCTTGTCCGGATAGGATTGTTCACGCTCCACAAATTGGAGCATGCGTTCGGAAGCCATGCAGTATCCCCTTCGTTGAGCGGGGAATTGCATGGCCCGAAACGCCCTGTCACGAGCGAATTGCGTGATAGGTCAACAATGCTTACCTAAATCGGAGATCAAATTCGTCCTAAAATAGGCTCGCGCAATTATCTTTCGTGAATTAGTATCGTTTCGGACCTATCTCATCCCGAGCCAGATCAGCGCCGCGACCCCGACGATGATTCGGTACCAGGCAAAGGGCGCGAAGCCATAGCGCGTAACAACCGCGAGAAAGGCCTTGATCACCGCCCAGGCGACGACGAAGGAGACGAACGCGCCGACCGCGATCAGGCCGAGGTCGTTGGTGGTGATCGCGTCGCGGTGCTTGAACAGCTGGAGCACGGTCGCGCCGGTCAGCGTCGGCAGCGCGAGGAAGAAACTGAACTCGGCCGCGGTCTTGCGGTCGACCCCGAACGACATCGCGCCGAGGATCGTCGCGCCCGAGCGGCTGACCCCCGGGATCATCGCGATGCACTGGACCAGCCCGACGAGGATCGACTGGCGCGCCGACACATTGGCGACCCCGCCGACGTCGCGCGTCTTCGCGAACCGCTCGACGAGCAGGATCGCAAAGCCCCCGATGACGAGCGCCCAGGCGACGACGACGGCATTTTCGAGCAGCAGCTCGATATAATCCCCGAACGCGAGGCCGAGGACGACCGCGGGGAAAAAGGCGAGCAGCAGGTTGCGCACAAAGGCGATCGCTTGCGGATCGCGCCGGAAGAAGCCGGCGAACATCTCCCAGAACAGCTTCCGGTACAGCACCACGATCGCGAGGATCGCGCCGGGCTGGATCGCGATGTTGAAGATCGCCCAGCGCGCCGCGTCATAGCCGAGCAGCTCGGTCGCGAGGATAAGGTGCCCGGTCGAGGAGACGGGCAAAAATTCGGTCAGACCCTCGACGATGCCGAGGATGATTGCGGTCAGCCAGATACCCATTATCGCGAGGCGAGCTCGGCGAAACGGCCATGGCGACGATATTGCACGAGCCAGCCTTCGGCGACAGAGGCGAGCGACGCCGGCGTGATGCCGAGCTGTGCGAGCCCCGCGGCGCCGTCGGAGACGACGTTGTCGCGCTGGAGCATCAGCCACTGATCCTTGGTGATCGGCGCGCCGGGCGCCCAGCCGAGGCCGCTGGCGAGCGCCGAGGCAACAAAGTCGGGTACATCGACGAACAGCGGCGAGCGGCCAGTCGCGCTCGCGATCCAGCGCAGCAATTCGCCCATCGCCAGCACCTGCGGTCCGCCGATTTCGAATGTCTTGCCGGCAGCGCCGTTGCCGAGCGCGGCGACGACCGCGTCGGCGACGTCTCCGACGTAGATGGGCTGGAACTTCGCATTAGGCGCGATCACCGGGACGATAGGCGCGATACGCATCATCGTGGCGAAGCGGTTGATGAAATGATCCTCGCGGCCGAAGATGATCGAGGGGCGCAGGATCGCGGCGTCGGCGAACGCTGTGCGCACCGCGGCTTCGCCGTCGCCCTTGCTGCGGCCATAGGCCGAGGCGCTTTCAGAATCGGCGCCGATCGCCGAAACATGGACCAGCGCGCTGGCACCCGCCGCCTTCGCCGCCGCCGCGACATGGCCCGCGCCATCGGCCTGCACCGCCTGCATGTCGGCGAAGGCGCCGGCGAGGTTGATCACCGCATCGCTGCCTTGCACCGCGCGCGCCACGCTCGCGGGGTCGCGGACGTCGCACGCCACGAACTGCGTCTGGCCGAGGCCGCCGAGCGGCTTCAGGAAGGTCGCGGCGCGGGGTTCGCGCTGCGCGATGCGGACGCGGGCGCCGCGTGAGAGCAGCCGCTGCGCGACATAGCGGCCGAGGAAGCCCCCGCCGCCCAGCACTGTGATCAATTGCCCGTCGAGTTTCTGCATTGGGTCCGCCTATATCGATTCTCTGGATGGCGCGGGGCGCGCCGACGGCCTTCCCATGCCGCGAAGCGGGAAGGGGAGCAAGGGGGCGAGGCGGCCATATGACGCAAAACCGGTGGCTTTGCGATAAAATGCGTCCCGGCCACCGCGACGCGGTTGACAAGCCGATAGCCGCGCCGCTAAGCGCCCGCTCCTACCCCGTGCCCAGATGGCGGAATTGGTAGACGCACCAGCTTCAGGTGCTGGCGATCGCAAGGTCGTGGAGGTTCGAGTCCTCTTCTGGGCACCATTTACCCCTTCGGGTGAAATTCACGAAAATATGGCGAATATTTGCGTCGGCTGAGCGATGGCGTGAGCCGCGGTTCGCCGCGGGCTTCGCGCAGCGTTCATCTTCATATTTTCAGGAAACTGGTGGCTTACAGGACTCGAAGTTACATACTAATAAATTGATAATAAAGATTTTTATATCAGAGCATTTCTGAAATGCCCCCAAAAATACCCCCAATGCTGAAATTTTTGCGATCGCTTTGTGCAAAAGCACCGACCTTTTAGGTGCAGATTAGGTGCAGAGTACGCCCCCTCTTTACCGCAAAGTTAGCGCGCGCGTGTCACCCTTCGGGAAATCGCGACGCCATCTTTCCGGCTCACTGCTAGCTCGTATCGCGTTGCGGCTGCGCGATTTCTACCACGGTGTCATATCCGCCAATATGCGTTAGCCCTTCATGACTCTCGATTCCGGTATAGCGGAGCGACGCATCCTCGTAGCGGCGGAAGGCAAACACGGCTTCGTTCATCCGTTCGGTGTTGAACACGCGCAGCCGAACTAGCAGGTTGAAATCCTCGACCGTCAGGCCCGTGACGGTGAGGAACAATTCCGGCTCAATTTTCGTGATAACATCGACCAGAGTGTTTTCACGAAAATCGGTCAGATACATGAAAGCAGGAATGCGTGTTGCAAACTTGATCAGCTTCTCCTGTATCTGCTTGCGCTTGTTTTTATATTCCCGCTCCTCCTCGGTCAGCTCTTTCTTCTCGGCCTTCGAAAGCTCGCCATCCTTGGCTTTTTTCTTCAGGTCTTTGACCGTCTCGCTCTTGTTGATGATTGTTTCGATCACATTGTCGCCGAGCGCCCGCCAGCCTTCGATCCGCTCGACCGCTGCCAAGGCTTCCGGATTATCGAGCACGCGGCGCAAAGTGTCATTGTCGACATTGACCAGCATCGCCGATTCCCATTTCCGCGCCAGCAGTGTTGCGGACGTTCCCGCCATCGCAATGTCGAGAATGCCGCCCGCGTCAATCTGCGTCATGTTCGCGCCGTCATAAGCGAGCACCGGCAGGAAAGAGACAAGGTCCGCCACAGCCTTCTCAGGGTTAGGCTCGCTTGGGGACAGGCCAATGCCATATTCGGAAAGCTGACGCAGCGCCCGCGTCGGTGCGAAATCGAAGATGAAACAGATTGGCTTTTTGATCAGTTCCGCGTTCGGATCGTCGCCTTCCGGATTGGGAATCGACCAAGGCGATTGCACGCGGAAGGCCGCCTGAAAATAGGTTTCGGGTGACTTCAGATTGCGAAGCATCAGGATTGACGCCCATTGCTTCACCGTCACGCCGGTCGTCAGCTTCCCGCATGACAGCGTAATGGTCTTGGTGTCTTCGCCATTGCCGATTGCCTTGCGAACAGGCGGTAACGCGTCCAGCCCTATGCCTGCGCCAGCACCAGCAGCGACAATCACGCCATATTCGTGCCAGAACGTATTTTGCGGCTCTTCCAGCAGGTTCTTCATTGCCTCACAGGCCGCAACATTCGGCAGGAACCAGAACGCGTGGTTCAGGTAAGGCAGCAATCGCACGTCAGAATAGGGCCAAGGTGGCCTTGTGCCGGTTTTGAGGCTTTCAATCGTTTGCGCCGGGCCTGAACCTCGGATGATGTTTAGCCACTTTTGCACTTCGTCCTTGTGTTCGAAATGCGCCAGCACGCCATTGCCATTGGCCCTGAAAAACTCGTTCAGGTCGAACTCGTCAAACTCGCCGCCGCTCGCAATCGCGAGCAATTCGTCCGGCATTTGATAGGTCAACAAACGCATTTGCGGCAACGCGGCATAGGGGTTGCGCTTGCCGGGATTTTTGCTGTCCCACTCCGCCCGCGCGCGCTGCTCGTCGGTATAGGTCCAGTTGAAAATCTGTTCCTCGATAAACTCGCCGGTGGCGAGCGCCTTGAATGGCGTGCCGGATAGGTAAAGATAGCAGAGCTGTCCATTTGGAAGATGATCGCACCATTCGCAGCAATGTCCAGATGGCCAGACTACGACGCGCCGCCGATAGCTCGCGCTTAACGCTTATTCACCTTTTCGCGATATCCGCTCGCCAATGATGGAATTGCCAGATCACGACCGTGCCTTTTACGACGATGGCGAATGGGTCAGTTGGGACGAGATCAATCAGCAAATAGAATACAAGGAGTGGCGGGCGAAATACCCCAAAGCTGACCTGACCTTGGTGCCGATCTTCAACAACCTGCTATCGACAGCCGCCATCTATCACGCTGACACCGGCAAGCACCTGCACGTCTACGGAGACATCGGCGAGCTATATGGCGCGATCACCTGTGGAATGCAGTTGAATCGAACCTATGCCCAAGGGTCAGACGGAAGGCTCGGCAACGATTTGGTCGAAATCAAAACCATTTCGCCGATCCGGCAATCGGACACGGTTGAAGTAAACATGGCGCGGAATTTCAGCAAACTTCTGATCGTCCGGATCAACGAGAACTTCGATATCCGCGGAAAGCTGATCGACCGTAAATCGCTCCGTAAGTCGAACGGAAAGATCAAGGTTAGCTGGAGTCAGACCGAAGGCGTGCTGATCATCTAACCGGCACGATCAATCGAATATAGGCCCCATGCATTTAGGCTTCTGCACGAAACGGGATTATCTCCGCGCCGTTGCGCAGCATATCCAAATGGTCGCTCCACCATTGCGCCATTTCTACGCGCTCCGCCCAATGAGCGCCGCGATGATAGGCAGCGCGCACTTGGTCGCGGTCTTTATGTGCCAGCGCGCGTTCGATGGCGTCTGGCTGCCACTTGCCGCTTTCGTTCAACAAGGTGCTGGCCATCGCGCGAAAGCCGTGCGCAGTCATTTCATCGCCGGTGAAGCCCAAGCGGCGAAGTGCGCCGTTGATCGTGTTTTCCGACATCGGGCGGCGCGGCGTGCGAACCGAAGGAAAGACAAACTGCCCGTCGCCGGTCAGGGCATGAGCTTCGCGAAGCAACGCCAGCGCCTGTTTCGATAGCGGCACGGCATGTTCCTGCCGTCCCTTCATCTTGGCGGCGTCGATTTTCCAGACCGCCGCGTCGAAGTCGATTTCGCGCCATTCGGCCTTACGCAACTCGCCCGGCCGGACAAATACGTGCGGCGATAGCTGCAATGCGACGTGCGTGATGCCTTGCCCCTCATACCCGTCGATCGCGCGCAACAGCTCGCCGACGCGCTTGGGGTCGAGTATTGCCGCCAGATGCTTGGGCTTACGCGACGCCAGCGCGCCTCGCAGATCGCGCGTGGGGTCGGCGCCGACCAACTGGTTCGCAACGCCATAGCGAAAGACGGCGCCGACGAATTCCAGCGTCCGCCGCGCCTTTTCGTGATTCTTCGCGGCCTCATAAGGGCGCACCGCGTCGAGAATATCTATCGGGTTGATTTCGGCGATCGGGCGATTGCCGATGGCACGCGCGACCAGTCCCAAGGTCCATTGCCGCTTCCGCAACGTCGTTTCCGCCAGCCCGTCACGGCGGCATTTCTCGATGAAGTTCGTCGCCACGGCGTGAAAGGTGTTGGCGGCGCCAATCTTGGCAGCCCGCTTGTCGCGCCGTTTCTTTTCGGCCGGATCGATGCCGCTGGCGAGTTGCTGCCGCGCCGCATCGCGCCGATCGCGCGCCGCCTGCAGACCGACGTCGGGATAAGCGCCCAGCGACAGCATCTTTTCGATCCGCTTGGGCTGGCCATCGGCGCCAATGCCATCGACGCGATATTTCCAGCGCCACAACATACCCCCAGACGGAGACACGATAAGGGACAGCCCCTTTCCGTCAGCCAATTTATAAGGTTTTGCCTTGGGTTTGGCGGCTTTGATCGCCGTTACCGTCAACGCCATTGGGGGTATCTCCCAATTCGCCACCGACATTTTGGGGGTATTTTAAATGGCCTTTTTGCCAAATACCCCCACACATACCCCCTGCGGCATGCGATTGTCGGCGACCAGTCGCGCACATTGGCGACCGTTCCGACCTAGTTTTTGGCAGATTTCCTGGGATTTTGCAACCATTCCCGGCCATTGGCGAACACGGAAATGGTGCCGCTTACAGGACTCGAACCTGTGGCCCCATCATTACGAATGATGTGCTCTACCAACTGAGCTAAAGCGGCAACGAGGGGCGCCACTAGCAGCGCCGTCGGATGAAAACAAGCGTCCTTGCGCAAGTTTCGGGCGATCGCTTTTCGCACCTGAGGGATGGAGCCGCGAGCGGGCTTCAATCCTGGCCGAGCGGCAGTTCGGTCGTCGCCTTGATTTCGGACAGCGCGACCGTCGAGTTGATTTCCTGCACCCCCGGCAATTTGCTGAGTTGGTCGAAAAAGAAGCTTTCATAAGCGTCGATGTCGCGCGCGACGATGCGCAGCATGAAATCGGTCGTGCCCATCAGCACATAGGCGTCGAGCACTTCGGGGAAGCCCCGGATCGCCGCGCTGAACTCGTCGAGATTGGCGCGGCCGTGGGCGTTGAGTTTTACCTGCGCAAAGACATGGGCGTTGAGCCCGACCTTGCGCCGGTCGATGATCGCGACGCGCTTTCTGATGAAGCCGTCGCGTTCGAGCCGGTCGATGCGGCGCCAGCAGGGCGACGCCGACAGCCCGACGCGTTCGGCGACCTGTGCCGTCGTTTGATTCGCGTCGCGTTGGAGTTCACGGAGGATTTTTATCTCGAACGGGTCCAAGTCGGTCATTTCAACTCGATACATGAACTATATCGATCATAAAATCCATAAATCACTCTCTGCAGCCGCTAATCGATCAAGTTTGCCCCGCGTGAAAATGCGACAAGCTCCCGTCCATCCAAGGAGTTTGTTTCATGGTCGTTCGTCTTGCCCGTCTCGCCCCGCCGCTCGAATGCGTGCGGCTTTACGATCTCGAAGCGGGGCTCGACGGGTTTATCGCGATTCACTCGACCGCGCTGGGGCCGGGCGCCGGCGGGTGCCGGCTGTGGTCCTATCCCGACGCGAGCCACGCGCTCGCCGATGCCGTGCGCCTTGCCGAAGGCATGAGCTACAAGAATGCGCTCGCCGGCCTGCCGCTCGGCGGAGCCAAAGCGGTGCTGCGGAGGCCCGAGGGCGAATGGGACCGCGTCGCGTTGTTCCGCGCTTTCGGCCGCGCGGTCGAGGCGCTGGGCGGCCTCTACGTCACCGCAGAGGATGTTGGCACGTCGGTCGAGGACATGCAGGAGGTCGCCGCGGTCTCGCGCCATGTCGCGGGCCTGCCCTCGGTCGAAGGGCGCGCGGGCGGCGATCCGTCGCCCTGGACCGCGAAGGGCGTGTTCGAATCGATGCAGGTCGCCGCCGGGTTCGCGCTGGGCCGGGAACTCGATGGGCTGACGGTCGCAGTGCAGGGCACCGGCAATGTCGGTGCCGACCTCTGTCGCCGCCTCGCCGACGCGGGCGCGCGGCTCGTGATCGCCGACGTCAGCCCGGTGCGCCGCGACCGGCTCGCTGCGGTACATGGCGCCGAAGTCGTCGACGTGACGGAGATCGCTTCGGTCGATGCCGACATATTCGCCCCCTGCGCGCTCGGCGGCGCGCTCGACCGCGACACAGTCGCGAAGCTGAAGGCGAAGCTAGTCTGTGGCGCCGCCAACAACCAGCTCGCGACGCCCGACGTGGCGGGGCTGCTGCTCGATCGCGGGATCGCCTATGCGCCCGACTATGTCGTCAACGCCGGCGGCATTATCAACGTGTCGGCCGAATATCTGGGCGAGGACGAGCGCGATGTCGAGCTGCGCGTTGCCCAGATCGCCCCCCGGGTAGGCGACCTGCTTGCGCGGGCGGCGCGCGAAGGGCGTTCGCCGGCGATCGTCGCCGACGAAATGGCCGAAGAGGTCATCGCCGGCGCGCAGCGCGAGGCGGCGTGATGCACCGTTTCCGGGTCGACGCGATCCTCGATCCGCAATCGCTGCCGCGCGTCGCCAATTGCTTTGCGCAGCGCGCCTTCGTGCCGAGCGCGCTGACGATGCACGTTCTGCCTTCACACATGCGCATCGAGGTCGTCGTGGCCGGGCTTGAGGCGGCGCAGGCTGCGATCATCGCGGCCAAGCTCGGCGAGGTCGTTGCGGTTCTGCGATCCGAAGTCGAGGAAATCGAAACGGCGGGTTTTGCGGCTGACCGGGCGAAGCCGGCGTTGGCCGTGGTGGGCTGAGCTTCAACTTTTTCTTTCCTGCGGGTGAGGCGGGCGCGGCTTGCCTCGCTCCGCCGCGCGTGCAAGGGCCGCGCTGACGAGCAGCGGGAGATGCGAGCGATGCAATTCGACGTGGTGATTGTGGGTGCGGGCCATGGGGGTGCGCAGGTTGCGGTGATGCTGCGCACGCAGAAGTTCGAAGGCAGCATCGCGATCATCGGCGACGAGCCCGAGCTGCCTTACGAGCGCCCGCCCTTGTCGAAGGAATATTTCGCGGGCGAGAAGGAATTCGAACGCATTCAGCTGCGCCCCGCCAAATATTGGGACGAGCGCGAAGTGACGATGCGGCTCGGCCAGCGTGTCGTGTCGGTCGATCCGGCCGGTCACACGGTCACCACCGCGGACGGCGAGACGATCGGTTACGGCAAGCTCGTCTGGGCGACCGGCGGGACGCCGCGCATGCTGCCGATCCCCGGCGGCGATCTACCCGGCGTGCAGGGCGTGCGCACGCGCGCCGATGCCGACGCGATGAAGGCGGCATCCGAAACAGCAAAGCAGATCGTCGTGATCGGCGGCGGCTATATCGGGCTCGAAGCGGCGGCGGTGCTCACCAAGGCGGGCAAGAAGGTCGTGCTGCTGGAAGCGCTCGACCGCGTGCTCGCGCGTGTCGCGGGGCCCGACCTGTCGCGCTTCTATGAAAAGGAACATCGCGATCACGGCGTCGACCTGCGCCTCGGCGTGTGCGTCGATGCGATCGAGGGCGAGACGCATGTCACCGGCGTGCGGCTGTCGGACGGCGAGGTGATCCCCGCCGATCTCGTCATCGTCGGCATCGGGATCGTGCCCGCAGTCGAACCGCTGGTCACCGCCGGTGCCGATTGCGCCAACGGGGTGCGCGTCGACCCGTTCTGCAAGACGAGCCTGCCCGACATCTATGCGATCGGCGACTGCGCATCGCATGCGAACGACTTTGCCGAGGGCGCCGAGATCCGGCTCGAATCGGTCCAGAACGCCAATGACCAGGCGAATGTCGTCGCCAAGGGCATCGTCGGCGACGAAGCGCCCTATCACGCGATCCCCTGGTTCTGGTCGAATCAATATGACCTCAAGCTCCAGACCGCGGGGCTGTCGGCCGGGCACGATCAGGCGGTGCTGCGCGGCGATCCCGCCACGCGCAGCTTCTCGGTGGTTTACCTCAAGGCGGGCAAGGTGATCGCGATCGACTGCGTCAACGCGACCAAGGATTATGTCCAGGGCCGCATGATCGTCACCGCGGGGCTCCGCGCGACTGCCGAACAGCTCGCCGACACCGAAACCCCGCTCAAGGCGCTCCTGCCCGCCTGACGACTACCAGCTTATCGTTACGCCCACCGCGCCGCCGTAGCGCCGACTGCGCGGCCCGTTGGCGTCGAAGCCATAATCTCCCTTCACATGCACCGCGACGCTTGTCCCCAAGCGCGCGATCAGGCCGGCGCCGACCTCGGCCTCGGTGCGGTCGAGATCGGTGCGGATCGGATCGCCGCCGAACCGCGTCGTCTGGTCGCCCGAAAAGCCGTGCCACAGGCTGGCGTGGAGATAAGGCTGGAAGCCGCCATATTCACCCTGCAGCCGAAGCCCGGCGCGGCCGGTGAGCGAATCGCCCGTTGCGAAGTCGATCGTCGAAAAGCTGTCGGCGCGGTCGTCAAGCTTCACTTGCTGCCACAATATCTGCGCTTGCGGCTCGAGCGTCCAATTGTCGGAGAGGGCGAGCGGATAGCCCGCTTCGAGCGAAGCGGTCCACCCCTTGCCGTCGACGTCGATCGCCTCGCCCGAACCGGCCGAGGTCTGGCCGTCGAACCAGCTGTGCATGACGACGGCATCGACATACCAGCCGTTTTCGCCGACGATCGTGGCATAACCGGCAAGACTCGTCGCCTTGACGTCGATCTGGCCGACGGTCAGATCGTTCCAGCCGATCGCCTGGCCGCGCACGGTCCCGTCGGTCGACGAGCGTCCGACAAAGGCGCCGAGGCGGATATTCGTGCCGCCCTCGTCACCGAAACCGGCAAAATCCTGGCCGATCTGAAAGCCCGAAAGGTCGCCGTCGAGCGACGGGGCGACGTCGCCGTCCCATTTGATCTCGCTATTCTCGGCGAAGACGCGACCCCAGGTCGCGGGCAGCGCGCCGCCGCCGCGCAGCAGCGCCTGTTCGCCGCGCCGTTCGTGGAAGGTCCCGAGCGTCGCGCTGGCGAGATGATGCGCAACGGGAACCGTTGCGACGAAAGCCGCGACCTCGGGGCGATAGAGCGGCACGACTTCGCCGGCATCTGCGACCACGGGCGTGGCGTCAGGGGTCGGCGGCTCGGGCGCGACCTCAGGGTCGGGTGAGGGGAGCGGCGCGGGT
>NZ_JNFC01000037.1 GCF_000756385.1 Sphingopyxis sp. LC363
GAGCTGTCATCAGTTTGACCGTCATCCCGGCGAAGGCGGGGTTGTCGCCGGTGCGGTAAACCGATAGGACGAGATCCCGGCCTTCGCCGGGATGACGAGGAGTGTCGCGCAGCGATGGGGAGGGGGACCGCCGCCGCAGGCGGTGGTGGAGGGGCCGCGACGGTGCGCCATAGCCCCTCCGTCAGCGCTTCGCGCTGCCACCTCCCCATCGCTTCGCGACAGGGAGGATTAAATGTCCGCTATCGGTCGAAAGCCACCTAACACAAAAAGGGGCCGCAGTGCGGCCCCTTTGTCATTAGGTGACGAACCCGCTCAGCGCTTGTCGACGGGGACGAACGGACGGTGCGCCGGGCCGGTGTAGAGCTGGCGCGGGCGGCCGATCTTCTGCGCGGGGTCCGAGATCATCTCGTTCCACTGCGCAACCCAGCCGACGGTGCGCGCGAGCGCGAAGAGCGCGGTGAACATCGTCGTCGGGAAACCGATCGCCGACAGGATCACGCCCGAATAGAAGTCGACGTTCGGGAACAGCTTCTTTTCGATGAAATAGGGATCGTTGAGCGCCATTTCCTCGAGCTGCAACGCGACCTCGAACACCGGGTCGTTGACCTTCAGCGCGTCGAACACCTCGCGCACCGTCTTTTGCATCACGGTCGCGCGCGGGTCGTAATTTTTGTAGACGCGGTGGCCGAAGCCCATCAGGCGGAACGGATCGTCCTTGTCCTTCGCGCGCGCGATATATTCGGGGATGCGCTCGGGACGGCCGATTTCGCGCAGCATGTTGAGCGCGGCCTCGTTCGCGCCGCCGTGCGCGGGGCCCCACAGGCAGGCGATGCCCGCGGCGATGCACGCGAAGGGATTGGCGCCCGACGAGCCGGCGAGGCGGACGGTCGAGGTCGACGCATTCTGTTCGTGGTCGGCGTGGAGGATGAAGATGCGGTCGAGCGCGCGCTCGACGGCGGGAACAACCTCATATTCCTCGGCCGGGACGCCGAAGGTCATGCGCAGGAAATTGCCGGTGTAGCTGAGCTTGTTGTCGGGATAGACGAAGGGCTGACCCACCGAATATTTGTAAGCCATTGCGGCGATCGTCGGCATCTTCGCGATCAGCCGGTGGCTGGCGACCATCCGCTGGTGCGGATCGTGGATCTCGGTCGAGTCGTGATAGAAGGCGCTCAATGCGCCGACGACGCCGCACATGACGGCCATCGGGTGCGCGTCGCGGCGGAAACCGCGATAGAAGGTCGCGAGCTGTTCGTGCAGCATCGTGTGGCGCGTGATCGTGTTGTCGAATTTTTCGAGTTCGCCCGCGTTCGGAAGCTCGCCGTTAAGGAGAAGGTAGCAGACCTCCATGAAGCTCGAATTTTCGGCGAGGTCGCCGATCGCGTAGCCGCGGTGAAGCAGGACGCCTTCGTCGCCGTCGATATAGGTGATCTGCGATTCGCAGCTCGCGGTCGAGGTGAAGCCGGGGTCGTAGGTGAAGGCGCCCGTCTGGGCATAGAATTTGCGGATATCGACCACATCGGGGCCGACGGTGCCCGACAGGACAGGGCTGTCGACGGTCTTGTCGCCCAGCGTGATTTTCGCGGTGTCGGTCATATTTTTTTCCCTGTTCTGACGGCGGGGAGAGAGAGTGGCTACGCCCCTGCCGGATAATGTTGCGCTGCGTCAAGTCGGGCGAGACTGACATCGCGTCCGAGCAAGAGCAGCACGTCGAAAATTCCCGGGGAAACGGTGCGGCCGGTTAATGCAGCGCGTAGGGGTTGCGCGAGTTTTCCGAGCCCCAGTTCGGCGGCTTCGGCTTCGGCGCGCACGGCGGCGTCCAGCTCTTCTGTCGTCCAGTCGTTCAGCCCGCGCAGCCGCTCGGTCACGGCGGCCAGCAAGCCTTCGGGCGCGGCCTTTAGCACCTCGGCCGCCTTTTCGTCCACCGGCAACGGGTCCGGCTGGAAGAGGAAGGTCGCGCCGTCGGCGATTTCGTCGAGTGTCTTCGCGCGCGGCTTCAGCGCGTCCATCGCGCGCGTCAGCAGGTCGCGATCGACGCCATCGAGCGCGCGCCCGACCAGCTTTTCGACGCGCGGCGCGACGAGGTCGGCAAGACGCGCGCCGTCGGCTTCGCGGAGATAATGGCCGTTGAGATTTTCGAGCTTTTTGAAGTCGAAGCGCGACGGCGAGCGGCCGACATGGTCGAGATCGAACCATTCGGTCGCCTGCGCGCGGCTGATGATTTCGTCGTCGCCATGCCCCCAGCCGAGGCGGAGGAGATAATTGTTCACCGCTTCGGGCAGATAGCCCATCTCGTCGCGATAGGCGTCGACGCCGAGCGCGCCGTGGCGTTTCGACAGCTTCGCTCCGTCGGCGCCGTGGATCAGCGGGACGTGGGCATAGACGGGTTCGCGCCAGTTCATCGCGCGAAGCAGCGCGAGCTGGCGGAAGGCGTTGTTGAGATGGTCGTCGCCGCGGATGACGTGCGTCACGCCCATGTCGTTATCGTCGACGACGACGCTGAGCATATAGGTCGGCGTGCCGTCGCTCCTGAGCAGGATGAAATCATCGAGTTCGGCGTTCTGGACGGTGACCTCGCCCTGCACCTTGTCGGCGATCGTCACCGCGCCCTCCTGCGGCGCGCGGAGGCGCAGCACATGCGGCACCGACGGATCGCCGTCGTCGCGATCGCGCCATGGGCTGCGGACGCGGAAAGGCTGGCGCTTTTCCTGCGCTTCGGCGCGCAGCGCGGCGAGTTCGTCCTGCGTCAGATAGCAGCGATAGGCCTCGCCCTTCGCGAGCAATTCGTGCGCGACCTCGGCATGGCGCGGCGCGCGCGCGAACTGATACACGGTCTCGCCGTCCCAATCGAGGTCGAGCCACTGCATCCCGTCGAGAATCGCGTCGATCGCGGCGTCGGTCGAGCGCGCGCGGTCGGTGTCCTCGATGCGGAGCAGGAATTTGCCGCCGTGATGGCGCGCGAAGAGCCAGTTGAACAGTGCGGTGCGCGCGCCGCCGATATGCAGATAGCCGGTCGGCGACGGGGCGAAGCGGGTCACGACGTCGGCGCCGGTCGCCTCGGGGGTCGCTTCGGCCGTTCTGGTTGGGTTTTCGGTTGCCACTACGGCCTCTTTCACTCACTTTGCCGCCCTGTTGGACGGGGATCGGGGGTGCCCCTAGCATGGCGACAAGTCCGCTTCAAACGCCCATTTCGACGCGCCGCGCGGCTGTCCTGCAACGGATGCGCGAAGCGCTCGAAGCGCGGCTCGAAGCCGAGCGCGAGCGGATCGGGCTTTGGCTCCCCGTCGCATTGGGCGCGGGGATCGCCGCCTGGTTCGCCTTGCCCGCGCATGCGCATTGGATCGGGCTGTTGCTCGCGCTGGCGGCGGTCCTGTTGTTCGGCTTGCTCGTCGGCTGGCACAGCCGGCTCGGCCGCGCGCTTGCCGTCGGGAGCGGGGCCGCGGCGGCAGGAATCCTGCTGATCTGGGCCCGCGCGCTGTGGGTCGCGGCGCCCGTGCTCGCGGCGCCGGTAACGACGAGCTTTTCGGCCATCGTCGAGCGCGTCGAGCCGCTTCCGGCAAAGGGGCAGGTCCGCATCCTCGCGCTGCCGCAGCGGCGGAGCGACCTGCCGCCGCGCGTGCGCCTGACGCTGCGCGCCGAACAGGCGGCGGAGCTTGCCGACGGCGAAACGATTGGCGTCCGCGCGCGGTTGATGCCGCCGCCGACCGCGAGCCTGCCCGGCGGCTATGATTTTGCCCAGCGCGCCTGGTTCGACGGAATCGGCGCGGTCGGGACGATATTGGGCGAGGTGTCCCGCGTGCCGGGGAAGGAAGCCGCCGCGCCGCCGCTGCGCGCACGGCTGAGCGCGCATATCCAGGGCGAGGTTGCAGGCTCGGCGGGCGGCATCGCGGCGGCGCTGGTGACCGGCGACCGCGGCGCGATTTCCGAGGCCGACGAGGAGGCGATGCGCCGCAGCGGCCTCGCGCATCTGCTGTCGATCAGCGGGCTGCATGTGACCGCGGTGGTCGGTTTTGCCATGCTGCTGGGGATGCGCTTGCTGGCGCTCAACCGACGGCTGGCGCTCGCGGGCCTTGCCCTGCCGCTCGCGGCGGCGGCGGGGGCGCTCGCGGGCGGAGGCTATACGCTGCTTGCCGGCGCCGAAGTGCCGACCTTGCGCTCGTTCATCGCGGCGCTGCTCGTGCTCGTCGCCTTCCTGATGGGGCGCGAGGCGCTGACGCTGCGGCTCGTCGCGGCGGGTGCGTTGATCGTATTGCTCTGGCGGCCCGAAGCCTTGGCGGGGCCGAGTTTTCAGCTGAGCTTTGCCGCGGTCACGGCGATCATCGCGCTGCACGAGAGCCGGCCGATGCGGGCATTCATGGCACGCCGCGAGGAGCCGTGGCTATTCCGGCTGGGGCGCGGGATCGCCGGATTGCTGATCACGGGCCTCGTCGTCGAAGTCGCGCTGGCGCCGATCGCGCTGTTCCATTTCCACAAGGCGGGGCTTTACGGCGCGCTCGCCAATGTCGTCGCGATCCCGCTGACGACCTTTGTCATCATGCCGGCGGAGGCGCTCGCGCTGCTGTTCGACAGCGTGGGGCTGGGCGCGCCCTTTTGGTGGGTGGCCGAACAGGCGCTGCGCGCGCTGATCGCGCTGGCGCACGGCGTCGCCAACGCGCCGGGCGCGGTCGCGACGATGCCGAACTTTCCGCGCTGGGGTTTCGCTCTCGCGGTCTTCGGCGGGCTGTGGCTGCTACTGTGGCAGACGCGCTGGCGCCGCGCCGGGGCGGTGCCGCTGATCATCGGGATGGCGACGCTGCTCGCCGCGCCGCGCCCCGATCTGCTCGTCACCGGCGACGGGCGGCATATCGCCGCCGCGCTCCCCGATGGCGGCTACGCGCTGCTGCGCGACCGGGCGGGCGATTATGTCCGCGATACCGTCGCCGAGGCGGCCGGGGTTGACGCGCCGCTTCTGGCATTGGCCGAGCTCGACTATGTCGAATGCAATCGCGATTTCTGCCGCTGGGCGCAGGGTGAGGGCAGTGCGCGGCGCATCATACTGGCGTCGCACGGGCGCGACCGGATCGAGGGGGCTGACATGGCCGCCGCCTGCGCCGCCGCCGACGTCGTGATCAGCGACCGCTGGTTACCGCACGAATGCGTGGTGCGCTGGATGACGATCGACCGCGACAGCCTTGCCGAAACCGGCGGGCTGGCGATCTATCTGGGCGAAGCGCCGGAAGCCGTGGCCGCGCTTCGCGTGGGCGACGAGCATCCGTGGCGGCGTCCGCAGCAGCTTAGTGGTAACGACGAAGCAGTCCCGACAAACGCCCTTGCACGATGACGCGCTCGGCGGGGTAGCGTTGCGGCTCATAGGCGCTGTTCGCGGGGTCGAGCCGGATCATCTGGCCTTCGCGGCGGAAATATTTGAGCGTCGCGTCCTGCCCGTCGACGAGCGCGACGACGATGTCGCCCTCGCGCGCGGTGCTCGCTTTCTGGATCAGCGCATAGTCGCCGTCGAAGATGCCCGCCTCGACCATCGAATCGCCGGAGACTTCGAGCGCATAATGTTCGCCCGAGCCGAGCAGCGCCGCGGGGACGGCGAGATTGTTGTGATCCTCGAACGCCTCGATCGGCACGCCGGCGGCGATCTTGCCGTGCAGCGGCACTTCGACGATGTCGTTCGCCGCGATCGGCCGGATCGCGGGCGGGCTCTTGCGCAGCGGGACGATATTGTCGCGATCGTTGCGCACGGCGGGCTTCGCCGCTTCGGGTACCTTGAGCACTTCGAGCGCGCGCGCGCGGTTGGGTAGGCGGCGGAGAAAACCCCTTTCTTCCAAGGCGCTTATCAGCCGGTGTATGCCCGATTTCGACTTGAGGCCGAGCGCCTCCTTCATCTCCTCGAACGAGGGCGAGATGCCGCTCGCGTCGAGGCGCTGCTGGATGAAGTGGAGCAGTTCATGCTGCTTCGCGGTCAACATCGGTCGTTCTCCATGATGCCGTATCGGACATATTGAGAACGATAGTGGAACAAATCGGAACTTGTCAAGCGATGACGATATAGTCCGCCATCGCCCCGGCATCGCGCGCGGGCGTGCCGATCTCGCGGATCAGCAGCGCATTGGCCGCGGCGAGCGGAAGCGTGCGGCCGCTTTCCTGTCCGATCATCGGCGTCAGGCGGCCGTTTTCGAGTCGCGCGCGGAGGTAATCGCGGCGCGTACCGCCTTCGCCGAGCGGCGCGGCGAGCGGCGCGCGATGCACGGGCGGCAAGGGAGTGCCCGCGCCGGCGAGATGGCGGACGAGCGGCAACAGGAACAAGGTCGCGGTGACGAAGGCCGACGAGGGGTTGCCGGGCAGGCCGAGCAGGACGGCGTCGCCGAGCGTCCCGGCGATCAGCGGCTTGCCGGGCTTCATGGCGATCTTCCAGAAATCGAGCCGCCCGCCGGCGTCGCCCAGCGCGCCGCGAACATGGTCGTGATCGCCGACCGACGCGCCGCCGACGGTGACGATGACGTCGTGACGTCGTGCCAACTCCTTGAGCGCGCTGGCGAGTTTCGCGCGATCGTCGGGAAGATGATGCGCGAGGACGGCGTCATCGGCTTCGCCCGCGAGCATCGCGGCGAGCATGACGCCGTTGCTGTCGGGGATCTGGCCGGGCGCGAGCGGACGTCCGGGCCGGACAAGCTCGTCGCCGGTCGTCACGATCGCGACGCGCGGACGGCGGCCGACGGCGAGTTCTCCCGCACCGCTCATCGCCGCCGCCGCGATCGCGCCGGGCGTCAGGCGCGTGCCTGCAGGGAGAAGGCAGTCGCCGGCGGCGAAATCGGCGGCGCGCGCGCGAACATGGCGGCCGCGCGCGCCGGGGCCGTCGCGCGTCAGCGTCAACGCGTCGCCTTCGCGTGCGACATCCTCCTGAACGATGACGGTGTCGGCGCCGGCAGGAAGCATCGCCCCGGTGAAGATGCGCATCGCCTCGCCCGGACCCACGGCGCGGTCGGGCGCGGCGCCCGCGGCGCTTTCGCCGATGACGGTCCACGGGCCGGGCAGGTCATCAAAGCGGATCGCGTAGCCGTCCATGGCGGAGAGCGGCGCCGCGGGCTGGTCGCGCAGCGCGACGACATCGGATGAAAGATGGCGCCCAAGCGATTCGGAAAAGGCGATATTTTCGCTGACGATGGGGTCGCGCAGCGCGAGGAGCCGCGCCTGTGCGTCCTCGACGGCGAGCAGTCCGCTCATTCGGCGCGCCAGTCGCCCGAGCGGCCGCCGCTCTTTTCGAGGAGGCGGATGTCGCCGAGGATCATCGCGCGGTCGAGCGCCTTCGCCATGTCGTAGAGGGTGAGAAGCGCGACCGAGGCGGCGGTGAGCGCCTCCATTTCGACCCCCGTCTGGCCGGTTGTCTGTGCGACAGCAGTCACCGCGATGCCACCCTCTTCCCACGTAAAATCGACGCCGACCTTGGTCAGCGCGAGCGGGTGACAGAGCGGGATAAGGTCGGACGTGCGCTTCGCGGCCATGATCCCGGCGATGCGCGCGGTCGAGAGGACATCGCCCTTGGGCGCATTGCCGCTGCGGATCGCTTCGAGCGCCTCCGGGGACATGGCGATGCGCCCGCCGGCGACCGCACGGCGCTGCGTTACGGGCTTGCCGCCGACATCGACCATATGCGCGGCGCCGGTCTCGTCGAGATGAGTCGGTTTGAGTGTCATTGCGGGAGGACGGAAGCAAGGCGGCGGGGGAAAGGCAAGAGCAATGGCAGCAAAGCGTTTGCAGTTTTAATCCTCCCTGTGGCGAAGCCATGGGGAGGTGGCAGCGGCGTAGCGCTGACGGAGGGGCTAATAGTGCGAGGTTGCGGCCCCTCCACCACCGCTTCGCGGCGGTCCCCCTCCCCATCGCTTCGCGACAGGGAGGATCGGCAATAGCAGTTCCCACCCCAAAGCGAACGTCAGCCCTCCAGCAGCGCCCTCGTTGCCACCGTGACGTCATCCTGGCGCATCAGGCTTTCGCCGACGAGGAAGGTTTTGACGCCGCTTTCGGCCAGTCTTGCGCAATCGGCGTGGCTCGCGATGCCGCTTTCGCCGACGAGCAACGTGCCCGGCGGGACCAGCTTTGCGAGGCGTTCGGTGACCGCGAGGTCGGTTTCGAAGGTGCGGAGGTCGCGGTTGTTGACGCCGATCAGGCGCGATTTGAGCCGCGTGAGCGCGCGGTCGAGTTCGGCTTCGTCGTGGACCTCGACGAGGACGTCCATGCCGCGATCGGAGGCGGCGGCTTCGATCTCCTGCATCACGCCGTCGTCGAGCGCGGCGACGATGATCAGGATCGCGTCGGCACCGATCGCGCGCGCTTCGGCCGCCTGCCACGGATCGACCATGAAATCCTTGCGCAGCGCGGGAAGCGCGCAGGCGGCGCGCGCGGCGACGAGATAATCCTCATGCCCCTGAAACCAGGGCGCGTCGGTGAGCACCGACAGGCAGGCGGCACCGCCCCCGGCATAGGCCCGGGCGTGCTCCGCCGGGTTGAAGTCCGCCCTTATCAGTCCCTTGGAAGGCGATGCTTTCTTGATTTCGGCGATCAGGGCGAAGCCGCCGGCGTCGATCTTCGCCTGTAACGCCTTGGCGAAGCCGCGCACCGGGCCGGCGTCGACGGCGTCGAGATCGGAAAAGGACCGTGCCGCGCGGCGTTCGGCGACTTCTTCGGCCTTGGTCGCAAGTATCTGGGTTAGCTTGTTCATTTATAGGCGATCCAGCAATTGAGCAGCGCGTTGGCAAGACCCTTGTCGATCGCCTCGGCGGCTTCCTCGACGCCTTCGAACAAGGTTTCGGCGGCGCCCGCGACGACGAGCGCCTCGGCGGCATTGTAGAGCACCGCGTCGCGATAGGCGCCGGGCTCGCCTTGCAGCAGGCCGCGAAGCGCTTTCGCATTATATTCGGCATCGCCGCCGCGGATTTCGGCGAGCGCGCGCGTCGGGAGCCCGGCATCGGCGGCGACGCTGCGCTGCATCCGCACGCCTTCGGGCGTCACCACCGCGACCTCGTTGCCGCCCGCGAGCGACAGCTCGTCGAGCCCCTCGTCGCCCGAAATGACGCGCGAATGATCGGTGCCGAGCCGGTGCAGCGCCTCGGCATAGACGGGGACATAGGCGGGGCGCGCGATGCCGACGAGCTGGCGCGTGACGCGCGCGGGGTTGGCGAGCGGCCCCATCAGGTTGAAGATCGTCCGCCGCCCGATCGCCCGGCGGATCGGCATGATGCGCTTCATCGCAGGATGGCGCGTTCCGGCGAAGAGGAAGCAGATACCGAGATCGGCGAGCTGTTCCTGCGCCTGGCGGTCGGCGCGCTCCATGTCGAGGCCCAATGCTTCCAGCGTGTCGGCGGCGCCGGATTTCGAGGAAGCGGCGCGATTCCCATGCTTTGCGACCGGAACCTCGCATGCCGCGACGACGATCGACACGGCGGTCGAGACGTTGAGCGTATGATGGCCGTCGCCGCCGGTGCCGCAGACGTCGATCGCGCCGGCGGGGGCGTCGATCGGGATCAGCCGCTCGCGCATCGCCTGCGCGGCGGCGGCGATTTCAACCATCGTTTCGCCGCGGTCGGAGAGCGCGATCAGAAATTGGGTGACTTGCTCGTCGGTCGCGCCGCCGTCGAGCATCGTCGCGAAGGCGCCCGCCGCCTCGTCGTGCCCCAGCAGCTCCGAGGGGTCGGGGAACGGGCCGAAGCGGCTCATGCCGCCTGCCGTTCGCCGACCGGCAATCCCGCGATCTTCAGGAAATTGGCGAGCATCGCATGACCATGTTCGGTCGCGATGCTTTCGGGGTGGAACTGGACGCCGTGGATCGGGAGGTCGGCGTGGCGGAAACCCATGACGGCGCCGTCGTCGCTCGTCGCGTTGATGACGAGGCTTTCGGGAATGTCGACAACCTCGAGGCTGTGGTAGCGCGTCGCCTGAAAGGGCGAGGGCAGGCCCGCGTAAAGCCCGCTGCCGTCGTGGCAGACGGGCGAGGTCTTGCCGTGCATCAGGTGGCCGCGCTGCACCGTGCCGCCGAAATGCTGGCCGATCGCCTGATGACCGAGGCACACGCCGAGCAGCGGGCGCCGCGCGTCGGCGCAGGCGGCGACGAGGTCGAGGCTGATGCCCGCTTCGTTCGGGGTGCAGGGGCCGGGCGAGATCAGGATCGCGTCGGCGCCGGTCGCCAGCGCCTGCGCCGCGGTAAGCGCGTCGTTGCGCTCGACGCGCACGTCGGCACCAAGCTCGATCAGATAGTGAACGAGGTTGAAAGTGAAGCTGTCATAATTGTCGATGACGAGGATCATGGGCGCGCACTAACGGTTTTGCGGGAATTGGGGAAGGGATAGAAGCTTGGGACGCCGCAAACCCAACTTCGCCATAGCGGCGAAGGCGCGGCGGCCCTATTCCGCCATCAGCTTGGCGAGATCATCCTTCCAGAATTTCGCCCATGTGTGGGTGCCATGACCCTTGGTTTCTGCGCTCGCCGGGATGAGGATGAACTTCGCCCGCTTCATGCGCGGGGTCGCCTTTTCGGTGATGCCATAGGCGGGCGGGTTGATGAAATCGTCGGCCGAGTTGATCCACAGGACGGGCACCTCGATCTTTTCGAGATCCCGCCAGGGATTATAGGTCCGCGAGCTGTCGAGCTGGTAGATCGCGTCATTGGCGTCATTGCGGCCATAGGCGCGCGCGAAGGCCTGATCCTTATATTGTTCGGCGGCTTCGCGCGTCGGATATTGCGCCTGCAGCGCATAGGGATTGGCGCCCGCGATCAGGACGAGCGAAGCGGCGGTGCGCAGGCCCGCAGCGGGTGGTTCCTTGTAATCGCCGCCGTTCCATATCGGGTCGGCCTTGATCGCGTCGATCGACAGCGTCCGCCACATGCGGTTCTGCCCCGCGATCTCGACCGGCAGGCAGGCGAAGGGCGCGAGCTTTTCGGCGAAGCCGGGGCGCGTCGTTCCCCACATGAAGGCGTGCATGCAGCCCATCGAGGTGCCGAGGATCAGCTCCAATTTCTTCACGCCGAGCTTTTCGGTGAGCATCCGATACTGCGCGGCGACCATGTCGGTGTAATCATAGCGCGGGAATTTCATGCGCAGCCCATCGCTCGGCTTCGACGAGCCGCCATGGCCGATATTGTCGGGCAGGATGATGTAATATTTGCCGGCATCGAGCGGCTGCCCGGGGCCGAACAGCTCGTTCGCGAATTGCGGCTGGAAGAATTGCTTTCCGGTCCCGCCGGTGCCGTGGAGGATCATCACCGCGTTGGTGACATCGCCCTTGGCATCGCGCCGCGGCGTGCCGAGCGTGGTGTAATGGATCTTGAGCTCGGGCAGTTTTTCGCCGGTCGCGAAGGTGAAATCCTGAAGGATCGCATCGCCCTCGACCGCGCCGTCGATCGTTTGCGCGTGGGCGGCGGCGGTGCTGGTCAGGACGAGGGCGAGCGAGGCGAGAATCTGGTGCATGGGGGCGACGCTAGCGGGTTTGCCTTGCGGGGGTAAGCCTTGTGTGCGGTGCGCGAGGGGGACGTCTGTTTTGGGGTGGAGAGCGGACATTCCACAACCGTCGCCCCCGCGAAGGCGGGGGCCGCTAGCGGCCTTACTCAGCGGCATTGTGTAAAACGACAGCGGCCCCCGCCTTCGCGGAGGCGACGGCTAGGTTCGGTCGCCAGCCGCCACGACCCGCTACAAGATCACAGCCGCACCATCCGCATCCCCTGTTCGCCATAGCGCGGGCCGCTGGTGCCGCCCTTGGGCGCGGCGGCGTCGATCGCGGCGAGATCTTCGGCGGTGAGCGTGACGTCGGCGGCGGCGACGCTGTCCTCCATCGTCGCGCGGCGTTTGGTGCCGGGGATGGGCACGATGTCGTCGCCTTGCGCGAGCAGCCAGGCGAGCGCGACCCGCGCTTTCGACACGCCATGCTTGTCCGCCACCGCGCCGATCGCATCGACGATCGCGAGGTTGGCGGGAAGATTCTCGTCCGAATAACGCGGGTCGTTCCGGCGCCAGTCGCTTTCGGGAAGTTCGTCGCGGCTGCGCACCGCGCCCGCGAGGAACCCGCGCCCGAGCGGCGAATAGGGGACGAAGCCGATGCCATGCTCGCGGCAGACGGGAAGGATCTCGTCCTCGATATCGCGTTCCCAGATCGAATATTCGCTTTGCAATGCGGCGATCGGCGCGGCCTTTGCGGCGCGGCGGAGCGTTTCGGGCCCGGCTTCGGAGAGCGCGATGTGGCGGACCTTGCCCTCCTTCACCAGCTCCATCATGCCGCCGACGGTCTCCTCGATCGGCACATTGGGGTCGACGCGGTGCTGGTAGAAAAGATCGATTGTGTCGATGCCGAGCCGCTGGAGCGAGCCTTCGCACGCGGCGCGGGCGTTCGCGGGCGAGCCGTCGACGCCGATGATCTGCTTGCCTTCGAAGCGGAAGCCGAATTTGGTCGCGATGACCAGCCCGTTGCGCTTGCCGCGGATCGCTTCGCCCAGCAATTCCTCGTTGCTGAACGGGCCATAGATTTGCGCGGTGTCGAAAAAGGTCACGCCAAGGTCGATCGCGCGGTGGATCGTGCGCGTCGATTCGCCCAAGTCGGCGGCCTCGCCATAAAGGATGTTGCCGCCGCGGATCATCGGCATGCAGCCGATGCCGATCGCCGAAACTTCGAGGCCGTGGCCGAGCTTGCGATATTTCATGGCGTTTCTCCTACTGCTTCATTTTCGACGCCGTCGGCGGCATATTTCGTCGCGGCGACGTCGCCGATAACATTGCCGAGTGTCCGGAAGATGTCGGGAAAAGTCTCGACCGCGACGAGCAGCCCCAAAGGCGCGACGGGGACGCCCATCGCGATCGCGATCGGCGCTATCGAGGTCACGAAACTGATCGAGCCGGGCAGGCTGACCGAAGAGAGCGCCGCGGCGAGCGCGACCGCAAGCCCCACCGCCATCTCCCACGGCGTCAGTTCGACGCCGAACAGCCACGCGATATAGACAACGACCGCGAGGTTCATCGCCGGGCTGGTGAAACGGAACAATGCGACCGCGAGCGGCAGGACGATATCGGCCTTTTTCGGGTCGACGCCGAGTTCCTCCGACGATTTCAGCATCGCGGGCAGGCTGGCGAGCGAGCTTTGCGTGCTGATCGCGACGGCGAAGGTCGGCACCATCGCGCGCACGAAGCGTGGCAGGGGCACCCCGACGACGAACATTGCGAGAGCGAGGCCAAGGATGATGGTGCAGGCGCCGATCGCCGAAAGCATCAGCACATAATGGACGAGCCCGCCGAACGCGGCGACCCCGGCCTTGATCGCGAGCGCATAGCCGAGCGCGAAAACCCCGAGCGGCGCGAGCGCCAGCACCCATCCGATGACGACGAGCATCGCATCGCCCAGCGCCTTGAAGAAGCCCGACAGGGTTGCGCGCTCGGCGCTGCCTACACGGCTGATCGCGAAAGCGAAAATTGTCGTGAAAACGATGAGCGGGAGAATCGATGTGTCGGCCGCCGCGGCGATCGGATTGGTCGGGATGAGGCCGAGGACAAAATCGGTGAAGGTGGGCGACGGCACGGCCTCGGTCGAGCCGCCGAGCCCATGACGCAACCCCTCGGCGGCGGCGGCGGACATGGGGAAGGCGCGGAGCAGAAGCGGGAGCACCACCAAGGTCATCAGCCCGGCGACCAGGTTTGCGCCGACGAAGATCGCCACCGCACGGCCGGCCAGTTTGCCCGCCCGCGCGGCATCGGCCGTCGCGGTGATGCCCGTTACGAGGAGTGCGACGATCAACGGGATGATCGTCATCTTGAGTGCGTTGAGCCACAGCAGGCCGATCCATTCGACATAGGGCAGCGATGCCGTTCCCCATTCGACCGAGACCATCTCGACGCCGATCCCGAGCAACATGCCGGCGACCAGCGCCGAGAGAATGAACCAAGCGGATTTCAAAGCGGATTCTCCCGGCGATTATTCTGGCCAGCTTGCCAAGCAAAAGAGGGTGACTTAGAGCACCTCCCGAAAGAAACGGGAACCGGTTTTTGGGCCGGGAAATGCTCCGCGGGGGCCATCCCGTGGGAAGCCGGGGCAGGCATTTGCCGGTCGATGGTCAGATAGCAGAGGGACGATGCGCAAATTTTTCGGAACCGACGGGATTCGCGGCCTGACCAACCGGGCTCCGATGACGGCGGAGGTCGCGATGCGTGTCGGCATGGCGGCGGGCGCGCATTTCCTGCGCGGCGACCACAAGCATCGCGTCGTGATCGGCAAGGACACGCGATTGTCGGGCTATATGCTCGAAAACGCGCTCGTCGCGGGCTTTACCAGCGTCGGCATGGATGTCGTCCAGGTCGGCCCGATGCCGACCCCGGCGATCGCGATGCTCACGCGCTCGATGCGCGCCGACCTGGGCGTGATGATCTCCGCGAGCCACAATCCCTATCAGGACAACGGGATCAAGCTGTTCGGGCCCGACGGATATAAATTGTCCGACGAGGACGAGGCGCAGATCGAGCATCTGCTGACCGTCGAGCCGAAGCTGGCCGATGCGGCGCATATCGGCCGGGCCAAGCGGATCGACGACGCGCGCGGGCGCTATATCCACGCGGTGAAACAGAGCCTGCCCGAATCGGTGCGCCTCGACGGGCTGCGTATCGTGCTCGATTGCGCCAATGGCGCGGCGTACAACAGCGCGCCGACGGTGTTTTGGGAGCTGGGCGCCGACGTCGTCGCGATCGGGGTTGAGCCCAATGGCACCAACATCAACGATAAATGCGGATCGACCGCGCCCGCGCTGCTGCAGGAAACGGTGGTCGCGAGCGGCGCCGATATCGGCATCGCGCTCGACGGCGACGCCGACCGGCTGATCGTCGTCGACGAAAAGGGGACGATTATCGACGGCGACCAGATCATGGGGCTGATCGGCGCGAGCTGGGCGCGGCAGGGGCGGCTGAAGGGGGGCGGGGTCGTCGCGACGGTGATGTCGAACCTCGGCCTCGAACGTTTTCTGGAAGGCGAGGGACTGCGGCTCGAGCGCACCAAGGTCGGCGATCGCTATGTCCTCGAACGCATGAAGGATGGTGGTTTCAACGTCGGCGGCGAACAGTCGGGGCATATGATCCTGTCGGACCATGCGACGACCGGCGACGGCACGCTCGCGGCATTGCAGGTGCTCGCCGAACTCGTCGCGGCCGGGAAGCCCGCGAGCGAGCTGCTTCACCGGTTCGACCCGGTGCCGCAGCTTTTGAAGAATGTTCGCTTTGCCGGCGGCAAGCCGCTCGAGCACAAGGATGTCGTCGCGGCGATCGCCGAGGGCGAGGCGACGCTCAATGGGCGCGGGCGCCTCGTGATCCGCCCGTCGGGCACCGAACCGCTGATCCGCGTGATGGCCGAAGGCGACGATGCCGGGCAAGTCGAGCAGGTCGTCGACATGATCTGCGACGCGGTGCGCGCGGCGGCGGCCTGAATATCAACTCTCTCCCGTTTGTCCCCGGGCCGGACCCGGGGTTGTCGAAGCGCCGTTCTTTTCTCTATGGACGGGGAGGAAGAACGGCCCTTCGACAAGCTCAGGGCGAACGGCTTTTAAGGAATCCAGACATGCTTGAAATGCGACCCGATTGCGAAAAGTGCGGACGCGATCTGCCCGCCGACATCCACGGCGCCTTCATCTGCTCGTTCGAATGCACTTTCTGCGCGAACTGCGCCGACAAGCTCGACGAGCGCTGCCCCAATTGCGGCGGCGACCTGCTCGACCGCCCGCTGCGCGAAGGCGCGGCGCTGGCGAAATTCCCGGCTTCGACGGAGCGAAAGTATAAGGGGTGATCAATTTCTTCCTTCGTCATGCCGGACTTGATCCGGCATCCTCCGCTGCCCCGGCGTCGTGGACCCCGGATCAAGTCCGGGGTGACGATGCTTATGTTGGTGAACCGTGACCGCACGCGTTCTGATTGTCGCCGGGTCGGATAGCGGCGGCGGCGCGGGGACCCAGGCCGATATCAAGGCGGTCACGATGCTCGGCGGCCATGCGATGACGGCGATCACCGCGATCACCGCGCAGAACACGCTGAGCGTGCAGGGCGTCCATCCGGTGCCGACCGACATGGTGCTCGCGCAGATCGACAGCGTCGCGTCGGACATCGGCGTCGATGCGATCAAGATCGGCATGATCGGGAGTGCAGAAACCGCTGCCGCGGTGGCGGATCGGCTTGCCCAGCCCGACCTCGCGCAAGCGGCGCTGGTGTTCGATCCGGTGATGATCGCGTCGAGCGGGTCGGTGCTCGCCGACGCGGCGACGATCGCGGCGTTCAAGGCCCTGCTGGATCGCGCGATGGTCGCGACGCCGAACCTGCCCGAACTCGAAGCCCTGGGCGGCGAGGAGGCGGTGCTCGCGCACGGTTGTTCGCTGCTCGTCAAAGGCGGCCATGCCGAAGGCGAGACCGTGACCGACCGGCTGCTCGAAACCGGCGAAGGCGAGGTCGCGCGCTGGGAAGCGCCGCGGATCGACACGCCGCACAGCCATGGCACCGGCTGCACGCTCGCGAGCGCGATCGCGACCGGGCTCGCACAGGGCATGCCGCTCGAGCCCGCGATCGCGCGCGCGCGCGATTTCGTGCGGCTGTCGCTGCATGGCGCGCCGGGGCTGGGCGCGGGGCACGGCCCGATGGGGCAGCAATATGTGCGCAACGACGGGCTGTTCACCGGGCCGGCGCTCAACCAGATCACCTTGCCCGCGACCGATTATGCGGTGTCGGTCGCTTTCTACAAGCAACTCGGGCTGACCCAGATCGTCGATAGCCCGGACAATGGCTACGCGCGCTTCGAGGCGGCGAACGGCGTGACGCTGTCGATCCATGCCGGCGACGGCGCGGCGGGCGGCGCGACGACGTATCTGGAGAGCGGCGCGCTCGATGCGTGGGTTGCCTATCTCGCGCGGCGCGGGGTGCGTTTCGACCAGATGCCGAAGGACGAGGCATGGGGCTGGCGCGAGGCGCGGCTGGCCGACCCTGCGGGCAACCGGCTGTGCCTGTATCAGGCGGCCGAATATCGGAGGTATCCGCCGTGGCGGATTTCATGATCGTCGGGGTCGACGAGGCCGGGCGCGGACCGCTGGCGGGGCCGGTGGTCGCGGCGGCGGTGCTGCTGTGCGAAGGCGGGATTGCCGGGCTCGACGATTCCAAAAAGCTGACGGCAAAGCGGCGCGGCGAGCTGGAAGTCGAGATCAAGGCGCGTTGTCGCTGGAGTGTCGGCGAAGCGACCGTCGCCGAGATCGACCGGATCAACATATTGCAGGCGACCTTCCTCGCGATGACGCGTGCGGTCGAGGCGCTGGGGTTCGATCCGCATGAGGTGCTGGTCGACGGCAACCGGCTGCCCAAATGGCGTTACAGCGCGCGCGCGATCATCGGCGGCGACGCGCTGCACCCGTGCATCTCTGCCGCGAGCATCCTTGCGAAGGAGCATCGCGACCGCTTCATGGTCGCGGCGGCGCGCGATTATCCCGGCTTTGGCTGGGAGACCAATATGGGCTATGGCACGGCATATCATCTTGCGGCGCTGCGTCAGCATGGCCCCACGCCGCACCATCGGACCAGTTTCGCTCCGGTCGCACAAATGCAGCTGGTCTGACCGCCCGACAGCCTAAGAGGGGAAACGGCGATGAGCAGGGGATTTTCGGCCGACGATGTCGCCGCGCAGACGGGGCGGCGTTTCCTTGTCACCGGCGCCAATGCCGGTATCGGTTTCGAAGTGTCGAGAATCCTCGCCGCGCGGGGCGCGCATGTCGTCCTCGCCTGCCGCGACGGCGACAAGGCCGAGGCGGCGATGAACCGCATCCGGGCCGATGTGCCGGGCGCCGAGCTGTCCTTCCAGCCGCTCGATCTCGCCGATCTCGATCAGGTCCGCGATGCCGCGAAGGCCATAGTCGCGGGGCCGCGGATCGACGTGCTGGTCAACAATGCCGGGGTCATGATCCCGCCCCGGACGCTCACGAAACAGGGCTTCGAGCTGCAATTCGGGGTCAATCACCTCGGCACCTTCGCCTTCACCGGGCTGGTCCACGGCCATGTCGACGATCGCATCGTCGTCACCGGCAGCATCGCGCACAAGAGCGGGACGATGGATTACAGCGACCTGTCGGCGTCGCGCGGCTATCACAACTGGGGGCGCTACCAGATGAGCAAGCTTGCGAACCTGCTCTTCATGTTCGAGCTCGACCGCCGATTGAGCGCCGCGGGCCGCGCGACGCAGGCGATCGGCTGCCATCCCGGCGTCGCGCTCACCGAATTGCAGCGCCACCTGCCGTTGCCGCTGCGCGCATTGACCCCGCTCGCGTCGCCTTTCTTCAACAGCGCGGCGCAGGGGGCGTGGCCGACGTTGCAGGCGGCGACGGGCGCGCATGTGCAGGGCGGCGACTATCTGGGGCCGCAGGGGCTGGGTGAAGTGACGGGCCGGTCGGGCCCGGCGCGCGCGACGCGCATGGCGCGCGACCTGAAGCTGGCGCGCGAGCTGTGGATGCGCTCGATCGAACTGACGGGGGTCGATCCGGGGCTCTAAGTCCTTCTCCCCTTGGGGGAGAAGGATAGGCAGCCTTATCGCGAAGCGATTAGGCGGACTTGGATGAGGGCATTTGCGCCATCAGACCCTCACCCAGCTCCGACTAGCCGGCAAGCCGGCAAGTCTTCACATCCCTCTCCCCCAAGGGGAGAGGAAAAAATTTCGCCGGTGAGTCCTCATCGCCACACCACCAGTGGTTGAGTCTCCGAGTCGCGAGCGACTCCATATGGTGTGTCAGACTCGTTTCGTTCTCATCATATTAACTATTTGGACACGCGGAATCCCTAGAGTCCGGTGCTTGACGGCGGACTCCGCCTGACTCATCAGGGCCTTCTTTCAGTCGAAGACAGGGGCGAAACATGGGTGTGATGGAACGGGTCAAGGCGCCGGCGACGAAGCGGCGGACGCCGAAGGTCGACCCCGCGGACCTGCCGCTCGACAGCATTTTGCAGGGCGATTGCGTCGAGATGATGCGCAGCCTTCCCGCAGCGTCGGTCGATATGATCTTCGCCGATCCGCCCTATAATCTCCAGCTCGGCGGCGATCTGCTGCGTCCCGACGGCAGTCAGGTCGACGCGGTCGACGACGATTGGGACAAGTTCGACAGCCTCGCCACTTACGACCGCTTCACCCACGCCTGGCTCAAGGAAGCGAAGCGCATCCTGAAGCCCAATGGCAGCATCTGGGTGATCGGCAGCTATCACAATATCTTCCGCGTCGGCACCGCGCTGCAGGACAATGGCTACTGGATCCTCAACGACATCGTGTGGCGCAAGGCGAACCCGATGCCCAATTTCAAGGGCACGCGCTTCACCAACGCACACGAGACTTTGATCTGGGCGTCGATGGGCGAGAAGTCGCGCTATACCTTCAACTATCGCGCGATGAAGACGCTGAACGACGAATTGCAGATGCGTTCGGACTGGCTGATCCCGATCTGCGGTGGTCAGGAGCGGCTCAAGAAGGGCGGCACCAAGGTGCATCCGACACAGAAGCCCGAAGCCTTGCTCTATCGCATCCTGCTCGCCTGTTCGAACCCCGGCGACGTGGTGCTCGATCCCTTCTTCGGCACCGGCACGACGGGCGCGGTCGCGAAGCGCCTCGGCCGCCATTTCATCGGCATCGAGCGCGAGGATGACTATATCGCCGCGGCGAACGAGCGCATCGAAATGGCGCTGCCGCTCGACGAGAGCGCGGTAAGGACGATGATGGCGCCGAAAGCCGCGACGCGCGTTGCGTTCGGCACGCTCGTCGAATGCGGGATGATCGCGCCGGGAACGCTGCTGACCGATACCAGGCGCCGCTGGAAAGCGAAGGTGCGCGTCGATGGCAGCCTCGATTGCGAGGGTCAGGCGCCGGGATCGATCCACAAGGTCGGCGCGGGGGTGCAGGGCGCGCCGAGCTGCAACGGCTGGACCTTCTGGCATATCGATACCGGCAAGGAACTGCGGGTGATCGACGCGGTGCGGCAGGACTGGCTGCTCGCCAACGAGGCTTAATAGGCGTCGCCCCCGCGAAGGCGGGGAGACCCTATTGGTGTTGCACAAGGTTGCCAACGGCCCCAGCCTTCGCGGGGGTGACGGATTGAGGGAACGGGCATGTTTCAGCCACTCACCAAGCCCGATCTCGGCAAGACATGGGAGGACGCGCGCGTCTATCTCCGCCCCACCTGCTTCGTCGACCGCCCGCACGAGCTGGACGAGCATTGCCTGCGCATCGCCGACACGATGGTCTGGTTCGCGGCGTGGCATGTCAGCCTGCGCGACGATGGCGCGGTGAAATCGGCGGTCGTCCCCGTCGCCGAACTCGACGGCTGGATCGCGGCGATGCCCGACCGGCTCGCCGAGGCGGCGAAAGCACAGCGCGCCGGCGTGGCGCGCCCGCGGGGCAATCTCCAGCTCGGTGAACGGACCGTCCGGCTGGGCGAGCCACAGCTGATGGGCATTTTGAACGTCACCCCCGACAGCTTCTCCGATGGCGGCAAGCATGTCGATGCCGCCGCTGCGGCCGAAGCGGGCTTTGCGATGGGCGCCGCGGGCGCGGCGATCGTCGACGTCGGCGGCGAATCGACGCGGCCGGGCGCGCCGCTGATCTGGGAAGGCGACGAGATCGCGCGCATCGAGGGCGTCGTTGCCGCGCTGGCGAAAGGCGGCGTCGCGGTATCGATCGACACACGCAAGGCCGCGGTGATGGAGGCGGCGCTCGCCGCCGGGGCGCACCTCGTCAACGATATTTCGGCGCTGCGCTACGACGACCGCGCGATGGAGGTCGTGGTGCAGGCCGGCTGCCCGGTGGTGCTGATGCACGCGCCGTCGGCGAAGAGCGATCCGCACGCGGACGGGACTTATGCGCACGTCCTGTTCGACGTCTACGACATGCTCGCCGAGCGCGTCGCGGCGTGCGTCGCGGCGGGGATCGGCCGCGCGAAGATCATCGTCGATCCGGGCCTCGGTTTCGGCAAGGGGGTCGGCGAAAATCTGACGCTGGTGAACGGCCTCGCGCTGTTTCATACGCTCGGCTGCCCGATCCTGTTCGGCGCGAGCCGCAAGCGGATGATCGGCGCGCTGGACAATGAGGCGCCCGCCGACCAGCGGCTCGGCGGTACGGTGGCGCTGCACTATCAGGCGGCGGCGCACGGCGCGCAGTTGCTGCGCGTCCACGACATCGCCGAGAACCGGCAGGCGCTGCGCGTGTGGCGCGGGCTACGCGACGCGGCGCTGACGGCCTGACCCCAAGTTTGTCATCCCGGCGAAGGCCGGGATCTCGACTTATCGTAGAAACGCACCGGCGAGATCCCGGCCTTCGCCGGGATGACGACGAGAAAGCTATCAGGCCGCGGTATCGATCCCCAGATCGCTGAGCTTGCGATACAGCGTCGAGCGGCCGATGCCGAGGCGCCGGGCGACTTCGCTCATCCGGCCGCGATAATGGCCGATCGCAAGGCGAATGACGTCGGCTTCGATCTCCTCCAGCGGACGCAAATTGCCGTCGGGCAGATAGAGGGTGACGCCGATCGCCTCGCCGTTGATCACGACGTCGCCGTCGTTGCTGACGCCGCCGAGCGCCGCTTCGATAGCGCGGAAATCGGCGCTGGTGAGCACGCCGGTCTTGCTCTCGACCGCGGCGCGGAACAGCACGTCCTGCAACTGGCGGACATTGCCCGGCCAGGCATAGGCGGCGAGCAGGCGCAGCGCGTCGTCGGTGACGCCGATCGGTCCCATGCCGGGCAGGCCGCCGATGCGCGCGAGCAGGTGACGCGCGAGCGGGCCGACGTCGCCGCGGCGCTCCGAAAGCGAGGGCAGGGTGAGCTGCGCGCTCGACAGCGCGTAGAAGAGGTCTTCGCGAAAATGGCCCGCCTCGATCAGCTTGTCGAGCGGGCTGGCGCTCGTCGCGATGATGCGGACGTCGACGCTCTGGCGGATCGAACCGCCGATCATCTGCACCTCGCCCGAGTTCAGGAATTCGACGAGCTTCGCCTGCGTTTCGAGCGGGATGCACTCGACATGGTCGATGATGATGCTGCCGCCGTCGGCCTGCACGAGCCGGCCGACCTGACGGTCGAACGCGCCCGGAAAGGCACCGCGTTCGTGGCCGAACAGTCCCGATCCGATCAGGCCCGGCGACACCGCCGAGCAATCGACCATGACAAGCTGGCCGCGGGCGCGCGGGCTGGCGCTATGGATCGCGCGCGCAAAGACTTCCTTGCCGGTGCCGGGCTTGCCGTTGATCATCACCGGCACGCGTGCGCGCGCGGCCTTCGCGGCGATCGCGAGCGCGCTGCGGAAATTGGGGCTCGACCCGATGATTTCCTCGAAAGCCAATGGAGCACGAAGCTTTTCGGTGAGCGGGCGCAGTTCGCCCTGCGGACCGCCGGTCGACACGACGCGGTCGAGCGCTTCGAGCAGCCGGTCGGGCGCGATCGGTTTCTGGACGAAGTCGCTCGCCCCGGCGCGCATCGCGCCGACCGCGACCTCGACCCCGTTGCGCATCGTGATGACGACGAGCGGCAGCGCGGGGCGCCAGCGGCGCAGCTCGGCGACGAATTCGGCGATGTCCATGCCCGGCGCGCCCTGATCGACGAGCACCGCGTCGAGCGCCATGCCTTCCTGCGTGCCGAGCTTGGCGAGCGCGGTGTCGGTGTCGGGCGCGACGATGCTGCGCCAGCCGCCGCGCGACGCCAGGGCCGACAGGAAACGCTGCTGGGCAGGTTCGCTGTCGACGATCATCACCATTCGCGTGTCGCGCGTGTTCGTCATCGTTTCGAATCTGCCCCCTGAACCGACATTGCTACGGGTATGTTCTGCTGTGGGACGCATATCTATCCGATAGGGGTAAAAGGGCGATTAAGGCCAATCCTCTTTTGCCACACGCTTATAATGGTGCCAAACCCGCACTTGAGCATCGCGGGGCGCGTGGCTAAGACCGGCGCGATAACCGATTCTGGGCGCTGCGCTGTGCGTTTGCGCACAGCAAACAGGCGTAATAGGGGAAAAGCGATGGCACAGCAGGAAATGAAGGCAGCGAACGAAACCTATTCGGGTTTCCTCAGCCTGCTGAAAGTCGGGTCGATCATCACCGCGGTGGTCACGCTCGTCGTCGTCCTCCTCATCGCCTCCTGATCCGGCCGGCATGCGCATCGCCGTATTGAAGGAGCTCGCCGCCGGCGAGACCCGCGTCGCCGCGACCCCCGAAACCGTGAAGAAATTCATCGGTCTGGGCGCCGAAGTTGCCATCGAGTCGGGGGCGGGCGTTGAGGCCTCGATCGCCGATGCCGACTATAGCGCCGCGGGCGCGAGCGTCGGCAGCCGCGTCGATGTGCTCAAGGGCGCGAACATCATCCTCGGCGTGCAGGGGCCCGATCCGGCGAGCCTGTCGGGCTTTGCCGATGGGGCATGGCTCGCGGCGGGGCTCAACCCGTTCGGCGAGCGCGAACGCGTCGATGGCTATGCCAAGCTCGGGATCGAGGCGCTCGCGATGGAATTCATGCCGCGCATCACGCGCGCGCAGTCGATGGACATATTGTCGAGTCAGGCGAACCTTGCGGGTTACAAGGCGGTGCTGATGGCGGCGAACGCCTATGGCCGCGCCTTTCCGATGATGATGACCGCCGCAGGCACCGTCAGTGCCGCCAAGGCGTTCGTGATGGGCGTCGGCGTTGCGGGGCTTCAGGCGATCGCGACCGCGCGCCGCCTCGGTGCACAGGTCAGCGCGACCGACGTGCGCGCGGCGACCAAGGAACAGATTCTCAGTCTCGGCGCCAAGCCGATCTTCGTCGAAAGCGTCGCGGGGATCGAGGGCGAGGGCGCGGGCGGCTATGCCACCGAAATGTCCGACGAATATAAGGCGGCGCAGGCCGAACTCGTGTCGTCGCACATTGCCAAGCAGGACATCGTCATCACGACCGCGCTGATCCCGGGGCGCCCCGCGCCGCGGCTGATTTCGGACGCGCAGCTCGCGACGATGCGCTCGGGCAGCGTGATCGTCGACATGGCGGCCGAAAGCGGCGGCAATGTCGAAGGCTCGGTTTCGGGCGAGGCGAAGAAGATCCACGGCGTCACCGTGATCGGCGCGAAGAATATCGCGGCGCTGATGCCCGCCGACACCAGCGCGCTGTTCAGCCGCAACCTGTTCAACTTCCTCTCCGCCTTCTGGGACAAGGAAGCGGGGAGGCCGGTGCTCGACGAGGAAATCGGCAATGCCGTGCGCCTGACGCAGGGCGGCAAGGTCGTGAACGAGCGGCTGCTGGGGTAAGCGAAATATGGGCCTGTTCAGCGCCGGGGATATCGACGTCGCCGGAGCGCAGGCCGAGTTTCAGGCGTGGCTGATCGACGGCGAACGCGTGCTCGCCGCCTTCCGCACCGTTCGCGACACCGCGCTGCTGACCAATCTGCGCTTCGTCTTCGTCGATGTGCAGGGGCTGACGGGATCGAAGAAGGAATTTCTGAGCATCCCGTGGCGTTCGGTCACGCGCTTTTCGTTCGAGACGGCGGGCACCTTCGATCTCGACGCCGACATGAAAATGTGGGTTTCGGGCGCCGCGACGCCGCTCGAGGTCAAGATTTCGCGCAAGAGCGACCCGCAGCGCATCCACAAGCTGATGACGCAGTTGATCGTCGGCCGCTGAGGCGGCGTCATAAATCTCGGCCGGGCGGTAACAAGAGCGTCATCAACGGCGTGTTGATGCCGGCGCGCGGCGGCCGATTCGGGCTGCGGACAGGCTTTTCGAAGGATATCATATGAAGACCCTCCTGATTTCGGTCGCCGCCGCGGCCGCGCTCGCGCTGTCGGGCTGCGGCAAGGGCGAAACGCCGGCCGAACCGGCCGCGGGCGAAGGCGCGATGTCGGCCGCGATCGGCGGCGATGCGTCGGCGATGCAGGCGACGAGCACGATCGCCGCGAATCTTGCGGCCTCGCCGAACCACAGGATGTTGACGGCGGCGCTGACGCAGGCGGGGCTCGCCGCGACGCTGTCGGGTGCGGGGCCGTTCACGATCTTCGCGCCAACCGACGCAGGCTTCACGCAGGTCCCGCCGGTGACGCGCGACGGCTGGATGCGCCCGGCGCAGCAGGCGGTGCTGGCGGGCGTACTCAACCATCATATCGTCCCGGGCAAGCTGACCGCCGCCGATCTCGCGGCGAAGATCGACGCAGGTGGCGGCAAAGCGTTACTCAAGACCGCGGGCGGGCAGGATCTGACCGTGACGAAAAGCGGCAACGCGATCCTGCTGACGAGCAGCAGCGGCAACAAGGCGACGGTGACCGGCGCCGATCTCGACCAGTCGAACGGCGTCGTCCATATTGTCGATGCGGTGCTGGTGCCTGGCATGTAAAAATATCGCCGAGAGCCCGGCGACACGATATTTTATGTCTAAAAGCGCCCGCATTTCTCGCCTTGGGAAATGCGGGCGCCTCTTTTTGTCCGCTTTGGAGTCGACAGGCTGGCGCCGCCACGGCAAGAGGTGCGCGAAACGGAATCAGCAGGGGAGCGAGCCCGTGGATTTTATCGCGATTTTTTCGATTTTCGTACTGGCGTGCTTCGTCGGCTATTTCGTCGTCTGGTCGGTGACCCCGGCGCTGCACACGCCGCTGATGAGCGTCACCAACGCCATCTCGTCGGTCATCATCGTCGGCGCCCTGATCGCGAGCGCCGCGGCGGGTTCGGCCTCGTCGAAATGGCTCGGGCTCGCCGCCGTCGTGATGGCGAGCATCAACATCTTCGGCGGCTTCGCGGTCACCGAACGCATGCTGGCGATGTACAAGAAGAAGGAACGCTGAGATGGACTTTCAGCCGATCCTTGCCGCCGCAGCCGGCGGCCACGGCGCCGTGAACCCCTGGGCCGCCATCGCCTATCTCGTTTCGGGCATCCTCTTCATCCTCGCGCTGCGCGGCCTGTCGTCGCCGGCCTCGTCGCGCCGCGGCAACCGCTATGGCATGGCGGGCATGACCATCGCGGTCGTCACGACGCTGCTGACGCATGCGCCGGTTACGGTTGACGGCGGCGTCGACTCAATCGGTCTGGTCGAGATTCTCGTGGCGATCGGTATCGGCGCCGTGATCGGCATCGTCATGGCGCGCAAGATCGCGATGACCGCGATGCCGCAGCTCGTCGCGGCGTTCCACAGCCTCGTCGGTCTCGCCGCCGTCGCGGTGGCAGCCGCCGCCTATCTCAACCCGCAGGCATTCGGGATCGCCGATGCCGCGGGGCAGATATTCACCGTCAGCCGCGTCGAAATGGGGCTTGGCATCGCGATCGGCGCGATCACCTTCTCGGGATCGGTCATCGCCTTCCTGAAGCTCAACGGCAATATGTCGGGCGCGCCGATCATGCTGCCGGGGCGGCACGTCATCAATCTCGGCACGCTTGCCGCGATCATCGGCCTCGTCGCCTATTTCACCTTCGATCAGTCGCCGTGGGTGTTCTGGACCGTCACGGGCCTCAGCTTCCTGATCGGCTTCCTGCTGATCATCCCGATCGGCGGCGCCGACATGCCGGTCGTCGTGTCGATGCTCAACAGCTATTCGGGCTGGGCCGCGGCGGCGATGGGCTTCACGCTCGGCAACACCGCGATGATCATCACGGGTGCGCTTGTCGGCTCGTCGGGTGCGATCCTTTCGTACATCATGTGCCGCGCGATGAACCGCAGCTTCATCAGCGTGATCGCCGGCGGCTTCGGCGGCGACGATGCCGCGGCGGGTGCGGGCGGCACCAAGGAACAGCGCCCGTGGAAGCCGGGCAGCGCCGACGACGCCGCCTTCCTGATGAGCCAGGCCGAAAATGTCATCATCGTCCCCGGTTACGGCATGGCGGTCGCGCAGGCGCAGCATGCGCTGCGCGAAATGGCCGATCAGCTCAAGAAGGAAGGCGTCAACGTCAAATATGCGATCCACCCGGTCGCGGGGCGCATGCCGGGCCATATGAACGTCCTGCTCGCCGAGGCCAATGTGCCCTATGACGAGGTGTTCGAGCTCGAGGACATCAACGGCGAATTTGCACAGGCCGACGTCGCTTTCGTCATCGGCGCGAACGACGTGACCAACCCGGCGGCAAAGACCGACAAGACGTCGCCGATCTATGGCATGCCGATCCTCGACGTCGCCAACGCCAAGACCGTGCTGTTCGTGAAGCGTTCGATGGGCGGCGTGGGCTATGCTGGCGTCGACAACGACGTCTTTTATATGGACCAGACGATGATGCTGCTCGGCGACGCCAAGAAGATGGCCGACGATATCGTCAAGGCGCTGAGCGGCAGCGGGCACTAGACAAGAATCGTCGCCCCTGCGAAGGCAGGGGCCGCTGGCAGCCTCGCGCTACCTCGACAGCGGCCCCCGCCTTCGCGGGGGCGACGTGTTTTTGAGACAGGGAATCTTATGCGCAAAATCGGCCTGATCGGGGGGATGAGCTGGGCGTCGACCGAGCTCTATTACCGCCATCTCAACAAGGGGGTGCAAAAGCGCCTTGGTACCGCCTGTTCGGCGCCGATCCTGATGGAGAGCCTCAACTATTGCGAGCTGTCGCGGATCACGACGGCGGAGCAATGGACGCATGCGAAGGAGGTGCTGATCGCCTCGGCTCAGCGGCTCGAAGCGGCGGGCGCGACCGCGCTGATGATCGCGGCCAATTCGATGCACAAGGTCGCCGAGGATGTCGCGGCGGCGATCTCGATCCCCTTGCTCCATATCGTCGACGAGACCGGCGAGAAGATGAAGGCCGACGGGATCAAGGCGGCCGCGGTGATCGGCACGCGCAATGTGATGACCGAACCCTGGTTCCGCCAGCGCCTTGTGCGTCACGGGCTGACGCTCGCGCCCTATGACGCGAGCCGCGCCGACGAAATCGACCGGATCATTTACGAAGAGCTGATGCTCGGCAAGGCGAACGAAAGCTCGCGCCGGACGATGAAGACCTTCATCACCGACATTGCGAAGCAGGATATCCAGGCGGTCGTGCTCGCCTGTACCGAATTGGTGATGCTCGTCGACACCGACGCCAATGTCCTGCCGATCTACGACACGACGCGCATCCATGTCGCGGCGGGCGTCGACTGGATTTTGGGCGAGGGGTGACGAAAATATCCTCCCCGTGGCGAAGCCATGGGGAGGGGGACCGTCCGCGAAGCGGATGGTGGA
>NZ_JNFC01000038.1 GCF_000756385.1 Sphingopyxis sp. LC363
CTCCCCTTCAGGGGAGGGGTTGGGGGTGGGGTCTATCGGCCTTGCGCAAGGCCGATAGACCCCACCCCACTACGACTAGGCAGCAAGCTGCCAAGTCTGCGTTGCCCCTCCCCTGAAGGGGAGGGGCTAAATTGCCGCAACGTCCGCTCCCCACCCCGATGCCGACGTCGGCCAGCGACCCTCGCTCCCGAACGGCCTGCCTCAAACGGCGGAACATATGCCCCGCCGCGTCGTTGGTCCGGCAAGAGGCGCACCCCTCCGCCTCTGCAAAAGCAAGGAGATACGCCATGGGTGAACTCACCGAAAAAGCCAAAGGCATCGCGAACGAAGCCGCCGGCAATGTGAAGCAGGCGACCGGCAAGGCGACCGACAACGAGCGTCTGCGCGCCGAAGGCGAGGCGCAGGAGCGCAAGGGCGAAGCCCAGAATCTGAAGGGCAAGGTCGAGGGCGCGCTCGGCGACAAGATCTGACCTTTCGGTCCGTTCGCTTGCTCGTCACGCAAGCAAGGAAAAAGGCCCCGGGATCCCTCTCCCCGGGGCCTTTTTCATGTCGTTTGCGGGATGGGGCTTATTTGCCGCCCGAGGCGACGAGATCGACGTCGGTCATCCCGCCGTCGCGGCGCATCATCAGCACATAGGCGAGATCGCCCTTGGTGCCGCCGAGCATATGCTCGTTGCCGTTGACGCGGTGATCGCTGGTGTAGCCGGCGCGGATCGCCATCGTGTGATAATAGTCGAGTACCGCCTGCATCGAGGCGGCGGTCTGAAAATTGACGACGCGGATGTTGCATTTGCCGCCGGCGATCCCCGCGGCCTCGCGCAGCGTCGCGCGCGGGTAGACCTTGAACGCGGCGGGAAGGCGGTTCGCCCACGCGTTGCTGTAGGTCAGCTTGGCGTCGCAGCCGCCGCCCTTTTGCTGATCGCGCGCGAGGGCGCCGATGGTCACCGGGCGGGCCTCCGCTTCGCAGCCGTTGCAGCCGGCCTCCATCGGGAGGGCTTTGGGCGCGGTCAGCAGCTTGCCGGCCTTTAGCGCCGCGGCGGCTTCGGCGGCGGTCGCGGCCTTGCCGCTCCGGACGCCGGGAACGCCGCCGTCGATCGGCCGGTTGCCCGGGCCGACGGCGTTGCGGTTCGACTGGCCCGCGAGCGCCGGATCGACCATGATCTTGTCTTCGAGCGAGCCCTTGATCGCCGGGTCGGCGTTGGTCAGCCCGTCGTCGAGCGGGGCGAGATCGGCCTTGGCATTGGGGTTGTCGCGGCATCCGCCGAGCGGCGCCGCCGCGACCAGCAAACCGGCAACGAGCCATTTTCCGCGCAAGATCATCGCTAACACTCCCTTAATCCTTTACCGGGAATGCCCGATCCTGGTCAAAAAGGCCCAAATAAAATGCGTTAACGCGCGGGCTTTATTGGCCGCAACCTGTCTCGGAGCGAGACGCTTTTGTAAGGATGCGCCCGGTCAGGGCTGAAATTCCCTGCGTTTGATGCGCCACGCGTCGGCGCTTTGCGTCCAGGCGTCGACGGGCGCGTCCTCGAACGGGGCGGGGAGGCGCGTCGGGCCGCTGTTGGCCGCGCCGAGGCGTTTGGCGAGCGCTTGCGAACGCGTGTTGGCGGGGTCGATGCTGTGCATCAGCTCGGGCCATTTCAGGAATTCGACCGCGAAATCGCAGGCGGCGACCGCGCCCTCGAAGGCATAGCCCTTGCCCGCGAAGCGCGCGCTGACGCCGTAGCCGATCTCGGGCGCCGGCCAGCCGTCGGGCTCCCACGGGCCGAGGCGGCCGACCCATAAGCCGGTATCGCGCTCGATCACCGAAAACATCGAAAAGCCGCGGATGTGCCACGCGCCCGCGAGCGTGCACCACTGGCGCCACGCCGCCGAACGCGGGCAGGCGCCGCCGATGAAGCGCATCGTCTCTTCCTCGGCGCACATCGCGGCGAAAGCGTCGAAATCCTCCGCCGCGGGCGGGCGGAGGATCAGGCGCTCGGTGACGAGCAGGGGGCCGTTCAGCATGATATGTCTCTTTCCCGCAGCGGTGGACGACGCTTGTGGGACAAGAACGGCCGGGGGACAAGGCGCACACGCTTGAGGGCACCGGCGTTAACCGGTGCCCTCGCCATCAGCGTGTGCGGGTGGAGGGGTCTCGAACCCGCACTCGAGACGGTTTCTGTCTCAATTTAGCGGCAGCGATATTTGTCGCGGTCGATCTCGCGGCCGAGCAGCGCGCCGCCCGCAGCGCCGAGCACAGTGCCGAGCAGCTTGTCGCCGCCGCCGGCGATTTCGTGACCGGCGAGGCCGCCGACGGCGCCGCCGATCAGAAGGCCGGTCGTGCCATTGTCCTTCTTGCAGCGATAGCGGCCGTCATTGTCGCGCCAGATGCGGGTGTCGCGATCGATGCGCTCGTCGCGCGCATAATAGCGGCGATCCTTGCGCTTGCGGTAGAAGTCCGACGCCTGTTCGAACTCGTGATAGCCCGGCGCCTTGGCGGGGGTCGTCACGCCGGCGTGGAGCGGCGTGGTACCGAGGACGCTGGCGGCGACGAACGCGCCCATCAGGCCTTTGGTGAAGATACGCATGGTAAGTCCTTTCCTGGTTCCGCGCTCCGTGCCTTGGCAGGCTCGGGCGCTTCGAGGAGAAAACGAGCCGGCTCCCGATCGCGTTGCATGAACGCAAGGCAACAAGATGAAACGAGCCCATCCATCGACGAACCGAAAGGCTCTTGCCGCATCGCGGGCGGCGTGCGAAAACCCTGTCCATGCTCAATATCGGATCGCTCATCATCGGCGCTATCGCCCTGGTTCTGGCCGTTTTTGCGTTCATTCCGCTGCTCGGCTGGGCGAACTGGGTGATCATTCCTTTCGCCGTCGTCGGCCTCGCGCTCGGCGCGATGTCGGACAAGACGAGCGGGCGGAACCTCAATATCGTCGTCATCGTCATCGGCGTCATCCGCCTGATGCTCGGCGGCGGCATCATCTGATCCTTTAGAAGTCGAGCGCCATGGCACAGACACCGGCCCCCGCGGGGAGCAATGAGGGCGGGCTGCCCTATGCGCTGGCCGCCTATGGCATCTGGGGCTTCGTCCCGCTCTTCTTCAAACTGATCGCGAGCGTCCCGCCGGTCGAGGTGCTGGCGCAGCGGATCATCTGGTCGCTGCCGCTCTGTTTCCTGATCATGCTGTTTCGCCGGCAGATCGGCGAATATCTGGCGGCGCTCAAAGATTGGCGGACGCTGCGGCTGCTGCTGGCGAGTTCGCTGCTGATCGCGGTCAACTGGCTCGTCTATATCTATTCGATCTTCACCGACCATGTGCTCGCGGCGAGCCTCGGCTATTATCTCAACCCGCTGGTCAATGTGATGCTCGGCATGATCTTCCTCGGCGAGCGGCTTTCGAAGCTGCAATTGCTGGCGGTGGCGATTGCGGGGGTCGGGGTTGCGATCCTGCTCGCGGGCGCGCTCGATACGCTGTGGATCAGCCTGACGCTGGCCTTTTCGTTCGGCATCTATGGCCTGATCCGCAAGGTCGTGCCGGTGGGGTCACTGCCCGGGCTTTCGGTCGAGACGACGGTGCTGCTGTTGCCGTCGCTCGCCGTGTCCGCCTGGTATCTGTGGGCGGGCGACGGGCGCGGTTTCGGATCGGACGGCGGCATCAGCCTCTTGTTGATGGCGGGCGGGGTCGTCACCGCGGTGCCGCTGCTGCTCTTTGCCACCGCGGCGCGGCGGATGAGTTATGCCGCGCTCGGCTTCGTCCAATTCCTCGCGCCGACGCTCCAGTTCGTCTTGAGCCTGTTCGTCTTCCACGAGCCGCTGAAACCCGCGCAACTCGCCTGCTTCATCCTGATCTGGGCGAGCATCGCGGTGTTCAGTTTCGACATGCTGCGCAAGATGCGCGCCGAGCGGATGATCGAGGTGGCTTGAGTTCGGTCCTCCCTGTGGCGAAGCCATGGGGAGGGGGGCCGCTCGCTGAAAGCGAGTGGTGGAGGGGCCGCGACGTCGCGTTATAGCCCCTCCGTCAGCGCTGCGCGCTGCCACCTCCCCATGGCTTCGCCACAGGGAGGATTTTCAGACCAGCCGCCAGCCCAGCGTTTCGCCGGCGTGGAAGGGGACGACTTCGCCGATGCGGTCGGGGACGAGCGTCTCGGCGCGTTCCAATGTCACCGTGCCGGTATTGAGCGGCAGGCCGTAGAAGCGCGGGCCATGTTCGCTGGCGAAGCCTTCGAAATGGGCGAGGGCGCCGTCCTCGTCGAACGCCTCGATATAGGATTCGAGCGCATAGGGGGCGTTGAAAATGCCCGCGCAGCCGCACGACGCTTCCTTCGTATGCACCGCGTGCGGCGCGCTGTCGGTGCCGAGGAAGAATTTGGGCGAGCCCGAGGTCGCGGCCTTTCGTACCGCGAGCCGGTGATGCTCGCGCTTCGCGACGGGCAGGCAGTAAGCGTGCGGGCGGATGCCGCCGACGAGCATCGCGTTGCGGTTGATGTGGAGGTGCTGCGGGGTGACCGTCGCGGCGACATTGGCGGGCGCGGCGGCGACGAACTCAGCGGCTTCGGCGGTGGTAATATGTTCGAAGACGATCTTGAGCGCGGGAAGGGCGCGGACGAGCGGTTCGAGCGTGCGTTCGATGAACACCGCCTCGCGGTCGAAGATGTCGACGTCGTGGTCGGTGACTTCGCCGTGGATGAGGAGCGGCATGCCGATCTCCTGCATCCTCTCGAGCACGCCCATGATGTTCGCGACGTCGGTGACGCCGTGCGCGCTGCCGGTGGTCGCGTGCGCGGGATAGAGTTTGGCGGCGGTAAAGACGCCCTCGGCGTGTCCGCGCGCCATCTCGTCGGAGCTGCTGTGGTCGGTGAGGTAAGCGACGATCAGCGGCGTGAAGTCGAGCCCGGCGGGCACCGCGGCGTTGATGCGTTCGCGATACGCCCGGCCTTCGTCGGCGGTCGTCACCGGCGGCGACAGGTTGGGCATGACGATCGCGCGGGCGAACTGGCGCGCGGTATATTGCGCGACATGTTCGAGCATCGCGCCGTCGCGCAGATGGACGTGCCAGTCGTCGGGGCGGCGGATCGTCAGGCGGTCGGTCATCATCTTCTCCGCTCTCCCCTTCGGGGGAGGGGGCGTTCAGAGGCACGCGACTCTGACGCGGGTGGGGTCTCGAAGCATGGAGCAAGGCCGATGGACCCCACCCCAACCCCTCCCCTGAAGGGGAGGGGCTTTAAGTTGGCTCCCGCGCTCCCTATTGTCCGTGCATGGCTAACACAACCCTTCACGACCGCGCCCTCATCCGTCTGTCGGGGGAGGACGTCCGCGGCTTTCTGCAAGGGCTCGTCACCAACGACACGTCGGGCAATTTGCCGGTGTGGGCGGCGCTGCTCACCGCGCAGGGCAAGGCGCTGTTCGATTTCCTGATCTGGGCCGACCAAGCGGATGTGCTGATCGATTGCGAGCGCGATGCGGCGGAAGCGCTGGTGAAGCGCCTGACCCTCTATCGCCTGCGCCGCGCGATCACGATTGCATTGGAGCCCGAACTGGCGGTGCATTGGGCGCCGGCGGGCGACCTCGGCGTCGTCGATCCGCGGCTGGCCGGGCTCGGCCAGCGCTGGCTTGCGCCGGCGGATGAAGGCGAGGGCGCCGATGCCGCGTGGCGCGCGCACCGGCTGGCGCTGGGCGTTGCCGAGGGCCGCGCCGAACTCGGCGATGGAGCGACGCTGTGGCTCGAATGCAATGCCGCCGAACTGAACGGGGTCAGCTTTGCCAAGGGCTGTTACGTCGGGCAGGAAAATACGGCGCGGATGAACTGGCGGCAGAAGGTCAATCGGCGGATCGTCGTGGTGCCGATCGCCGAGGCCGATGAAAAAAGGCAGATGATCGCCTATCCCGAACTCGGCTGGTCGGTCGAGCATCGGCGGGTGGAGGATATTGATGCCGCCGAGGCGCCGCCATGGATGCGCGAAGGGCTCGCCGCGGGTTCATGACAGGTGCAGCCTTTGCTGCTAGGTTGGCGGCCATGCGCGCCATGCTGATCTCTTCGGCGCTCGCCGCCGCTTTTCTGTCCGCCGTCGCCGCTGCGGCGCCGACGTCGCTGTTGCCCGTCCAGCCCGAAGCGCCCGCGCCCGCTGTCGCGCTGGCGCCGCTCGCCAGGGAGTCGGTCTGGACGCCGCGGTTCGAGGCGGCCGCCGGCGAACTCGCCGACGCCCTGCGCTCGCGCGACGAGGCGCGGTGGGGAGCGATGTTCGGCGGAAAGTGGCTGGCGGCGGCCGATCGCGAACGCATCAGGAGCCTGCTCGTCGATCGCGACAGCCCGTTTCTTCATGCTCTTTTCTCCAAGGGCGCGACGCATCGCGCGATTCTCGGCTGGGATGCGCCCGCGTCGATGAGCGCCGCCGAGCGCGCGGCGATCGAGGCGGGGCAGGAGGCCGAGGCGCTGATCTGCTGGTCCGCCGGTGGTGAGGGCGTGTGGCCGTCGACGGCGCGCGAGGCCGACAATCGCCCCGGGCGTCCTTACGCCTGCGCGCGGATCGCCTATAGCATCCGCGGCGGCGCGCCGACGTGGCGCGCGTTCATCGAGCAGCGCGAGCCCGCTTAACCAATTTCCAACCCCAATCTGCGACAAACCGCCCATGATCGGGCGGTATCTTGGCTTGGCGGTCGCCATCACGGCGGTGTCGGTCGGTGTGGCGAGCGTCGCCAGCCGGTCGTCCGGCGATGCGGACGGTGCGCGGGCTGCGGCGGAAACGCAGGACAATAGCAACTGGACGACGCAGCGCGGCAAGCGCAGCACCTGGTCGTCGGGGCCTTCGGCGCCGGCCGCAAGGGGCTTGGGCGGCGAAGTGCGCCTTGGCCGGGCCGGCGATTCGCATTTCTATGCCGATACCGAGGTCGACGGCACCAACATCCGGATGCTGGTCGACAGCGGTGCGTCGATCGTCGCGCTGACGCGGCGCGATGCCGAGGCGATCGGGATCGACGTCGACAGCCTGCCGATCGGCGGCATGGCGCGCACCGCGGGCGGCGACGTGCCGATGCGCACGGTGACGCTGGGCAGCGTGGTGGTCGAAGGGATCGAGGTGCGGCAGGTTCCGGCGGCGGTGATCGACGCCGATATGGGCGTGTCGCTACTGGGGCAGAGCTTTCTGGCGAAGCTCGACGCGGTGAATGTCGAGGGGGATACGATGACGCTGCGTTGAGGGGGCGACGGCACTAGCAACAACGACAGATCGCTCACCCAGCCTTACCCTTGCCATTTCTGCCGCTTTTCCCCACATCGAGCGCCATGAACGCTCCCAATCCTCCCCCCAATCCTCCGATGCGCGCGGCGATCGTGCCGGTCACCGCTTTCCAGCAGAATTGCACCTTGCTGTGGTGCACCGCGACGAACAAGGCGGCCTTTGTCGATCCCGGCGGCGACCTGCCCAAGCTGAAGGAAGCGGTCAAGCAGACCGGGGTTGAGGTCGAGAAGATCCTCGTCACCCATGGGCATATGGATCATTGCGGGCAGGCGGGGATGCTCGCGAAGGAACTTGGCGTCCCGATCGAGGGGCCGCACGAGGACGACCGCTTCTGGATCGAGGCCTTTGCCGAGGACGGCGTGCGTTTCGGCATGGTCGGCGAATCCTTCGAACCCGACCGCTGGCTCGTCGACGGCGATACGGTGACGGTCGGCGATCTTAAGATCGACGTCATCCACTGTCCGGGGCACACGCCGGGGCATGTCGTCTTTCATCATGCGCCGTCGAAGCTCGCGATCGTCGGCGATGTGATCTTTCAGGGATCGATCGGGCGCACCGATTTTCCGCGCGGCAATCATCAGCAATTGCTCGATTCGATCACGCAGAAATTATGGCCGCTGGGCGGCGACACGACCTTTCTGCCCGGGCACGGCGCGCACAGCAATTTCGCGCACGAACGGCGGACGAACCCGTTCGTGAGCGATATGGCGCTCGGCGGCTGAGGTCCCCCTCCCGCTTGCGGGAGGGGTTAGGGGAGGGCTTGTCGCTTTTCCCCAAGTTGGACCGGAACAGGCCCTCCCCCGACCCCTCCCGCAAGCGGGAGGGGAGAAATTACTTCGGCGTTGCTGCTACCGTCTCGACCTCGGTCGCCGTGATGCTCACCGGCGTGAGATAGACGATCGCGAGTGCGGTGAGCGCGAGGCCGAGCTGGGTGAGCATGGTGACGATCGTGCCGACCATGCGGCCCCACATCATCCCGTCCATGCCGAGCGCGTGGAGAATGCGGCCGACGAGATAGAGCGCGCCGACGGCCCACAGCCACATCGACGAGCCGAAGCCGAGTTCGACGAGCGCGAGCAGGATCAGCACGAAAGCGGTGTTTTCGACGAAATTGCTGTGCGCGCGCATCCGGCGGGTCAAGAGGTCGTTGCCGCCGTCGCCGATGAAGACTTTCTCCCGCGTCCGCACGCGGCCGACGCGGAGCGCGAGCCACAGGTTGAGCAGCGCCGCACCGGCGGCGATCGTCAGGCTGATCGGCAAGATTATCATTTGTTCCCCCTCTTGCACCGGCTGGCCCGGCGACAAGGATGGTGTGGCATTGCGCGGGGAGCAGGGCAAGCCTGCGCCGGAGAATGACGTCGCAGCCATTCCCGCGCAATGGGCTTGCCTTTGCGGGCAAAAACGCTATAGCCGCGCCCGATCCGGCACCCGACACCATCTGGCGTTGAGGCACCTTCCGGCGGAAGTTTTTCCTGCGTCATCCAGACGGGAATGGGCTTCGGCGTGGCGGGCGGGCCAGTCTTTTCCGGCAACGGGAACGACAAATCCGGGTAGCCGATTCGTGACACACTATTTGAGAATGCAGGAAAAATCATGGCCGTTCCCAAGCGAAAAACCTCGCCCTCGAAGCGCGGCATGCGTCGCAGCCACGACAGCCTGAAGGTCGAAGCCTTTCAGGAATGCCCGAACTGCGGCGAGCTGAAGCGCCCGCACAACCTCTGCAACGCCTGCGGCCATTATAACGGCCGCGAAGTGGTGTCGGTCGGCGCGTAATAAACAGGCCGGAGGGCATTAGATGGCACTGACACCGCGAATCGCAATCGATGCGATGGGCGGTGACGTCGGCGTGCGCATGATGCTCGCCGGCGCCGCGATGGCGCGCCACAAGCACGACGGCCTCCGCTTCATCCTCGTCGGCGACGAGGAGCAGATCAAGGCCGCGCTCGATCATCACCCGAACCTGCGCGCAGCGTCGGACATCCTCCACACCGACGGCGTGGTGTCGGGCGAGGACAAGCCGAGCCAGGCGCTGCGCAAGGCGAAGAGCACCTCGATGGGGCTGGCGATCGATGCGGTGAAGCGCGGCGATGCCGGCGGCGCCGTTTCGGCGGGCAACACCGGTGCTTTAATGGCGATGGCGAAGCTCGCGCTGCGCACGATGCCGGGGATCGACCGGCCGGCGCTCGCGGCGCTGCTGCCGACGCTCGGCGACAATGACGTCGTCATGCTCGACCTTGGCGCGAACACCGATTGCGACGCCAACAACCTGATCCAGTTCGCGGTCATGGGCGCCGCCTATGCGCGCACCGCGATGGGGCTGGAAAAACCGCGCGTCGCGCTGCTCAACATCGGCACCGAGGAGCTGAAGGGCACCGGCGAGATCCGCGACGCCGCGGCGCGGCTGCGCGAGGCGCACGGACTGCCCATGGAGTTCACCGGCTTCATCGAGGGCGACAAATTGTCGCGCGGCAATGTCGATGTCGTCGTCCATGACGGCTTTTCGGGCAATATCGCGCTGAAGACGATCGAGGGGACGGCGCGCTTCGTCACCGACCTGCTCCGCCGCGCCTTTACAAGCTCGACGCGTTCGAAGATCGGCTTCCTGATCTCGCGCCCCGCGACCGAGTTGCTGCGCCACCATCTCGACCCCAATAATCACAATGGCGCGGTGTTCCTCGGCCTCAACGGCGTGGTGCTCAAGAGCCATGGCAGCGCCGATGCGAAGGGGGTCGCGAACTGCGTCCACCTGTGCGCCGAGCTGATCGAAAAGGATATCACGCGTCAGGTGACCGAAGATCTCGCCAACTTCCGCAGCGGCGACGCGGCATGACGCTGCGCGCGATCCTGGCCGGTACGGGTTCGGCGCTGCCGCGCACGCGCGTGTCGAACGCCGAGCTCGCCAGCCGCGTCGACACGAGCGACGAATGGATCGTCGAGCGCACCGGCATCCGTTTCCGCCACATCGCCGAGCCCGACGAGACGACCGCGACGCTCGGCGCCGATGCGGCGAAGCAGGCGCTGGCGGCGGCGGGGCTCGAGGCGGCGGACATCGGCCTGATCATCGTCGCGACCGCGACCCCCGACAACACGTTTCCGGCCAGCGCAACGAAAGTGCAGGCGCTGCTCGGCGCGCCCGACTGCATCGCCTTCGACGTCGCCGCGGTGTGCTCGGGCTTCCTCTATGCCGTGTCGGTCGCCGATTCGATGCTGCGCACCGGCGCGGCGAGGCACGCGCTGGTGATCGGCAGCGAGACGTTCAGCCGCATCCTCGACTGGGAAGACCGCACGACCTGCGTGCTGTTCGGCGACGGCGCGGGCGCGATCGTCCTGTCGGCCGAAGAAGTCGTCGACGACCGCGGCATCCTTGCGACGCGGCTCCATGCCGAGGGCAAATATTCGGACATGCTCTATGTCGACGGCGGGCCGTCGACGACCGGAACGGTCGGCCATGTCCGGATGCAAGGCCGCGAAGTGTTCCGCCACGCGGTCACCAACCTTGCCAATGTGCTGGCCGAGGTGATGGAAGAGATCGGGCTGTCGGCCGAGCAGATCGACTGGGTCGTGCCGCATCAGGCGAACAAGCGGATCATCGACGCGACCGCAAAAAAGCTGGGCCTGCCCGCCGAGCGCGTCGTCCTGACGGTCGACCAGCACGCCAACACGTCGGCGGCGTCGGTGCCGCTCGCGCTCGACCTTGCGGTGCGCGACGGGCGGATCAAGCGCGGCGACCTGGTGGTGCTCGAAGCGATGGGCGGCGGCTTCACCTGGGGCGCGGCGGTGCTGCGGGTTTAGGCTGAAGTCGCGGCACCGGCAGTGGATGGAATTCACCGCGTCAACTTCTCCTTCCATCCGTTTCAGTTTGGCGGATTAATTCGGATTTGTTACATATGCGTAACGGGACTCGTGACGGTGGGGGCTGTCAGGGAACCGGCCGCATAATTTCGCTTCAGGAGGGGGAAGGGATCAACATGACCGCAGGGACGCTTACGCGAGCCGATATCGCCAGCCGCATCAACCAGCAGATCGGCTTGTCGCGCAATGAATCGGCGGCAATCGTCGAATCGATTCTCGACCATATGTCCGACGCGCTCGCGGTCGGGCAGAATGTCAAAATCTCGGGTTTCGGTACCTTCGTGCTGCGCGACAAGGCGCAGCGGATCGGCCGCAATCCCAAGACGGGGATCGAGGTTCCGATCCTGCCGCGGCGCGTGATGACCTTTCGCGCCAGCCAGACGATGCGAGCGCGCGTTGCCGGCAAATAGGTTCCGCCTTATCGATGCCGGCGTCTGACATGGCCGGCGATGACGGCAAGGCGGCGGGCGCCATGCTGGCGATCGGCGAGCTGGCGGTGCGGATCGGCGTGCCGACGCATGTGCTCAGATATTGGGAAACGCGTTTTCCGCAGTTGAAGCCGCTCCAGCGGTCGGGCCGCCGCCGCTATTACCGCGCCGAAGATGTCGCGCTCGCCGAGCGTATCCACCATTTGCTGCATGTGCGGGGCTTTACGGTCGAGGGCGCGCGCAAGGCGTTGTCCGAACCGGCATCCGAGGCAGGCGCGGCGCCCGCGCCGCGCGCGGTCTCGATGCGCGAGACGCCCGATGCCGGTGCGCCGGCGCGGGTGGCGGGAATTCCGGTCGAGGCGCTTGTCGCGCTGCGCCAGCGGCTGGCCGCGGCGCTGGATTGAACCGGGGGCTGCGGTGGGGCGATGAGGGTTTTCGGGTGGGAACGCGGACATAGCTTTTTGCTAGGGAGTGCCTTCACTCAAAGCCCAGATCGATTGAGAAGCGCCAACACCTTCGGCCATTTCTGGTACTCGCTCCACCCTCTCAGGGTTTTCCCGTCTGCGGGCCTAACCGCCCCCAGTTCAGCGCCTCGAGAAATGAGCAATAGCGCAACGTCTTCATCTGAAATGTTGAAAAGGACATGTTCTCCTTCATTGTCCTTGAAGTCCGGATTGGCCCCAGCGTCCAACAGCAGTCTCGCGACGCCAGCGTCACTCACCTGCCACAAGACGCTATCGCAGTAGCCGTATTGGCAATGCTCGATTTTTGCTCCCGCAGCCAATAGCAGCCGGATAACTGCTCTGCGATCGGTGGTGGCAGGATGCTTTTCGTCATTGCTCATCACACCGTGGGCAGCTTCAAAGAGTGGAGGGTCGAAAAAGCGACTATCTTCATCATCTCCGTTCGGATTCGCCCCCAGTCGGAGCATCTCGCTAACAATCTGGGGGTCTGCGTTCGCAGCGGCACCCGTTAGAAGCTTTGTTGCGAAGGTGCGGTCAATCCGACGGGCGTTCTGCGGCTGATACAAAGCGTCGTACGCGGCGTGATTATCGGACTCCACTGCTTCCTGCAGCGCGCTCTTCCACTGCGCTTCGTCTGCAATCCCTCCGTTAGCAATCAGCCATTTGATCGCATCACTATGTCCTTCGTAGATTGCTGTTCTCAGTGGGCTCGGCCCTTTCGCCAGAAAAACCGGAGCCCTCAAATCCTTCAAGCGCTGCATCGTCCCCACGTCGTTGCGCTTCGCCGCAGCGTCCATGAGTTCGAGTCCCAAAATGCCAGCGAAGTCAGCGCCTTCTTCTTGAAGCATCGGGATGACCTGCGGTGTCCCCTCGATCCAGCGATCAGTTCGTGCTGCCGTATCAATTGCATCTTGAAGCGCTGTCACCGATGCGGGCATCCCCGCTTCCTTGCCGACATAGTCGACGACCGATTTCTTGCCGTTGCCGGTATCAATCGTCACCACATAGGTCGGGTTGTCGGTAACCTTCGCTCGATACTCATCGCGAAGGGAAAAGAATCGAGCTTCTTGGAATTGCGCCAGAAGTTGGTCGATCGCCTGTGGATCTATGGTTGTCTCGTGAGTGCCGGGGACCCGGACACCACTTTCTGTCGAGTATGCGCGATGAACATTCGCTCCATCATCGAGGTCGAGATGTGGCGTTGTTTCAAAAACCACGCGACCGCTTCCTGTGATCGTGACCTTGTAATCTGGACAAGACCCAAAGCAGGCAGTCCTTTGGAGACTGATTACAAGCTTTTCCTTGTTCACATCGGGAAAGGGAGTGCTCAAGAAATGGCAAGCGCCTAGCAACACACTGCAAATTCCAATCAAGATGGATCGCAAATTTGCACTCCTATACTTCATTCGCGCTCGCTTGCTTATCGAACAAATGGCGAATGTCCGCAATCGGTCGCTTGCTGCCATTGCGTCCCGAATTGTGCCGAACGGCGAAAACGGGGTGGGAAGCGGGTGTTTCCCAATATTCGTCATCCCACCGATCCGGAGTCCATCCCTTCCGCGCGGCGAGAATGGACCCCGGATCAAGTCTAACGAGCCACGTGTCTCGTTAGAGGGTGACGAGGAAAGAAGCATCCTCCCTGTGCCGCAGACATGGGGAGGGGGCAGCGCGAAGCGCTGGCGGAGGGGCCAATGGCGTGACGTCTCCGCCCCTCCACCACCGCTTCGCGGCGGTCCGCCTCCCCATGGCTTCGCCACAGGGAGGATTACATGGCCGCAACCGGCCGGCTGCCATTTCGACCGCACGAATGCGGAATTTCCCCGGACGAATCGCCACGCCATCTTAACGCTTCGCTGCTAATCTCTTGCCGATGACGGTCCATCCCGCCTTTCCGAGAAGCGCCGGCGAAGCCGCGCCGCTGACCGTGCGCGTCGTCGATCCGCTGTCGCTTTCGGGCGAGCTCGCGGCGGCGTGGGACCGGCTTGCCGATGAGGCGAGCGAGCCCAATCCTTTCGCCGAACGCTGGTGCCTGCAATCGGCGCTCCACCTGCTCGATCCCGAACGCCAGGCGCGGCTGGTGCTCGTGCGCGATGGCAGCGACGGGCCGGTGATCGGCGTGATGCCCGTCGCGCCCGCGTTCCATTATGGCCGCCTGCCGCTGCGGCATGTGACCGGCTGGGCGCACCCCAATCATTTTCATGGCGCCCCGCTGGTGCGCGCCGGTTTCGAAAGCCTGTTCTGGTCGATCCTGCTCGGCTGGTGCGATGCCGCGCCGTGGGCGCGCACGTTGCTGCATGTGCCGCGCCTGACCGAGGACGGCCCGCTCCACCGCGCGCTGGTCGATGTCGCGCGGGTGCGCGGCGGCGAGGCGCGGGCGGTGCACCGCGAAGAACGCGCGCTGCTCGAAAGCGCGCTGTCGCCGGGCGATTATTGGGATGGCGCGGTGCGCGCGAAGAAGCGCAAGGAATTGCGGCGCCAGGCGAACCGGCTCGCCGAAGAGGGTGCGGTCGGCGTCCGGCGCTGGCAGGCGGGGGAGGGGCTCGATCCTTGGATCGATGCCTTCCTCACCCTCGAAGCGCGCGGCTGGAAGGGGCGCGCCGGATCGGCGCTCGCGAGCCATGGCGATACCGCGGCGTGGTTTCGCGCGATCCTGACCGGCGCGGCGGACGCGGGGAAGCTCGACATGCGCGCGCTCGATCTGGACGGCCGCCCGCTCGCGATGCTGGTCAACTTCCTTTGCCCGCCCGGCGGCTTTTCGTTCAAGACCGCGTTCGACGAACATTATGCCCGCTTCTCGCCCGGGGTGCTGCTGCAACAGGCGAATCTCGACCTGCTCGACGATCCGAAGATCGCGTGGGTCGACAGCTGCGCCGCGCCCGGCCACCCGATGATCGACAGCGTCTGGCGCGAGCGCCGCGCGCTCGTCTGGGTCAATGTGCCGCTGTCGGCGCCCGCCGACCGGTTGCGCTTTGCGATGCTGGACAAGGCCGAGCGCCTGTGGCGGCGCTGGAAGGGTGCCGCCGCGCCCGCAAATGAAGTAGGAAGCCCGACATGACCGCGCACCAGCCGATCGACCGCGCCGTATTCCCCGCCGAAACGCTCGAGCGGATGGCGGCGCTCTATCCGCAGCGCGCGGGACTGCTGCACCACCATCTTCCCGACCATCCTTTGCTGTCGATCGAGGCGCTCGCGGTGCTCGGCGAAGGCCTGCCCGCCAGCGAGGTCGAATATAATCCGGGCGATGTGCCGATCGGCATCCGGCCCGAGGATGTACCCTCGAACGGCCTGTCGATCGGCGAGACCATCCGCACGATCGACAGCAACGGCAGCTGGGCGGTGCTCAAGAATATCGAGAATGTCGCGGCCTATCGCACGCTGCTGATGGACCTGCTCGGCGAACTCGAACCCGTCGTGACCCCGCGCACCGGCGCGATGCTGACGCCGCAGGGCTTCATCTTCATCTCGTCGCCGGGGTCGATCACGCCGTTCCACTTCGACCCCGAGCATAATATCCTGCTCCAGCTCAAGGGGCGGAAGGTGATGAACGTCTGGCCCGCGGGCGACGAGCGTTTCGCGCATCGCCGCGAGCATGAGCGCTATCACACCGGCGGCCACCGCAATTTGCCATGGGAGGAGGCGTATAAGGACGACGCGCAGCAGGTGCCGCTCGGCCCCGGCGACGCGGTGCTGATGCCCGTGATGGCGCCGCATTTCGTCGCCAATGGCGATGCGCCGTCGATTTCGCTGTCGATCACCTGGCGCAGCGAATGGAGCTATCGCGAATCCGAAGCGCATGCGGCCAACGCCGCGCTGCGCCGCATGGGGCTCGACCCCGCGATGCCGCCGCGCTGGCCGAGCTATGCGTGGATGAAGACCGTCGGCTGGCGGATCGTACGCAAGCTCAAACTGGTGTCGTGACATTCCGATTCACGCGGAGACGCGGAGACGCGGAGATGTCGTGCCGGCCGCGCAGCGGCCTTTCCTCTTCCGCGCTGCGACACGACGCACCGTAGATGGAGAAAGGGCCTGTCGGCCCGAGCGAACCTCTCCGCGGCTCCGCGTCTCCGCGTGAGACAAAAAGAACCGGGTTCGCGGCCTTCCGCGCCCCTTGCACCGCGCTCCATGACAGATTGCTTTCAATTGCCGCGAATTGCGGTTATGGGCGCGCATCCCGATATTTCGAGCCCATAGAGGATAGATGGCGAAAGAAGAACTTCTGGAAATGCGCGGCCAAGTGGTCGAACTGCTGCCCAACGCGATGTTTCGCGTCAAACTGGAAAATGATCACGAGATTCTGGGCCACACGGCCGGCAAGATGCGCAAGAATCGCATCCGCGTTCTCGTGGGCGACGAAGTGCTCGTCGAACTCACCCCCTATGACCTGACCAAGGGTCGGATCACCTATCGCTTCAAGTGAGCGGCGCGGCGACCATGGCTGCGCCCATGCCAACACTGGTTCTGGCTTCGACCTCGCCGCGGCGGCGCGAATTGCTGGCGCGGATCGGGCTGGAGCCTGCGCGCATCGCGGCGCCTGAAATCGACGAGACGCCGCTGAAGGGCGAGCTGCCGCGCGATTATGTCGCGCGGCTGGCGCGGGGCAAGGCGCTCGCGGTCGCGCGCGCACCGGACGAAATCGTCCTCGCGGGCGATACGACGGTGGCGGTCGGGCGCCGCATCCTCGAAAAGCCGGCCGATGAAGCCGACCTGCGCCGCATGCTCGCCCTGCTGTCGGGGCGGCGCCACCATGTCTGGTCGGGGGTTTGCGTCGTCGGGGCCGATGATCGCCCGCGCGTCCGCGTCGTCGACACGATCGTCGCGTTCAAGGCGCTGAGCGCCGCCGAGATCGACCGCTACGTCGAATGCGGCGAGGGGATGGGCAAGGCGGGCGGCTATGCGATCCAGGGGCGCGCCGAAACCTTTGTGCGATTCCTGTCGGGGAGCCATTCGAACGTCGTCGGCCTGCCGCTCTTCGAAACGCGCGCGCTGTTGACGAGCGCGGGAATCCCGCTTGGCTGAGTGGCTCTATGAAGCCGGGATCGGCGAAGCGCGCGCGGCGCTGATCGAGGACGGCGCAATCGTCGAGGCGCGGATCGAACGCGAAGGCGAAGGGCCGCGCGTCGGCGCGATCGTCGGCGCGAAGCTGATCGAAGCGGGCAGGGGCGGCAAAGGCGCGCTGGTCGCGCTCGACTGGCCGGGGGCGCCGCAGGCGACGCTGACCGGCCTGCCGCCGTCGACCTCGACCGGGGCGCGGCTGATCGTCCAAATCACCCGCATGGCGCTGCGCGAACGCGGCCGCGACAAGCCCGCGCGGGCGCGGATGGCGGAGGCGGGCGCCGACGTCGGTGACGGGCCCGATCTGCGGGCGCGCATTGCCGCTACTGGCATCGCCGTCGCCGAGCTGCAACCGGCCGCTCCCGACCGGCTCGAACAGGCGGGCTGGTCCGAACTGATCGACCATGTCCGCACCGGCCACTGGCCCTTTGCGGGCGGCGCGCTGTGGGTCGATGCGACCCCCGCGATGCTGCTGATCGACATCGACGGCGAGGGGGACGCGCTGGCGCTGGCATTGGCGGGCGCGCGCGAGGCGGCGGCCTTGATCCGTCGCTGCGACATCGGCGGGTCGATCGGGATCGACTTTCCCTCGGTGCCCGATCGCGCCGGGCGGCAGGCGATCGACGCGGCGGTCGACGCCGCCTTGCCCCAGCCGTTCGAGCGCACCGCGGTCAACGGCTTCGGCTTTATGCAGATCGTCCGCCGCCGCGAGCGGCCCTCGCTGATCGAGCAGGTCCGGCTCGATCCCGCCGCGACCGATGCCGCGCTGCTGCTGCGTCAGGCGGAACGCGCGGTGGGGACGGGCGACCTGACGCTGACCGCGCGCGGCGCGGTGATCGACCGGATCGCGGCGCATTCGGCGTGGATCGAAACTCTACAAAATCGCACCGGCCGCGCGGTCCGCCTGATCGCGGATGCGGCCGTCAAAGGAGCGGGTCATGCCCAGTAAACCCCCGCGCTGTCCGCTGTGCGGCAAGCCGCGCGACCCCGAATATAAGCCCTTTTGCAGCCGCGGTTGCCGCGATCGCGACCTCCTCAACTGGTTCGGCGAGGACTATCGCGTGCCGGCCGATCAGGCGCCCGACGGCACCGCCGACGACGATCGTTTCGACGAGGGATGATCGCAAAGAAAGATGCTGGACAGGACGCAAAGCCCTGCCTATAGCCGCCGCTCGCCAGCGCGGCCGACCGGCCGCAAGCGCTTCGCCTGGGTAGCTCAGTTGGTAGAGCATGCGACTGAAAATCGCAGTGTCGGCGGTTCGATCCCGTCCCCAGGCACCACCCCTCATCCATCGTTGCTTCAGCACTTTTTGTGACAATCAGATTACGCCTGCCGTAGCGTAAACTGTTGCTTTTGTGCCACTAATGGACGGAAAAGCCGGATGCTCGCGCGCGCGCGCGTTGACGCCGCGGGGCGGTGCGTTAGACCGGCACTTCACCGTCGGGCATCTCCCGATAAGCCTTTGGCTGCGCCGCGACGGTTTTGGAGAGAGGACCTGTCATGATTTTGCGCAACATTTTGTTGGGCGGCACGATGCTGTGCGCTGCCACGACCCCGGCCTATGCCTTTGCCCAGGATGCGGCGCCCGCGACGCCTGCGGTCACCGACGACAGCGATTATGGTAATGACATCATCGTGACCGCAACCGGCCGTGCGCAGCGCTCGCAAGACATCCCGATCGCGGTCAATGTGGTTGGCGGAGAGCAGCTGGAAAACTCGGGCATCAGCGATATTCGCGGGCTTCGCCAGATCGCGCCCAGCTTTCAGGCGACGACCGGTCAGTCCTCGGCAACCGGCGTCGTGCTGCGCATCCGCGGCATCGGAACCGCAGGCGACAACCCCGGCTTCGAACCCTCGGTCGGCGTCTTTGTCGACGGCGTTTTCCGCGCGCGCGCAGGCCTTGCCCTCGCGGACCTGCCGCCGATCGACCGCGTCGAAGTGCTGCGCGGGCCGCAGGGCACGCTGTTCGGCCGCAACACCTCGGCCGGCGCGCTCAACATCATTACGCAAAAGCCCAGCTTCAATCTCGGCGGCTATGCCGAGGCGAGCTATGGCAACCTCGACGAGATCGAGCTGAAGGCCGGCGTCACCGGACCGGTTTCCGAAACGCTCGCGGTGCGGCTCGACGGCGGCTACCACAAGCGCGACGGCTATATCAAAGACGTCAACAGCGATCGCCGTTTCAACGATCTCGACCGCTGGTCGGTGCGCGGGCAGGCCTTGTTCGAAAAGGATGACGTCTCGTTCCGGCTGATCGCCGATTATGCCAAGACCAATGAGCAGTGCTGCGGCGCGCTCAACACCAATTCGGGCTTCGCGCAGCCGGGCACGCCGGCCTTCGCCGCAAGCGCTGTGATTCAGGGGCTGGCCGCGGCCAATGGCCTGACCGGCATCGTGATCCCATATAACCCCAAGAATCGCGAGGTCGCGTACTCGCCTGATCGGGACCTGACCGAAAAAATGCGCGAATGGGGCGTTTCGGGCCAGCTCGACTGGGATCTGGGCGGCGTCGAACTGACGTCGATCACCGCCTATCGCGACTGGAAGGCGATCCGCGGCATGGACGTCGATTTCTCGGGGATCGACCGCGCCTATCGTGAAAATATGCCCATCAACATGCGCGATTTCACGCAGGAAATCCGCCTCAAGGGCACGGCTTTCGACGATCATGTCGACTGGCTGATCGGCGGCTTCTACCTCAACGAGAAGCTGCGATATACCGAACGCACCCGCTTCGGCACGCAGGGCGCGCAATATGTCGACGCCTTTATCAACGCGCTGACCGATTCGGCGGTGCCCGGTCCGACGGGCTTCCAGATTTTCCAGTCGATCCCGAACTCGCCGCTGGTGGGACAGGTACTGCTGGCGTCGAACCCGCAGCTCGCGGCCGCCGCCGCGCAGGCGGGCGTGCTCGACACCTTCCTGACGCCCCTTCCCGCGCCGCAGGCGGGGCAGGGGCAGATTGGCGATCGTTATCGGGTCGACACCGAAGCCTTTGCGCTGTTCACGCACAATATCATCGACTTCAACGACAATGTCTCGCTGACCCTTGGTCTGCGCTACAATCATGAATCGAAGAAGCTGAACGCCGACCTGCAGTCGAACCTGCCGGGGTGCGCGACGCTGCAAAGCGATCGTTACGGCCTCTATCGCCAGGCGCTGCAGGGTCTGCCGTCGGGACTCGGCAACGCGATTTTCAACCTTGTCTGCAACCCCGTGGTCAATCCCGAATTCAACGGCATCTTTCGCGACAAGCGCAGCGAGAGCAAGCTGACGGGAACTGCAAAGCTGTCGGTCAAGCTCGACGATCGCGTGATGGTCTATGGCGGTTATGACCGCGGTTATAAATCGGGCGGCTACAACCTCGACCGCGGGTCGTTCGACACCGCCTTCCTCGGCGGCAATGGCGCACAGGCGTCGGACCTCGAGTTCGGGAATGAAGATGTCGATTCGTTCGAATTCGGCGTGAAGACCGATTTCAGCAACGCGTTCCAGTTCAACGCCAATGCCTTCTATACCGAGCTCAAGGGCTATCAGAACCTGGCGTTCGAGGGGAATAACTTCGTCGTCCAGAATTTCGACAAGCTCGTGGCGAAGGGTGTCGAGCTGGAATCGGTGATCCGTCCGGCGCCCAGCCTCAACATTGTGCTCGGCTATTCCTATGTGGATACCGAAGTGAAGGACGCGGTCGCCGGCGACGACAACGGCTTGCCGCTCACCAATTCGCCCAGGCATGTCGTCACCGGCGCGGTCACCTGGACGCCGCAGCTCAGCAGCAATGTTGGCGGCCTGCTGCACCTCGACTGGCGGATGAACAGCGACGCGAACACGATGAACGATCCGGTCGCGGTGCCGTTCACGACCAACGATGGTTATACGATCGTCAATGCGCGGGCGGGCCTGAATTTCGGACCCGACCAGAATTATGCGGTCGAGTTCTACGTCGAAAATCTTTTCAACAAATATTACAACATCACGGCCTTCCCGATCCCCGAGCAGAGCGCGAGCTTCGCCGTCTATCCGGCGCCGCCGCGGCTCTATGGGGTGAAGCTGCGCGCGAAGTTCTGATTGATGCGCTGACGCGCAGGGTCGAAGAAGGGGCCGGGCCATCGCATGATGGCCCGGCCCTTTTCTTTTCGTCGGTCCCGATCAAAAGAATACCCGGCCTCTCGATCGAGAGGCCGGGTTCGTCGGTATTGTTGCCGGTCGGTCGTCAGAATCGCACGCCCGCCGCGATGCCGTAGCGGCGCGGTTCGAGGGTGAAGATGTTGGTGTAATTCCCCGACGACTGGTCGGTGATGTAGAGGCCGGTGACGCTGTTGGCGTCGAAGACGTTCTGGATGAACCCCTTCACATACCATTTGTCGTCGGGACCGTTGAGCTGCAGCTGGGCGTTGACCTGGGCATAGCCCTTGATCCGGTTCACATTGCCGTTGAAGATGCTGCCATAGCTTTCACCGGTATAGGCGAGGTCGACGCGGGGGACGAGCGTCATGTCGCCGTCGCCCAGCCGCGCCGTATATTGGATGCCCGCGCTGAACTTGTAGTTCGGCGCCTGCGGCAGCTGATTGCCCTTGATGTTGACGGGAATGCCAGCCGAATATTGGAAGGTTTCGCCGTTGATGGTGGTCGAGGTTTCGATGCCTCCGAAGGCTTGGCCAAGAGTCGGCGCGAGTGCCGCGACGACGGCGCAAACGCTGTAGGCGCCGGTCGACGCGATACCGCCATCGGCCGGGAAAGGCGTTGTCCCCTGCAAACCGGCTCCGGCCTGAAGACCGGGAATGGCGCCGGCATTGATCAGCTGATTGACCTGATTCACATAGGCGTTGACTCCCGCCACGCTGCCGGATGCTGACGCCACCGCACAGTTCGCTGCGTTGGTGATATCCTTGATGATCACCGCATCGGCGCGTCCGCCGCCAAAGTCGCGAGGGTTGCTGGTATATTTGTCGCTCGCGACCTTGGTGTGCAGATAGCTGAAGCCCAGATTGATCAGCACATCGGGATCGGGGCGGACCATGCCTTCGACTTCGAAGCCGTAGATGTCGGCGTCAACATTGTCATTGACCGCCGTGCGTGCGACGATCTTGCTGAGCTGCAGATCCTTGTATTTATAATAGAAGGCGGTGAGGTTCAGCTGGAGTGCGCCGTTGCCAAAGGTATTTTTTGACCCGATCTCAAAAGCGTCGACTTGCTCGGGCTGGAAGGACTCGGGCACCTGGAAGATCGGCTGCAGCGGCGGGTTGATGCCCCCCGATTTGTAACCGCGCGAATAGGAGGCATAGAGGAGATTGTCCTCGGTCAACTTGAAGTCGAGCACCGCGCGCCCAGTCCATTCGTTGAACTTGACGCTCCGCGACTGGATCAGCTGGTTGCCGGGTGTGCCTGGATCGGCGTCGAAGGTGCCGACGAAAGGCGAATCGAAGGCCGTCCCCGTTTGGCCGAAGGGCACGAGGAAACTGGCCAGCGTCGAACGCGCTTGGACGCTCTTCTTGTCGTTGTTGTAGCGCAGACCGGCGGTCAGCTTGATCCGGTCGTTGAACTCGACATAGGCTTCGCCGAAGATCCCGTAGGATTTGATCTTTAAATCGGCGGTATTGTTACGGAAGAAGGGCGTGCCGAGGAAGGAGGGCGGCAGCCCGTTGCTCAACGAGTTGAACGCGCCGAGAACGCCGGTCAGATAATCGATCGGGAACGCGTTCACGTAATAGCTGTTCTCGGTCAGGTGATAGTCGGCATAGATGCCGCCAAGCAGGAAGTTGAACGGCCCGTCGAAGTCGCTCGTCAGGATGCTTTCGACCGACCAGCTGCTGTTATACTGGTTCGAACGGTCGAATTGCAGCGACTGGTCCGAACAGATGCTGTTGCCGCCGAACGAGCCGAAGCCGCTCTCTTCCGCGAGAGAGGTGCAAAGCTGGCCGTTCGGTCCGTTCGGGATGATCGCGTCGGCAACCGGGGCGAAATAGGCCTGAAGCGCCGGGCCGAGCGCGCCGCCCGCCGCCGCCGCAAGCGTTGCGAGGCCGCCGGCATAGAGCGAGCGGTCGCCGATATTGCTGTTATAATCCTGCGACGCGTCGAGCTTGACCTTCTGATACTGGCCCGAAACCTGCAGCGACACCGGGCCGAAATTATGCTCGATCTGGCCCTGCAGCGTCAGTTCGCTGGTGAAATAGCTCGGCGTATAGGCGGTGTTTACCGTGCGCGGATCCGACGGGATCGTCGTATTGGCATAGACGTCGGGGCCATAGAGGCTGCCCAAGGCGAAGGCGGCGGGGATCCCTTGCGTTGCGAGGAATTCGCGCGAGGTCAGCGCCGCGGTGAAGGTCGCGTTGCCGTTGAAGGGCGAATTGTCGAGGCGGTTGTTCAAACAGCCGAGGATGCCGGTCGGGTCGCGCTGGCAGAGCTGTTTCTGGATGCGGGTGCGCTTGTCCTTTTCGCGGAAATAGGATGCGAGCAGGTCGATGGTGGTGTCCTCGGTCGGCTCCCAGCGGAACGAGCCGCGGACCGAATAGAGGTCGCGGTCGTCGATCCGCGTGTCGAGGAACTCGTTCTTCGTATAGCCGTCGCGGTTGAGGTAGATGCCCGCGACGCGGATGCCGGCGGAATCGCCAAGGGGGATGTTGACCATCGCCTTGCCCTTGAGCGAATTATAATTGCCATATTCGGCTTCGGCGGCGGCTTCGAACGTTCCGAGCTTCGGCTTGGCGGTGATGACGTTGACCACGCCCGACGTCGCGTTGCGGCCGAACAGCGTGCCCTGCGGCCCGCGCAGCACTTCGACGCGTTCGAGGTCGAAGAATTCGGTTTCGAACAGGCGGGTCGAAAACAGCGGATCGCCGTTCAGATGGATCGCGGTCGCGCTGTCGCAGGTCGTGCCGACGCAAAGGTCGCCGATACCGCGGATCGTGAAGCTGGCGCCGGTGAAATTGGTCTTGGTGAAGGTGACGTTGGGCAAGGTCAGCTGAAGATCCGACGGGGTCTTGATCTGCTGCGCTTCGAGCGCTTCGGTCGAAAAGGCGCTGACCGCGATCGGCACGTCCTGCAGACGTTCCGACTGGCGCTGCGCCGTGACGACGATTTCGCCGCCGAAAGCATCGCGTTCCACTTCATCCGCCGCGTCTTGCGCATATGCCGGCGTCGCCACCGTCATCGCAAGGAGCGACGTTCCGATCAGTGCCTTGAACTTCATCTATAGCCTCCCTTTTTCAGCCCCGCGAGGTGCGGGGCCGCCCAACTTTCAAATTGTGGTAAGGGGAGGGGATACGACCAGACATGGCAAAGGGCACCGGGCCGAAACGGCCATGTGCCCTCGTGAATCCCACTTGCCAGCTATGCTGGTCATCGTCCTCTCCCGCCGGCGTCGGGGAAAACGCCGGCCTCTCCGGAATACGACCCGCTTGAGCGAGTTCTGTATGGCAAGGAAGGTGCGCCGAGTTGACGAAAGCGTCAAGTCACTTGTTCGGCCCGAAAAAGGACGCGAAACCGCGCCTCTCCGGAATGAGAAAAAGTCAAGATTCCGCAACGTAAAGTTGACGGGGGAGGACAATTTCTTTTGGTCCTGCCCTTGCGTATCTCCATCGGGACGTCGAAATGTGCGACATGATGGCAACAGTGAAAGCGGGGCAATGAGCGACAAAGTCGAGTTGGGGCCGGACGGCAAGGTGGTGGTTCCGGACCATGTCGCCGACGCGGTGCGCACGTTGATCGAGTGGGCGGGCGACGACCCGGCGCGCGAGGGTTTGCGCGACACGCCGCGTCGCGTCGCGCGCGCGTGGAAGGAATATTGCCAGGGTTATGGCGAGGATCCGTCGGTCCATCTGTCGCGCACCTTCGAGGAAGTCGGCGGCTATGACGAGATCGTGCTGCTGCGCGACATTCCGTTCCAGTCGCATTGCGAACATCATATGGCGCCGATCACCGGCAAGGCGTCGATCGCCTATCTGCCGAAGGACCGCGTCGTCGGCATCTCGAAACTCGCGCGCGTGCTCAATGGCTATGCGCGGCGGTTGCAGGTGCAGGAGCGCCTCACCGCTGAAGTCGCGCGCTGCATCTGGGACAATCTCCAGCCGCACGGCGTCGCGGTGGTGATCGACGCGCAGCATGGCTGCATGACCGGGCGCGGCGTGCGCACCCCGGGCGTCGGCATGGTGACGAGCCGCCTGCTCGGCTGTTTCCTCGACGACGAGCGCAGCCGCAAGGAAGTGCTCAGCCTGATGGGCTATTGAGGGTGGGTGGCGCCTAGCGCCGCCACATCCTGAGCAGCTGATACTGGACCGCCTGGAGCCGCGTGAAGTTCGCGGGCTCCATCTTGCCGCCCTCCAGCGCGGCCACCTCGTTGAGTTCGTACATCAGGCCGCGGTGCTGGACGTCGGGGATCAGGCTCTGGATGAAGGTGATCGCGACGAGCCGCTCGCCGCGCGTCACCGGCTCGACCTCGTGCAGCGTGTGCGAGGGATAGATGATCGCGACCCCCGGGGCTTCCTTGAAGCGCAGGTCGGCGCTGCCCAGCCGTACATGCAGCGCGCCGCCGTCATAATCGGCGGGGTCGTTGAGGAAGACGGTGCAGCTGACGTCGGTGCGCAGCTGGCCGTCGGGCAGCGGGATATAGGCGGCGTCGGGGTGCAGCCCATAGTGCATGCCCGGCGTGTAGCGCGTCAGCAGCGGCGGCGCGATGCGCGCCGGAAAGGAGAATTCCATGAAGTCGGGATTCTGCACCATCGCGTCGAGCAATATCTTCGACGAACGTTCATAGGCGCCCGCGTCGTGAAGCTGCAGGTTGTTCTTCACCTTCGAATGCGGGTTGCTGATCTTGCCGTCGACGAATTTTCCGCCGGCGGCGATCTCGCGCAGCGTGCGGACCGCATTGTCGTCGAGCAGCTGGACGAGCTTGAACATCTAAAGCTTCCTATTGGCCGTGGATCGGCAGGTCGGCAAGGCTTGTATAGCGCGCGGCGAGCGCTTCAACCCATGCGATCGCTTCGGCGATCGCATGGGCATGATCGCGCGCTGCCTGCGCCTGCAGTTCGCGGCGAAGGTCGGGGCTGTAGCCATGTTCGGGCGCCTTCGAATATTGGCGCATGATCGGCCCGGCGAGCGCGGCATCGATACGCGCGCTGTCGACCGGCAAGCCGAAATGCGCCGCTTGCGCCGCGAGCGCGGCGGCGGGGGCGGTCAGCATCGCCTCGAAATCGACCCAGAGGTGGCGCGGAGCGTCCGGTGGCAGCGCGCGCTGCGCCGTCGCCATTTCGCACAGCCAGCTCATCGCGACGCGGATGACCGGCGGCAGCTGCCACAGCGCATGCGGGAAATCGGGAAGCAGGCCCGCGAGCCGCGCCATGCGCGCCGGGGCCTGTGTCAACGTTTCGGCCATCGACGCCTCGCCCGCGAGGATCGTTTCGATATAGCGGGGAAGCGGGACATGGAGGAACAGCGCGTGGCCGTCGGGGCCCGTGAGGTCGCCGGCGATCACGGTGATCACGCTCGACGCCTTGACCATCGCGCGCTGGTCCGGCGCGAAGCCGCGGCCCAGCCAGCCGAGGCTTTGCGCGAGGCGCGCGCGGTAAAGCTCGGGCGACCAGAGCGATTCGGGCCGGTCGAGCCGCTCGGCGACCTGCGCCAGCGTGCGCAGCAGCATCGGCTCGCGCAGCGGCAACGCGCCGCCGACCTCGGCGAGCAGGCGCGAGACCAGCGTCGATCCGACATGACCGATGTGGAAGATGAAATCGGGCCGCGGCGCCGACGCGCCGAGGTCGGGCAGCGCGCTCCACGCCGTCCACTCGCGCCCGATGCGATCGGTGAGCAGCCGCTGGTCGAGGAAGCTCGCGGCGCGATAATCGGCTTCGCCCAGCAGCGCGATCAGCACCCGGTCGTTCGCGAGGTCCGCCATATGCGGCAGCAGGCTCGCATCGGCGGCGAAGCGGGACTGGAAGCGGTCGTCGGCCATCATTTGCCGCCATAGGGGCGACGAGGCGGGTTGGCCAGACGGGACGGGCGGGCGAGCTGGGCCCCAATCGTCGTCCATGGCCGGGGCGGGGGGGGGGGGCGGGCCGCGGGGGCGGGGGGAGCCGGCCGAGCGCGCCCCGCCCGGGGCGCGGGCGGGGGCGGCGGCGGCTGCGGGGGGGGGGGGGGGGCGGGCGCGGGGGCGGGGGGCTGTCTCCAGCCCCCGGCGCGGGGGGGGGCGCCCCCCGTCGCGGGGCGGCGGC
>NZ_JNFC01000039.1 GCF_000756385.1 Sphingopyxis sp. LC363
TGTCAACGGCGGAGCAAAAGTCGGCCATTCGGCGGCGTAAAACCAGGCCATCGTGTTACATGCCGGGGGGAGTGGCGTGAGGGCGTAGCCCGAGGGCCACTCCCCCCGGCATTGGTGTAATTTTCAGGGTCTGGTTTTGGCCTTGCGGGCCCGGCTGTGCGCGAGGCGATAGCTTTCGCCGTTCATCTCGAGGATGCTGACGTGATGGGTCAGGCGATCGAGGAGCGCGCCTGTGAGACGCTCAGATCCGAAGGTTTCGGTCCATTCGTCGAAGGGCAGGTTGCTGGTGATGAAGGTGGAGCCGCGTTCGTAACGCTGGGAGATCAGCTCGAACAACAGTTCGGCGCCGGTCTTGGAGAGCGGCACAAAGCCCAGTTCGTCGATGATGAGCAGCTTGTATCCGGCCATCTGCTTCTGGAAGCGCAGAAGACGGCGCTCGTCGCGGGCCTCCATCATTTCGCTGACCAGCGCTGCCGCGGTGGTGAAGCCCACCGACAGTCCTTTCTGGCATGCTGCCAGTCCGAGCCCCAACGCTACGTGCGTCTTTCCGGTGCCTGATGGCCCCAGAGCGATGGCGTTCTCACGCCGCTCGATCCACTCGCAGCGCGCCATCTCGAGCACCTGCATCTTGTTGAGCCTGGGGATGGCGGCGAAGTCGAAGCTGTCGAGGCTTTTGACGGCGGGGAAGCGCGCGGCCTTGATGCGCCGCTCGACCATGCGACGCTCCCTGTCGATCATTTCCATCTCGACGAGGCGGGCGAGGAAGCGGATATGATCGACGCCTTCAGCGGCACATTGCCGCGCGAGCTTGTGATGCTCACGCAGGCACGTAGGCAGCTTGAGCGCCTTGAGATGGTGAGCGAGAAGGATCTCCGGGGCCTGATCGCTCATGCGGCCTCCTGCCGGTCGGAGAGCAGGCTCAGATAGGCTCTGGCAAAGGTCTTCTCGACCGTGGTGCGTGGCAGGAAGGGATAGACGTCCAGGTCCAGCCTGGGCGGTACGCGTTCGATCCGGCACAGGACGAGGTGCTTGACGGCATCGAAGCCGATGGCGCCAAGATCGATGGCCTGTTCGACCGCCGCCTGGAGATCGGCGAGGGTGAACGTTTCCAGCAGGCGCAGTACCTGCACATATTCGCGCCTGCCATGTTTGTGCATGCGCCCTTCCATCAACCGCTGCAGTGTCGTGAACGCTTCGGGCAGGTCCCAGCCCTGCAAAGGCGCAGCCTGGTCGAATGCGTTGATCTTCTGCTCGATCAGCGGGAGATAATGGAGCGGGTCGAAGACAACCTCCTCGCGGGCATAGCAACGAGGATGACGGGCGATGACTTCGCTGCGGCAGCCGATCACCACCTCATCGACATAGGCCCTGATCCAGACCTCCTGATGGCCCCAGGCCACCGGAACCGAATAATCGTTGGTCCTGTAGCGCACCAGGGATTGCGAGGAGACCCTCCCGCCTTTCTGATCGCAGGCCTCGAAGGGTGTAGCGGGCAGAGGCTGCATGGCCGCGAGATCGCGCTGCAGCCGCTCACCGATCGTCTCGCTCTGCCCGCGCACCTTGTCCTGCTGGCGCTTGCGGCATTGCTCCTCCAGCCACAGGTTGAACGCCTCCCAGGTCGGGAACTTCGGGATCGGCACCATGAAGTTGCGCCGGCAATAGCCTACCAGCCCCTCCACATTGCCTTTCTCGTTCCCCTTGCCCGGGCGAGCATAGCGGTCGCGGATCACGTAATGTGACAGGAAAGCGCTGAACAGCGTGGCACGCTGCCGCGTGCCGTCGGGCAGGATCTTCGTCACAAGGCAGCGATCGTTGTCATAGACGATCGAGCGCGGTACCGCGCCGAAAAACGCGAAGGCATGCACGTGTCCGTCCACCCAGGCCTCCGCCACCGCCGCCGGATAGGCCCGCACATAGCAGGCATCACTGTGCGGCAGATCGAGCGCGAAGAAGTAGGCCTTCTGCTCCACCCCGCCGATCTCCACCAGCGCTTCCCCGAAATCGGCCTGCGCATCTCCCGCAGGGTGCGCCAGCGGCACGAACATCTCCCGGCTGCGCTGTTCGCGCTCCCGGATGTAATCCTTGATGATCGTATAGCCGCCGGTGAAACCATGCTCGGTGCGCAAACGGTCGAATACCCGCTTCGCCGTATGGCGTTGCTTGCGCGGGACACTGCGGTCACCCTCAAGCCATCCATCAATGATCGCCACAAACCCGTCCAGCTTCGGGCGCTGCGGTACGGACTGGCGCCGGTAACCCGGCGGCGATGAAAACGACAGCATCTTGCGTACCGTTTCGCGCGACACATTGAAACGCTTCGCCGCCGCCCGTTGGCTCATGCCATCCGCGCAAGCCAGACGGACCTGAAGATAAAGTTCCACGCTGTAGATCCCCACACCTCCCTGACTCGGCAGAAAGGCTTCAAGGTGGACGACTTTTACGCCGCCCGCAGCAGGACTATCCCGCCGCTACCGTGGTCGAATATTGCTCCGCCGCTGTAGATCCCCACACCTCCCTGACTCGGCAGAAAGGCTTCAAGGTGGACGACTTTTACGCCGCCCGCAGCAGGACTATCCCGCCGCTACCGTGGTCGAATATTGCTCCGCCGTTCTCAGGGCACGATAATGGCGCCGAGTTTCCAGGCCGCCAGGATGGCTATGATGACCTCAGGCACATTTTGAAGAATTAGCCCGACGCGCGCGCCGCGAGTGACGCCGTGGGCAGCCAGGGCGCAAGACGCCGCATCGCTTAGCTGATCGACCTCGGAGACTGAAAGCGATCGCCCAAAATAACGAACGAGCGTGACGTCCGGATTCGCCTCCACGATCTGTTCGAACATCGCCAGCGCGTTTGGCGCGCAGAGGTCTAGATGCCGCGCCCTCTCACCGTGAAGACGGTGCCGCTGACTGATAGTACTAGGCATCAATATCCTCCAGACAACCGCCCTCGGAGTGGCCGAACGGTTTTGGCCTCGAAGGCGCCGTGGCGTGGTCCCATGACGCCGCAGCTTGGCGCGGCATCCTGTCTATCGAATGGCGGAACAGGAGGGCCGCACGCAGGGCGGACAAGCGCCCGACTTATCCCGGACGAACGGTGAGATCGCCCGGGATAATATGGCCTACGAAGTACTTTCGCGGACCATGAGAATTCTCTCAATCGCTCCGGTTCCAGCCGCGTGGATGAGGCCGGTCACACGCTCAAGTTCGATGACCACTGCCGCGCCGGAACGCCTTGGATCTATACGCTGCGTCACATCCGGTCGGGCTTCATAGATCCCTTGCGCTTCCGCATCGTTTTCCACGAGCCGCGCGCGGCCCGACATCTCGAGCATTTCATGGCTCTCATCATGGCGATAGATCGCGCTGACGAGGGGATTCTTGGCGATTGAGGTCAAAAAGCTTCCGTCCGCCCGCGGATTCCAAAATGCCAGCTGGCCATCGCCGTGGGTATGGGTGCTACCTCGATAGATTTGCTCAGGCCGGCCATCAGGGGTGACATAGGCAAAGAGGATCGGCATCCCGTCGGCTTCAGCATCGTTAAGCCTAGTCCGCATCGCGGCCGTGAGCACGACGGGCTCCGGCGTGAGTGTCGCGGGAGGCAGGAGCCATTCCCCTTCGAGATGCTGAATCTCACCGCGATCATTAAACGTGCAGTGGAACTTGCAGCCGGCCGCGATCCCCTTGGCCGGCATCGCCAATACCTGAGTGATGCCCTCGCCGTCATTCTTCGGTTCTTCCCACTGGCCACCATATACCACATGATGAAGCAGCGATTGCTGCAACGCCTCGATGGCTGCGTCGCGCCCTTTCTCGTTGGTTGTATGGACCGATACAGCAACCTCGCTCGCCAGATGCGGACGCAGCGCTTGTGCATGCGTATCGGTCGGATCGGTCAGGAACGCCCGCAGGGGGGCCATGGTAGAGCTTCTGTCATTCATTTTGCGGGCACCTCCTTGGGCTCCAGTTCGGCTAGGAGCTTCACCGCCTGGTCGGGCGGAAGATTCATGATAATCCCGGCATCGCGCGCCCGGTTTTCGGGGCTCCCTTCATGCCCTGGAATATTGGGAGCACCGCGCGGCTTCAGCAGCTTGTCATCTTCGGTGAGCTCACGCGTGGTGCAAGCGAATTCGATCAGCAGGCCGTTAGGGTCGCGTACAACGAACCCAGCAGTCCACCCATCGTGATCTATAATCTCGCTCGCCGTCGCTCCGCGCTCGCGGATCTGACCCTGGAGTTGTTCCAACTCCTCCATCGTGTCGAGCCAGAACGCGAAATGGTAGACATGGGGAGGAACGCCCAGGCCGGAGTTGATATCTGTCGCCCACGACGCTGGCGTGCCGGGCAAAGCCGGCGTCGGTGCCATGAAAGCGACATAGGAACCGTCACCCGTGTCGAAGAAGACGTGCCGTACAAGCACAGTGTCATCGGGCGTCTTCATCAAGTCCTGCCACGCGATCTCCCAGCCGATGACCTTCGTGTAAAAATCCACGGTCGCTTCATAGTCGGTCGTCGCCAACCCAATGTGATGCATGCCTCGCCGCATTTGAATATCCTCTCATAGTGTCGATGGACGCAATTACGCGCTGGAAACTTTCCCGTTCGCCGGTCAGATCATCCATCGATTTCCGTTACTTAAAGTCCGCCACATGGTCGATACACCACTGACGGAATGTGCAAGGGCGCTGACCGGTCAACTCCTCGACGGTGTTCGTCACCACCGGCCATTGATCACTCGCCATCGATTCAGCCACGGCGCGCGCGAATTCAATCCGGGCCTCGGGGGCACCCGTTGCGCGGAGACCGTTGATGACATCATCCGGTGAGATTTCTTCAAACCCGACGGGCCGCCCGAGCACGTCGGAAATAATCTCAACCTGCATCTTCGAGTCCATCACGTCGGGCCCTGTGAGGTCGTAGACTTTCCCCTCATGCCCTGGCTCGGTCAACGCCGCAGCAGCGACCGCACCGACGTCCCGCGTGTCAACGGGCGCGAAACGGCCGGGAATCCAACGAACCACGCCCTGCTCCCGGATTGCGGGAAGCCAGCGCATGACATTCGACATGAAGAATCCCGGGCGCAACATAGTCCACTGGAAGCCCGCGTCCGCGACGAGACTCTCCCTACCGAGAAACCATTTCGCCGCGGCAGGTCCCGGCATCGAAGCGGACAGCGAGGAAAGATGGACGACGTGCGCGACCCCTTCATCGCGGGCTGCCGCCAACGCTGCGGCAATCTCATCGTTCTCGTCGCCAAGCGCATGCAGATACAAGCGCTTGATGCCGCGCATGGCCTTTCGCAGCGCGGTTTTGTCAGCGAAATCGCCCACGACCACGTCGACCTTTTCGGCAACCTCGCCCAGTCGGCCCTTGTCCCGAACGAAAACGCGAACATCGGCGCCGCGCTCAAGGAGCTTTCGAACTGTCGGCGCGCCAACATTGCCTGTCGCCCCTGTAACAAGAATCATGCGCTCTTCATCCTTCTTCCACCGGCTGTTTCATCACGAACGCTTCATTGCGAAGGGTTCCCACTCGCCGGCGTCAGAAGATTGTTCGATCCCCTGCACGCGATCGAGTTCAATGATAACGCCAACCCCGTTGCGGCCGTGGGCCAGATTTCGTTCCAGCTCCGGAGATTCCTGCCACACGCGCTTCGCTTCATCCTTGTCTTCGACGACGCGAGCCCGACCGTGGAACTGGATAAGGCGAGGCGTATCGCGCTCGCGATAGGTCGTGCACACATTCTCGTAGCCGGCGGCGAGCGCTCGGATGAGCCCGCCGTTGGGGTCCCGATTCCAAAAAGACAGTTGCTGCGGACCGTGGACGTGGATGCTCCCGCGAAACGTCTGTTTAATTCCGCCCTTCTCGTCGATGTAGGCGAAAACCATCGGAACTTCGCGTTCCTCAGCTGTATTGATCGTGCGCTTCATGGGTTCCGAAATCTGGATCGGCGTCGGCTCAACCGACATGAGCGTCGGGTCGATCAGGAATTCGTCTACTACACGGAGATTATCGGACATGTCAGGCTTAACTCCTCCAATTCGGTCGGTGCAGGCTCGAGATGCGCGCCCATGCTCTCAAGGCTTTGCAATCGGCCGAAGCAATCGTCATCTGCTGATCTGCCGACCTCAGGTACATTGAGTATATCCGGGACCTGACACTGCACACAAAAGAAAGCTGGGCCTTAGCCCCAAAAAGCTTCAGTCCATCACGATCTGCGAATTTGCGGCGTATCTAACTTTTCATCGAGCCATGAAAAGTTCCGCTATTCGTCCTGTCAGGATCTTATGGCGGCTTACGAAAATCCGCCGATAACGCCATCCTCGGTGGACGCGGGATTCCTTGGTAACTCGGAGGCCATTTCCACACACTCTCGCGACCCACCAAACAGCAACGACCTCTACGCTATCCCTTCCGACAGGATGGCGGAGAGGAAACGACAATGTTCCATGCGAAAATAGTCAGCAATGTCCCTCATAACCGGAGTTGAGACCAGCGCCTGATCGGAGGACAGGTCCATGGACCGTCGAGGGCGCCTCGCTACGGCGGCAGGACCCGGCATCGGCGCGATGTCGTCGATTAGGCAAAGCACATCGCGCGCCGCAAGCACTTCTCAAACCGGTTGCCTAAATGCGTTATTCCGGGATCAACGACTTCAGCGGCGTTTCTGTGTCGGCAAGTTGCTCGGGGGTTGCATGAAGCCCGGCGGTGACGATCATGCGGCCCTGGACATAATCCCTGGTCGCATTGACGCAGTCGAGAGCGATGACCTTGCCGGCTTTGAGGTAGACGACCGAGAAGCTGCGGTTCGCGGGGTCGCCGCGCAGCACCGTCTGGTCGTGCCCGGTCGAGAGGCCCGCCGTCTGGAGCTTGAGGTCGTACTGGTTCGACCAGAACCACGGGATCGCATGATAGGGCGCCTCGTCGCCAACGATGCCCTTGGCGACGACATTCGCCTGGTCGTTGGCGTTCTGCACCGACTCCAGCCGGATCGTCGCGCCCTCGGCAAAATGATTCTCGTGCGCAGCACAATCGCCGATCGCATAAATGTCGGGCAGGCTCGTCTTGCAATGCCGGTCAACAAGCACGCCGTTGCCGCCCTCGGCCCCCGCCGCGACCAGCGGTTCGACCGCCGGGACGATGCCGATGCCGACGATGACCAGATCGGCGGGGACGACCTCGCCATCGGCGAGCCGCACGCCGGTCACATGCGTGTCGCCCTCGATCGCGTCGACACACACGCCAAGCCGCAGATCGACGCCATGGTCGCGATGCTCCTTCTCGTAGAAACGCGACAGATCGACGCCCGCGACGCGCGCGAGGACGCGATCCAGCGCCTCCAGAAGCACGACCTTCTTGCCCGCCTTGTTGAGAACGGCAGCCGCTTCGAGCCCGATATAGCCGCCGCCGATCACGACGATCTGACCTGCCGTCTCCGACGCCGCCTTCATCGCATCGGCGTCAGCGCGGGTGCGCACCCCCTGTACGCCCGGCAGGTCGCCGCCGGGGATCGGCAGCATGCGAGGAGCTCCGCCGGTCGCCCAGACGAGCTTGCCATAACCGATCGCCTCGCCGGCGTCGGTAGTGACGCTATGCCCGGCGGGATCGACCGAGACGACGCGCTTGCCCAGCAGCATCGTCACCTCGCGTTCGTCCCAATATTTGGCGGGGCGCAGCTGGATGCGCTCGAATTCCTTCTCCCCCGCGAAATATTCCTTCGACAAGGGCGGGCGCTCGTAGGGAAGCTCGGGCTCGTCGCCGATGATCGCGATCGACCCCTCGAACTTCTGCGTACGCAGCATTACCGCCACCTGTGCGCCGCCATGCCCCGCACCCACAATCACCACGTCGAATTCCATCACGCTATGTCCTCCGCTACGGTACCCATGCTTTTAGTGTCCGTCCGTTGCGTGGCGCGACAAGGAGGCCAAGCCAGTGAACGGATGGGTTGGACGTCTCTCTACGCCTTGTACACGACCGGAATTTGATGCGTTCGACCCTGAGTCAGGTCCTACAGCGCCATGAGAGGCACGCGCAACGGCGATGGGAAATCCATCTGGTCCGCGCTTACCATCGATCTCGGCTAATATGCATTTGCCGGCGAGGGTGGATTGACCGCGACGGTGCACGATGGTTCGGCCGACCCGCTCTTCGTTGGCTCCGAAGCCATAGAGAGCGGCGGTATCGAACAGGATTACGCGTGGATCCAACTCGTGAACCAGCAGCGCTTCTGCTTCGTTCCGCTCAGACCTCAGCAGATAGGCGTGAGAAAGCTTCATGCAGCCGAGACCGAACGCCGAGACATCAAATGGGCCGATCTGCAAACAGGAATCGAGGGCTTCATGATAAGAGCCAGGTCTCGTTAACGCGCGGCCTCGAGCTGCCTTTCGAGCTTATCAAGCACTCGATAGCACGGTATCACCTGTGTTACGCTTGCATTCGGCTCGCGTCCTTCGCGAATGGCTGCGATGAATTCGCGGTCCTGCAATTCGATGCCGTTCATCGAGACATCGACCTTGCTGACGTCAACGACCGCTTCCTTGCCGGTGACGAGATCGTCGTAGCGAGCAAGCCAAGTGCCGTTGTCGCAAATGTATCGGAAAAAGGTGCCGAGCGGCCCGTCGTTGTTGAACGAGAGCGACAGGCTGCAGATGGCGCCGCTTTCAGCCTTGAGCTGAATCGACATGTCCATAGCGATACCGAGCTCGGGATGATGCGGCCCCTCGATGGCATTGGCGGCCACGATCGGCCCCGCTTGCCAAGCGAAAAGGTCGACCGTATGCGCAGCGTGGTGCCAGAGCAGATGGTCGGTCCACGACCGAGCTTCACCCTTCGCATTGATGTTCTGGCGGCGGAAGAAATAGGTCTGGACGTCCATCTGCTGGATAGCGAGTTCGCCTGCGGCAATCTTCTTGTGCAGATATTGATGGCTCGGATTGAAGCGGCGGGTGTGGCCGACCATCGCGACGAGACCGGTTTCCTGTTGCTTCTTCAGCACCGCTTCGCCGTCCGCGAGACTGTCGCAGAGCGGGATTTCGACCTGGACGTGCTTTCCCGCCTCCATGCACTGGATCGCCTGGGCGGCATGCATCTGGGTCGGGGTGCACAGGATCACCGCGTCGAGGCCCGGTTGTTCGAGGGCCTCGGCGAGTTCGATCGTTGCGTGACCAATGCCATATTTGTCGGCGACCGCCCGCGTCGGCTCTAGGCGACGCCCAACAAGCGAAACGACTTCAACACCATCAATGTTTCTGAGGCCGTCGAGGTGCTTTTCCCCGAAGGCGCCGGCGCCGGCGAGTGCAATCTTCACATCTATTCTCCAGTTCATTGCCCGCTTGGGCATTGTTCATTCGGTCAGAGCGGCGACCGAGGCTCCGCTGATCGTCATGTCGAGTTCTTGGCCATTGTCGGGACGGAGGACGAGATGACCGATGGCGGTGTTGCTGCAGGGAACATGATAATGGCGGTGGAGCGCCAGGGTCCGTTTGCCCAGCGCGCCGCGCATGATGAGCCACATCACCATCTCGATGCCTTCGGAGCCCGTCTCCCGCAGATATTCGATATGCGGGATTCGCCGCAAATGATCGCTCTCGCCAATCAGACCGTCGAGGAACAGATTGTCCCATTGGCGGTTGATCAGACCGGCACGGGGCCCCTGAAGCTGGTGGCTCATGCCGCCCGTTCCCCAGACCTGGACATTGAGATCCTCGGGAAAGCTGGCGACTGCACGAGCGATTGCCTCGCCGAGTGACCAGCAGCGATTGCCTGAGGGAGGCGGATAAGTCACGACATTGACCGCGAGAGGAACGACCTTGCAGGGCCATGCGTCGACCGCGCCGAACATCATGGTCAGGGGCACGGTCAGGCCATGATCGACATCCATCTCGTTGATGATCGTCATGTCGAACTCATCGAGAATGAGGCTCTGTGCGATGTGCCAGGCGAGGTCGGCATGGCCGAAGACATCCGGCACTTGGCGCGGACCCCAGCCTTCATCGGCCGGCTTATAATGATCGCCACAGCCAATTGCGAAAGTGGGAATAACCTTCATGTCGAAGGCACTGGCATGATCGTTATAAACGAGGATGATTACGTCGGGCTTTTCCGACTTCTCCCATTCCCGCGTCCAGTCGTAGCCCGCAAAAATCGGTCCGAAATAGTCATCCCGATCCTTGCCCTGGTCATGGGCCACGCCGAGCAGAGGGACGTGGCTCGACGCAATTCCAGCGGTAATCCTCGCCATCTCAGCGCCCTTCCCTCTTCGACCGCAATCCATCCGGCGAACGGCCGCCTGCGTTCATCATCGCCTGATATTCCTCTACCGAGACCCCCGTCATCGTACTGACGGCCTGTACGAAGCTCAGTCCGTCGGTCGAGAATATTTTGGAGAGAAAGTAGATATTTCCGCCTAAATCCAGAAGCGTGTTGTAGTCGCGCGCAAGCACAGCTGCCTTCTGTTCCTCTGAGAGTTGCCAGTCCTCAAGGTAGGCGCGCTCATCTGCCTTCCAGCGCTCCCGGTTCTCGGACTTCATGAGACTCATCGCGAACTGATTGAGATGATAGCCTTGACGTGCGCGCGCGGCAGTGAAGACGCGCGTACCGGGAATATCCTCAAGCTGTGCGAGATAATCGCGAATGTTTGTGTCAGAGATCATATGGTAATCATGCCTAACAATATCGGCATCCTCATTCGAACAGCCAGAGCGCGACAAAAAGAGCCACTGCCGCAACTACGGCGGCGACCCCCGAATAGCGGAACAGGGCCTCGTCCGGACCTATAAGAGGGCGCAGGCCGCATTCGCAGCGAAGCAACGGACCGAACTCTGACGCGACATAGAGCGGCTGAAGCGGTTGATGGCATGTCGGACAGATTCGCGTCCGATTCTCCTGGTTGGTTTTGCCGTTCATTCCGCTCTCCCGATAAGAATGGCTTGCTATATTCAGACATCGATCAGGCGCAGCGCTCTTTCAGGCGCGCATCGAGCCGGGGAAATACGCGTCGGGCGTTCCCCTCGAAGATCGCGTGCCGCTCGGCCTCGCTGATATCGAGCGCATCGACATAGCGTTTAGTGTCATCGAAATAGAAGCCCGTGGTCGGATCGATACCGCGCACCGCTCCGACCATCTCGCTCCCGAAAAGGATGTTCTTGTTGTCGATTACGTCTGCGAGAAGGTCGATCCCGGGCTGATGATATACGCAAGTGTCGAAGAAAATATTGTTCATCAGATGCTGATCGAGATTCGGCTTCTTGAGCATGTCAGCAAGACCCCGATAGCGGCCCCAATGATATGGTACGGCACCGCCTCCGTGCGGGATAATGAAGCGGAGATTCGGAAAGTCTGCAAACAAATCGCCTTCAAGCAATTGCATGAAGGCGACCGTATCGGCCGCGAGATAATAGCCACCCGTGGCGTGCATGGCCGGATTACAACTTCCCGACACATGAATCATGGCCGGTACATCGAGTTTTACCATCGCCTCGTAGAAGGGATACCAGAAACGGTCGGTCAGCGGGGGCGACTGGAAATGCCCGCCTCCGGGGTCAGGATTGAGGTTGCAACCAACGAACCCCAATTCGGTAACGCAGCGCTCAAGTTCATCGATCGAACTCGACATGTCCGCTTCCGGCGATTGCGGGAGCATACAGACGCCGACAAAGGTTTCCGGAAACAGGTCAACAACGCGCGCAATCAGGTTGTTGCAGGCTTGCGCCCATGGAACCGCAACCGACTGGTCGCCGACATGCGGCGCCATTGCCGACGCACGGGGACTGAAAATCGTCAAATCTGCGCCGCGCTCCTTCACCAGTCGCAACTGGTTCGCCTCTACTGTTTCGCGGATTTCATCGTCGGAAATTTCCGGATAAGCTGGCGCTGGCTTGCCGGCCTTGAAGGCTGCCTTCTGCGCCTCACGCCAAGCGTCGTGCGCCTTCGGAAGCACGGTGTAATGGCCATGACAGTCGATGATCAAAGTCACGCATTTTTCTCCCCATTTGCGGCTCGGATCGCATCGAGCTTTGCCGTCAGGCCGTTTGGTGGCGGCACTCCGATCGTTCCAAGCGCCCGCTGCCGGGCGATTGTCCCGCGGGTCATTGCAGGATCGAGGCCAAGTTCCTCGAGAGTCTTGGCAGCCTCTTCCATCTCGGCGGCGCGGCGAAGCCCATGAACGAGCATTCGATCGAGATTATAATCGATGCGCCGATCCCACGGCTGCTTCCGCCAGCTTTCGTCGAGCGATGCAATGACGGCATCCGAAACGCCGGCAGCATAGGCAGCGAGAATGCACTCAGCGCTGAGCGCTTCCATCCCCTTGACCATGACGGACCGGATCATCTTGATCGCCGATGCGTCACCAATGGCAGAACCAGCGACGGAAACGTCCGAAAAACCCATCGCGAGAAGGCGCTCTGCACCCTCTTGCGCGTGAATCCCGGCAACCAGCAGCGGCACAGCCTGCCGCTTCGGCAGCACCGGCGCCATAATCGCCACGTCGATATATCGGCCGCCAGCAGATTCGACGATCTCGGCGGCCAGACGTTTTGTTCCGGGCGCAACACTGTTCATGTCGAACCAGAGTGTCTTTTTTTCCAGCAGTCCGGCATAATTTTGGGCAGCTGGTAGCGCCTGATCGGCCGTTACGACGGAAAGCACGGCGCTGGTCCCGACCAACGCTGTGCCCGCGTCCTTAGCGCCCTCAACGCCGGCCGCAGCATAGTCTGCTTGCATAGCGCCGCGGGAGCTGGGGTCTTCCGTCTTTCGATCATAGGCCCGTGCGCCTGGCCAGGCCAGATTACGCCCCGCCTCGCCAAAACCGATGAAGGTAACGCAATCGCTCATGGAAGCCGTCTAGACCTTCGTGAGCGAAGGAGACCAATCGATTTACGGGTGCTGCTATTGACTTTCCGGAAGTCTGGTTTCCTGCGCCGCCAGATGAAGCCGATCGAGCATCTGGCGCTGCGAACGTGTAGGATGCCACCCCGTCCGCGTAGTGAGGCCGATTGTCCGTATACGATGGGGAAGATCTGGCCCGACCCGCGCGAGCATTCCCGCACGGACCTCGAGGGCAACCTGATCGGGGGAAAGTAAGGTCAGAAAATCTGTTTGCGCAAGCAACCCGCGGATGACCATGACGGATCCGCATTCGATCGGAACCGAAGGCTTCACCATTCCTTCAAACAGGGCTTCCCAGTGAGCACGCAGCGGCGTTCCGGCAGGACCGACCACCCACGACTGCCCTGCGAGGGTCTCCAGGCTGACGGCTTGGCCTACAAGGCTGTGGTGACACCCGCCAAATATGGCCAGACGGTCGGTGAAGAGGGGAATCTGCTCGACGCCTGCCGGCGGCGCCTCGCGTAGCGCCCCGATCATGATATCCACCACACCGTCAAGGAGCGGATCTATGAGTTCACGCCATGACCCTTCGACGATATCGACGACGGCGGACGGAAGGTCGCGTGCGAACATGGCAAGCGCTCTGGGCAGTAGCAACGCGCGGCTTAACGGCATCGCACCAATAGCCATCCGGCCACCGAAGCCCTCATCTCCACGCGCTTCACCGATGCCTGCGGCTATCTCGGCCGCAGCAAGGCGAATGCCTCGCGCCACTGACCGACCCGCGGACGTCAACATCATTCCGCGCCCGCGCCGCTCGGCCAGAGGCACGCCACAGATTTGTTCGAGCTCTCGGACGGCGCGGTGAATGGCCGATTGTGATAAGCCACTTGCCAAAGCCGCGCCGGCAAAACCCTGAGCATCAGCAAAATGACGAAAAGCCTCAAGCTGGGTAGCCGTCATCAGCCGTTCGGGCCGTGCAAAGCCGGCGCCCCCCCTACGGCCCAGGCGCGGCGTGGCGGCGGCAAGATACTCCATGGCCCGGGAAACGCGCTCGGCGAGCAGACTCCCCGCTGTTGTCGGCGTGACGCCATCGAAATAGCGTTCGAACAGCGCGACTCCGAGCTGGCGCTCTAGCTTGCCGATGCCTTGTGTCAGCGCCGGCTGCGAAAGTCCCGCCGCCTCAGCTGCTCGATTCAAGCTTCGATACGCAATGACATCGCCGAGGACTCGCAAATGGCGCAGATTAAGGTCAAAAGGCTCGAGCACGACACATAACATAGCAAAAACTTATCGCTCGGCCACAAGTTCTATTGGCGGCCTGCCTTTCATATGCAGAGAGCTATGGATGAGGACAGGAGTGTGGCAATGAGCGTGGTCGTGCAGAATATCGAGCGGGCTGAACGAGCTATCATAGACGGACTGGGCGCAGCAGGTGTAGCGACCGTTCATGAAGCACAGGGACGAACCGGACTTTTGGCCCATTATATGCGACCGATCTACTCCGGTGCCAGGATCGCTGGCAGCGCGGTGACGATCTCCGCCCCACCAGGTGACAACTGGATGGTGCATGTGGCGATCGAACAGCTGAAGGACGGCGACATCCTCGTTCTTGCCCCCACGTCTCCCTGCGTCGATGGTTATTTCGGAGACTTGCTCGCGACGAGCGCCATGGCGCGCGGATGTCGCGGCCTCGTGATCGATGCCGGAGTTCGAGACGTTCGCGATCTTACCCAAATGGGGTTTCCGGTCTGGTCGAAAGCCATCTTCGCGCAGGGAACGGTCAAGGCCACGCCTGGGTCGGTGAATGTGTCCATTGTGTGCGCCGGCGCCCTGATCGAGGCTGGCGACGTGATCGTTGCCGATGACGACGGCGTCTGCGTGGTCAAGCGATCCGACGCTGCGGCGGTGCTCGAGAAGGCAGAGGCACGCGAAGCCGCAGAGGACACCAAGCGCAAACGGCTCGCGGCTGGCGAACTCGGCCTCGACATCTATGACATGCGGCCTCGTCTCGACCAGATGGGCATAAAATATGTCTGATGGCATACCTTGCATGTGGATGCGCGGCGGCACGTCGAAGGGGGGCTATTTCCTCAAGGAGGATTTGCCCGCCGACCCCGCAGCGCGCGATGCCTTCCTGCTTCGCGCGCTAGGATCGCCTGACCCGCGCCAGATTGACGGCATGGGTGGCGCCGATCCTCTGACAAGCAAAGTAGCTGTGGTCAGCCGGTCGGAACGGCCAGGCATCGACATTGATTATCTTTTTCTGCAGATCTTCGTCGATCAGCCAATCGTGACGGATGCCCAGAATTGCGGAAACATCCTTGCCGGCATTGGTCCCTTCGCCATAGAGCGCGGCCTGGTTGCGGCGAAGGAGGGCGAAACCCGCGTCGTCATCCATATGGAGAATACAGATCAGGTGGCGGTCGCAACCGTGCGCACGCCGGCCGGCAAGGTCCAGTATGAAGGAGACGCCACGATCAGCGGCGTCCCAGGAGCCGCGGCGCCGATCCCCCTAGCCTTCCGCGATACGGCCGGATCGAGTTGCGGAGCGCTTCTGCCGACCGGCAACGGCGTTGACGAGATCAATGGCATCCAGGTCACAATGATCGACAACGGCATGCCATGCGTCGTGATTGCCGCCGCCGACGTCGGCATCACCGGATATGAGGACCGCGCGACGCTCGACGCCGACACCGCCATGAAGCAAAGGGTCGAAGCGATCCGTCTGAAGGCAGGACTGCGAATGAATCTGGGCGATGTCACGGAAAAATCAGTCCCCAAGATGATGCTCGTCGCCGCGCCGCGCGATGGCGGGGCAATCGCGGTGCGCTCGCTCATCCCGCACCGCGTGCACGCCTCCATCGGAGTGCTCGGCGCGGTAAGCGTAGCGACCGCCTGCCTCGTCAAGGGTTCACCGGCCGCAGCGGTTGCTGTGGTGTCCAACGGCACGAGGAAGATTCTCGGCGTCGAGCATCCGACGGGCATTACGGAATGCGTCGTCGCCGTCGATGCGTTTGACATGCCCGTCGAAGCGGGAATGCTGCGCACGGCACGCAAGTTGATGGATGGATTGATCTTCGCATGACTACCGATGCCCAAGGCCGTGTGCGTAGCTGGGCCCTCACGCCCTCACTGCCGCGCTTCGTTGTTCCGGACGGCGCGGTCGATGCCCATTGCCACGTCTTCGGTCCGATGGATCAATTTCCTTTCAGCCCGCAGGCGAAATATCTGCCGCAGGACGCCGGTCCCGACGCGCTCTTCGCGCTCCGTGACCGCTTGGGCTTTTCCCGCAACGTGATCGTTCAGGCAAGTTGTCACGGCACCGACAATCGGGCGGCGCTGAACGCTATCGCCGCCTCCAACGGACGCAGCCGGGGCGTTGCGGTCGTCGACCCGGCGATTTCGGACGCCGATCTCGATGCCCTTCACGAAGGTGGCATCCGGGGGGTGCGCTTCAATTTTCTCAAGCGCCTCGTGGACCACGCGCCAAAGGACAAATTCCTAGATATCGCGAACCGGATCCAAAGGCTTGGATGGCATGTCGTCGTCTATTTCGAGGCCGATATCCTTGAAGAGATGAAGCCCTTCCTCTCTGCGATTCCTACGCCGATTGTCGTCGATCATATGGGTCGCCCTGACGTATCGCAGGGACCGGACAGCGCGGACATGGTTGCCTTTCGTGCACTCCTCGACAGCCGGGACGACATTTGGACAAAGGTCACCTGCCCTGACCGGCTCGACCCTCAGGGACCGCCCTATGCCGATTTCGTCCGATCCGTCCGACCGCTCGTCGAAGATTATTCGGAGCGCGTCCTATGGGGGACCGACTGGCCCCATCCCAATATGGAAAGTATATTGCCTGACGACGGTGCCCTGGTCGACGTGATCCCGCTCCTTGCAAGTACCGAAGCTTTGCAGCGCAAGCTCCTTATCGACAATCCGATGCGGCTTTACTGGCCCGAGGAAGGCAAGACATAGCTGGGCCGGATTTCCCCGCATCTCATCATGGCCGCAGGATCCCGACCCAGACGATGGCCGCCCTGACCTAGCTAGCCTCTTTCGCGCTGGTTTGAAGCCCCTGCCATTCCGCCGCAAGATTTTCGGACATCCGGGTCAGAACACGCGCGCAAGTCTCAAGGTCCGCGCTCTCGATTCCGCTAGTTGCGATTTCGTTGATCCTGGCAACATCCCCAATCAGTTTGCTCTCAAAGGCCTGCCCCTTTTTCGTCAGCGTTACAATGATCTTGCGGCGGTCGACGTCATCTCTCTGGCGCGCGACAAACCCGGCGTTTTCCATCGCCGCAATCATGCTGACTGTCGTGTTTTCCGACACATTGGTCATCTCGCTGAGATGTCTCTGCGTTACGCCGTCACGGATCCAAAGCACGCGTAGATAATACCAGAAACCGGGCTTCACCCCGTGAGGCGACAAGCAGTGGCTGAGGAGGCGATCAAAGCGCCGATGACATCGGCGCACCATGTATCCAAAGCTTGTTTCTGTATCGAGATGGCGCTGCTTTGACTGTGAGCTGTGGTTCTTCTGCATGATTTCAGCCAAATACGCTCCAGGCGAACGCGGCTGAAGCCCTTCGGGGGAAGCCGACCCGTGTCTCATGCGACGCTAGGCGTCATCGCGATGATAATCCAGTCCTATATCGGCAGCCGGCGCGCTCTGCGTGATCCGTCCGACCGATACATAGGCCACACCCGTCTGTGCGATTTCGCGAATCGTGTCCAGACGAACGCCGCCCGAGGCTTCAATGGGAACCCGCCCCGCTACCATATTGACGGCGGCCTGAAGCGTCGAAGGGGCCATATTGTCGCACAACAAGCTGTCTGCCCCGGCCGCCAGGGCCGCCTCGATTTGGTCGAGCCGGTCAACCTCCACTTGCACTGGCAGTTGCGCAATCGCGGCCTTTGCCCGCGTCACCGTCGTCTCGACGCTTCCTGCGACCGCGATGTGGTTGTCCTTGATCAGCACGCCGTCATCAAGCCGCATCCTGTGATTCTTGGCTCCGCCCATACGAGCGGCATATTTCTCCACCACCCGCAGACCAGGCACGGTCTTGCGCGTGTCGAGAAGCGTGCAGCCGGTCCCCTCGATTTGCGCGATATACTGCCGGGTCATCGTCGCTATGCCGCTCAAATGTTGAAGTGTGTTGAGCGCCGACCGTTCGGCAGCGAGCATGGGCAGCGCGAAGCCCCTCAATTGCAGGATCGGCTTCCCGGCAGCGACATGGTCACCATCGGAAACGACGGCCTCCATCTCGATTTGTGGATCCAGCTTCTGGAATATAGCCATGGCTAGCGGGACACCGGCCACGACAAGATCGTGGCGCGCCGCCAGAATGGCCGTCAAGCGCGCGCCCTCGTCGATCGTGGCCCGGCTGGTTACATCACCGCCGGTACCCAGATCTTCGCGCAGGACCAAATCGACAAAATGCTCAAGGCCGGCCGCGTCGAGCCCCGCGATGGTTTCACCCGCCATCAGGCGTCAACCCCGGCTCTCTTCGCCTTTGCTTGGCTTGGGCTCTTGGCCGCAAGGGCGAGTTCCTCCTCGGACACATTGAGCAGGCGCCAGTCATCCCCTTTCGGCACCATTCCCTCAAAGGACATGAGCTTTGCAAACGGTACGCGGGGCTCTACCGTACCGATTGCAGGTTCGCCCCTGGCGACTGCCTGAGCAGCCCGATACATCTGGGTACGGAACGTAAAGATCGCCTTGTCGCTAGACCCGAGGCGGTCTGCGCTGCGATCTGCGATCGGCCCCATCGATTCCCACATTGCCATGTCCTGCGCCGGAATCCCGTAAATCCCGGTAAAGTCGCCGGCCCTCATCAGGTCGCGATCCTGAAGATAATTATTCTCCTTGGCGCGGACCTTCTTGAAGGTGATGGGTTCGACATCTTTCCCAATTTCCGCACCGCAGAATTTGCGCCACGCATCCTGCTCGATACCTTTGGCCGGATGCCATGCGACCCAGTAAAACATGGTGTTCACATCGTCGATCGGAACGAGCATCTGCGACAGATGATACTGGTTGTTGGACGGAATGTGAACGGTGAAGGGCGCAACGAAAAGCGTCATTCGGACGTAGTCTTGCTTGTCAGCGTCCACGATCGGTTTGCGAATCGCGGCATAGCGAAGACCGAACGACGTTCGGTCGACCTCGATCCGCGGCGCTTTATCAGCCGACGGGCGCAGCCACGCCGTGTCGGTGGCCGTCGATCCTGACACATCCGTCGCGGTCGGCATATTCGATGAATGCAGACTGGAACTGTGCGCGGAATCGATGGATCCTTCGAGCACCTGAGCCCAATTGCAAGCGCCATGCATCTTCACGATGCTGATCTTGTCTGCAGGGGCGGCGCACCAGTTGGGGGGATCGAAAGGCGTCACGGTCTCTTCGGCGCCCAGCCACACCCAAACGAAGCCGCCCGCTTCTTCGACCGGATAGGCTTTCGTTTTCATCGTCGAACGCAGCTTGGCGTCGACGGGTTCGGACGACATGTCTACTGCATTGCCGTTCACATCGAATTTCCAGCCATGATAGAGGCAACGCAGGCCGCATTCTTCATTTCGGCCGAACGCCAGCGAGGCTCCGCGGTGCGGGCACGCTTCGGTGAGGGCGCCAATTCGACCCTCGCTATCGCGGAAAACGACGATATTCTCGCCTAGAAGGCGCACACGTAGCGGCGTACAGTCGGGTTCGGCCACTTCTTCGATCATGCATGCGGGCAGCCAATGCTGGCGCATAAGCTTGCCCATCGGCGCATCTTTCTCGACGCGGCACAGGAGATCATTTTGCTCTGGAGTCATCGTGCAAGTCCTTTCCGGCAAAGCTGCTCATTGTGTTGCTTGAAAATACTTCTATATCGATGTATCTCACTTTTCAAGCCGGGGCTGGCCGGCAACGGCAAAAATCGCAGAAGGGGAATGGAAGCTTGGCCGTCAATCTAGGCATTGTTGGCCTCGGCCGGGGATTCATGTTGACGCTTCCGGCTCTGCGTGCGCACCCAAGGATTAAGCTGATGGGCGCATTCGATGTCAGAGCCGAAGCCCGCGAGCGTTTCGCCACTGAGTTCGATTGCCTTCGCTATGATAGTCTCGAGGCTCTGCTGGCGGCTCCTGCTATCGATGCCATTTATATCGCGACCCCGCATGGCCTGCATTCCGAACAATGCATTGCCGCTGCGAAGGCCGGAAAGCATGTCCTTGTCGAAAAGCCTATGGCCCTCCAGCTCCCCGAGTGCGACGCGATGATCGATGCCGCCCAAGCAGCTGGGACCGTCCTGGTTGTTGGGCCAAGTCACGGTTTCGACGAACCTGTGCAGGAGGCCGCGAAGTTGATCGCGACAAATCGCTTCGGCCCGCTGCGACAGATCACGGCCTTTAATTTTACCGATTTTATGTACCGGCCACGGCACCAAGTGGAACTTGACCCGGCGCAAGGGGGCGGCGTTGTTCACAATCAGGCGTCGCATCATTTCGACATATTGAGGAGACTGGCGGGTCAGCCGGTTACCGAGGTGACTTCACTGGTCGGAAGCTGGGACGCCAATCGTCGAGGCGATGGGGCCTACTCGGCATTCGTCCGCTTCAGGAGCGATGCCGCGGCGACAATGACCTACAGCGGTTACGGACATTTCGACAGCGACGAACTGATGGGTTGGATCTCCGAGCTGGGGCATCCAAAAGATGCTTTGCAGCATGGCGCTGCGCGGCGGCGCCTGACCGCCATGCACGGCGACGAGGAAAGCCGTGCCAAGCTTGCCCGAGGATTCGGAGGCGAAGCGGGAACGTCCCCAGATCCCGCCGCCGCCCACGAACATTTCGGATTTGTGTTGGTGAGCTGCGAACGCGCCGATCTGCGATTAATGCCCGACGGAATTTGGATATTCGAGGATGACCGTCGTCATTTCCTTCGGCTCCCCTCGCCTTCTGGTCCACGAGCAGGCGTGATCGACGAGCTGGTCAATGCGGTCGAAGGACTCTGCCCGCCGGTACAGGATGGCATCTGGGGCCGGGAAACGGTCCTGTGCTGCGAAGCGCTCGCGCGCTCCAGTGCGATGGGGCGTGCCGTTTCCATTGAAGAAATCAAGAAAGACAAGGAGAAATAGACCATGAGCAGACTGAAGCTCTCTCTCGCCTGCTGGCGTTACGATCGAACAGAGGCACTGGCGAACGGGAGCGTGCGGCCGGATGGAATCGACCTGAATTTCATGGCACTCGATGTCGAGGAAACCTTCTTTCGAATGCTTCGGAACCAAGAGTTTGACGTCGCCGAACTCTCGATGTCTTCCTATTGCGTCACGCTTGGCCGGGAAGATCCTCCCTTCATTGCGATTCCGGTCTTTCCTTCGCGGTTTTTCCGACATTCCTGCATCTTCGTCTCAGAAAAGAGCGGAATCAGGGAGCCAGCCGACCTAGTGGGTAAGCGCATCGGGGTTCCCGAATATCAGATGACCGCACCGGTCTGGATCCGGGGCATATTGCAAGATGAATATGGCATCGATCCCACCTCGGTCACCTATTTCACAGGCGGAGAGGAACAGCCGGGCCGCGAAGAGAAACTGAAGCTCAATCTCCCGGAGAAATTTCGCCTCGAGCCTATCGGTCCTGATCAGACGCTTTCGCGCATGTTGGCCGATGGTGAAATCGATGCACTCCACACCGCGCGAGCCCCGTCAACATTCTATTCGGAGAAAGGCAAGGTCCGACGTCTCTTTCCGAACTTCGTTGACGTTGAACAAGCCTACTTCAGCAAGTCGAAAATTTTCCCGATCATGCACGTCATCGCCATCCGCCGCGAGGTCTATGAGCAGAACCGCTGGATCGCACAGGCGCTCTTCAAGGCGTTCACTGAAGCGCAGCGGCAAGCCTATCAGGATTTGCTCGTCTCGGCGTCGCTAAAAACGATGCTTCCATGGCAAATCGCATCGGTCGAGGAGACGATCGCGACGCTTGGCTCCGAGTGGTGGCCCTATGGAATCGACAAGAACCGTCATGTGATCGAGACATTCACCCGCTACCATCACGAGCAGGGTCTTTCGCCCCGCCGGCTGACAATCGAGGAAATGTTCGCGCCCGAGACGTTCAGCGAGTTTCGTATCTGAACGAATGGCTGGTTGGCAGGGCATTCCCGATACCGGTTCCCGGCTGAGAAATCGACTTCCATCTATGACGTGTCCACGTAGCTCGCGCAATACGCAGAGAGACGCCGTCACAGACATGCCAATTTGAAATCATCTGAAAAGGAGAGCGGGCGATGAGACTCGTGGACTGGTTGGACAAGGGCGCTTCCATCAATGCGGATGCTCCATTCCTGACGATGGACAGCAAAAGTCTAAGCTATGGAGATGCACAAACGCTTAGCTACAGAACGGCACGCAAACTTCATGAGGTCGGTATCTCGCCTGGAGAGCATATTGCGATCCTGTCGGGAAACGACCCGATTGCTTTCGCATGTGTATTTGCGATCTCACGAGCCGCGGGCGTGTGGTGCCCCATCAACCCGCGTAACGAAGCGGCTGAAAACGCATATATCCTGGACAACTTTGACTGTTCCGTTCTTTTCTTCCATTCGAAATTCGCATCGCTGGTCGCCGGCCTTCGTGATACGCTCAAAACAGTCAAATTGCTCGTCTGTCTCGATGAGACCCAGCCTTTTGCGCCCTCGCTCGAAAGCTGGCTGGCAGATGTGAGCAGCAAACCTTTTGAGGCTTCGCCCGTCAGTAACCTTGCGATGCTTCCTACGACTGGCGGCACTACGGGCCTCCCGAAAGCGGTCATGCTGTCGAATGAGAATTTCGAGGCCATGACGGCCCTGATGCTGATCGCCTATCCGTTCGAAGGTCGGCCAGTCTACCTCGCAATGGCACCCCTCACCCACGCTGCCGGCGTCTTCGCATTTCCGATCATGGCAAACGGCGGCGAAATCGTGATCATGGCTGATGCAGATATCAGCCGATTCTTGGCGCTGGCCTCGAAGCACGGCGCAACGCATACCTTTCTCCCGCCGACTCTGCTCTACATGCTCCTGGATCATCCCGAACTCGGGTCCGCGGATTTATCTTCGATGCAGTGCTTCTGGTATGGGGCGGCACCGATCTCACCGGCGCGTTTGGAAGAGGCGATAGCGAAGATCGGGCCGGTGATGGCACAATTTTACGGCCAGTCCGAAGCCCCTATGATGATTTCGGCCATGGCGCCGAAGGAGCATTTTGATGCTTCGGGTTCGATTGCCCACCCTCGGCTTGCATCGGCGGGGCGCCCCGGCCCCTTGGTACAAGTCGCGGTGCTCGATCAGAAGGGCAATGTGCTGCCAAGAGGCGAACGCGGCGAGGTTGGCGTGAAAGGCACCTTGGTGATGAGCGGATATTATAAGAATCCGGAGGCGACCGGGGCAGCCACCGTGAACGGTTGGCACCTCACAGGCGATATTGGCTATCTCGACGCCGACAATTTTCTCTACATCGTCGACCGTGCGAAGGACATGATCATCACCGGCGGTTTCAACGTCTATTCAGCGGAGGTCGAACAGGCGCTGCTAGCGCATCCAGCCGTTCAAGACGGCGCTGTCTTCGGATTGCCCGATGAGAAATGGGGCGAACGCGTCTGCGCCGTCGTCCAGTTGCGTGCTGGGCACACAGCCGAACCGAATGAGATCATAGCGAGCGTAAAAGCAGCGATTGGAAGCGTAAAAGCGCCGAAGGACGTCACAATTTGGAATGATCTCCCGCGGTCAAAGATTGGCAAGGTCCTCAAAAAGGACATCCGCGCCCATTTTGTGGGGAATGGCTCAGATATTGTCGATGACCAACTCAGCGACGCATAGAAGTGACGTCACAAGCGTCGGCAGTGCGCACCGGAGATGAAATCGCGAACGGTTTTGCTCCGCGGCCTCCAGCCACGGATACGCGTCAAAGTGGGACCCCGGAAAGCTCCCTCGAAGGCTTTGCCTTTCGGGTGAAACCTGGCCTAGATCGGGGTCCTGATTGACGCCTATCGAGATCCCGCGCAACGGGACATCCAGTTATGTTTCAATGCAGCAAACTCTTTCGATCCAGGGTCGTGCCTCAACGCCGGTCTCCAATTATCGCTAATCGCGCGGCTCAGCCAGACCATGGGTTGTCGGCCCCGCCGGTCCGCCATTCACCCCGGCATCGAGCTTTGCTACCTTGGCTTCGAAGAAGCGATCACTCCACAACTCAATCGATTTCAGGTCCTTCGGGCGTAGAAATCGGCGTACGTCCTCGATCGCGCGCTTCCAGTCGATAGTCGCGATTTCAGTGTTCAGCGTTTGGCGCAGCCACGCCATATCGAGGGCGAGACCCTTTTCGCCTTGCCAAGGCCCCGCCTGAACCAACGCGGCGCGCAGGAGCGTCAGGTTGGGCGTGACACCCTTGGAGACATACCAGGAAAAATCGAACCAATCCCTGCCCTTCAAAAAGCCCCGGCACAGAAGGGCATGGATTTTCAAAGCAAAATTGGACGCGAGATCCTGATGCCGTACTTCATAATCCAGCGGAAAATCTAGAAAAGTAGTCGCTTCTCCAGAGCCGGCGGGCGGATTGGTGTCGATCTCGAGCTTGATCTTGATCGTCCGGTTCGGGCCACGATCGGCGAACTTGAGATTAAGTTGATTGGCTATCGAATTGTCCTTGAGGACGGCCTGACGGATAGCGGCATCCATCCTTTCTTTGGCCTCGACCTCAAGCTTGAGGCCGAAATCACCGAAGATGGCCACCATTCCCTTCAGGTAGGACGACCAATCAAACGCGGGGTCCGGCTTCCTCAGAATGAAGTCGAGATCTTCGGAAAAGCGCGGCAATCCATGCAGGATTCGTAGGCTTGTCCCACCCTGGAAAAGAGCGACCTCGAAGAAATCGGTACGCCAAAGCGCATAAAGCGCGATTTCCTGGAGGGCTTCCTTGGTGGCATTTTCAACCTCCGGGGGCGTAGCACGTTCATATCGTGTCAGCCTTTCCTGGATCAGATCGATCATTGCGACGCCGCCTTCATCGCCGTGATAGCCCTTTCCAGTTCAACCTGAAAGTCGATGACGGCCCTGTGCTTGTAAACCTGCGCAAGCGCGGCAAAATCCTTGTGGTGCAAACTCCGCAATTGTGTTTCTTCGATCCGCATGCCTTCAAAAACCCAGGCAAGGCCGGACCAACGCTCCTTCCGCAAGGCGACAAGATCCATGAGCGCTCGCAACGGGCCCGCCACCAGACTTGTCAGGCCGCCGAACTTCGCCCGGTTTACCCCCGCCAAGAACCGGTAGTGCTGGACCGCCAGTGGGTGAAAGCTGAACCCGCCCAAGGACGGAACGTCATAGGAAACGGTCTTGCGCCCGGGCGACACGCTTGAAGTCGTGAAAACCGCTTCGGGAATCCAGCCGTGGTATGCAAGCGCTGTTTCGAACGAAATATAGCTCCCCGGAACAAGCGCTTGGGAAACTACAAACGGGTGAACCGGTTCGCTTCGATAACGCGTGCCCAGCAGGTAGCGTCCGCGTTTGAGCCGAAGAAGCGAGCCATCTTTCAAAGCCCGATTTACAAGCCCATAGCGGCGAGCGTTGCTTCCACCCAGAATATCGTCCAATTGACGTTCATTGAAGATTCGATCGGCCAGTCCGGCCGTTGTCACTGTATCTAGAAGCGTATCCACAAAATTCCATATACTTCCAAGTTTCGGAAGTTTCAAGAATTTTGTAGAAGCTAGACCGGCGATCGATTGTCCCGGGGCACGAGCCTCACACCATATTCCGTGGTTTCTCAACTGAGCGAAGGGTCCCATCCGCGTGGGCGCCCCTTAGACCCAAAGCGGAAAATCCAGACAAATATTGGCCCGAAGCACCAAGGTGACCCAAAAGCGCTCGAGAGAATCCGGTCCTTAGGGTTGTTAGACGGTTCCCACCAGTTCGTGACTTGGTGGGAACCTGCGGGTATTTCCCCCGCACCATCTATTCAATCGCGAGGTTCGCTTGGCCGAAAACGCAAGAGCCGCGAAATCGAGCGGCCAAAAACTTTCCGGCGAAAAGGTCGCGGTCGTTAGCGAACGCCAGCTTATCCGGATCGAGGCGGTCCACCGCGGCTTCCTCTATCAGCATCTCTACGGCGCTGCGTGCCTCCTCCTCGCTGGCGCGGCTGGGGTCGAACGTGTCGTTGTAGAACGAGACGAAGACGTCGAAGTCGTGCTTCCAGATCGCCGGATCTACGTTCAGGTCAAGACGCGGTTCGGCAATTTGAGTCCAAGTGACATAGCGGGCGCACTCAAGCGTTTCGCCGAAATCAGAGAGGAGCATCGCAAGGGAGTGCGCGCCGGCGATGCCGGCTTCGTGATCGCAGCGAACGCGGCGCCGTCTGCTCCTCTGCTCGCAAAAATCACGGCCTCCGATTGGCCGCAAGATGTGGAGCTACACTGGCCCGATGGTCCCGCACCGTCGGAACCATGCTTGCCTATGCCCCTCAGAAATGTCGCAGAGGCTATTGCTGCCTGCTCCGCCCTCGCCAGCGCACTGCCGTTCGCATTGTTAAGACCGGAAACGCTCACCTGGAAGCTCGCAAGTCTCGTCATGTTCGCGTCTGCAGGGTCTCCGCCACGGCAAAATCACAGCTTTTCACGAGAAGAACTCCCCGCCCTGTTCGACCAACTTGTTATCCAGATGCAGGAGCTGCCTGCTCCTCCACTTGTCTATCGGGCGCAAGTGGATGAACCCGCGCTCCTCGACGAGCGACATGTCCGCATCGTCTCGGGCCTTTCTGGCTCCGGGAAGACAGCATGGGTCGCAGAGGCTGCACTCCATGCCCCTCTCCTAGTTACATATCTCGATGTGGTGGAGATACCCGGCGCCGCGCTCGGATCGGCCGTAGCGCGGGAAGTCGCCGGCCGGATGTATGGACGGTCGAGCGGAAAGCTCGGCGAAATCCTGCTACCAGGCGCCAGCGGGCTCGATATGCTGGGGGCGCTCAGCGTCAAACTCGGCGAAGAGGGCCTGCATGCCGTTGTCGTGATCGACAACGCCCACCGGGTCCCGGCATCGGATATCGAGACGATCGTCAAGCGCGCGCCGCACCTGCGCTTCCTGCTGCTCTGTCAGCCGAGCCCCGATGTTGCAGTGCTTGAGGCCAAGCTCGATGTTCGCGCGGAGACGCTGAATGGCTGGGACGAGGACACCATCGCAGCGGCGGTGCATGACGCCGGTTGCCAGGCCGATTTCAGCGATTGCGAACGGCTTTCGCGGCTGACCGGGGGACTTCCCTTTTATGTTCTTAACGCAGCCAGTGTCGCAGCGCGAGAATATGGCGGCGCCATCCGCGCGTTCTGTACCGACGTGGAAGCGCAAACACACATCGTCGAAACGGCGCAGGAAATCATCCTGCAGCGCGCCTTCGAGAGCTTGTCGATAGAGGATCGAGAGTCCATCGCCGTGCTGGGTCTGGCCGATGTGGCGCTGTCGCGCGATGAAGCGATGAAGCTGCTCCGTGGTGCCTGTGATCTCGACGCAAAGGCTGCCGCCGCCCGTCTGCGGGCCCTGCCATTGACGGGCGCGCTGGAAGTTTTCGGCAATGCGGGGCTCAAGGTCCACGATGCCGTCAGGCTGCTTGGCAAGGCTGATCTGGCTATTCGCGAGAACAACTTCGAACAAAAGGCAAAGGCGGCGCTGCTGGATGTCGTCATGTCATCGATCCGGAAGGACTGGAGCATCGGGAAGCTGGGCCTTCTGATCCGGTTGTTCGGTCAGTTGGGGGACGCGAGGATACTTGTCCGGTTTGCAACCGACGAATTGTTTCATGAGATGGGGGTCTGGCCGGAGATCGCGCCATATCTGCTGCTAATCGCAGCGGTGCTGCGCGACAATCAAGGTGAGAACAGCGCGACAATCTAGATGAGAATGGCGGGGGTGTGTCTGTCGGGACGAGGGGCGAAGCCCCGAGGAGCGACAGACACACCCCCGCAAGCGTCTTTTCTTT
>NZ_JNFC01000040.1 GCF_000756385.1 Sphingopyxis sp. LC363
CCCCGCGCGCCGCGCCACCCTATTCCGATGAAGGAGCAAGCATGATGAGCGTCGAAATCGCAAAGGACGGCCCCGTCACGATCGTCACGATCGAGCGCCCGGCGAAGCGCAACGCGGTCGATCCCGCGGCCGCCGACGCGCTGCGCGACGCCTTCGCCGCCTTTGCGGTGGACGACGATGCGAAGGTCGCCATCCTGACCGGCAGCGGAGGTCATTTCTGCGCCGGCTTCGACCTCGGCGCGGTCGGCGCTAACCGCTACGATCCCGACGGCCCCGGCCCGATGGGACCTACGCGGATGCTGCTCGAAAAGCCGGTGGTCGCCGCGGTCGAGGGGCATGCCGTCGCCGGCGGGCTCGAACTCGCGCTCTGGTGCGACCTCCGCGTCGCGGCGGAAAGTGCCGTCTTCGGCGTCTATTGCCGCCGCTGGGGTGTCCCGCTGATCGACGGCGGCACCGTCCGCCTGCCGCGCATCGTCGGGCAAGGCCGCGCGCTCGACATGATCCTCACCGGCCGTCCCGTCGAAGCCGACGAGGCGCAGCGCATCGGCCTCGCCGACCGCGTCGTCCCCGACGGCAGCGCGCTCGCCGCCGCGGTCGAGCTCGCCAAACAGATCGCCGCCTTTCCGCAAATCTGCATGAACAGCGACCGGCTGAGCGCCTACCGCCAATGGGATTTCGGAATCGAAGGCGCGCTCGCGCACGAAGCGCACGCCGGCCTCGCTCCTTTGCGCGAAGGCGCGGCAGCGGGCGCGAAACGCTTCACCGACGGAGCCGGTCGGGGCGGCAGCTTTGCTACTTTTACCGGGGAATGACCGAGAAACCATAAAGGCGGCCCCCCGGGGGCAAGCCCGAGGTGCCGAAGGTTGGGAGGGGGGCATTGCGCACGCGATGTCTGCAACTTTGCAGGCCGCGAACGCGTGAGGTCCGGCATTTCTTCGAAGCCCCGCGCGATGCCGGTGGTGGAAGCGATCAGGAAACGCGATTAAAGTGCGTCGTTTCCAGTTTTTGAAGCTTGTCGCTGGACCAGACGATCGTTTCGGTCATGGATTTCAGATCCTTCGCAACGGTATAGACGCGCGTCGACACCCGCGCGCCCGCCTTGCTCAGCGTCATCACCAAGGTGTCGGGCGCCGGCTGACGCAGAGCGACGCTGTCGATGAAATCCATATTGCCGGTGACCGGTACGGCGACGCCATCGAGCGCGGCGGTCGATTCGGCATGCCTGCGCGAGCCGTCCGGCGCGACGATTTCGACCCGCGTTGTCCATTTGCCGTCCTGCGATGCGCGAAACGTCATCGTCACCCGTTGCGGCCGTTCTTGCTCGGGCATGGCCGATGCGTCCAGCGACCAGCTTCCGGCGAGCGGCAGCGGCTCGGATGCCGCGCTGTGGACGGCGTCGGATGTTCCGGCCTGATCGGCGGAAGGGGCGGTTGCGACCATCAATCCAGCGGCCGCCAAGGGTATTGCGATGAGCATAACGATCATTCCTTTCGAACCACGAACCCCAATGGTTGCGGTGTGCGCCAAATCCTTCACGGTGGAGCGCTGGCTCGAAAGATCGATATTTTCGTCACAAGTTTTTTGGCGGTCCAGAAGCCGCGCCAATTCGCGGCTGCTGCCGACGCCCGTTTTCCGGCGGGCGGAGCGCAAACGCTCGTTAATCGAGGTTTCCGAACGGCCCAGACGCGCTGCGATGGTCTTGACCGTATGCCCGGCGACCAACAGGCGCAAGATTTCCATTTCCAGGTCGGTAAGGCGTGCGGACAAGCCGGGAGCAGGTTCATCGGCAGACATGTGCTTCGCTCACCACAGCCTCACGAACAGGTCCATCCCAATTTAATTGGGAAAAGGCAGCAGGGCCAGACCGGGCGTGAGAGAAGCGTCTCCGCCTACCCCTTCGCCATCAGCTTCATCGTCATCGCCGTCAGCGCCTCGGTCGCAGTCGAGATCACCGCCGGCGCGTCGGGTGCCCAGAAGGGTGAGTGCAGGCTCGGCAGCGTGCGGCCTTCCTTCTTCGCCGCGTCATATTCGGCCTGCGGCACCCCGCCGACCCAGACAATCAGGCTCTTGATGCTTTTGTCCTCGCGCCCGAAACGGCCGAAGTCCTCGCCGCCCATCACCGGCGGCATCTTGACCACGCGTTCCCCGCCGAAGCTCGTCGTCAGGAACGCTGCCATTTCCTCGGTGAATTCGGGGGTGTTGAAGGTCGCGGGTGTATATTCGTCCCGCTGCACCGTCACCACGGGCATCCGGTCCTCGGGCACGCCCGCCGCGATCGCCTCGCCCTTCGCGATGCGTGCGATGCCGTCGAGCAGATGGTCGCGCACCGTGTCGGTATAGCTGCGCACCGTCAGCTGCAGCCGCGCTTCGTCTGAAATAATATTATGCTTGGCGCCCGCATGAAAGCTGCCGACGGTCACCACCGCGCTATCGAGCGGGCTTACCTCGCGCGACACCAAGGTCTGGAGCGCGCCGACGATGCGGCTCCCAAGCACGATCGGATCCTTCGTCGCCTGCGGATAGGCGCCGTGGCCGCCGACGCCCTTCACCAAAATGTCGACGCTGTCGACATTGGCGAGCGCATAGCCCGGCGTATAGCCGATCTTGCCCGCGGGAAACTGCGCCGCGTCGTGGAACGCCAGCACATATTCGGGTTTCGGGAAGCGCGTATAGAGGCCGTCCTCGAGCATCATCCGCGCGCCCGCGCCGCGTTCCTCGGCGGGCTGGCCGATCATCACCAGCGTGCCCGACCATTTATCCTTGTTCGCCGCCATCAGCCGCGCGACGCCGACCCAGGCGGTCATATGTGTGTCGTGGCCGCACGCGTGCATCACGCCGGTTTCGACGCCTTCCTTGGTGGTGACGCGCACCTTCGACGCGCCGGGCAGCCCCGTCTGCTCGGTCACCGGCAGCCCATCCATGTCGGCACGCACCATCACGACGGGGCCGGCGCCGTTCTCCATCACCGCGACGATGCCGGTGCCGCCGACCTTTTCGGTGACCTTGAAACCCAGCTCGCGCGCCTCGGCGGCGAGGATGCCCGCCGAGCGGACCTCCATGAAGCTGAGTTCGGGGTGGGCGTGCAGATCCTTGTAGATCGCCATCAGCGACGGCATCTGCTGTTCAACCTCGCCGCGCAGCGCCTGCGCCGCCGCGGGCATCGCGCCCGATACCGTCAAGACCAGCGCCGCCGCACCCGTCCACAAAATCCGCATCATCTTTCCCCTGTTTTGTCCGTTCTTCAGCCCGCCGGGACCAGTTCGATCACGTCGAGCAGCGATTCATACGCCGGTGCGGGCAGCACGACGCGCCACCGATTGTCGCCGATCCGTTCGACCAGCCCCGCCATATCGCGCATCCGGTCGCTGCCGTAATTGATCGCCATCTTCTCGTCGCCGAGCTCGAGCGTGCCGAGGAAGACCTGGCGCTTCAGATTGTCGGGAAAGATCAGGCCGACGGGGCGCTGCGACCCCGACAGCTTGGTCAGGCTCGACAAGCCTTGCTCGGGCGCGACGCGGCAGCGGAACCAGCTATAGGCGATATAGCCGAGCACCCCGCGCCCCTGCGCACCGACCTTGATCGTGCGGCAGCGATATTCGCCCGCGGGCAGATGCGGGTTGGGCAACGCCGCCATCGGCTGAAGCAGCGCGCCCTCGCGGTCGATCTCGGCGCCAAAGCCCTTGGCGCGCGCATCGGCGAGCGCCGCCTGCCAGCTGCTGTACCAGCCGCGGATCCGCTGCTTGTCGGCATCGGTCGCGGTCGCACGCCAGCCGCCCGTCGCCTCGGGAAGCGGCGCGTCGGCCGACGACGACGGCATCGCAGGAACCATCGTGCGACACGCGCTCAAAGTGACGCCCAGCGCCACCGCAAAAACCCATATGGTGCGACCCATGATTCTCTGTTTCTCCCCGACCCCTCGATGGTTAACCTTAAGGGCGCAAAGGAGATTGCTCAAGGGCGGAGGAGCTTAAGCCGCCGTCCAGCCGCCATCGACGCTGAGGTTCGCGCCGGTGATGTTCGCCGCTTCGTCGCGCGTCAGGAAGCTCGCGAGCGCCGCGACCTGCTCGACCGTGACGAACTGCTTCGTCGGCTGCCCCGCCAGCAGCACATCGTTGATCACCTGCTCGCGCGTCATGCCGCGCGCCTTCATCGTGTCGGGAATCTGGTTCTCGACCAGCGGCGTCCAGACATAGCCCGGGCTGATGCAATTCACCGTTATTCCGGCGTCCGCCACCTCCAGCGCGACGGTCTTGGTCAATCCCGCAAGCCCGTGCTTCGCGGTGACATAGGCCGATTTGAACGGCGAGGCGACGAGCGAGTGCGCCGAGGCGGTGCCGATGATCCGCCCCCATTTCTTCCTCCGCATCCCCGGCACCGCGTGACGGATGGTGTGGAACGCCGCGGTCAGGTTGAGCGCGATGATCATGTCCCACTTCTCGACCGGGAAATCCTCGACCGGCGAGACGAACTGCATGCCCGCATTGTTGACGAGGATGTCGACGCCGCCGAAATCCTTGTCGGCGCGCGCGAACATCGCCTCGATCTCTTCGGACTTGGTCAGGTCGGCGCCGTCATAGCCCGCCTTGCCCCCGCTGATCGCCTCCAGCCCCTTGCGTTCTACCTCGACCGCATCGGCGTCGCCGAAGCCATTGATGATGATGTCGGCGCCGTCGGCTGCGAAGGCTTTCGCGATGCCGAGCCCGATGCCCGAGGTCGATCCGGTGACGAGGGCGGTCTTTCCTTTAAGGCGCATGGTGCGGGGTCCTTCTTCTTGGGGGGAGAGAAATCATCCGAGGTCGTTGCCGGCCTTCGGCTTCAGCCCGTCGGGCTGCACTGCGAAGCTGTCGGACCGGCCCTCGGCGATGCTTTCGGCGAGCAGATGGCCGTCCTTCATCGCCGCCTCGACCGCGGCGCGGCCGAGCGCCCAGTTGACCTCCATCGTCGAGCGCGAAAATTCGAAGTCGCGCGCGCCGGTCTGCCACGCGGGCGGCTCGTGGATCAACTGCACGACGTTCAGCGCCTTGCACTCGACCATCCGCCGCACCGCCTTCACTTCGGCGAGGTCGGCGAACTCCTCGGGCAGCTTCGCGAGCATCCGGTCGATCAGCCGATGCTCCTTGCGCCGCCGTACCAGCCCGTCCGAGATCCGCCGCGTGCGGCTCGAAAAACGGATGTCCTTCTCGCGCGACCAGGCCTGCTCGAGGTCGTGCGGCCGCTCGCCCCGCGCCGGAAACAGGTCGACCTGAAACACCAGCATATCCTCATGCGCCGCCGCGACGACATGTTCGAGCGGGGTGTTCGACACGAGGCCGCCGTCCCAATACCAATGCCCGTCGATCTCGACCGGCGGCAGCCCGGGCGGCAGCGCCCCAGACGCGAGGATATGCCGCGCGTCGATCGTGTCGCATGTCGTGTCGAAATAGCGGAAGTTTCCGGTCTCGACCGCCACAGCGCCGACCGACAGCCGCACCTTGCCCCGGTTCACCCGGTCCCAGTCGACCAGCCGGTCGAGCGTCGCCGCCAGCGGCGCGGTGTCATAGAAGCTCACCGCCTCGGGCGTCTGCCGCGCGGCGAGTGCCGGCGGCGGAAAGCGCGGCGTGAAAAAGCCCGGCACGCCGAACGCCATCACCTGCCCCGCCGCCGCCATGTGCGACCATTCGCGTGCCCAGTCATTGTCGGGGGTCGGCAGCGAGGGGAGCGCCGACGACACGCCCTCCCAAAACTCGCGCATCTTGCCGACCGCCTGATCGCGCTCGTTCCCCGCGATGATCGCGGCGTTGACCGCACCGATCGAAATCCCCGCGACCCAGTCGAGTTCGATGCCTAGGTCGATCAGCGCCTCATACACCCCCGCCTGAAACGCCCCGAGCGCGCCGCCGCCTTGCAGGACGAGCACGACGAGGTCGGGAAGCGGCAAGGCGGCGCGGGCGGCTCGGCGGGGCATGGACTCGGGCGACAATCCTCTGACGTGCAGCGGCGCCCATGTTGCACCGCAGCACGCGCCATTGCAATGGCTTGTCGGCTTCGAAGCCCCTTCCAATTGCCCCCCGCTGCTGTAACACTCGCGCCGGAACGACCTTGATGGTGGAGAAGCCCGATGCGCCTCGACGATTATGATCCCGGAGACGATATTCGCGATCTGGGCCGGGGCGGCGGCGGTTTCGGCGGCGGCGGAGGCGGTGGTCTCGGCGGGCTGCTGATCGGTTTCCTGCCGATGCTGCTCGGGCGCAAAATGGGCTGCGGGACGATCCTGCTGCTCGGCGCGGTGGCGTTCTTCGTGCTCGGCCCCGGCTCCAACATGTTGAATCTCGGCAGCGGGACGAGCGATCCGATGGCCGACAGCCGCAGCGGTGCCAACGTCGCCTGCGACACCCAGGCCGAACGCTTCGCATGCAACGTCTTCGGCTCGACGCATCAGGTGTGGAGCGAACTCATCAGCGGCTATCAAAGGCCGACGCTCAACTTCTTCACCGAACGGAACCAGTCGGGCTGCGGCGCGGCGCAAGCGGCGATGGGCCCCTTCTATTGCCCCGCCGATCAGGGCGTCTATCTCGACACCGCCTTCTTCCGCGAACTCGAACAGCGTTTTGGCGCCGCGGGCGACGCCGCGCAGGCCTATGTCGTCGCGCACGAGGTCGGCCATCATATCCAGACGATCAGCGGCATCTCGAACCAGGTTCGCCAAGCGCAGGCGCGCGCCTCGCAGGCCGAGGGCAACCAGTTACAGGTTCGCATGGAATTGCAGGCCGACTGCTACGCCGGCGTCTGGGCATCGCGCGCGCGCAACAGCGCTGGCCAGCCGGTGATGGAACCGGGCGATATGGAGGAAGCGATGCGCGCCGCCAACGCGATCGGCGACGACACGCTGATGCGCTCGGCGGGGCAGCGCCCCGTCCCCGAAAGCTTCACCCACGGGACGAGCGAGCAGCGCATGACTTGGCTCCGCCGCGGCCTGCAGACGGGGGACCCGCGCCAGTGCAACGCCTTCGATACCGCCATCTGACCGCCGCGCTCGCGGCATCCCTCTTGGCGGCATCGCCGGCGTCGGCCGAAACGCTCTATATCGTGGCCGGGCGGCTGATCGACGGCGTGTCCGAAACCGCCCGCACCGGCCAGTGCATCACGGTTGAGGCCGAGCGGATCAAGGCGGTCGGCGCGTGCGGGCAAACGCCCGAAGGCGCAACGCGGCTCGACTGGTCGGCCTTCACCGTCCTCCCCGGCCTGATCGACCTCCACACCCACCTCGCCGACCTCGGCCAGAGCGCCGATCTCGCCGCGCCGATGAAGGCCTCGCCCGCCGAAACCGCGCTCGTCGGCGCGCGCAACGCGCGCGTCACGCTCGAAGCGGGCTTCACCAGCGTCCGCGACGTCGGCACCTATCGCGGCCTCACCGATGTGGCGCTCCGCAATGCGATCGACCGCGGCGACGTTCCCGGACCGCGCATGTGGGTCGCGGGCGCCTATCTCACCATCCCCAAGGGCGGCGGCGAACTCAACGGCGTCGTCCCGAACGAAGAGTTGCCGCCCGACATGCGCCTCGGGGTCGCCGCGACGCCCGAGGAAGCGGCGGCCAAGACGGCGTATCTGCTCGACCATGGTGCCGATTTCATCAAGACGATCGCGACCGGCGCGGTGCTCGCGATCGGCACCGAACCCGGCGCGCCCGAACTGACGCCCGAACAACTCCGCGCGATCGTAAAGGTCGCGCATGCGCGCGGCAAAAGGGTCACCGCGCACGCGCACGGCGCCGAAGGGATCAAAAATGCGATCCGCGCCGGCGTCGACAGCATCGAGCACGCCAGCCTCGCCGACGAAGAGGCGCTGCAACTCGCGAAAAAGCACGGCACCTGGCTCGCGATGGACATCTACAACGGAACCTATATCGACGAGGTCGGCACGAAAGAGGGCTGGCCCGAGGAATATCTGCGCAAGAACCGCGAGACGACCGACGCGCAGCGCGCCGCCTTCCGCCGCGCGGTCGAGCTCGGTGTCAACATCGGCTATGCGACCGACGCCGGGGTCTATCCGCACGGGCTCAACGCGCGCCAGTTCCGCAATATGGTCAAATACGGGATGACCCCGATGCAGGCGATCCAGTCGGCGACCGGCCGCGCCGCCGAGGAAATGGGGCGCGGCGACGTCGGCGTGATCGTTCCCGGCCGCTATGCCGACTTCGTCGCGGTCAGGGCCGACCCGCTCGCCGACATCGGCGTGCTCGAAAAGATCGACCATGTGATGAAGGGCGGCGTGCTGGTGCGCTGACGGCGGGTTTCAGCCCCTCTCCATCATCGTCACCCCGGACCTGATCCGGGGTCCATTAGCGCGACGCCGGAGGATTGGATCCCGGATCAAGCCCGGGATGACGACGTCAACTATGCTCGACCTCGTGCACCGCCTTCTTGCCGCGCACCTTCTTGACCGCCGCAATCTGCGCCCGCCCGATCCGCGACGCGGCATGAACCTCTGCCCGCGCGAGCAGCAGCGCCAAATCCTCGCGGCCGATGTCGAACGTCTCGCCCAGATCGTCGAGCGCGGCGTCGATGTCGTCCATCAGCAGCCCCGCCGGCGCCGCAGCGACCGCGGGCTTGCCTTCGACCGCCGCCGCGCGGTGCGGATAGCTGTGCCCCGAAAAGCGGTGAAAGACCCAGCCCGCCGCGACGAGGAGCAGCGAATTGACGAGCATCGGCAGCAGCAGGTGCGCGGCGTGCCCCGATTGCAGCGCATGGCCGCCGATCACCGCGCTCAGCGCCGCGGCGCCCCCCGGCGGATGCAGGCAGCGCAGCAGCGACATGATCAGGATCGCGCCGCCCACCGCCAGCGCCGCCGCGAGCGCCGGCTCCGGCACCATTCCCGTGACGATCACCCCGAACGCCGCCGACAGGACATTGCCGCCGACGATCGACCAGGGCTGTGCGAGCGGGCTCGCGGGGACCGCGAACAGCAGCACCGCCGACGCGCCGACCGGCGCGACGATCCACGGCGTCGCCGCTGGAAAGAACAGCACGCAAAACACGCCCGCGACCGCGATCCCGATCAGCGCGCCGACGCTGCCGATCGCGCGGTCGCGCAGGCTCGCGCCCGCCAGCAGCGGCACGAACAAACGGATGGTGGTGGTCGACAGCGCCCGGAACAAGCGATTCTCCTCTTTCGGGCCGCGCCGATGGACCATTATGGCGCTGCGATCCAGACAGCTTTGATTGAACGGCGCGAAGTTCGATTTACGATCACCCTTGAACCAGCCGGTCGCGCCGCTAAACCGCTTTCATGCGAAACCAACTCCTTGCCAGCGCGATCGCGCTCGCCGCCGCCCTTTCCACCCCCGCCCTCGCCCGTCCGATGACCGAAGTCGACCTCGCGACGCTGAAGCGTGTTGCCGCGCCGACGGCGTCGCCCGACGGCCGCTGGGTTGTCTTCCAGATGACCGAGACCGAGGCGGAAACCTACAAAAGATCGACCGGCCTCTGGCTCGTCGACCGTCAGACGAAGGGCGCAAAGCCGGCACCGATCGCCGACACCGCGGGCAAGAACGAGACCTCGCCTGCCTTCGACAAGGACGGCTTCCTCTATTTCCTCTCGAACGCCTCGGGCAAGGATCAGGTCTGGCGCATCGATCCGAAAGCGGGCGGCGCCGCGACGCAGGTGACCGACACCCACGCCGACGTCGCGGGCTTCAAAATCTCGCCCGACGCGACCAAGCTGCTCGCCTGGGGTGACATCGCCAAGGAGTGCACCGACTTCGGCTGCGAGGCAAAGGACAAGGGCGCGCTGACCGGCCCCGGCACCGGCCGTCTCTACAAGGATGGCGCAGGTTTCGTGCGTCACTGGGACCATTGGGAAACCCCCGGCACCTACAGCCGCCCCTTCGTCTTCAACCTCGCAGGCGGCAAGGCGATGGCCGCGCGGCCGGCCGACGGCAATCTGATTGGCGACACCCCCTCGAAGCCCTTCGGCGGCGGCGAGGAACTTGCATGGGGTGCCGACAGCCGCACGGTATTCTTCACTTTGCGCAAGGCCGACCGGAACGAGCCGATGTCGACCAATCTCGACATCTACAGCTGGCTCGTCGACAGCCGGATGGCACCGGTCAATCTGACGCAGGACAATCAGGCGACCGACACGCTGCCGACGCCGTCGCCCGACGGCAAATGGCTCGCTTACGTCGCGATGGCGCGCCCGGGTTACGAGGCCGACCGGCTCGTGCTGATGCTGCGCAACCTCGAAAACGGCGAGACGAAGAAGCTCACCAACGCGTGGGACCGCTCGGTCGGCTCGATCGCCTGGGCCCCCGACAGCAAGTCGCTCTACGTCACCGCGCAGGACACGCTCGAACATCCGGTCTTCCGCGTCGATGCCGCGACGGGCAAGGTCGAGAAATTGAAGGCGTCGCCCGATGAATATGCGGGCAATATCGGCGATGTCACCCCGCTCCCCGGCGGCGCCCTCCTCTATTCGCGCAACAGCGCGCTCGCGCCGACCGACCTCTTCGTCCGCGATGCCAAGGGCAAGGTCGGCCAGCTCACCGACGTCAACGCCGCGACCCTCGCCACATTCGATCCGGTAAAGCTCGAAAAGATCGAGTTCGCCGGTGCGAACGGCGACAAGGTCTGGGGCATGATCCTCAAACCCGCGAACAGCACGGGCAAGCTGCCGGTCGCCTTCATCGTCCATGGCGGGCCGCAGGGCAGCTTCGGCAACAGCTGGTCGACGCGCTGGAACCCGCGCCTCTTCGCGCAGCAGGGTTATGGCGTCGTCACCGTCGATTTTCACGGCTCGACTGGCTATGGGCAGGCCTTCACCGACAGCATCAACAAGGATTGGGGCGGCAAGCCGCTCGAGGACCTCAAGCTCGGCCTCGCCGCCGCGGGCCAGCAGGATGCGCAGCTCGATCTCAATAACGCCTGCGCACTCGGCGCCTCCTACGGCGGCTATATGATGAACTGGATCGCGGGCCAGTGGACCGACGGCTTCAAATGCCTCGTCCAGCACGATGGCGTCTTTGATCTTCGCGCGATGGCGTTCGAGACCGAGGAGCTGTGGTTCGACGAATGGGACCATGGCGGCCCCTGGTGGGAACGCACCGACCCCGAAAAGTGGAACCCGGTCAATCATGTCGACAAGTGGAAGACCCCGATGCTGGTGATCACCGGCGAAAAGGATTTCCGTATCTCGTACAGCCAGGGCCTCGCCGCCTTCACCGCGCTCCAGCGCCGGAATGTTCCGTCGCAATTGCTCGTCTTCCCCGACGAAAATCACTGGGTGCTCAAGGGGGCGAACAGCGTCCAGTGGCACCAGACGGTGTTCAACTGGCTGGGTGAGCATCTGAAGAAGTAGGCCGACTTTTCTGCATCGTCACCCCGGACTTGATCCGGGGCCTGCCTTCTTGACGAAAAGAAAGGCGGGTGCCGGGTCAAGCCCGGCATGACGAGGTAGATAGGGCTGTTCCAGCTATCCCCCCTTGCCGCCTCGCCCCCCGGCTGGCAAAGGCGCCCGGCTATGCCGATGGAAAAAACCTTCGATCCCGCCGCTATCGAGGCGAAATGGGCCCATGAGTGGGAAAGCCGCGGGCTGTTTCGCCCGTCGCGCCCCGACGCGACCCCCTTCACGATCGTCAACCCGCCGCCGAACGTCACCGGCGCGCTGCACATCGGTCATGCGCTCGACAACACGCTGCAGGACGTGCTCGTCCGCTACGAGCGGCTGCGCGGCAAGGACGCGCTGTGGGTGGTCGGCATGGACCATGCCGGCATCGCGACGCAGATGGTCGTCGAACGCCAGCTCAACGAGCGCCAGCAGAAGCGCACCGATTTCACGCGCGACGAATTCGTCGACAAGGTCTGGGAATGGAAGGCCGAAAGCGGCGGCCAGATCACCGGCCAGCTCCGCCGCCTCGGCTGCTCGATGGACTGGAGCCGCGAGCAGTTCACGATGGATCCGCATTTCACCGAGGCCGTCGTGAAGGTCTTCGTCGACCTGCACAAGAAGGGCCTGATCTACCGCGACAAGCGGCTCGTGAACTGGGATCCGGCACTCAAGACCGCGATCTCGGACCTTGAGGTCGAATCGCGCGAAGTGCCGGGCCATATGTGGCATTTCAAATATCCGCTCGCGGGCGGCGAAACCTACACCTATGTCGAGCGCGACGCCGACGGCAACGTCGTGCTGCAGGAAGAGCGCGACTATATCGCGATCGCGACGACGCGCCCCGAAACGATGCTCGGCGACGGCGCGGTCGCGGTGCACCCCGACGACGAACGCTACCGCCCGATCGTCGGCAAATATTGCGAAATCCCGGTCGGGCCGAAGGAACATCGCCGCCTGATCCCGATCATCACCGACGAATATCCCGATCCGCATTTCGGGTCGGGCGCGGTCAAGATCACCGGCGCGCACGACGAGAATGACTATGGCGTCGCGCAGCGGGGTGGCATCCCGATGTACCGGCTGATGGACGAGGTCGCGGCGATGCGCGCCGACGGGGCGCCCTATGCCGAAGCCGCCGCGCGCGCGGTCGAGATCGCGAAGGGCGCGACCGCGACCCCGGCCGAAATCGACGCGCTCAACCTCGTTCCCGAGGAATATCGCGGGCTCGACCGCTACGAAGCGCGGAAACGCGTCGTCGCCGACATCGACGCCGAGGGCCTGATGGTCAAGGTCGAGGACAAGCTGATCATGCAGCCCTTCGGCGACCGCGGCGGCGTGGTGATCGAACCGATGCTCACCGACCAATGGTATGTCGACGCCAAGACACTCGCGCAGCCGCCGATGCAGGCCGTGCGCGACGGACGCATCAACATCGTGCCGAAGACGTGGGAGAAGACCTTCTTCAACTGGATGGAGAATATCCAGCCATGGTGCGTCTCGCGCCAGCTCTGGTGGGGCCACCGCATCCCGGCCTGGTACGCCGACGATGGCCGCATCTTCGTCGCCGAGACCGAGGAAGAGGCGCAGGAACAGGCAGGCGCGGAAGTCGCCCTCACCCGCGACGAGGATGTGCTGGACACCTGGTTCTCCTCCGCGCTCTGGCCCTTCGCGACGCTCGGCTGGCCCGAGAATACCGAGCTGCTGAAGCGCCACTACCCCAACGACGTCCTCATCTCGGGCTTCGACATCCTCTTCTTCTGGGATGCGCGCATGGCGATGCAGGGCATGGAGTTCATGGGCGATGTGCCGTGGAAGACGCTCTATCTCCACGGCCTCGTCCGCGCGCCCGACGGCGCGAAGATGTCGAAGTCGAAGGGCAATGTCGTCGATCCGCTCGGACTGATCGACCAGTATGGCGCCGACGCGCTGCGCTTCTTCATGTCGGCGATGGAAAGCCAGGGCCGCGACATCAAGATGGATGACGCGCGCCTCGCGGGCTATCGCAACTTCGCGACGAAGCTGTGGAACGCCGCGCGTTTCTGCGAAGCCAATGGCATTTCGGCCTCGACCAGCTTCGAAGCGCCGTCCGCGACGCGCCCGGTCAACCGCTGGATCATCGGAGAAGTCGCCGCGACCGTCACCGCGATGGAAAGTGCCTTCGCCGCCTATCGCTTCGACGAAGCCGCGAACGCGATCTACAGCTTTGCGTGGGACCGCTTCTGCGACTGGTATCTTGAGCTGATCAAGGGAAGCATCGACGAAGAGACCAAGGCCGTCGCCGGCTGGGTGCTCGACCAGATCCTCGTCATGCTCCACCCCTTCATGCCCTTCATCACCGAAGAGCTGTGGACCGGGCTCGGCGACCGCGCCGATTATCCGCTGATCACCGCCAAATGGCCCGCGCCGAACGCCGCACGCGATGCCGACGCCAGCGCTGATATCGACTGGCTGATCAAGCTCGTGAGCGAACTGCGCACCGCCAAGGCCGAACTCGGCCTGCCGCCGGGCGCGCGCCTCACCGCGCATTTCCCGGCATCGCTGAAATCCCGCACCGACAAGCTCGCGGCGCAGCTCGACCGCCTCGCGCGCCTCGAAAGCGTCAGCTTCGACTCCGCCCCCGCGGGCGCATCGGCGCAGCTCGTCGTCGAGGGCGAGACGATCACTGTCCCGCTCGAGGGCGTGATCGACATCGCCGCCGAACGCGACCGGCTGACCAAGGCGCTCGCCGCCGCGACGAAGGAACGCGACGGCCTCGCCGGCCGCCTGAACAATCCCTCCTTCGTCGAACGCGCCAAGCCCGAAGCGGTCGAAAAAGCGCGCGCCGACCACGCCGCAAAGGAGGCCGAAGCCGACCGCCTGACCGCCGCACTGGCCCGCTTGGGGTGAGTGACGGCGAAAGCCCCGTCACGCCGACGCCCGTCGCGGCGGCGGCCGATCCCGCCGCGAGCCCAATCCCGCCGCGCCAGACCGCGCGCGACGGGCGGATGGATCTGACCCACGGCCCGATCACCAAAACGCTGATCCTCTTCGCGCTGCCGACGCTCGCGTCGAACATCCTCCAGACGCTCTCGGGGTCGGTGAACGCGATCTGGGTCGGGCAATTCCTCGGCGAAGGCGCGCTCGCCGCCACCGCCAACGCCAACATCATCATGTTCCTGATGTTCGGCGCCTTCTTCGGTTTCGGCATGGCGGCGACCGTCCTCATCGGCCAGTCGATAGGTCGCGGCGACGTCGACGCCGCGCGCCGCGCGACCGGCGGCGTCATCGGCCTCGCGCTGATCTTCTCGGTCGTGATCGCGGTCGTCGGCTGGTTCGCGTCGGATCGCATATTGCGCTGGCTCGAAACCCCGCCCGAGGCCTTCGCGCTCGCGCACGATTATCTCCGCGTCACCTTCCTCGCCGTCCCCGCCTCGATGCTGTCGGTGACGCTGATGATGGCATCGCGCGGCGCGGGCGATGCGATAACGCCCTTGCGCTTCATGATCCTCGCGGTGGTGCTCGACATCGTCTTCAACCCCGTGCTGATCCTCGGCCTCGGCCCCTTCCCGCGCCTCGGCATCGCGGGCAGCGCGCTCGCCACCGCCGCCGCCGGCACGATCAGCCTCGCGGGCATGATCGGCTGGTTCTATGCGAAGAACCATGTCCTGCGCCTGCGCGGCCGCGAACTATCCTATCTCTACCCCAAATGGTCGGAGCTGCGTTTCATCATCGGCCGCGGCCTGCCGATGGGCGCGCAGATGCTCGTCATCTCGGGCGCCGGGCTCGTCATGGTCGGCCTCGTCAACCGCGAGGGGCTGGTCACCGCCGCCGCCTATGGCGCGACGCTCCAGCTCTGGAACTATATCCAGATGCCCGCGCTCGCGGTCGGTGCGGCGGTCAGTTCGATGGCGGCGCAGAATATCGGCGCGAACCGCTGGGACCGCGTCGCGTCGGTGACGAACAGCGGCATCATGATCAACCTCGCGATGACCGGGGCGCTCATCGTCCTGCTCCTGATCTTCGACCGCGCCGCGCTCGCCCTCTTCCTCGGCAGCGAGAGCTCCGCGATCGAGGTCGCGCGCAATATCCAGCTCATCGCGACCTGGACCTTCCTGCCTTTCGGTACGACGATCGTGCTGATCAGCACGTTGCGCGCCAACGGATCGGTCGTGCCGCCGCTCGTCATCCTCTTCCTGTCGATGTTCCCGATCCGCCTCGGCATCTATTATTTCGGTTATCCGACGGTGGGCAGCGACATCCTCTGGTGGAGCTTTCCCTCGTCGTCGCTCGCCTCGCTCGCGATGGCGTGGGCGATCTACCGGCGCGGCAACTGGCGCCGCACGCTGCCGTAACCCGCCGGCTGACCGGCGGCCGCTTTCGACCAAGGCGCGCGCAGCTTCGACTGGCGGCCCGGCGCCCGCTAGCCATCGACCGGCTTTTGCCGCTAAAGCAACGTCAATGAATGTGACAAACCGCAAAGACGCGCTGCGCGACCAGCGCGCGAAAATGCTGGCAGCGGCGCCCGACTGGCGCGCCTCCGACGCCCGCGTCAACCCGCGCGTCGCGATCGGGTCGATCATCGCGATGTGGCTGATCTATTTCCTGATCACCACGGGGCTCGCGATGCTGACGGGCGCGCCTGATCAATGGTCCTATGCCGGCCGCCGCGCGATCGTCGTCATCGCGGGTATATTGTGCACCTTCGTCCTCTATCAGCTGCTCCAGCGCGCGCAGCCGCAAAGCTTCGGCGCCCGCCTTGCCGCGGCGATGGGCGCCGCGATCCCCCTCGTGGTCGTCTATGCGACGATCAACCTGCTCGTCTTCTTCTATTGGTTTCCCGCACCCGACACCGCGAAGATCATCGAGGAAGTGCAGTCGAAATTTCCCGTCGCCTGGGAAATGGTCCTGATCCTCGACAGCTCGATCCGCTGGTACTTCTTTTTCGCCGTATGGGCGGCGCTTTACGTCGCTTTCGGCTATGCCAACGAAATGCGCGCGGTCGAACGGCGCGCCAATCATTTCCGAATGGAAGCGCAAACCGCGCAGCTTCGCGCACTCCATTACCAGGTCAATCCGCATTTCCTCTTCAACACGCTCAACTCGCTGTCAACGCTGGTCCTGAAGGGATCCAAAAGCGAGGCCGAGACGATGATCATGAACCTCTCGTCCTTCCTCCGCTCGAGCCTGGCGGTCGACCCCGAACAGCTCGTCAGCCTCGACGAGGAAATCGCGCTTCAACGCCTCTATCTCGACATCGAACAGACGCGCTTTCCCGACCGGCTCCAGGTCGAAGTGACGATGCCCGACGAGCTGAAAAACGCCTGCGTGCCGGTGCTGATCCTGCAACCGATCATCGAAAATGCGATCAAATACGGCGTTTCGCCCAGCAAGGGCAAAATCGCGATCCGCCTTGCCGCCAGCGCCGAATTTGGGCTGCTCATCCTTCGCATCGAGAATGACATCGACCCCAGGGCGCCGGTTCCCGCCTCGGGCACCGGCCTCGGCCTCGGCAATGTCCGCGAGCGCCTGCTGACGCGCTATGGCCCCACCGCCGGCTGCGAATGGGGCCCGTCGGACGATGGCGGTTTTGTGGTATCACTGTGGCTGCCGCTGGCTAGGGAGGCTTGCTGACCCTCATGATACAGACGCTTCGCACCCTGATCGTCGACGACGAACCGCTCGCGATCGAGCGCCTGCAAATCCTCGCCGGCCAACAGGATGGCGTCGCGCTCGTCGGCACCGCGAGCGACGGTGCGTCGGCGCTGCGGATGGTCGACGCGCTCGCGCCCGACCTCGTGCTCTGCGACATCGCGATGCCCGACCTCAACGGGCTGGAGGTCGCCGCGGCGATCGAGGCCATGGACAATCCGCCCGCGGTCGTTTTCGTCACCGCCTTCGATCGCTATGCCGTCGCGGCATTCGACGTCGCCGCGGTCGACTATCTGCTCAAACCCGTGTCGCCCGACCGCCTCGCGCGCGCGCTGTCGCGCGTCCGCGAATGGCGGATGACCGAGCGGACGCCCGCGCAAAAGAGCAAGTGGATCAACGAATTCTGGGTCCAGAACCGCGGCGAGATGCTGCGCATCGACGCGGGCCAAGTCGACCTCATCGAGGCAGAGCGCGACTACATGCGCCTGCACGTCGGCGGCCGCAGCTGGCTCATTCACCAGACGATCAAGTCACTGGAAGCGCGCATGGACCCCGACCAGTTCATGCGCATCCACCGCTCGAAGATGATCCGCCGCGAAGGGATCGTCGGATTGAAACATCATGGCGACGGCGCGTGGAGCGTCGATCTGGGCGAAGGCGGCATCCATCGCATCGGCCGCACCTATTTGCACGACGTCAAGGCGATCATGCACGCCTGACGAAACGGCGGCCATGCCGCCGGCTCGCTGGAAGATGTCACCTTGGGTGAGGAGCGGACATATGCTCCTCTCCCCTTGAGGGAGAGGATAGCGCAGCTTGCTCCCTTGGGAGCTAGCGAAGCTTGGAGAGGGGGTGCGACGCCGGCGGACGCAAACCCCCTCTCAACTTCGGCTAGGCAGCAAGCTGCCAAGCCTTCGTATCTCTCCCTCAAGGGGAGAGATATCAAACCATCCAATGGCAGCTACCACAAAAAAGGCGGTCATGCCGTTGGGCAAGACCGCCTTCTTGGGACGACATACGGCCGGGGTTGGTCAGGGAGCGGCGACGACCACCGGCCCTTGGTCGGCCAGTCGCGTGCCGCCGCCGTTGAACAGCGCGGCAAGCTTCGTTTCGGCATCGCGCGTCGCGTGCGCCATGCACTCGCGCTCGGCGACGCGCTCGCGCAGCGTCACGCGGCTCGGCGATCCGCAAACCTTCTGGACGGCCATCTTGACGCGGGTCGTCAACCGTTCGCGGCCGCGTTCGCTCGACAGGTTCAGATCGTCATACGACACGGTAACGCTCCGCGTGTCGTCTTGCGCGAAAGCGGGCGCAGCGAGGCCGGCCGTCGCCAGCGGCACTGCCAGCAGCATGAGGGAAAATTTCGCCATGGGGGAGTCCTCTCTACAAGGGATGCGGGATACCGGATCGCGGACCGGGGAGACCGTCTTCCGATATCCCGCAACACGGGTAATACTCTTTGGACGTCATGGGATTCATCTTTGGATCGATGGGGGCGAACGGCCGCTCGATTTACGGACGAAGTGCGTCCATCCGTCGACGAATGGCCGGCGGCGGGGCAATATCATGGCGCCGGACTTGCATTGAACACGCGCTTGGGGTCAAATCCGCCAGTGGCCAGGAAATTATCTTTCGTTGCGAGTCGGCGCGGCGGCGAATTGCTGCTCCGCTTGCTGCTGCTCGCGCTGGCGGGAGCACTCGCCGGAGTGCTGCTGGGCGACAAGAGTGCCGAACCGCTTGCGGCAGCGCGCATCGGCGATGATCCCGCCTCCTATGCGCAGTACAGCGCCAACCCCGACGCGCGCGTACCGCAGGGCGAAACCGCCGCCCCGTGCTTCGCTTGCCCCGACAGCTATGGCGTCGCGGCCCGGCTTCGCGTCGAACGCGAGTCAAGGATGGAGAATGCCTTCCGCGAACTCGGCGCCGTCGACCTCGACGCGCCGCTGCCGGACGAACGGGTCCCCGAACCCGCCCCCGAACCCGCCGACGATGGCTACCAATATGGCGGTCGCTTTCCCGACCCCGGCCCGCGGCTCGAAACGCTCGCGCCCGAAGACATAGCCCTACCGGTTACGGAAAAGGGAACCCCGCCCGTCGAAACGCCTGTCGCGCCGACGACGAAATATTGAGAATCTTGAACGGATTTAGTTCAATCTACAACAAATGAGCTGTTCGTCCTGAGCTTGTCGAAGGGCCGTCATTCCTTTGCTACGTCAAAAAACAGGACGGTGCTTCGACAAGCTCAGCACGAACGGATGGGCGTTGCAGATTAACTGCTCGCCGCATTCCAAATTCTCCAGCCCCTACTTCGGCGGCACGGGCGCGGGCGGCGCGCAGCGCGTCGTATCGCCCGCCTTGCACGCCGCGACGTCGGCCTCCCATTTGATCCGCTCTTCGGCCGACATGGCGGCCACGCGCGCCTTTTCGGCCTCATAGGCCGCGGTTTCATCGGCATAGACCTGCTGGTCGTGCGCCACCTGCTGCTGCGCCGCCGACACTTCCTGTGCATAAATCGTGTTGTCGGAACGCGCGCGCGCGGCCTGTTCGGCGTTGAGCCGCGCCGTATTCGCGCGCTCCTCCGGCGTTGTGCCGTCGGGCGCCTTCTCTTCGGCGGCGGGCGCGGGCGTCGCCGCGGGTTCGGTAGCGGGGGCCGCTTCGGGCGCCCGCCAAGCCATCGCCTGGCCCGACGAAAGCAGCGCGAAAGCGGCGGTCGCCGCCCAAATCCTTCTGGTCATCGAAGTCACTCCTTCAAATCATTCCTGTCCGGCGGTCGAACGCTTGGTCCGGTGGACCGTTCCCGCCGATTTGACCTCGGGCGGGGCAGCCGCCATGCTGGAGTTCACCCTGTCCGATCGGCCGCCCCTTTGCCAGCACCCCCTAAACGCCCGCTCACCAAACATCCCCTCAACCGCCCGGTATTTTTCACGCCGCTGGCGGTGCTGCTCGCCGCCGTCATCCTCAGCCTGTGGCAGGGCGCAGCCGTCGTCGCGGCCGAAACCGCGATCAACGACTGGATCCTTCGCAATTTCTCGCCGCTTTTCGCCTGGGCGGGGATCGGCTTTCTGGCGCTGCTCGCGAGCATCGCTCTCTCGCCGCTCGGCGGGCGGATCATCGGCGGCCCGGGTGCGACGCCCATTCTCTCGCGCTGGCGCTGGTTCGCGGTAACCCTCTGCACCACCATCGCCACCGGCATCCTCTTCTGGGGCGCGGCCGAGCCCTTGTTCCACCTCAACGATCCGCCCGCGATGCTCGGGCTAGAGCCCGGCAGCGACGCCGCCGCGACCTTCGCGATGTCGACGATGTTCCTGCACTGGACGCTGACGCCCTACGCGATCTACACCGTCGCCGGGCTCGCCTTCGCGCTGGTCTATTACAACCGCCGCGAGCCCTTCAGCCTTTCGTCGCTCTTCGTCCCGCTGCTCGGCCAGCGCGCGCATGGCGTAGCGGGCGTCGCGATCGACATCCTTTGCCTCTTCGCGCTCGTCGCCGGCATGGCCGCCTCACTCGGTGCCGGCGTTCTCGCGCTCGCCGGCGGGATCGAAGGGCTCGGCGGTTTCACGGGCGGCGCGCCGCTCCGCTGGACGATCGCCGGCGCGATTGTCGCGACCTTCATCCTGTCGGCCGCGCTCGGCCTCCAGCGCGGCATCACGCGCCTCTCGCTCTTCAATATTTGGCTGTTCTTCGCGATTCTGTTGTTCGTGCTGATCGCGGGGCCGGCGGACAGGCTCGCCGGGCTCGGCATCGCGGGCGCGGCCGATCACGTCGCGACATTCCTGCCACGCAGCATCGGTGTCGACGTCGATCCCGAATGGCACCGACAATGGACGATCTTCAACTGGGGCAACTGGTTCGCTTGGGCCCCGGTCACCGCACTTTTCCTCGGCCGCCTCGCGGTCGGTTACACCGTCCGCGCCTTCATCCTGTTCAACCTGCTGCTCCCGTCGCTATTCGGTGCGGCATGGATGACGATCATCGCCGGCACGACCATCGCCCTCGACCAGCAATCGGGCGGCAACCTTTACGCCGTGCTTAGCAGCGTCGGCCCCGATCCGCTCCTCTATCGGCTGTTCGACCAGCTCGGCGGCGGCCTGCCGGTTCTCACCTTGCTGATCGGCGCGATCTTCATCTCCTACGTCACCGCGGCGGACAGCAATGTCTCGGCGATGAGCGCGCTCTCGACGCACGGCATCTCCCCCGAAACGCCGGAGGCGCCGCTGATGGTCAAGATCGTTTGGGGCGCGACCGTCGGGCTGGTCGGAACGATCCTCGTCGCTGCCGGCGGGATCGGCGGCATCCGCATGATGTCGGTGCTTGGCGGGTTCCCTGCGCTCTTCATCATTCTGGGCGCCGCGCTCTCGTTGCTCGCGATAGCGGTACGGGGACGGCACGAGGCCGCCCCCGCCCGGTCCTGAGAAAGGGGTCCCAGGACCTACCAGATTTTCGTGCGTTCTTCGGGCTTCAGATAGTATTTGGCGCCCGCGTCAACGCCGAACGCCTTGTACCACGCATCGACGTTGCGCACGGGACCGATGATGCGCCAGCGCGCGGGGCTGTGGGGGTCGCTCGCCACCTGCTGCTTGATCGCGTCGTCGCGCGCCTTGTCGCGCCACGCCTGCGCAAAGGCGAGGAAGAAGCGCTGATCGCCGGTCAGCCCGTCGATCACTGGCGCTTCCTTGCCGCCAAGCGAGCGGTGATAGGCATCATAAGCGACCTCCAGCCCCGCGAGGTCGGCGATATTCTCACCCATCGTCAGGTCGGGATTGATGAAGGCGCCGGGCGCCGCCTCATAGGTCGCATATTGCGAGCCGAACGCCTTCGCCTGGGCATCGAAACGCGCCGCGTCCTCGGCGGTCCACCAGTCGCGCACCGCGCCCTCGGCGTCGATCTTGCGGCCCTGATCGTCGAACCCATGGGTGATCTCATGGCCGATCACCGCGCCGATTGCGCCGTAATTGACCGCATCGTCGACGCTCTCGCTGAAATAGGGCGCCTGCAATATGCCCGCCGGAAACACGATCTTGTTCTCCAGCCCGCCATTATAGGCGTTCACCGTCTGCGGGTTCATCGCCCATTTCTTGCGATCGACGGGCTTGTTCAGGTCCGACAGGGCATAGGCATATTCGAAGGCCGAGCTGCGCTTCACATTGCCGTAAAGATCGACGGGGTCGATCTTCAGCTCCGAATAGTCGCGCCATTTGTCGGGATAGCCGACCATCACGTCCATCTTCGCGAGCTTGGCAAGCGCTGCATCCTTCGTGGCGGGCGCCATCCAGCTGTTGGCCCGGATGCGATCGCCCATCGCGAGCTTCAGGTTCGCGACGAGCGTCTCCATCTTGGCTTTGGCCCTCGCAGGGAAATATTGCTTCGAATAGGTCTCGCCGACCAGTTCGCCGAGGCTGCCGTCGACGAGCGTCAGCCCGCGTTTCCAGCGCGGACGCAGCTCGCCGACCCCGCTCAGCGCCTTCGTATATTCGAAGCGACTGTCGACGAACGTCTTGTCGAGATAGGGCGCCGCATTGTCTGCGACATGGAACTGCTGCCACAGCTTGATCGTGTCGAGCGGGGTCTTGGCATAGAGCGCGGCGATGTCGCGAATTGCGGTCTTCTCGTTGACGATGATGCGTTTCTGCGGCGCGATGCCGGCGCCGTCGAACCACGCTTTCCAATCGAGCCCCGGCGCATAGGCGGCGAGTTCGTCCGACGACATCGGGTTGTTGATCTTGCCGATGTCGCGGCGATCGGCGATCGCCCAGCTGACCTTCGCGATCTCGGTCTCGAACGCCATGATCGCGTCGGCCGCCCTTTCGGGGTCGGCGTTGCCCGCCATCTTCATCGTCCGCGCGATATAGGCGCGATAGGCGTCGCGCTGCGGCTTGAAGCTGTCGTTCAGATAATAGTCGCGTTCGGGCAGGCCGATCCCCGCTTGGCCGAGCCAGAGCACGTTGACGGTCGGATCGGCGGTATCGGCATAGGGGCCGCCGCTGACGATCGTCGAACCGAATGTCCCCTGCGTGCTGCCCATGAAACGCGCCATGGCGCTCTTGTCCGCGATCGCCGAGACCGCGGCGATGTCGGCCATCAGCGGCTTCGTGCCGAGCGCCTCGACCCGCGCCTCGTCCATGAAGCTCTGATAAAGGCCGCCGACCTGACTCGTCGCAGGCGCGCTCGTCACAAGTTGGCGAAGCTGCCGCTGGGTCAGATTATAGACGTCATAATCGACCCCCGCCGAGGCCTGGTCGGCCGGAATCTCGGTTCGGGCGAACCAGCCGCCGTTCGCATATTTGTCGAAATCGTCACCCGGCTTCACCGAAGTGTCGCGCGCGCCCAAATCGACACCCCATTTTCCGAAGGTCAGGGCCGTCAGCGCATCTTCCGCCGGGGCATCGTCCCCGCCCGTTTCCGCCGCCGCCTTGAGCATATCCCGCGCATCGACGTCATTCGCCATGGCGGGCGTCGCAACCAGCGCTACCGCAATCGCCAGCCCCGCGACGCTCGAAGTGAAATTCTTCATATCCCCAGTCTCCCATTCCCCGGCGCCGCGTGTAGACGCGGCGCGCATGGCCATCCTTGTCCGCCCGCCGCGCCGGAGGGTCAAGCGAGCGGCCCGACGCTGGTCGAAGCCTTTGTGGGGTTGGTGGAAACACCCGCATTGCGGCGCCGCATCGGGCCACCTATCTATGCGGCGAACGGGCGCAAACCGCCCTTGCGCTATCAGAACAAATCTGGAACAAATCCCTCCCATGAGTCTCACCCATATTTCGGTTCGCGGTGCGCGCGAACACAACCTCAAGGGCGTCGACGTCGACCTGCCGCGCGACGCGTTGATCGTCATCACCGGCCTGTCGGGCAGCGGCAAATCGTCGCTCGCCTTCGACACCATCTATGCCGAGGGCCAAAGGCGCTATGTCGAGAGCCTCTCGGCCTATGCCCGCCAGTTTCTCGAGATGATGCAGAAGCCCGATGTCGAGCATATCGACGGGCTTTCGCCGGCGATCAGCATCGAGCAGAAGACGACGAGCCGAAACCCCCGCTCGACCGTCGCGACCGTCACCGAAATCTACGACTATATGCGTCTGCTTTGGGCGCGCGTCGGCATCCCCTATTCGCCCGCGACGGGGGAACCGATTTCGGCGCAGACGGTCAGCCAGATGGTCGACCGCGTGATGGAGCTGCCCGAGGGTACGCGCGCCTATCTGCTCGCTCCCGTCGTGCGCGGCCGCAAGGGCGAGTATAAGAAGGAGCTCGCGCAGTGGCAGAAGGACGGCTTCACGCGCGTCCGCATCGACGGCGAGTTCTACGAAATCGGCGAGGCGCCGGCGCTCGACAAGAAATACAAGCATGATATCGAGGTGGTCGTCGACCGTATCGCGGTGCGCGAAGGGCTGGAGACGCGGCTGGCCGACAGTTTCGAGACGGCGCTGAAACTTGCCGAAGGTGTCGCGTATGTCGACATGGCCGATGGGGAGGTTCCGGGGCGCGGGGGCGAGGTCGGCGGGGCGATGAAGGGCGCGGGCATACCGGCCAACCGCTTGATTTTCAGCGAAAAAA
>NZ_JNFC01000041.1 GCF_000756385.1 Sphingopyxis sp. LC363
GTTCCACGCTGTAGATCCCCACACCTCCCTGACTCGGCAGAAAGGCTTCAAGGTGGACGACTTTTACGCCGCCCGCAGCAGGACTATCCCGCCGCTACCGTGGTCGAATATTGCTCCGCCGTTCTCACCACCGTGCACTTGGCAATCGAAATACCCTCGCGGCGCAGTTGATGCCAGACCTTGCGCGCGCCGTAGAGGCCAAAGCTGTTCTCGTGCACGCGCTTGATATGCTCGCGCATGTCGTCATCGCGCCGGGCACGTGCTGAACGCCTGGCGGGGTCGGCCAGACGGGCAGCATGTTCACGATAGGAGGACGGGGCGATCGCCAGTTCGCGGCAGATCGGCTCGATACCCAAGTCCTCGCGATGCGCGTCGATGAACGACATCATCACCTCTCGCGGCGGTCGAGCTCCGCCAGCGCAAAATACGCCGATGCCTTGCGCAGGATCTCGTTCGCGCGCCGCAGCTCCTTTACCTCGCGCTCGAGCAGCTTGATCCTGGCCTTCTCATCAGCGGCAAGCGCCGCTGGCCCCGCTCGTCGGCTCGCCTCCTCGCGGCACCAGCGGCGCAGCGTCTCGGCCGTACAGCCAATCTTGGCGGCAATCGAAGACATCGCCTCCCACTCCGAACCGTAATCGGCGCGATGTTCGCCAACCATACGCACTGCACGATCGCGGATCTCAGGTGAAAACTTGTTCCGGGTTCTACTCATAACGAAAGCTCCTTCTCATAAATCGGAGCCTCCGGAAAACCCGGGGCGCTTCACTCCTCGGCCTGCAAGGATTAGCGGGAGAAGGATGGGGGCGGTCGCCCGCCCCCATCCCCATATCCTTAGCGGTGCTGCGCTTCGCCCGAATGGTCGGCATGATCGCCGGCCTTCTTGGCATCCTTGCAGCAGTCCGCGCCCTCCTTACAGCACGCCATATCGGCGCAACAAGTGGCCGTAGCGGCCATCGCGGTGGTCGAGAGAGTCAGCGCGATGGCCGCGCCGATGATCTTGATCGTGGTCATTAATATCTCCGAAATTGATTGAGTGCGTTGGTCGGTGTCACGCAGCTCGCGGAGGGGGCGTCGCCGGCGCGCGGGCCAGCCCGGCCAGATTGGCCTGGCGCCCGGGCCAGGGAACGATAGCGGCGAAGGGGAGCGGCGCTACGTGAGCGATCGGCTCGCCCTGAAAGGCACTGGCGCAGGGCATCGAGCAGGCTGGCGCGGGTGCTTTGTTGTCTGGTGCGCGATGACTCTTGCCCTCGCAATCGACCATCGTCGCCGCGCTCGGAACGGCCGCGACGGCAACGGCCTCGCAGAGCGGCCCGACCCGCAAGACCAGCATCAATGCCAACACGGCGAACAGCGCCGTGCGCGCGAGGGTGGGGAGCGGGAAAGCGCGAAGCATCATTACCTTGCGTTTAGACAATTGGGCCCAGTCGGCCCGAAGCTGCGATTTTGGCCAGGTTGAAGAACGAACACTGAACGCTTGATTGATTCTACCAGGACCGTTGCTGACCACCGACCTCGTAGATATCGGCTTCCATGGAGCAATTGTAGCTCTCTGCGATGTTGAACATCTCGGAGAGGAGGCTTTGGATTTCCTCATCAAGGGAAATGCCATCCGGATCGGGGTCATAGGCGACGGTCAGTTTGTAATCACAATTGCCGTTTTTTACCATGGCGTAGTCGCGTTCCAGCATCGCCTCAATCCGCTCCCGAGCGGGTTTTCTACCTCTTCCACGCTTGTTGAAGTTCTCGATAATCAGATGCAGGGCGATGCTGGCAGTGGGCGGCTTTTCCGGCAGTTTGGTCTGTGACGGAATAATGTCGAGCGCCCGATAGACGGTCATTCGTGAGACCTTCAGGTCGCGGGCAACGCGGGCCTTGCTGGCGCCGGCGGCAAGGCGACGGCGGATTTCATCGTCATCGACGTTCTTCTTCCGGCCTTTGTAAACGCCTTCGGCGCGCGCCGCTTCGATCCCGGCGCGCTGACGATCCTTGATGAACTTCAGCTCCATATCGGCGACCATGCCGAGTATGGTGATGACCATTCGCCCCATGTCGCCCGCCGTCGTCACCTCTGGCTCAAGGATGCGCAGCGAAGCTCCCTTTTCATCAAGCTCATGCACCAGGTTCAGGACATCGCGCGTGGAGCGGCCGAGCCGGTCGAGCCGCAGCACGACCAGCTCGTCGCCGGTGTGCATAAACTGCATGATCGTTTCCAGTTCCGTGCGCCCGCTCCGCGAGGCCCCCGATCCGGTCTCGGAACGGATAATTTCGCAACCTGCATTCTTGAGGCGGCCAATCTGGATATCCAGATCCTGGTCCGTGGTGCTGACGCGGGCATATCCGATACGAGCCAAGTGCAAAATCCGTCACATTAGGGTGGCTCTTGCAGTGTATCGTCACATTGAGCGCAAACCCACCCTTTTGTGACAGACGAATGGTGTCACTCGGCCCTATCACTCTGGGTGTACCCAAATGTTATAGGCCGATCAGCCGCCTCACGCTGCAAGCCGTCCAAAATCAATCCGGTCGTTCAGGTCGAGGTCGAAGCGGCCATAAGGGTTCACATGACTGTAGATCAACGGCGTGAGACCACGATAATCTTCCGGCGTCATCCGCCCCGCCCACTTCGGCTCAACCAGTACGGTCTGAAGCATGCGGGTGTTCACATACACCAGCGACGCTTGCAGGAGGTGTAGCGCCAGAACGGAGATTTCCTGCTCATGGATGCGGTTGGTGGCGATCTCGCCGCCCTTGCCGAAGAACACGAAACCATTAGCGCCGTTCCAGTTCTCAACCACATTCAGCCCTTCGTGGATCTCGCGGCGGAATGCCTCCTGACGCAAATACCGGCATAGGAAGATTGTTTTGACCGCGCGGCCGAGTTCACTCAGCGCCTTGTAGGTCGGGTGCATCACTTCGGCTCTGGCAAACCGGAGCAGGATCGCTTCCGGATCGGCGGTGCGCGATTGCATGGCAGCGGCATATTTGACCATTTCGTCATATTGTTGCTCGATCTCGTCCCAGTCGATCGGGCTGGAGAGGATCGGCAGTAAATTGGAAAGCCGCGTGCGCATGCCGGCTTGGGGAAGGGCCAGTTTCTGGCGTGCCACTGCTTTCAGCCGCGGGGCAAGCTCAAATCCAAGGAGTCGGCAGAACGCAAAGCCGACTGCGCTCTGGCCGTGGCTATCGACGTACTGGCGCTGGATTTCCATGTCGGTGCAATGGCGCAGCACGCCCTCGATCATGGAGGCGACCTCGGAGGAAGAGCAGCGCTTGAGCTGGGAATAGACGCATGTCGCGCGTCGTTCGACATGCCAGTAGATCATGACGCCCCGTCCACCATAACGCGCATGCCATTCCGTCATCAGGTTGCGATCCCAGGCTCCGAACTTTGTGGAATCTGACGCACAGGCCGTGCCGGCGTCCCCCCAGACTGCAGCATTGCGGATTGCCAGGGTCGCATTCGCAACCCTGGCACACGCCTCCTTGAGCGCCGCGGCATGAACGAAGCGGCGATGGACATGCAGCAGCTCTTCATAGCTGACATCGGGGGTGGCGCCGGCGATCCGCTTGAGCCCGGCATTCGTTCCCAGGCCGTAGAGGCATAGCAGGAGACGTTGATCCAGCGCGGTTTTCGGCAGTGCAACACGCGAGGCCGATGTTTCGAACGCTTCGAGAAGTCCCGTATCAAGGGCAGCCTCCTTCAGTACGTCGAGCAGCCCGGTCATCGGCCAGCGTTGGCCGATCTCGGTCTTGATCGAGGCGAGACCCCTGGGTTCGGGCAAGGGTTTGAACGGGGTGAGAGATATACGGTTCTCGCCGCGCCACAGCAGCCGAACCTTGTCGTTCCGGGGAATATTGGCATTGAGGAGCAACAGTTCCTGAGCAAGCTCTTCCCGGATGGCGCTTGAAAATGCACGCGCATCCGCCGTCAGGTTCAATCCTGTGTAATATGCTTCTCGCCGCGCATCGAAGTCCTTGGGAAGATCGTCATCGGGATTGCGGTATCGGTCCGCCCCGACAACCCAGATTTCCTTAGAACGGATGCGATCGCGCAGTTGCGCGAGGACACAAAGCTCATAACTGATCCGGTTTACGCGCCCCTCTTCATCAATGACGGAACTGCGCCATCTCGCCGGAATGACCTCGTCGACCGGCACTGCGTGCGGCGGCACGTAGCGGCATCCATCATCCACTTTGCTTCTGATCCAGTCCAGGGCCGCCAGCACCGGACGCCACACGGCGTTGTTCGACCGGAACTCCAGTGCCGAAAGCAGGCTTGGCAGCATACGGCGATAATGATTGGCCCATGACCTCCGCATCACCTTGTAGATCCGCCGATCCAAGGCGCCCTTTGCCTGGCTTTCCTTGATGATCGCCGCCAGTTTGTCCTTGCCGGCGATTGGGAAAATGACATCGCAGATGCGCCCGGATGGATCGTCGATCGAAGCGCTGGCAATCTCGACCAGGAGTCGCTCCTTGCCATAGACCCGCTCGATGTCTTTCGCGATATCGCCCACCACCTTGCGTTTCGAGCGCGATCCGATCTTATGGACCGTCTCGATCAGCAGGTCGACCATCGCATCCGTAAGCTGAGCTTCCCGCGCCATCAGATAAACGGCATAGAGCCCGAGCTGGCGCGCCGGTACATGCCGGCGCATCTCCGAGGCTTTCTCGCCGGCAACCCGGCGAACGATCTGATCGACCCATGCCTTGCCCGTGACCGATAGGAAATCTCGGGGAAGAGCAAGCCGTTGGATAAAGGCGAGTTTGGCGGTCACGCCAAGAATGTTTTCGAGCGTCGCCTGACCTGCATCCCCCTTCATCGTGTTGAAGCCGGTCGGGCCATCGGGATCGGCGAGCGAGGCTTCCAGCAAGGCGACCGCATCCGGCGCAAGCCGATCGCGGACTCGGGCCAACAGGGCCTCCAGATAGAGGTGTCGTTGCGAACGGACGAGGCGTTCCAGCTCCTTGCGCGACGGCCCATAGATACGGCGGTCGCGGCACCACAGGAAAACATGCTCGAGCATGGCATTGATCGGCTGCCCGCCCGCACAAAGATCGTCGGAAATCCACCTCGACAACGCCCTGCGATCCGTCTGCGTCATACGGCGGAACCCGAGATGCCGCAAAATCTCCGCGCAATGCCGGCGGGCGGTGCGCCCGGAAAAATCATAGTGGTTCACGGATTTGGCATCGAGACCAAGTTGCTCCGCCAGATACAAGACACCGTCGGAGGGTATCGACGCATGATCCGGCACAAAGAAGCCATGCCCGGCGAAAAATCTAAGCTGAACCGCCAATCCCAGTCGTGCCGTCTCCGCTTTGCCGGTCACGAACGCGATGTCCGAAAAACTCAGGCTCCAGGAGCCGATCAGATCCCCACTCGAAACGCCAAGGCTCATAACGCCGCTCCCTTATCGGAGCGGAACGTCGTTCCTCGCATGGGCGATCGTCAACAACAACCAGCCCGTTCCCGACGTGTTCTCCAAGATGACCAAAATCGCAGCTTCGGGCCGACTGGGCCAAGAAGGAATGCACGCTGGTTTCGACATTCAACAGGCCCGATGGTTCGGGTCATGCAGGGCCGATTTCGATGAGCGGAGATAGCGGGGAAATCAACCTGCCGTTCGACCTGAGTATCGGATATCAAATCCGACTCACGCATCGACTTATGCAAAAGCTGCTACAGCTGAAGATCGAGCAGTTCGGCGTCACCCTGGGCATGTGGTACTTCTTGCGCGTCCTGTGGGACCAGGACGGCTTAACCCAGAAGGAACTGTCCGACCTTGTTGGAACGATGGAGCCGACCACGCTTTCGGCGATCGCTTCCATGGAGCAACGGGGAATCGTTGCCCGGGTCCGCAACGCGGCGGACAAGCGGAAGATCAACATCTTCCTCACCCCTTACGGTCACGAGCTGAAAAGGAAGCTTCTGCCCATTGGCATCGAAGTTGGGGATATCGCTAAGACCGGCATTTCGCGCCGCGAAGCGGATCTCCAGATCGCCCTATTGGGCGAGCTGCAGACCAATCTAGAAGCTGCGATTCGGAGCCTCTCCCCCGAGGAGCCCGACGCGAAGCCGGGTCGGCGGCGCCGAGAGGACCGAGGGGTCGCCGGCATCACTCATGAGGCAGGCGACTGATGCGATAGTGGGTGTCCTCGCCACCATGGATGCCCCACATCAATGTTGCGCGCCGATACTTACATCACTAATGGTTAGATAACTAAGGAACTGCACGGTGGCGGTCTGCGACGTGAAGGTTGCGTGGAGAGGTGTGCTGATGGTCAGGCCTTGCCTCCGACCGAATCGTCGTCGCTCTCCACCGCGCGGTTGATGACTGCAATCGCTTAGGTGCGGGCCGCGTCCGGTCTGCGAGAGTATCGGGAGAGTTTGAACTTATGAGTTCATCAGCCTTTAAAGGCGCGGATGTGTCCGATCGCCTGGATCGCGCGATAGACAATGCTCTCGCCGACAATCGTTTGGTGGGAACGGTCGTGATCGTCGCCCGGGGCGGCAAGATCGCCTATCGCCGCGCGGCGGGATTTGCAGACCGTGAATCGCAAAAGCCGATGCAAACGGATAGCATTTTCCGATTTGCATCGGTGACCAAACCCTTTGTCACCGCCGCCGTGATGCGCCTGATCGAGGATGGTGTTGTGAGGCTGGACGATCCAGTGACGCGCTTCCTGCCCGACTTTCAGCCGCGCCTGTCCGATGGATCGGTTCCGGTCATCTCGATCCGCCATCTGCTCACGCACACATCGGGGCTCGGCTATCCGTTTCAGGAAGGGAGCGATGGCCATTATCGTCGCCTCGACGTCTCCGACGGGTTGGATCAACCGGGATTGTCGCTATCCGAGAATCTTCGGCGCCTGGCTGCCGCCCCGCTTACCGCCGCACCGGGGTCGGGTTTTCGCTATTCCCTTGGCATGGATGTGATGGGAGGGGTGGTTGAGAGCGTTACCGGTGGTTCGCTACGCGATGCTGTGCGCAAACTGGTCACGGATCCGCTGGGTATCGTCGATACCGGCTTTGCCGTTGCGGATGTTGAGCGGCTCGCGACGAATTACTTCAACAGCGAATCCGTTCCCGTCCGCATCACGGACGGCATGGTAGTGCCTCTGGATGCCTTCAACGGGTCGCTAACGTTCGCGCCGAGCCGTATCCTGGATCCAAACTCCTATCCGTCAGGCGGGGGTGGGATGGTGGGGACTGCGGGCGACGTCCTGCACTTTCTGGAAACCATCCGGCTCGGGGGTGGTCCGATCCTGAAGCCTGAAACAGTCGAGATGATGGCGACCGATCAGCTCGGACCTCAGGCTGCGGCCTGGGGGCCGGGTTGGGGCTTCGGCTTCGGCTGGGCAGTGCTTGCAGATCCGCACGCCGTCCCGTCGCCGCAGTCTCCCGGAACGCTTCACTGGGCCGGCGGATACGGCAATAGCTGGTTCATCGATCGTGCAAACGCGCTGACGGTCGTGGCCATGACCAACACGGCCTTTGAGGGTATGTCGGGGAAGTTCGTGTCCGACATCCGGGACGCCGTCTACAACTGATCCCCGCAAGGAATCCGCGACCGGCCGGCGTAAGCCGGCCGCGCCGCAGCGAAAATGCGGAGGCGCCGCGTCGATCGCGGCGGCCAGATCACAAATCGTTGCGGTGGCTCCAGTCGATGATCCCGTCGATACAAGCGCTGACATGTTCGGGCTGGCCCTGGTAGAAATGGGTCGCGCCCTTGATGCTCACAAATTCCTTGTTCGCAACGGTGAGCGCGTTGTGAATGATCGGATTATGGCTCGCGGGAACCGCGTCGTCCGCTTCATTCTCGATCTGCAGCACAGGGGTCCGATGGATCTTTGTCGCGTTAACGGCAGCCTTGGAGTTGGATAGGTCGTAGGACCATTGCGACAGCCACGAGCGCAGGGTTGAGAATCGCGCCAAACCAGCGGGTCCCACGTTCACCGTGCGTGGATTGCCAAGATAGGATGCCCCCGGCGCGCGTCCATTGGGGTCGATCGTCGGATCAATCCAGCGCACGTCGCACATCGTGCGGTGCGTGACGAAGGCGCGTTCGGTTTCGCCGTCGTTGCGACGACGGAGCGTGGCAAGCATTTCCTCGGCCCAGGCGGTAATTCTGCGATTGCGGGCCCGCTGCCTCTCGCGGAAGGCGGCGATGAAGTCAGCGGTGAATGGTGGTTTGTTCGGGCAGTCCGGACTATAGATATCGAATTCGAGATCGCGCGTGTCCGGGTCGAATTCGTCGATGACGGAGGGGTCAAGCCATTCGGTCAGCACTTCCGCCCGGCTGAGGTGGGCGGCGATGAGGACTATTCCGTCAACCCGCTGCAGCCGCGCTGCTGTCAGGTCATAAAGGTCGCCGGCGGGCGTGTGGGTGATTGTCGGATGTTCAGACTGGGCCGCATAAAACAGCGATAGCGAGCCGCCGCCCGACCATCCCACCAGGATCACCTTTTCATAACCCAGCGACTCGCGCGCGTGGCGCACCCACTGGCCCATGTCGTAGGCGACCTTTTCCATAATCAGCGCACTATCGTTTCTCGGGTAGCGACTCGACGCGCAAAGTACGTGCAACCCCGCATCGGCAAGCGCCTCAGGCATTGGGAGCAGCTGGGCCGTGGCTGTGGGGTGCATGAACAAATAGACCGCCTTAGATGGCCGCGCTCTCTGCCGGAACAGCTGGCCTTCCAGCTCGGTCGTGCCCTCGGCGCCCGCAAAACTGTAGGTCTCCGTCATCCCCGGTTGATCGCGGAAGCGAACGATTTCGGGAAGGCGATCCCATAGCGCCTTTGTCGGCAATCCTCTCTCCATGGCCATATCCTTAGTTATCCAACTATAATTGCGTATTACCGTACTCCAGTCAAGGTGTCAACGGCGGTCGGATTCCAGGCCATGATGGCGGAGTAAAAGCAGGCCATTGAAGATGAGCGCGGATGATATGCAAAGGGCCCCGATCGGGGCCCTTTGCATATTTGCCGTTTTGCGGCGGGTCAGTCGGTGGCGTGGGCGGGAGTGGCCTGGTTTTGCTCCGCCCCGGCAGCGCGGCGGCGGTGGGCGGACTGCTTGAGGCGGTAGCTGTCGCCGTTCATGGTGAGGATGCTGACGTGGTGGGTGAGCCGGTCGAGCAGCGCTCCGGTGAGCCGCTCGGACCCCAGAACTTGGGTCCAGTCCTCGAACGGCAGGTTGGAGGTGACGATCGTCGATCCCCGCTCGTAACGCTGCGAGAAGGTTTCGAACAACAGTTCCGCGCCCGTGGGCGAGAGCGGAACGTAGCCCAGTTCGTCAACGATCAGCAGCTTCACGGCGGCAAGGTCGCGCTGCATCTTGAGCAACCGCTTTTCGTCGCGGGCTTCCATCAACTGGTTCACCAGCGCCGCGGCGGTGGTGAACGCGACGGTGAAGCCCTTCTGGCAGGCCGCCAGGCCCAGCGCGAGCGCGACGTGGGTCTTGCCGGTGCCGCTGTTACCCAGCGCGATGATGTTTTCCCGCCGCAGGATGTATTCGCAACGCGCCAGCTCCAGGACGAGCATCTTGTTGAGGCTGGGGATGGCCGTGAAGTCGAAGGTATCGAGGCTCTTCACCGCCGGGAACCGGGCGGCACGGATCCGGCGCTCGACCGTGCGGCGTTCCCGGTCGATCAGCTCCAGTTCGATGAGGCGCAGCAGGTAGCGGGTATGATCGACGCCATCACGCGCGCATTCCCGGGCCAGCTTCTCATACTCGCGCAGTACCGTCGGCAGCTTGAGCTGCTTGAGGTGATGCGTCAGCAGAACCTGAGGCGTGCCTGCCGTGGTGCCGGCCGGCATCTTGTCGTCCGTTGCCCTGCTCATGCTGCCAGTTCCGGCAGGAGCGTGGCATAGTCGGCGGCGCGGGTCGTCTTTACCTCCATCTTGGGTAGGTGCGGATAGGAGGCCAGATCGAGCCGGGCGGGTCTGCGCTCGATGCGCGCCAGCGCGATCTGCTTGACCGCATCGAAGCCGATCGCGCCGATATGGATCGCCTCGTTTATCGCCAAGGTGACCACCTCCATCGGGATGGCCTCCAGAAGACGCAGCACCTGGATGAACTCGCGTTTGCCCTTGTTGCCCATCCGCGCCTCCAGGAGGTGACGCAGATGCTGGAACACCTCGGGCAAGTCCCAGCCCTGCAACGCGGCAGCTTGGTCGAGTGCTCCTGGCTTGGTCTCGATCAGCGCCAGATAATGGAGCGGGTTCGCCACGAACATGGCCTCGCCATAGCAGCGCGGGTGACGGGCGATCTCCTCGCTGCCGCACAGGATGACGACCTGATCGACGAAGCCCTTCACCACCACGTCCTGGAAGCCGTAGCGGGTCGGAACCGAGTAGTCGTTGGTCCGGTAGCGCACCAATGCTGTCGACGATACGCGGGCGATCCGCGTCTCGCACGGCTCGAACGTCCCTGACGGCAAGGGACGCATCGCAGCCAGGTCGGCCACGAGCCGCTCGCCGATCGTCTGGCTGTGCCGTCCGGCCCGCTCTTCCTGCCGAGCGCGGCAGCGGCGTTCCAATTCCGCGTTAAAGTCGTCGTAGCTCGCCGCCTGCGGGATCGGCACCATGAAGTGTGTCCGCGCGTGCTTGACCAGCCCTTCGACCTTTCCCTTGTCATTGCCCTTGCCGGGGCGCCCGAAGCGATCGGTGAACAGGTAGTGGCTGACCAGTCCGGTGAAGGCCTGGGTGCGCTCGCGCTTGCCGTCACCGCAGATCTTCGCGACCGCGATCTTCGTGTTGTCGTACAGGATCGAGGGCTCTGTTGCAAAGATTGGCGGCAGTCAGAGGTAGGCTGTCGCTCTGCGCCGATCAGGCGGCTGCTGCGAAATGGTGGTTGAGCATGCCCATGGCCTCCGTCAGCGCCGAGGGCCCAATGCCAAAAGCTCTCTCCACAAGGCGCACCTCGCCCCTGATGCCGGGCTGCAGGCACCAGGGGCGAGCCTGTCCTTTGCGCAGGGCTCGCATGACTTCGAATCCCTTGATCGTGGCATAGGCCGTGGGGATCGATTTGAAACCGCGCACCGGCTTGATCAGTATCTTGAGCTTTCCGTGATCGGCCTCGATCACGTTATTGAGATACTTCACCTGCCGGTGGGCCGTCTCCCGGTCCAGCTTTCCTTCGCGCTTCAATTCGGTGATCGCTGCACCATAGCTCGGCGCTTTGTCGGTATTGAGCGTGGCAGGCTTTTCCCAGTGCTTCAGGCCTCGCAGGGCCTTGCCCAGGAACCGCTTCGCTGCCTTGGCGCTGCGGGTCGGCGACAGGTAGAAATCGATCGTGTCGCCCCGCTTGTCGACTGCCCGGTACAGGTAGGTCCACTTGCCCCGCACCTTGACGTAGGTTTCATCCAGGCGCCAGCTCGGATCAAAGCCACGCCGCCAGAACCAGCGCAGCCGCTTCTCCATCTCCGGGGCGTAGCACTGGACCCAGCGATAGATCGTCGTATGGTCGACCGAAATGCCGCGTTCCGCCAGCATTTCCTCAAGGTCGCGATAGCTGATCGGATAGCGACAATACCAGCGCACCGCCCACAGGATCACATCACCCTGGAAATGGCGCCACTTGAAATCCGTCATCGTTCCGTCCGTCCAATCTCCGCCAAGCATGCTCAAGCTTCACGATTTTTGCAACAGAGCCGGCGATACAAAGAAATCCCGAAGAAGGCCTATATCCTCGCAGTCGGAGGGGACGGCAATTCGCAGGAACCCCATTTCCAGCGTTACCACCAGGCAGCGACCCAACATCCTGAGTGGGACGCATATACGCTCTCGGGCGGACATAACCTCATGCTGGATGATCCAGACGGCGTTGCCGCCATCCTGCGACGCTATTCCGACGACAATGATGAAAGCATATCCGATGACGTTTGAGCAGATTTCCCTCGAGGAGCGCGGTCCGGTCGCATGGATCACCCTTGAGCGGCCGAACGACCTCAACTGCCTTAGCCCGATCATGATCGACGAGCTGAACCGGTCGTTTGATCACCTGGAGTCGAGGGCGGAGGTGCGCTGCCTCGTGCTGACCGGACGAGGCCGTGCCTTTTGCGCGGGCGCGGACCTCAAGTTCATCGGCGACTTCCCCCCCGCAGACCGCGACGCAGAAACAGCTCGGTTCCTGCGCCGCGCGACGGATCTCGTTTCGCGGATCGAAGCCTTCCCGAAGCCCATCCTTGCGGCCGTCAACGGGATCGCAACAGCGGGCGGAATGGAACTGCTCCTCGGCTGCGACATCGTGATCGCCGGCGAAGGCGCGCGCCTGGGAGACGGACATGCCAATTACGGCCTGTTGCCGGGCGCAGGAGCCACCGCACGACTGCCGCGACGGCTCGGATTGAACCACGCCAAGTTTCTGATGTTCACCGGCGACCTGCTCAGTGTCTCGAACCCGCTGCTCGCGCCACTCGTGAGCATGATCGTTCCGGATAGCGATCTCCAAGAGGCGGTGGACGGCATCGCCAACAAACTTGCCTCGAAGAGCCTCTTGGGGCTGCATCACATGAAGCAGCTTTTGAACAACGCTGTCGAACTTGCTCTCCCGGAGGCGATCGAGGCGGAGCTGGACGTCAATTCGACCTACTCCTCATCGTTCGATCGCAATGAGGGCCTGGCCGCATTTCGGGAGCGCCGCGTACCGGAATTCAAGGGTGCCTAGATTGCCGTAATGAAAGCAGCCGGGCGAAATCCTTTGGCACAACAAGAGGAGCGCCCCATTATCGTGGAGAGACGAAGTGGGACATTCAACGGCAACTTCTGACGCGCCAGGTCTGGGCGGAGGGCTGCTGGTTCCACGAGCTAATCATATCCGCGTCGGCCACCGATCGCTTTTTGCGTCACAACTGGCCAGTGATCTGGACATCGAGACGCCGCCGGTACGAGCCAAAACAACGGAATTCACCTGGACGTTGTTCAGCAACCTTGCACTTCTGCGGTTTGCGTCCAAGGCATGCAGCGTCAAATATGCCGCGGAGGCTTTCCGCGACTTCTACCTGTTGAAGGTGCAGAAGGAGGGGCATGCCGCGATACGCCTCGACGATCGGATGATCACAATCGGCCCGGGTGATGTCGTGCTTTGCGACGGTGCAGCGGCGCACCAATATGAGTTCGACGACGATAACGAGCATCTCTGCCTCATCTTTTCGAAGCAGATGCTCGAAGCGCGTATGCGTCGCTCATCCCCGCCGATCGGCGATATGATCAATTACCGTATCGCGGCGCATCGATCCTCCGCGATCCTCATGAGAAGCTATGCGATAGGATTGTTGCAGCAGCTCGAGAGGTTCCAGACAGAGGCCGACGATCCGCTCGCCGCTCGCGTTCTGGGCGACACCATTCTGACCTGCTATTCCGCCGAATTTGAGACCGACCGGCGTCGCGACGACAGCTGGACCTCGGTACAGAGATTTGTTGAATCCAATCTCGAAGATCCGGCTCTGCGTCCAAGCTATATTTGTGAAAAACTGCGGCTTTCAGCCAAGAGCCTCCAACGCGTCTTCCGCAGCCAAGGAACCTCGTGTCACAAATACATTGCTGACGCACGGCTCGACGAAGCCAGTCGCCGATTGAGCGATCCTTCCCTAAGCGCCCGCATCACTGACATCGCTTACGACGTCGGGTTTGACGATCTCAGCTATTTCAGCCGTTCGTTCCGTCGCAAATTTGGAGTCTCAGCGCGGGAATATCGGCATTCGGCGCTGCGCGGAACCTTGCCCCTCTGGCGCGGCCGCCCCTCAAGCTGACCTGTTTCGTAGCCGGGCGTCCGCAATTGCGGTCCAAAACATGATCACCGGCGGCACCACCAACTCGATCGCTATCGCCGCGGTGAGAACGAAACCTGGCGACCCATACCGAAGATAGGCCAGGGTCCGTGCGAGGCCACTCAGAAACACGAAGCCGAAGAGCAAACGCAGGAGCAAGAGCCGCTCACGCAGATCGCGGCTGGCATACCAGATGAGCGGCGCGTAGCCGAGCCAGATCGCTCCGGCGAACATCAGCTGGCTGTTCAGTGTTGGATCGGAAAGCGCGGCGGATGGGAGCGCGGCGCCGGCGGTCGCGAGAAACTTCGCGCCTTGGGCGATGTCGCCGATACCGGTGGCCAGAGGAACGATGCAAAAGGCTCTTACCGCCGCGGAGAGGCCCCGCCCACCAATTGCTTCCGCCCTACCGACCATTGTCTTCGCTCCCTCTAAACCTACAGAGCCACGAGAACCGATTTGGTTTCGGTATAGGCGAGCACCCCCTCCCGCCCGTGTTCGCGGCCGAGCCCGGACTCCTTGTATCCCCCGAACGGCACGGCAGGATCGATGGCGTTATGACAGTTTCCCCAGACCGTGCCCGCCTTGATTGATCGCGCCAGCCTATGCATTGCACTGATGTCGCGGGTCCAGACCGACGCCGCCAGCCCGTAGCGCGTGGCGTTCGCGCTCTTCACCACGGCGTCGAGATCATCGAAGCGCGACACGCAAACCACTGGCCCGAAGATCTCTTCACGCATCACGCGCATCTCGGGTGAGACGTCAGCGATGATCGTGGGCGACACATAATAGCCCTGATCGGCGAGCTGACCGCCTCCTGCAACGACCGAGGCACCTTCAGTCGATGCGCTCTCGATGAAACCCATGACGGTATCGCGCTGCCGCGCCGACACCAGCGGTCCCATCTGCGTATCCGGCGCAAGCGAAGGACCGAGACGAATCCCCCGCGCTGCGTCGGCTATCCCTTCCACCAGCGCGTCGAACACGTCCCGATGGGCGAAGACGCGCGAGCCCGCTGTGCAAATCTGGCCAGAGTTGAAAAAAACGCCTCCCGCCACGCCCTGAGCTGCCTGTCCGAGATCGGTGTCGGGCAAGACGATCACAGGCGACTTGCCCCCAAGTTCGAGCGTCACGCGCTTGAGGCTGTCGGCGGCCGAGTGCGCGATCATCTTGCCTACCGAGGTCGACCCGGTGAAACTGATCTTGTCGACCTCGGGATGTCGCACCAGCGCCGCGCCGGCGCCACTGCCAGCGCCCGTCACGATGTTGATCACGCCTGCCGGGAAGCCGGCCTCAAGCACCAGCTCGGCGAACCGCAAGGTCGTCAGACTTGTCTGTTCGGCCGGCTTGAGAACGGTCGTACAGCCCGCAGCCAGTGCCGGCGCAAGCTTTAGGGCGGCGAAGAAAAGCGGAAAGTTCCAGGGCACGATCAGGGCCGCGACGCCGATCGGCTCGCGCCGTGTGTAACCATGGAAAGCGCCGGATGGCGCGAGCAACGGCTCGACGCTCTCTCCATCGAGACGTGATGCCCAGCCTGCCATATAGCGTAGCTGCGCGATCGCGCCGGGAACGTCCATCTGCGATGCGGCGGTGATCGACTTCCCATTGTCGATCGCTTCCAGCTCAGCGAACTCGGTGGCGTTCGCCTCGATCAGATCGGCCAGCCTTCGGATCGTCATCTCCCGATAGTAAGGAGACTGGCCGCTCCATCGGCCGTCATCGAACGCCGCGCGCGCCGCGCCGACGGCCCGATCGACATCCGCATCGCTGGCATCGACGATCGCCCCAATCTCGATACCACTCGACGGATCGTAGACCGGTACGAACTTCTCGCCTGAGGAGGACTGCCATTCCCCGTCTATCAGGAGACGCTTCGGCGAGGCGATGAACGCACTGGCTGTATCGGAATATCGCGGCTGCGACAAAATGGACGTCATCGGAGTGCCTCGCAGAATTGCTGGTTCGGGGTGAAGATTGCCCGGCGCGTCTAGAAGCGACCGCTCAGGCGAACGCCAAGCTGTCGCCCGCGCGAATATGTTCCCATCTCGCCGAAGGTCGCTGGAATGGTCGGCAGAGCGAAGCTCAGATAGCGCTTGTCGGTCAGGTTCCTTCCGAACAGCGAGATCGTCCAGCTGCTGGAATTCGGGCTGAGGTCGAGGTTCGCATCGAGCTGGGCATAGCCCTTCTGGCGCTCATCCGGCGAATTCGTGCTGCCTGCATCATAGGAAGACCGTGCCGATACATCGATCCGGCCGGCGAGGCGGTAATCGCCGCCGAGGGGCTGCTCATAGGCGATCCCAAGGTTACCCGACCATTTCGACGCATAGGACGTCGGCGCGCCGGAGAGGTCCTGGGTGCAGGTCGGGCCGGCAATCAACGACTGCTCGTTGGTGCATGTCGCGCCAGGAAAGCTCAGATATCTGGCATCGAGATAGGCACCGTTGAAATCGATACGCAGGCGGGGTGCCGGGGCCCAGTTGAGCTCGAGCTCGACACCGCGCGTCCGCGCCTTGCCGACATTCGACACGAGAAACGACGAGACGTTGTCAAAGACCGAAAGCTGCAAGTCCTTGAACGTCGTTGAGAAGATGGTGAGCGCATAATCGAGGTGGCCGCTCGCGAGCCGGCCCTTGGCGCCAAGCTCGAAGGACGTCGCTTTCTCCGGACCGAACTTGGTCGCGTTCGGATTGGAAGCAGGGGAGATCGCGTCGACGCCGCCGGCCTTCGACCCGCTGACGAACTTGGCATAGACCATGTTCGCCGGTGCGATCTCATATTGTACGATGACCTGCGGCTGAAAATAACCGTCATTCTGTTGAATGCCGCGGTAGTCATGCGGCAAGACACCCAGGACCGCCAGCTGAACCGGATCAAGCGCCGGATTTATCTGTTGCGCGACCGTGACCCGCTTCGTGTTTCTGGGAAGCGAGGGAATAATATTGGCCGTCGCAAGCAGCTGGTTCACGTCCTTTCGTGTGTCGGTATAGCGAAAGCCAGCTTCCACCTTGAGCTTTGGCGTGATCCGCCAGCGCAGGTTTGCGAAGCCCGACCAGGCATCAGTGTCCTGATCGAAGCTCAGATAGCGTGCGAAGGGTGGAACAGGGACCCCCAGAGGCGCCAGATTGAACTCGATCAACGTGAAGGCACGCATCTCGTCGTGCTGATAATAGCCTCCCAACGTGTAATCGAAATCGCCCGACGTGCCCTCGAAACGTAGTTCCTGCGCAAACTGCCGATAGCGGTTGAAGATAAACGCGTTGAAGATGTCAGCGGCCAGGCCATCGCCGTCGACTGACGTGGACGACATGTAGTTTCGATAGCTGCTGGTCGAGATCAACTGTCCGCCAAGGACGTGATAGTTGATGTCGGCCTGATAGGTCTGGTTTCGCAGATAGGCGTAGCCTTGCTGGAAATAAGGCGGGCCGGCGTTCGAGTTTGAGGTCCGCCCATCCAGCTTCGTGTCATCGAAGAGGCCCGGCACCGCCAAGGACTGCTTGTAGACCTGGATGTTCTCGCCCTCATCGAGGAGCCGGTCATATTCGGCCTTCAGTTGTATCTGGAGATCGGAGCTGGGCTCGATGCGCAAGATCGCGCGGCCAGCATAATTGCGCGTGCGCGGACTGTCGAAGCCGGTCACATTGTTGTGTATCCAGCCCTTGTCGAGATGCTGCAGCAAGCCGGCAACCCGCAGGCTGACGCCCTCGGCAACCGGGAGTGTTGCACCACCCTGTACATTCGTCTCGTTGTTGTTGAATTCATAGCCGATCGAGCCATCCGCCTCGAATCGGTCGCCGGGCTTTCGCGTCGTGATGTTGAGAGCGCCGGCCGTCGCGCTATTGCCGAACAGCAGCACCTGAGGTCCACGCAGCACTTCGACTCTTTCCAGGTCGAACAAGGGAATGCGACTGTCTTGGTCCCGCCCATAAGACACGTTGTCGACGAATTTTCCGACCGATTGATCGAAGGAGAGATTATCGCCCGAGCCAAAGCCGCGGATAAATGTCCGAGGCTGGATGGTACCGTAGGAGACAGTTAGGTTAGGGAGTGTGGTCACAAGGTCGACCATCTGCGTGATGTTGCGATGCGTGAGGGTGTCACCCGAGACTGCCGTAAGCGCGACCGGCACATCGCGAAGATTCTCGCTCCGCTTACGCGCCGTGACGACGATGTCCTCCAAGGCACCTTCGGTCGAGCCTCCCGGTCGAGAGCTGTCATCCTTCGTGGCACCGACACCCGATGCCACCGATGACGCGGGCGCGTTCGTGGCAGTCTGAGCGCACGCTGCGCTCATCGGGTATGCAGTGGCGAAAAGGCCGATCGCACTCCCCGCGAGCAGGCTCCTCATGTTCGGATGTCTCAATCAATCCTCCCTAGACATGCGTTATTGCGTGTTCTCTGGGCGAGATTATTCGGAGGGCAGCGCTGGCGCTTGGAGAAACCGGGCTGCATTATTTGTAGCTTTGCGCCGTCAAGAATTGCGACCGGGGAACGGCCTGGAGGGTCAGTATCCAGCAGCGCCGAGCGGGAGTTCATTTGGAAAAGCTTGTCGCCTTGCGGTCCAAAGGAACCCGGGCGGACTCAAGCGCCGGCGAGCATCCGCGATGCTCGCTCGGAGACACCGCGAATCCCACCACTCCCGCCGTGTGACGTCCTCTCTTCTCGCAGCGACCGGGGCCAAGCGAAGTCAAATTCGCGGGCCGGATTTTCCAAGTTCGACGGTGACATCGACCGTAAACTGGCGAACCGGGATCGAGCGAAAATCCCCTGACAAGGATAAATCCGCCGGGAGAGGCCATGGAAATCTTCAGTACATTTTCAATCCGAAATCTCATTTCGGTCTCGGTAATCAGCGCATTCTCGCTTCTTGAGAGCGCGCGCAGTTCGTCGTGCGGCTCATTCGCGTCGGCACGATCTTCCTAGGTAGCACCAGCCGGTCGGCACCAGGCAGGAGCTATGGCCGAGCGCTCGGTCGGTCCAGATCTCTGCGGAGACAATATATATGCCAGACTATGTCATTATCGGGGGCGGCTCGTCCGGAGGCGTGATCGCCAGTCGTTTGTCGGAAGATCCGAAAACGACGGTATGCCTACTCGAGGCTGGCGGATCGGGTAATTCGCCGCTCGTTTCAACACCAGGTGCCTTTGCGGCACTGATCCAGGATTTTGCGATCAACACGCTCAACTGGCGCTACAATACCGAGCCAGTCACGGCGCTGAATGGCCGCCGCCTCTATAATCCTCGCGGTAAGATGCTGGGCGGGTCGAGCGGGATGAATGGCATGGTTTACATCCGTGGCGACCGATCCGATTTCGACAATTGGCACGACCTCGGCAACCAAGGTTGGTCGTACAACGACGTTCTGCCTTACTTCAGAAAGGCGGAGCGCAATGTCCGGGGCGACAGTCAATATCATGGCGCCTTCGGTCCGCTTCACGTGTCCAACGGCGATGCTTCCTTCAAAGCCTATGGCGCCTTTATCGAGGCCGCTGCATCGCTTGGTCATCCACAGAACGAGGATTTCAACGGCGATACCCAGGAAGGGATCGGTGTCTACCAATTCACCGTCAAGGACGGCCGGCGGGCCGGTGTGAAGCGCTGCTATATCGACCCGATGCTCGTCCGGTCCAACGTCCGGGTCGAAGTAAATGCGCGCGCGCAGCGGATCGTCTTCGATGGTAATAGGGCAGTCGCGGTAGAGTTCGTGCAGGACGGCGAAGTGCGGCGGGTGGATGTCCAGAAGGAAGTCATCGTCAGCAGCGGTACGTTCAATTCGCCCCAAATTCTGATGCTTTCTGGTGTTGGCCCGCGCGCCGAGCTCGACCGGCATGGCATAGAAGTCGTTCAAGAAATAAATGGCGTCGGGCAGAATCTGCATGATCATCCCGACGTCATGATGATCTTCGAGACGCGCAAGCGCATTGGCATTGCGCTCAATCCATTGGGATTGATCAAGAGCACAAAGGATCTTCTGCACTATATCGTGCGCAAAGGCAGCTGGCTGGGCAATCCGCCGACTGCCGCAGGAGGGTTCCTGCGCTCCGATCCCGATCGGGACCGCCCGGACTTCCAACTCCACGTGATTCCGCTAGCCTATCGCGACCACGCACGCGACTATCGTTTGATGACGAAATGGGGCTTCACGGTTCTCATCAATATCGGTCATCCCAAGAGCAGAGGTGCAGTGCGCCTTCGCGATAGTTCCGCTCTGTCCGATCCCCTCATCGACCTCAATCTTCTGAGCCATCCTGACGATCGAACCGCGTTACGAAACGCCTTCAAGATAACGCAGGACATTCTTTTCTCAGAGACGATGAATGACGTGGTCAAGCGACCGCTCTACCCCACCCACAAGCTGAATGAAGATCAAGAAATTGACGCTTACCTCACTGAACATGTGAATCATTCTTATCACCCGGTCGGCACGTGCAAGATGGGAACCGACGCGCTGGCGGTTGTCGACACTCGTCTCAAGGTTCGAGGGCTGCAAAATGTTCGCGTGGCTGATGCCTCGATCATGCCAACGATCATCAACGGCAATACGAACGCCACTTGCATCATGATCGGCGAAAAAGCAGCAGACATGATCGTAGAGGACCAGAGACCTCAATGACCCCAAAGCACTGATGGCGCGTATTGGCCGCCAGCGTGACACGCTGGCTAGTCTAGATGGTCAGGCGGCTGCTTGGGAGCATTATAGAGCTATAGAGGCAGGTTAGTCACCCTGCCGCGAGCAGGAGGAAAGACTTGATCGGATGTCCTATATTGGCGCCGTATCGAAAGCTCCATTCGGCCTCGCGCTGACGAGCGTCGTCGTGGAAGCGCTTCGGTCAGTCGGGAACCATGCGGAGCTGGACGTGGCGCCGTCGCCCCAGACCCGCGAAAATGGCAGGCGGTGGTGCGCGTTGATGAGGACGGCCAGCGCCGCTCGGTAGCTGTCATCGCGGATATAGGCGTCATGGGTCCACAGGAGCTGATCGCGCGTGACGCCCTGGCTCGCGGCCGCCATGCGCGACAGGCCGAGATTGGTTGCGTCGGCGAGGATCGTGGCGAGCAGCGCGTTTTCATTGGGGCACGCCTCGCCGGTGCGCAGGTTGGTGAACGCTGCGAGAAAGCCGGTTTCCTGCGCCACCTCATGCAGCAGCTCGGTGATGCGGATGCGTGGCATCATGGCATCGAGCCGGTCAGCCAGTACTTCGGCATCGGGTGTCGCGATCGTGCGTATCGGCGATATCTGGAGGCGGCCGTCGCGGAACCGCACACCTTCCAGAGCGTCGCGCTTCAGGCGCTGGGCGAATTTCTTCAGCCGCCAGTCCAGTTCGCGGCCCCGCTGTTCGAGCCATTCGCTGGCTGTGGGTGGCAGGCCAAGAGCCGATACGATCGGCTTGGCCTTCGGATCGCTGAGCAGGTAGCTGTCGAACCGGCGGTATCCCGCCGATCGCTCCACCCAGACATCCCCGGACCGCAATTTGTTGCGCAGATGCGCGATCGTTGCGATCTCCCAAAGCCTCCGGTTGATCTTGCCGTCATCGCCAACAACGATTTTCCGCCATTCCTTGCGGAAGGGCATCGGAGCGTCGGGAGGCAGATCGCGTTTGCCCGACCTGTTGAGGTCGCGCAGCATCTCGACAGCGGCGATCGTCTTCGCGCTGCCCTTTCCCGCCCTGAACTGGAGCGCTTCAAGCAGATCAGGGGCGAACTTACGCAACGTCGCATAGCGATCGGCCGCGACCGTCAACGGGTCGAGGCTCGCGGTTTCCGCGATCGTCGCTACTTCTGGTCTGGCCTTCAGGAGGGTGTTCTACCCGACCGAAGCGTCCAGGGCCTCTATCGGATCTTCGCCGGTATCGACTGCATCGGTGAGTGCGTCGATCGTCCTGCGAAAGATCAGCATCAGCCGCGCGACGTTCTTCGACGTGGTGGCATAGCTGCGCGCCTGGGCGTTCTTCGCGCGGGTGAAGATGCTGCCGATCAGCTTGTCCGCCATCTCCAGAGCGCTGTCAGTCAGCCGTTCTTCGAGGTCGAGCAGGAAAGCAACAAGCGTGGCGCGCCGGCGGGAGGGGATATATCGCTCGATCATATAGGCAGGCGAAGCGCGGCCTTCCCTGACATATTGCCGAAATCGGTCCCCATGGATGCGGCCAGCTACGTCGGGAGAAATGCCGATCTTCCGCACTTGCCACAGGCGGTCGAGAATCTGGCGGATGTGATCGGGTTTGGCCGCGACGGGAATGGTCTTGAGCAAAGCAAGCTGGCTCATGCCGTCGGCGTCGTCAAAGAGCTGGTCGAGGGCGTGGACCTGTTCGGCGCTGAGATCGGCGATCAGGGCATAGGCGGCCTGCTTACGGGCACGCGCACGTCCCGCGCTGCTGGCGCGTTCGATGGTGGAGATGGACGGCAACAGAATCCGGACCTCGCGAAGGGCGGTGGCGACGCCGGTCGCGATCGTCATCCCCTTGTCGGTCGCCCATGCCGTTTTCGCGGCCGCTTCGATCATGAAGGGAATATCGGCGCGGGTCGCCCCCCGAAGTCCCAAGCGCACCGCCAACACACGGGCATGATCCGTCATTGTCTGATCTCGCGCCGCATAGTTGGCCAGGTCGGTTACGTGCAGTCCAAGTTGCTCCGCGACGAAGGCGGCGAGATCATGGGGTATCGCTCCCCTGTCCTGTATCAACTGCGCAAGCGTGATGCCCGGGTGCCGCAAGAGCGCGAGTTGCAGCGCGACGCCCAACTGGTTCCGTTGCTCCCGTCGCGCGCCGATGATCTCGATATCCGAAGGCTCGAAGGTGTAGAGCCGTGCCAAGTGGTCGCGATCAGTCGGGATGGCGAGGATCTGGTCGCGCTCGCTCTCGGTCAGGAGTTGATGCTTGCGCTTCGTCATGCCGATTCCCGTCCACAAAAGGTCATCTGTGCCTATGGACAGCCATGAGTAAAGAGACATAGTATGTGGACGGACATGGATTGGGCAAAGCGGTCGCCCTTCATAGCGTCCAGAGAACGACCGTTTGGGAGACGCACGGGATGGGCGATATTCTGGGTTATGCCCGCGTCAGCACCGGCGATCAGGACGTGGCTGGACAGACCATGCGTCTGGAGGAGGCCGGCGCGATCAAGGTGTTCACCGACGTCATGTCGGGCAAGAGCATGGAGCGGCCCGGTCTGGCCGAACTGATCGCCTATGCCCGCAAGGGCGACACGCTGGCGGTGGTCCGCCTCGATCGGCTTGGGCGCTCGCTCGCCGAATTGCTCACCACGGTCGAGACGCTACGCGGCCAGGGCATCGCGCTCCTGAGTCTTGAGGAAAAGATCGACACATCGTCGGCCGCCGGCGAACTCATCTTCCATGTGTTCGGGGCCATCGCCCATTTCGAGCGGAGACTGATCTCCGAGCGAACCAGGGATGGGATCGCCGCCGCGCGCGCCAAAGGCAAGTTGCCCGGCCGTCAGCCGCTCGACATGTCCAAGGTACATGCCGCCATCAAACTGGTCGAAGCGAGCATCTCGCCGACAGAAGCAGCACGACAACTCGGCATCGGCCGATCGACCATCTATCGAGAAATGCGCCGCCTCGGCGTGGAAAGGCCCATCTGAATGTCCAGATCGAAATCGGCTCACGATCTTTCCGGCCTGATGAAATATGCGGATCGCGCGCCATGGGATGAGGCATTGGCCGAAATGCTGTCCGCGCATCTCGATCCGGCGAGCGAAGCGACCGGACTCGAGCCTGACGCCATATTCGAGATAATTGGCGATCACTGGCAAGGGCCGCTATGGGGCTGCGCCTTTGAAGATCTGCTTACGCAGGAACTGGAACCCGACGGTCGCAATCTGGTCGATGACTATCTCAAGCGCCGGGGCTGGAACGAAAAGGCGCCGAACAAGGCCTATATGCGCGCGTTACGCGATACGGTCATGTCGCTCTATGAGGTCAGCGAAGTCGTGCCTGGTCAGTCGATGACCTTGCGCGATCTGCTGCGCGACGTTGCTCCGGTGACGGTGCGCGAACACGGTGCAACCCAGACCCTGGTCAACTGGGACAAGATCGCCGCAAGGGTTGTCGACGTGAACGGGCGCCATGGCATTTCCGGAGCGCTGTTGCCGTTCAGCGCTGAGGGCGCCGTGCGAGTGGTCGATGCATTTTCCCGACTTGCCGACGAAACTCAGGACACTGCGGAATTGGACCCGTCCGATCGGGACGCGCTTCTGGGAGCATCGGGACCGATGTTCACGAACATGTGGCTGCTCGACTGTCTGGGCAAGGCCATGCCCGGCAGCGCGCCGGATATGGTCAACGCCGACGGCGATGACCTGGTGTTCCACCGTATCGTTTTTCCGCTGGCGAAAGGCGTGGTCGGCAAGAGCCTGATCCGAAGGCTGAACGCGGCACAATGGCTGGAACCTGCCAGCGACAGTTTCTGGAACTGGCTGGCACCAGCGACGAAGAACAAGAAGCCGCAAGCGACCAAAGGCAAGCGGGCCTTCGTCACGACCATGGATGACGGCACGCCGGTTTTTGCCAATGTGGAACTGGCAGGGCGCAAGCTGATCGTCGAGGTAAACAGTGCCGCCCGCGCGGAGCGAGCAATTACCGGGTCGTGCGGCTGAGCGGAACAGGAAAGTGTCGTAAGGGGCATTATTTCCTTTCAAAAGTCCCATTCGGAATTAGGTTGGCGTAGCGGTCTGAGGCCGCCGTTTGCGACGGCGTCAGGCACGGAGA
>NZ_JNFC01000042.1 GCF_000756385.1 Sphingopyxis sp. LC363
GGGTTTCAGGCGGCGGGCGGTCCCGCTTCTTCGCTGAAGGCGGCCAGCTGCGCGTCCATCGCGCGCTGGAAGGCGGGGCGGGCGAGGCAGCGGTCGAGATAGGCCTGCAACCGCGGCTGCTCGGCAATCAGCCCGGCTTCGACACCTTCGCGCAGCACGGTCGCCATCGCGATGTCGGCGACGGTGAATTCGTCGACCAGATATTCCTTGTCGCCCATCGCGTCGTTAAGGCGGCCGAGCCGGCCCTGGATGAATTCGATCAGGCTCGGCCGGCGCAGCTTCGCCCACTCCTCGTCCTTCGCGAACAGGTCGACATTGCCGAGCTCGAACAGCATCGGTTCGACGCTGTTATAGGCGGCGAACAGCCAGGCGAGCGTGCTCGCGCGCGCCTGCGCGTCGCGCGGCATCAGCCGTTCGTCCTTTTCGGCAAGGTGGAGCAGGATCGCGCCGCTCTCGAACAATCGCACGCCATTGTCGCAGAGCACGGGGACCTGCCCCCATGGCTGGAACAGGAAATGGTCGGCGGGGCGGTTGACCGCGCTGATCAGATGTTCGGCATAATCGAGGCCGATTTCCTCGCACGCCCAGCGCGGGCGAAGGTCGCGGACATAGCCGCGCGCGAAATCGGGGACCCAGTCAAAGGCGGTGACTTCGATGTTGCTGTCGGGGTTCACGGGCATGATCGTTCCTTCTGTTTCCTATCGTCATCCGGGCGAAGCCTGACCTGAGCGCCTGCAAGGCAGTCCAAGGGGCCGGGATCTCACCCTTGCTTTCTTCCGCTCCGTCGAGATTCCGGCCTCCGCCGGAATGACGATGGAAGCCAAGCCGCGCTAGAAGGACGGCGGCGGCGGCGCCTTGTCGTCGAGAAAGGGCACGACCATCGCCGCGATCGCGGGGATTTCGCCCATGATCCCGATGTGCGAGGTCGCGGGCAGGATCGCGAGCCGCGCCTTCGGCGCCGCGGTCAGAAAGCCCTGCGTCGCGGCCGCCACGTCGCCGCCGCCGCGCAGCTTGAACAGCGCGATCGCATGGTCGAGCGTGACGCCGTCGGCGTCGCCGATGATCACCATCGTCTTGCCGGGGATCGCCTGCACCGCGGCGTCGGACCAGCCGAACGGCGTCGCGTCGAGCGCCTTGATATTGGCGACCAGTTTCGGGAACTTGTCGGGCGCGGGCGACAGGCGCTTATATTCGGTGTCGATCGGGCTGCCCGCGAAGATGTCGGGGGTCAGCGTGGAAATGCCGGCCAGCACTTCGGGATACCAGCCGTCGAGCCGCGAGGTCGCCGACAATATCACCTGCTTGCCGACCTTGTCGGGATGCCCGACTGCCAGCGCGACCGCGGTCGAACCGCCCATCGAGTAACCGAGGACATCGGCCTTTTCGACGCCGAGCTTGTCGAGCACCGCCGCCGTGTCGTCGGCCATGCGGTCATAGCTCAGCGGTCCGTCGACGCCGCCCGAGCGGCCATGGCCGCGCGCGTCGACCGCGATCACCGGCCGCGACGCGGCGAGCGGATCGATCAGCGGCTTCATCGCATCGGCCGACATGAAGGCGCCGTGGAGGACGAGCAGCGGGGTGCGGCCCGATGCGAGGTCGCCGTGCACCTGATAATGGATCGCGGCGCCGGCGACATCGACATGGCCGTTCCGGACGGCGCCGGCGGACGGGGCGGCGGGCCGCTCGCTGGCGCCGGGCGCTTCTGCTGCCGCCGGCTGCGGCAGCGCGGCGAGCGTCGCCACGACCGCGATCATCGCAAAGGCCGAGGCAAGCGTGGGGAGGGGAGAGCGTCGTATCATCGAACCATCCTCTTTGCGTGTTAGACGGAGACTAGGCGCGTTTGCCTTTGAGACAGGCGATCAGGCCCGTCGGGGGGTGATCAGCAAGCGCAATGCGGGCGAACGTAGCCACAGGCCTGCCCAGAGCATCACGCCCAGATAGACGCCGAACAATGTGTGGCTGAACAGCGGGCTGTCGATGCGCAGATGCGTCGCGATCGCGCCGCCGAGATAGCCGGTGATCAGGATCGCGCCGAGCACGGCGGTGCGCGGCCAGATATAAAGCAAGGTCGGGATCAGCAGCAGGATACCGAGCATGTGCATCGTGCCGACTTCGAGCGGCCATCCGAGGCCGGGCGGGCTGTATTTGATCGCCGTTTCGGGCGACACCAGCTTGAGCCCGGCATCGAAGAGGAGGAAGAGGATCACAAGGCCGCTCAGGACGCGGCCGGCGATCAATTGACCTTTTCCGGGCCCATTTCCGGGGGCTGCGTCGGTCATTCTCTTCCTCCTCCCTGTGGCTTGGCTTATGCGGTCGCTTCGGCGGGTTCGCCGGCGGGGATCGCGGTGGGGTCCATCCACATCACTTCCCAGATATGGCCGTCGGGGTCCTCGAAGCTGCGGCCGTACATGAAGCCGAAATCCTGCGTCGGGGTCGGGTCGGCCTTGCCGCCCGCCTTGACCGCCTTGTCGACCTGGCCGTCGACCTCTTCGCGGCTGTCGGCCGACAGGCAGAGCAGGACCTGCGCGGTCGTGTGCGCGTCGGGGATCGTCTTGGTCGTGAAGTCTGCCCATTTGGCGTGGGTCAGCAGCATGACGTGGATCGACCCTTCGGCGACGACCATGCACGCGGCGGTCTCGTCGGTGAAGGCGGGGTTGTTCGCCGCGCCGACCGCCTCATAAAAGGCTTTCGACTTGTCCAGGTCGGTGACCGGCAGGTTCACGAAAATCATCTGGGGCATTTACTCTCTCCTTGGGGGGTGGTGGTTGTTCGAAGTCAGCGTGCGCGGCGCGCCGCCGCAATTACCTGTCGCGTCATGCCGCGCCTCCGCTGCCGAACAGCATCCGCACATAACGCTTCAGATGGGTGACGCTCTCGCGCGCAATCGCCGGATCGTTCGTCGTTTTCGCCAGAACGAAGCTGCCCTGCAGCACCGACTGGATATGCTGGGCGAGGCCGATCGCGGTGACGTCCCCGGGCGCGCCATAAAGATCGATCGTCGCCTGGATGTCGGGCGCGAGCGCTTCGCAATAGGCGTTGATGCTCGCCTCGCACGCGGCGCGGATCCGGTCGCTCGTCGCATAGGCTTCCTGCACCATCGTGCCGACGAAGCAGGTGTAATCTTCGGTCGGGCCGTCGAGCATCGCAAGGCGGAAATCGATATGGCCGAGCAGCCGGGCCAGCGGATCGTCGAGGTGGACGTGCGGCGGCATCTCGAACATCGGGCGCGCCCGGTCGGTCCAGCCCTCGGCCGCCGCGACCGCCAGATCCTCCTTCGACGCGAAATGGTGGAAAAAGGCGCCCTTGGTCACGCCCGCTTCGGCGCAGATCTGGTCGACCGTCGTCGCCGCATAGCCCTGTTTGCGCACCATCGCGTGCGCCGCCGCGATCAGCTTGGCGCGGGCGCTGCCGCGCGGCGCGCGCTGGCCCGGGGTGCCGCCGCCCGCCGAGGGGACGCGGGCGGCGGCTGCGGGGCTCGCTGCGGAGGAAGAGGAAGGGCGATTCGTCGTCGTCATGCGAATCAACATACCGACTAGTTGGTATGTTGTCAAACGGCGATCGGGCCCAAGCTCCGCGGCACCTTCGTCACCTTCCGAAAAAGACTCGACCTTCCCGCCACTTCGCCTAAAAAGGCCCTCGGAACAAAGGGGGCACATCGTGCGGTTCCGGGGGAAAATATGGTCGCGATCGTCTCAACCACCGCCTATCTCGGCATCGAAGCCCGCGGGGTCGAGGTGCAGTGCCAGATCACGCCGGGCGTCCCGCGCTTCGTCGTCGTCGGCCTGCCCGACAAGGCGGTCGGCGAAAGCCGCGAGCGCGTCCGCGCCGCGATCGCCGCGATCGGCCTGTCGCTCCCGCCCAAGGTCATCACCGTCAACCTCTCGCCCGCCGACCTGCCCAAGGAAGGCTCGCACTACGACCTCCCCATCGCGCTCGCGCTCCTCGGCGCAATGGGCGTGATCGACCCCGAGACGCTCGCTTCCTATGTCGTCGTCGGCGAGCTCGGCCTCGACGGCCGCGTCGCACCGTCGCCCGGCGTGCTGCTTGCCGCGATCCACGCGGGCAGCGTCGAGCGCGGGCTCATCTGCCCCGCGATCCAGGGTCCCGAGGCGGCGTGGGCGGGCAATGTCGAGGTGATCGGCGCCCCCGACCTCCTGTCGCTGCTCAATCATTTCAAGGGCAATGCCCCGCTGTCGCCGCCGGTGCCCGGCGAAGTCGAAGAACCCGTCCGCGCCGCCGACCTGTCGCAGGTCAAGGGACAGGAGACCGCGAAGCGCGCGCTCGAAATCGCGGCGGCGGGCGCGCACAATCTGATGATGTCGGGACCGCCCGGCGCGGGCAAGTCGCTGATGGCGGCGTGCATGCCGGGCATCCTCCCCGACCTGACGCCCGCCGAGGCGCTCGAAGTGTCGATGATCGCCTCGGTCGCGGGAACGCTCGAAGGCGGGCGCCTCGTCCGCGCGCGCCCGTTCCGCAGCCCGCATCATTCGGCGTCGATGCCCGCGCTCGTTGGCGGCGGGCTGCGGGTGCGGCCGGGCGAGGTCAGCCTTGCGCATCTCGGCGTGCTCTTCCTCGACGAGCTTCCCGAATTCCAGCGCGGGGTGCTCGATTCGCTCCGCCAGCCGCTTGAGACAGGCGAGGTCAGCGTCGCGCGCGCCAACGCCCATGTCACTTTTCCGGCGCGCGTCCAGCTCGTCGCCGCGATGAACCCGTGCCGCTGCGGCCATCTCGGCGACGCGGCGCTCGCGTGCAGCCGCGCACCCCGCTGCGCCGCCGACTATCAGGCGAAGCTGTCGGGGCCCTTACTCGACCGCATCGACCTCCACGTCGAAGTACAGGCGGTGAGCGCCGCCGACCTCGTCCTGCCGCCGCCCGCCGAGGGCAGCGCCGAAGTCGCGGCGCGCGTCGCGGCGGCGCGCGATGTGCAGACCGCGCGCTATGCCGGGCACAAGGCGCGCACCAATGCCGAGATCGATGGCGAACTGCTCGAAGCTGTCGCGACACCCGACGAAGCCGGGCGCAAGCTGCTCGCCCAGGCGGCCGAGGCGATGCGGCTTTCGGCGCGCGGTTATACGCGGATTCTGCGCGTGGCGCGGACGATCGCCGACCTTGCGGCCGCCGAATCCGTGGGTCGCATCCATATCGCGGAGGCATTGAGCTATCGCAGGCAGGCGCCGAGGAACTGATGGAGACGTTCCGCTTCGGGGCTGAGATCATCGAATGGCGCGGACCGGCGCCCTTCCTTTTCGCGGTCGTTCCCGACGAGCATATCGGCGCGATCCGTTATGCCGCGATGACGGCGAGCTATGGCTGGGGCGTGGTGCCGGTGGTGGCGACGATCGGCGGCACCGAGTTCGCGACCTCGCTTTTCCCGCGCGACGGAAGCTATTTGTTGCCGGTCAAGCTGGCGGTGCAGAAAGCCGAGAGCATCGGCCTCGGCAATCGGGTCGCGGTCGCCATGCGGGTCGGCCGGCCCGGCGCGCGCTGAAGCGAGTTTGCCCGATGGCAAAGATTTCACAACCTATTGATGTCATATGGCGGCGATGACTGCGACGGGCGATCTGGTGGAAACATGGCGCGGCCGGCTGTGGCTCGGCCTGTCCGCGCTGCTTCTCGCCCTGATCGCTGCCCCCGCGCATGCGCGCGCGCTCGATGTCGAACGCGACTTCTGCCACGCGGTGAGCGGCACCACGCTGGACGACGATGCCCTGTCCGGGCTTCGCTTTTCGTGCCGCGGCGCGCCGGCGGGCTATCAGCGGGGGAGCCTGTGGCTCCGCACTCCGCTCGACGGCACCGTACCACGCCGCGATCTGGCGCTGATGGTCCATAATTCACGGTTCGACCGGCTCGCGGCCGGCTTCTCCTATGCCGACGGCGCGACGCGCTGGCAGCGGGTGCGCAGCGGCGATTTCGGGACGCACTGGCGCGCCGGCGGACAGATATTGTTCGAGGCACCCGGGCGCGGCGTCCCGCTCACCGCCGTGACGATGCGCTTCGACGGGCTTTCGGGACACCAGTTCGTGCGGGCGCGGATTCTTACGAAGGACGAGGCGGGAATGCAGTCGGCGGGCATGGCGGCGGCGGTCGGCGCCGCGCTGACCCTGCTGCTCGTCAGCGGCATCTACAGCCTCTCGCTCGCGGTCGCGGTGCGCCGCCAATATCTCGCGTGGCAGGCGGCGTGGGCGGCTACAATGCTGCTCTGGGGTGCGCTCTGGTCGCAGGCGCATCTGGGGCTCGTGCCGGCGACGGCGGGCACGATCACCGCGCAGGCCGGGACCTTCCTCGCTTGCCTCGCGATCGCTGTCGCGACCGCCAGCGCGGTAACCGCCGTCGAACGCGGTACCGTGCCCAAGGGACTCCGGACCGCCACGCTGCTTCTCGGCGTCGGCGTCGGCCTCGCGGGCATACCGCTGGCGCTCATCCGCGGCGGCAGCCTCGCGGCGCTGGCCGATCTGCTCGGGCTCCTCGTCATCGCCGACCTGGTGATGGTCGTCCTCTATCTCGGCTGGGCGTGGCGGCGCGGGTCGATCGAGGCGCGCGACTTCCTTGGCGCCTGGGGGCTGCCCATGGCGGTGCTGGCCTTCATTCACATCGTCGATATCGAGGACGGCTTCTGGGGCGGCGGGTCGAAGCTCGTCATGCTCGTCGCCGCGACATGGCAGGCGCTGTGGCTCGCGGCGGCGGCGACGCGCCGCCTCGCCCATCTGCGGATCGAGCGCGACCATGCACGCGATGCCGAGGCGCAGGCGCAGCAACTGGCGCGCCGCGACCCGCTGACCGGCCTGCCGAACCGCCGGGGCTTCATCGACAGCGTGACGCCGCTGCTCGACCGCGCGCGCGCCGACAATTTGCCGGCGGCGCTGCTCCTCGTCGACATCGACCGGTTCAAGTCGATCAACGATATTTTCGGTCATGAGGCGGGCGACGCGGTGCTGTGCGGTATCGGCCGCCGGATCGAACGGTGGGAAGGTCCGATGTGTACCGTCGCGCGGCTGGGCGGCGAAGAGTTCGGATTGCTGACGATCGGGATGGAGGGCATCATCCTGAGCCGCTTCGCCGAAAGCATCCGGCGCGGGATCGCCGCGTGCGATCATAGCGAGGCGGTGGGTGAGCGGCTGGTGACTGCGAGCGTGGGCGTCGCCGAGGTGCGGCCGGCGTGCGATTTCAAGCAGCTCTACCGGCTCGCCGACGAAGCGCTTTACGACGCCAAGCGCGGCGGCCGGAACAGGGTCGCCGTCCAGCGCCACCAGAATGACGCGGGCCGCGCGTCCGGGCGCGAGATCGCCGTATCGAAATGACGTGAAATGATTGGGGCCGCGCCGATGCGCGGCTCCGGTCAGAGCGCGGCCGACTTGTTCTCGACGACTTCCAGCGGCGGCGGCGCTTTGGCGGCCGCGGCCCCATGGCGGCGATGCGACAGCTTGCCGTCGACCTTGCCGCCGTTCTCGATCGTGATGGTCTCATAGACCACGTCGCCGGTAATCCGCGCGGTCGCGTGGACGATCAGCGTCTTGGCTTCGATCGACCCGTCGAGCAGCCCCGCGATCTTCGCGGTCTCGGCGGTCACGGCGCCCTTGATCTCGCTCGCCTCGCCCTGGACGAGATTGGCGCATTTAAGGTCGCCCTCGATTTTGCCGTCGACGTGCAGGTCGACGCTGGCGGCGACATTGCCGGTGACGACAACGTCCGATCCGAGGATCGAAAAGGTCGTATGACGCGCGCCGGTCGCCATCTTAGCGGGCACTGCGGGCGGCAGCGACGGAACCGACTCGCTGTCGGGCATCGGCTTTGACTTCGAGAACATCGGCTTTTGCCTCCAGGAATCTGCGTGGATTGACCGCTTCGCCGTTCAGGCGGACTTCGAAATGCAGGTGGCTGCCGGTCGATCGGCCGGTCGAGCCCATCTTGGCGATTTGCTGGCCGGCGGTGACCTGCGTGCCGACCTTGGTGGTGAACCCCGACAAGTGCGCATAGCGCGTCAGGATGCCCTGACCATGATCGACCTCGACGACATTGCCATAGCCCGACTTCCGGCCGACGAAGCTGACGCGGCCCGGTGCGGCGGCGAGGATAGGGGTGCCGATCGGGCCGCGGAAGTCGAGACCCGCGTGCATCGCGCCCGCGCCGGTGAAGGGGTCGCTGCGATAGCCGAAGCCCGAGGACATCATCATCACATTGGCGGGATTGCCCGACGGCACCGCGACGAGCGTGCGTTCGAGCACCTCCATGCGGAACAGCGCGCTGTCGAGCGCCGCGAAGCTGGCGCCCAGCGTCTTGGCTTTGCCCATGCGGTCGCGATAGGGGATGAAGGGACCACCGCGGCCGGCCGCGGCGTTGCGTACGAGCCTGTCGGGGTTGAGGCCGAGCGCTGCGACCGCGGTTTCGGCCTTCGCCGCACGGTCCTTGACCGCCGCGAGCAGGCGGCCCGCGAAGGCTTCCTGCCGCGTGGCGAGCCGCGCGAGGATCTGCGCTTCGGGAGGCAGGTTCGGATCGATCGCGCTGGTCTTGACGGGCTCGGCCGGAACGGCGGGCTGCTGCGCCGCCGCTTCGGCGGGCATCGCCGCCGGATCGATCCCGAAATGGGTTTCGGCGACGCTTTCGAGCAGCGCCTGGCGCTCCTCGAGATCGGCGGCGGTTTCGGCGACGCGATCACGATATTTGGCGATGCGCGCTTCCGATGCGGCGGCGGCGGCTTGCTGATGCGCCACGGCCGCGCGTTCGTCGGCGGTGAGCAACTGGTTGATCAGCACGGCAAGCGTAGCGCCGGCCCAGGCGAGCAGCACGACGCCGGCGATCAGCGCGACGCGTTTTTGCCAGACGGCGCTGACACGCAGGAATCGGACATGGCCGTGCGTGCGAACGAAGATTTCATGGTCCTGAAACAGCGCGGAGACGCGCTGGCGCAAATCGCGCAGGCCCGTTGTTTTCGACGACAAGTGGCGACCCCATCTTGTTTGTTTTGTGGAGCCCTCCGCCCCGATTGATGCGCGCCTTATCAGGCCGATCGGACCCAGGCGAATCTTTGCGCCCCGAGTCGGGTTGAATCGAAACCCTTGCGCGGTGAACGGTGTCAACTTGCGCGAATGCTACCAATTTGGCGGGATTCCGCAGGCGAATCGGTCTTTTATATTGACGGCTTGCTTACCCTTTTTGGCTAGGACTAAGCGGGTGAATATCATGGCCGAATCCGCTTTCTCCGCTTCGGACGAATCGCCGCGCGACGTATCCGCGCCGACGGGCGCACGTCCGCGTTCGGCGGTCAGCACGGGGGTCGGCATCGTCGGCCTCGCGGGATTGGTAAGCTATTTGCTCATCGCGCGCTTCACGCCGGAAATCGCGGCTTTCCTTGGCATCGAGTGGGGATCGCGCGGGCCGATGAGCGGGCCGAATTCGGCGATCGCGAGTGTGCTCGCCTGCGGTCTGCCGATGGTGCTGTGGTCGGTCTTCGTCGACAAGGTGCATCGCAATCCGTCGACCGGGGTCGACTGGGCGCAGCGCCGACCGTGGCGCGAAACGCTTGATATCAGCCTGACCAAGCTCGCGGGTCTTTGGGCGACTTGGGGTCTGATCGCGCTGATCTATGCGACGATGCGCTATTATTGGGAAGGCAATTACGCCTTTTCGATGAACCTGCTCGAGACCGTCGCGCCGTGGCTGTTGCTCGTCTCGGTCCCCTATATGTTGTGGCTCGACCGCCGCTTGGTCGAGCCGCGCGACGGCTGCTGGCAATTCGGGCGCTGGCTGATCGCGCCCGGCCAACCCGTCGACGGCAAGGCGATCGGGCATCATCTGCGCGCCTGGGCGGTGAAAGGCTTCTTCACCGCCTTCATGCTGTCGATCGTGCCGGGCAATTTTTCGGCACTCGTCACCGTGCCGATGCGCGAGGTAACCGCCAATCCCTATCTGACCGGGCTGTGGGCGATCAATCTCCTCTATCTGGTGGACGTCCATATCGCGACGGTCGGCTATATATTGACGCTGAAGCCGCTCGACGCGCATATCCGCACCGCCAATCCCTATGGCATGGCGTGGGTCGCGGCGCTCGTCTGCTACCCCCCCTTCATCCTGATGAGCGGCGGTCCGCTCGATTATCAGGTTCATGGTTCCGACTGGGGCTATTGGCTCGCGGGGCACGAGGGGCTGCTGATCGTCTGGGGGACCCTGCTGGTGTTGCTCACCGCGGTCTACAGCTGGGCGACGATGGCGTTCGGCATCCGCTTTTCGAACCTGACGCATCGCGGCATCATCACCCACGGGCCCTATGCCTTCACCCGCCATCCCGCCTATATTTCCAAGAATATGACCTGGTGGATCGGTTCGCTGCCGTTCCTCGTCACCGCGGGCGGCTGGATCGAGGGCGCGCGCAATGTCGCGCTGCTCGGGCTGGTCAGCGGCATCTATTACTGGCGCGCCAAGACCGAGGAGAAGCATCTTCTCGCCGATCCCGCCTATGTCCAATATTGGAATTGGGCGCAAACCCATGCGCTGGTGCCGCGCCTGTTCGCCCGGATGACCGGCCGCCCGCGCCCACTCATCCGGCTCGAACCCGACGAGCGCGTCGGTCCGGTCGCCTAGCTTCCGTTCTTCCTAATTTGTGACGCTATGGCTTGCCGCGGCGGCTTCGGCCGCGCGGCGGGCCTGCAGATCGGCATGGGCCCGATTGATCAGCCGCCACGCCTTTTCGCAGCGTTGCTGATCGGAATACCGATCGCTGGCGCAAAGCTGATTGAGCCGCGCGAGGACGGCCTTGGGGCTGTCATCGGCGCCTGCAGGAAAGGCCCGGACATATTCGCCGAAGCTATTGGAGCCGATCGTGGCGGCCGAGTTGAGGTCTATGCCCTGCGCCGCCGCAGCGGTAGAAAACAGGGCAAGCGCGGTCAGGCTGGCGGTCCAACGGATCATCATCGACTCCCACATCAACTGGGTTGCATGTCGATGATAACATGGAAAGATCGCGATGCGAAGCCCGGCCCGCGCGGTGCTGGAACCGCGCGGGCCGGACCATCATCAGAACTTCACGCCCGCCTCGACGCCCCAGATGCGGGGTTCGTTGACGTAGCTGGTCAGATTGTTGAAATCGATGCCGCCGGTCGGCGATTCATCATTGGTGATGTTGCGTACGAAGCCCGCAATGTCGAAGCGATCGGTCTTGTATCCGACGCGCAGCCCGCCCTCGATCATCTTGTCGTCCGAAAATTCGACCGAGCGATAGAGGAAGAACTGCACCTTCGAACGATAATACCAGTCGGTGAAGGCATAGATGGCGCCGTCGCCGACGGGGATTTCATAACCCGCGGTCGCATTGAGCGTCCATTTCGGCGACTGCGGCAGCTGGTTGCCGTCGATCGAGAAGATGCCGGGGCTGCCGGGGCGCTGCGGATCGAGTATGGTGCACGGCGTCGCCGAGCCGCAACCCGCGACGAAGGCGTTGGCATCGTCGATTTCGGCGACGTTCCACGCGCCGCCGACCGAGAAGGTCAGCCCGCGCGCGGGCGCCGCCTGCAGCTCGGCCTCGATCCCGTGGCCCTTGGCGTCGACGTTGAGCAGGCTCGCGACGTTCGCGGTACCGCCGACCGCGGTCAGCTGCAGATCCTTGGTGTCGAAATAATAGCCGGTCAGGTTGAAGCGGACCCGGTCGTTCAGGAACGCGGTCTTGATCCCCGCTTCATACGACATCGTTTCTTCCTGATCGGCGGTCGAGATCGTCCGCGCAAAGGTCAGGCGACCCTGCACCGACGGCGCGCGATAGCCGCGTGCGACACGGGCGTAGAGCGTCAGTGCGTCCGACGCTTCATAGCTCGCGCTTGCGTCCCACGTCAGCAGCTTGCCCTTGACGCGGGCGGCCTGCGGCGGGACCGGCGTGTTCGGGTTGACGACGAAGTCGGGGCGCGTCTCGACCGGACGCGACGCGACGAAATCGCGCGTGTCGTTGTTGTAACGCGCGCCGGCCTGCAGCTTGAAGCCATTGTCGAATTCATAATTGACCGAGCCGAAAATGCCGTAAGCTTCGCTGTCCTGACGCTGGATCGCGATCGCCGACGGGGTCGCGTCGGTCGGGCCGCCGAATTCGAAGCTCGAAATGTCGAGCTTTTCGTCGAAATAGAAGGCGCCGAACTGATAGCCGAGCCCGCCGCTGTTGTTCGACGCGATGCGGATTTCCTGCGTGAACTGGTCGAGGCTCGGGACATTATCCTGGCTCTGCGCCTGGAACGGAATCAGCCCCGGCCCCGATTCGGGCAGGAACACCGCGCCGAAGCCGCCGTCGATGTCGCCGCGGCTGCGGAAATTGCCGTTCCAGTAGGAGGTGATCGAATAGGCGGTCACCGGCCCGAAATCATATTCGAGGTTCAACGCGGCATTATAGGTGTTGAGCTTCTGGAAGTTGATCCCGTCCTGCCACACCTTGTCGCGCTCGAACTCGGTGCCTGCGCCGCCGAGCCCGACGAGCTTGTTGCTGCCCGGAACCTGCGTGTTGGCGCGGAAGATGATCGCCGAGCCGTCATAGACGCGGACCTGGCCGGTGACGCGGCCGGTGAAGGGGCCGTTTTCATATTGGAGCTGGAGGCGCGCGGCGATATCGTCATAGCCGCCGAGATCGTCCTTCTTCGTCGTCGCGATATTGTCGACCCAGTCGTCGCGATGCTGATAGAGGCCCGAAAGGCGGACCGAGAAGCCGCTGTCGTCGGCGGCACCCGCCGCGACCTCGACCTGGCTCGTGCCGTAACGGCCATAGCTGACGCGGGCATGGCCGCCGGTCTTGCCGGGCTTGACCGTGTCGAACTTGACGATACCCGCCGGCGTGTTGCGGCCGAACAGCGTGCCCTGCGGCCCGCGCAGCACTTCGACGCGGTCGAGGTCGAAGATCGGGAAGCCTTTGAGGATCGGGTTTTCGAGCACGACATCGTCATAGACGAGGCTGACCGGCTGCGACGCGTTGAGGTCGAAGTCGGTGTTGCCGAGCCCGCGGATATAGAAGCGCGGGAAGGTGCGCCCGAACGAGCTTTCGATGTTGAGGCTGGGGACGCGGCCCGCGAGCACGCGGACGTCGGCGCCGGTCGAGGTGATCGCGCCGAGCGTGTCGCCCGACAGCACCGAGACGGCGACGGGCACGTCCTGCAGGCTTTCTTCGCGGCGCTGCGCGGTGACGACGATGTCGCCAAGGCCGCTGTCTTCGGTCACGGGATCGACAGGCGCATCCTGCGCGGCGGCGGGGACGGCCCAGGTCGCGGCGGCGAGGGCAAGGCTTATAGCGGTAGCGGAAGGAAAGTGGCGCATGGGCGAGCTTCCTGAAACAGAGTTGACGATGGGAGAGCGGAAAACCAAGGCTCTATTGGCTGCGCGCGCGCGCGCGATCAATCGCGGAAATGCGCGGCGCTGACGTTCGTGTCAGCAGTGTTGCGAAATTGCTGCACTTTGGCGACCGCCCCGCCGCCGTTGACACCGCGTGGCCCCAATCCTATATTGCGCCCATATCCCGTCGTCCGAGATAGGGCCTGACTTTGCGCAACAGGCTGTACGGATAGGGCGGCGGGGATTTCGAGATGCGTTGGAAAGCTGCGGTAAGCCGGCAACGGTTCGTCGCGGCCTTTTTGCGTCTCTCCTGCGCTCGCGAGCTATTTTCTTAAGGCGAGACAATCACTTATGGCGACCAAGGCGAAGTCGGTGGGCAAGGCCCTCGAAGCAACCGCAAGCAAGCGAATCCGCAAGCTGTTCGGCAACATCCACGAAGCGGTGGAGATGCCCAACCTCATCGAGGTGCAGCGCGAATCCTATGAGCAGTTCCTGCGCTCGGATCCTTCGATCGGTTATGTTTCGGGTCTCGAAAAGACGCTGCGCAGCGTTTTCCCGATCCGCGATTTCGCCGGCACCGCCGAGCTCGACTTCGTCCATTACGAACTCGAAGAGCCCAAGTACGACGTCGAGGAATGCCGTCAGCGCGGCATCACCTATGCGGCGCCGATGAAGGTCACGCTGCGCCTGATCGTCTTCGAGGTCGACAGCGAAACCGACACCCGTTCGGTCCTCGATATCAAGGAGCAGGACGTCTACATGGGCGACATGCCGCTCATGACCGAGAACGGCACCTTCTTCGTCAACGGCACCGAGCGCGTCATCGTGTCGCAGATGCACCGTTCGCCGGGTGTGCTCTTCGACCATGACCGCGGCAAGACCCACTCGTCGGGCAAATTCCTGTTCGCCGCGCGCGTCATCCCCTACCGTGGTTCGTGGCTCGACTTCGAATTCGACGCCAAGGATATCGTCAACGTTCGTATCGACCGCAAGCGCAAGCTGCCGGTCACCAGCCTGCTCTATGCGCTGGGCATGACGGGTGAGGAAATCCTCAACCATTTCTATGACCGCCTCGTCTTCGAGCGCGCCGAAAACGGCTGGAAGGTGCCGTTCGTCGTCGAAAACTGGCGCGGCTCCAAGCCCGCCTTCGACGTGGTCGACGCCAAGACCGGCGAAGTCGTCTTCGCCGCCGGCCACAAGATCAGCCCGCGCCTTGCCAACAAGGCCGCGAAGGACGGTCTCGACACGCTGCTTATCCCGACCGAGGAAATCTTCGGCCGCTACAGCGCTTATGACCTGATCAACGAAGCGACCGGCGAGATCTACATCGAAGCCGGCGACGAAGTGTCGGCCGACAACCTCGAGAAGCTCGACGCCGCGGGCATCGACAAGCTCGTCCTGCTCGACATCGACCACAACAACACGGGCCCCTGGATCCGCAACACGCTCAAGGCCGACAAGGCCGAGGACCGCGACCAGGCATTGAGCGACATTTATCGCGTGATGCGCCCCGGCGAGCCGCCGACGCGCGAAACCGCCGAAGCCCTCTTCGGCGGCCTGTTCTTCGACGCCGAGCGCTACGACCTGTCGGCCGTCGGCCGCGTCAAGCTCAACATGCGCCTTGGCCTCGACGCCGAGGACACGGTCACCACGCTGCGCAGCGAAGATATCCTCGCCGTGGTCAAGGAGCTGGTGAACCTGAAGGACGGCAAGGGCGAGATCGACGACATCGACAATCTCGGCAACCGCCGCGTGCGTTCGGTCGGCGAGCTGCTCGAAAACCAGTATCGCGTCGGCCTGCTCCGCATGGAACGCGCGGTCAAGGAGCGCATGAGCTCGGTCGACGTGTCGACCGTGATGCCGAACGACCTGATCAACGCGAAGCCCGCTGTCGCCGCGGTGCGCGAATTCTTCGGCTCGTCGCAACTCTCGCAGTTCATGGACCAGACCAACCCGCTGTCCGAAGTCACCCACAAGCGCCGCGTGTCGGCGCTCGGGCCGGGCGGTCTGACGCGTGAACGCGCGGGCTTCGAAGTCCGCGACGTTCACCCGACCCACTATGGCCGCATCTGCCCGATCGAAACGCCCGAAGGCCCGAACATCGGTCTGATCAACAGCCTCGCGACCTTTGCGCGCGTCAACAAATATGGCTTCATCGAGACGCCGTACCGCCGCATCGTCGACGGCAAGGTCACCAACGAAGTCGTCTATCTCTCGGCGATGGAAGAGTCGAAGCACACCGTCGCGCAGGCGAACGCCGACCTCAACCCCGACGGCAGCTTCATCGACGAACTGATCTCGGCACGCGAAGCGGGCGAATTCCTGATGGCCCCGCGCGACCAGATCACGCTGATGGACGTGTCGCCGAAGCAGCTCGTTTCGGTTGCAGCGTCGCTCATTCCGTTCCTCGAGAACGACGACGCCAACCGCGCGCTCATGGGATCGAACATGCAGCGTCAGGCGGTGCCGCTGCTCCGCGCGGAGGCTCCGGTCGTCGGCACGGGCATGGAAGGCACCGTGGCACGCGACTCGGGTGCCGCCATTGCCGCACGCCGCGGCGGCGTGATCGACCAGGTCGATGCGACGCGTATCGTTATCCGCGCGACCGACATGGTCGAACCCGGCAAGTCGGGCGTCGACATCTATCGCCTGCAGAAGTTCCAGCGTTCGAACCAGTCGACCTGCATCAACCAGCGTCCGCTGGTGAAGGTTGGCGACGTCGTCCGCTCGGGCGACATCATCGCCGACGGTCCGTCGACCGAGCTCGGCGAACTGGCGCTCGGCAAGAATGTGCTCGTCGCGTTCATGCCGTGGAACGGCTACAACTATGAGGACTCGATCCTCATCAGCGAACGCATCGTGAAGGACGACGTCTTCACCTCGATCCATATCGAGGAATTCGAAGTCACCGCACGCGACACGCGCCTTGGCCCCGAAGATATCACGCGCGACATCCCGAACGTCGGCGAGGAAGCGCTTCGCAACCTCGACGAAGCGGGCATCGTCTACATCGGCGCCGAAGTCGGCCCGGGCGACATTCTGGCCGGCAAGATCACCCCCAAGGGTGAATCGCCGATGACGCCGGAAGAAAAGCTGCTCCGCGCGATCTTCGGCGAAAAGGCCAGCGACGTGCGCGACACGTCGCTTCGCCTGCCGCCGGGCGTGTCGGGCACCGTCGTCGAAGTCCGCGTCTTCAACCGTCACGGCATCGACAAGGACGAACGTGCGATCGCGATCGAACGCGAGGAAATCGAACGGCTGAAGCAGGACGCCGACGACGAGCGCGCGATCCTCAACCGCGCGACCTTCTCGAGCCTCAAGGACCTGCTGATCGGTCAGACGACCAGCGCGGTGCCGAAGGGGCTGAAGAAGGGCGATGTCGTCACCGAAGAGATGCTGGTCGAGCTCGACCGCGCCGACTGGTGGAAGCTCGCGGTGGTCGAGGACAATGCCCAGACCGCATTGGAAGCCATCAAGGCGCAGTATGACGACGCGATCAAGCGGATCAACGCGAAGTATGAAGATCGCGTCGAGAAGCTGCAGCGCGGCGACGAACTCGCCCCGGGCGTGCTCAAGATGGTCAAGGTCTTTGTCGCCATCAAGCGCAAGCTGCAGCCGGGTGACAAGATGGCCGGCCGTCACGGCAACAAGGGCGTCATCAGCCGCATCCTCCCGAACGAGGACATGCCGTTCCTCGAGGACGGGACGCATGTCGACATCGTGCTCAACCCGCTGGGCGTGCCCTCGCGCATGAACGTCGGGCAGATCCTCGAAACCCACCTCGGCTGGGCTTCGCGCGGTCTGGGCCGGCAGGTCACGCAGGCGCTCGACGAATGGCGCGACGCCAATCCCGACGCGGTCGGCGGGCAGATGCCCGCGGCCGTGCGCGATGCGCTCGAAAACGTCTATGGCGGCGAATATGTCGAGGACATCAAGTCGCGCGATGCCGAAAGCATCGTCGAACTGGCCGACAACCTCCGCGTTGGCGTGCCGTTCGCGACCCCGGTGTTCGACGGCGCGAAGGAAGCCGATGTGTCGAACATGCTGACCCTCGCGGGGCTGCACGAATCGGGGCAGTCGGATCTTTACGACGGCCGCACCGGCGACAAGTTCGACCGCAAGGTGACCGTGGGCTACATCTATATGCTGAAGCTCCACCACCTCGTCGACGACAAGATCCACGCGCGTTCGATCGGTCCCTACAGCCTCGTCACCCAGCAGCCGCTGGGCGGTAAGGCGCAGTTCGGTGGCCAGCGCTTCGGTGAAATGGAAGTGTGGGCTCTGCAAGCTTATGGCGCGGCATACACGCTGCAGGAAATGCTGACGGTGAAGTCCGACGACGTGATCGGCCGCACCAAGGTTTACGAAGCGATCGTCAAGGGCGACGACACCTTCGAGGCCGGCATTCCCGAAAGCTTCAACGTGCTCGTCAAGGAAATGCGCTCGCTGGGCCTCAACGTCGAGCTTTCGTCCTATGCGGACGAAGACGATGACGAAGGTCCGGAAGCGCTACCGGAAGCCGCCGAATAATAGATCTCCCCTCCCGCTTGCGGGAGGGGCCGGGGGTGGGCGCGGGACAAGCCCACTTCTGAGAGACCAGATTGCCCACCCCTAACCCCTCCCGCAAGCGGGAGGGGAACTGGATCGAGGGACGAAAAGAATGAACCAGCTTACCAACTTCATGAACCCGGTCGCGAAGCCCGAAACCTTCGACATGATCAAGATCGGCATCGCGAGCCCCGAGCGTATCCGCTCGTGGTCGTTCGGCGAGATCAAGAAGCCCGAAACGATCAACTACCGCACGTTCAAGCCCGAGCGTGACGGCCTGTTCTGCGCGCGCATCTTTGGCCCGATCAAGGATTATGAATGCCTGTGCGGTAAGTATAAGCGCATGAAATACAAGGGCATCGTCTGCGAGAAGTGCGGTGTCGAAGTCACGGTGACCAAGGTCCGCCGCGAGCGCATGGGCCATATCGAGCTCGCCGCGCCCGTCGCGCACATCTGGTTCCTGAAGTCGCTGCCGTCGCGCATCGGCCTGCTGCTCGACATGCAGCTGAAGCAGCTCGAGCGCGTCCTCTATTTCGAAGCCTATATCGTGCTCGAGCCCGGCCTGACCCCGCTCGAAAAGTTCCAGCTTCTGACCGAAGACGAACTGCTCGACGCGCAGGACGAATATGGCGAGGACGCCTTCTCGGCCGGTATCGGCGCCGAGGCGATCCGCGTGCTCCTCGAAAATCTCGATCTCGAACAGGAACGCGTTGACCTGATGGAAGAGCTCGCGACCACCAAGTCGGAGCTCAAGCCCAAGAAGATCATCAAGCGCCTCAAGGTGGTCGAGAGCTTCATCGAATCGGGCAACCGTCCCGAGTGGATGATCCTCGAAGTCGTGCCGGTCATCCCGCCCGAACTGCGCCCGCTGGTGCCGCTCGACGGCGGCCGCTTCGCGACAAGCGACCTTAACGATCTTTACCGCCGCGTGATCAACCGCAACAATCGTTTGAAGCGCCTGATGGAGCTGCGCGCGCCGGACATCATCGTCCGCAACGAAAAGCGCATGCTGCAGGAAGCGGTCGACGCGCTGTTCGACAACGGTCGCCGCGGCCGCACGATCACCGGCGCGAACAAGCGGCCCCTCAAGTCGCTCTCCGACATGCTCAAGGGCAAGCAGGGCCGCTTCCGTCAGAACCTGCTCGGCAAGCGCGTCGACTATTCGGGTCGTTCGGTCATCGTGACCGGTCCCGAACTCAAGCTGCACCAGTGCGGCCTGCCGAAGAAGATGGCGCTCGAACTGTTCAAGCCGTTCATCTACGCGCGCCTCGACGCCAAGGGTCTGTCGATGACCCTGAAGCAGGCGAAGAAGTGGGTCGAAAAGGAACGCAAGGAAGTCTGGGACATCCTCGACGAAGTCATTCGCGAGCATCCGGTGCTGCTGAACCGCGCCCCGACGCTCCACCGCCTCGGCATTCAGGCGTTCGAGCCCGTGCTGATCGAAGGCAAGGCGATCCAGCTTCACCCGCTGGTCTGCGCCGCGTTCAACGCCGACTTCGACGGCGACCAGATGGCGGTCCACGTGCCGCTCTCGCTGGAAGCGCAGCTCGAAGCGCGCGTGCTGATGATGTCGACCAACAACATCCTCAGCCCCGCGAACGGCAAGCCGATTATCGTTCCGTCGCAGGACATGGTCCTCGGTCTCTATTACCTGTCGCTCGAACGCGAAGGCGAACCGGGCGAGGGTATGTTGCTCGCCGACATGGCCGAAGTGCATCAGGCGCTGTTCACCGGCGCGGTGACGCTGCACACCAAGGTGGTGAGCCGCGTTCCGCAGACCGACGAGCAGGGCAACGAGTATCTCAAGCGGTTCGAGACCACGCCGGGCCGCATGCTGATTGGCGAATGCCTGCCGAAGTCGCACACCGTGCCCTTCGACGTCGTCAACCGCCTTCTGACCAAGAAGGAAATCGGCGACGTGATCGATCAGGTCTATCGCCACACCGGCCAGAAAGAGACGGTGCTGTTCGCGGACGCCATCATGGCGCTGGGCTTCCGCAACGCGTTCAAGGCCGGCATCTCCTTCGGCAAGGACGACATGATCATCCCGGCGTCGAAGGAAGGGATGGTCGACGAAACCCGCGCGCTCGTGAAGGATTTCGAGCAGCAGTATCAGGACGGCCTGATCACGCAGCAGGAAAAGTACAATAAGGCCATTGATGCGTGGTCGCAGTGCGGCGACAAGGTCGCGAACGCGATGATGGACGAAATCCGTGCGACGCCGAAGCTCGACGACGGCCGTCTGGCCCCGATCAACTCCATCTATATGATGGCGCACTCGGGTGCCCGTGGTTCGCAGGCCCAGATGAAGCAGCTTGCCGGCATGCGCGGCCTGATGGCCAAGCCGTCGGGCGAGATCATCGAAACGCCGATCATCTCGAACTTCAAGGAAGGTCTCACCGTTCTCGAGTATTTCAACTCGACCCACGGTGCGCGTAAGGGTCTGGCCGATACGGCGCTCAAGACGGCGAACTCGGGTTATTTGACCCGCCGTCTGGTCGACGTATCGCAGGACTGCGTCGTGATCGAGGAAGATTGCGGCACCGAACGCGGCATGGAAATGCGCGCGATCATCCAGGGCGGTTCGACGATCGCTTCGCTCGGCGAGCGCATCCTCGGCCGTACGACGCTCGAGGATGTCGCCGACAAGGACGGCAACATCATCGCGCCGGTCGGCACGCTGCTCGACGAAGCGACGACGCAGCGCATTGAAGACGCCGAAGTCCAGTCGGTCAAGATCCGTTCGCCTTTGGTTTGCGAAGCGACGCTCGGCGTTTGCGGCAAATGCTATGGCCGCGACCTCGCCCGCGGTACGCCGGTGAACATCGGTGAAGCTGTCGGCGTCATCGCCGCGCAGTCGATCGGCGAACCCGGCACGCAGCTGACGATGCGTACCTTCCACATCGGTGGCGCGGCGCAGGTGAACGAGCAGTCGAACGCCGAAGCGATTTCGGACGGCACGATCGAATATCGCGACATGGCGACGATCGTCGACCAGCGCGGCCGCCGTCTGGCGCTGTCGCGTTCGGGCGAAATCGCGATCATCGACAGCGAAGGCCGCGAGCGCGCGACGCACAAGCTGCCCTATGGTGCGCAGATCATGCACAAGGACGGCGAGAAGGTGAAGAAGGGCGACCGGATTGCCGAATGGGATCCGTTCACCATGCCGCTGATCACCGAAAAGCAGGGCGTCGTGAAGTATCAGGATCTGGCCGACGGCAAGACGCTGGTCGAACAGGTCGACGAAGCGACGGGCATCGCCCAGCGCGTCGTGATTGAATATCGCTCGGCGGGCCGCGCCAAGAAGGAAGATCTTCAGCCGCGCCTCACCCTGCTGGACGACGAGTCGGGTGAAGCCGCGCGCTACCTGCTCGCAGTCGGGACGATGCTGTCGGTCGAGGACGGTCAGGAAGTACAGGCGGGCGACGTTCTGGCGCGCGTCAGCCGCGAAGCGTCGAAGACGCGCGACATCACCGGCGGTCTGCCGCGTGTTGCCGAGCTGTTCGAAGCGCGCATTCCGAAGGACAACAGCGTTATCGCGAAGATCAGCGGCCGCATTGAATTCGTCAAGGATTACAAGGCGAAGCGCAAGATCGCGATCGTTCCGGAAGAAGGCGATCCGATCGAGTATCTGATCCCCAAGTCGAAAGTCCTCGAAGTGCAGGAAGGCGACCAGGTCAAGCGCGGCGACGCGCTGATTTCGGGCTCGCCGAACCCTCACGACATCCTCGACGTCATGGGCGTCGAGGCGCTGGCGGAATATCTCGTCGCGGAAATCCAGGAAGTCTATCGACTGCAGGGCGTGAAGATCAACGACAAGCACATCGAGGTGATCGTTCGCCAGATGCTGCAAAAGGTCGAGATCACCTCGGGCGGCGACACCACGCTGCTGCCGGGCGAACAGCTCGATTATCTGGAGATGATGGAATATAACGCCAAGCTGCCGAAGAACGGCGTGCCGGCAGAGGGCCGTCCGGTCCTGCTCGGCATCACCAAGGCGTCGCTGCAGACCCGCAGCTTCGTTTCGGCCGCTTCCTTCCAGGAGACGACCCGCGTTCTCACCGAGGCTTCGGTGCAGGGCAAGATCGACTCGCTGCAGGGCCTCAAGGAGAATGTCATCGTCGGCCGCCTCATCCCGGCGGGTACCGGCGCTGCCATGAACCGCGTCCGCGTGACCGCCTCGTCGAAGGATGCCGCGCTGCGCGCCGCGATGCGCGCCGCGATGCGCGCCGCGAACCAGGAGCATCTGATCGCGCCGGCGACCGCCGCTGAAGAGCATGAAGCCGAACTGGCGCAGGGCCCCGAAGCCGCGATGGGCGACGATCCGCTCGGCAAGGTGCAGGGCGAGGACTTCACGTCGGACGACGTGATGGTCGAGGAACGCCCCGAAGGTGAGGGCGAGGAATAAGCTTCCTCGCGGCTTTGGCCCGACAGAAATGAGCCCCGCCGGAGCGATCCGGCGGGGCTTTTCTTTGGCGACTGTGGGGTGGGGAGCGGATGTTGCGGCAATTTAGCCCCTCCCCTTCAGGGGAGGGGCAACGCAGACTTGGCAGCTTGCTGCCTGGTCGTAGTGGGGTGGGGTCTATCGGCCTTGCGCAAGGCCGATAGACCCCACCCCCAACCCC
>NZ_JNFC01000043.1 GCF_000756385.1 Sphingopyxis sp. LC363
TTCGCCGGGATGACGAGGAGTGTCGCGCAGCGATGGGGAGGGGGACCGCCGCCGCAGGCGGTGGTGGAGGGGCCGCGACGGTGCGCCATAGCCCCTCCGTCAGCGCTTCGCGCTGCCACCTCCCCATGCCTGCGGCACAGGGAGGATCCAACGGCAACTAACGGTCGTTTCCGGACATTCGCCATCCTTTCAGCTCCCGACAAGAGAGGGGTAAGGATGACTCGAAAAGACGACTTTCCTACATTACCCAGCTGTGCCAGCCTGAAAGCTGGCTCTTTGAACCGTCGATCATCGCCCGCAAGCGACTGTATCGCGCGCCGGTCCTAAAGCGACCAAGGCGACAGTTTCGGCGCGTTCATCCGTATATTTTGTGGCTTTAGCCGCCGAGCTGGACCGTCCCGCCCTTGATCCAGCCCCAGCGGCACGGGCCCTGATATTCGCGCGCGTTGGGGACCGACTTGCCGACGCCGCACATGTCGGGGTCGGTACCGGGCGCGGCGAAGACGACGCCGAACCAGGCGTCGTTTTCCGCGGCTTCGCACAGCGACACATTCGCGCCGCCGGCGAGCTTCGCCTTGACCGCGCGCGTCTCGTTCGGCGCCCAATAGACGTCGGTGCCGCCCGTCTTGACGCGGCTGATGCTCGAACAGGCGGGCAGGCTCGGTCCCTCGGTGCCGATCATCACCGCGCGCGTCGCGATGGGTTCGCCCGCGACAACGGGGGCGTTATCGGCGGGCGGAGCGGGCTGGCTGCACGCGGCGAGCGAGGCGGCGAGGAGCAGGGCGAGGGGAGAAGCGAGGCCTTGTTTCATGCCCCTGAAACTAGCCGCCGCGGCGTCCCCGCGCAACGCTCGTCGCCCAAGGCCCGAGAGCCGCATTTTCGCTTGGGTTTTCGGGTCCGCGACCCTATATAATCGTTATGACGGACACCCCAGAAAATACGGCGCCGGTCGCGCCCGCCAATCAGCCCAACAGCAACGCCTATGGCGCCGATTCGATCAAGGTATTGAAGGGCCTCGACGCGGTCCGCAAGCGCCCGGGCATGTATATCGGCGACACCGACGACGGCTCGGGCCTGCATCATATGGTGTTCGAGGTTTCGGACAATGCGATCGACGAGGCGCTCGCGGGGCATTGCGACCTCGTGCTGATCACGCTCAATAGCGACGGCTCGGTCAGCGTCGAGGACAATGGCCGCGGCATCCCGACCGGCATCCACGCCGAGGAAGGCATTTCGGCGGCCGAGGTCATCATGACCCAGCTCCACGCGGGCGGGAAGTTCGAGAATACGAGCGACGACAATGCCTATAAGGTGTCGGGCGGTCTGCACGGCGTCGGCGTTTCGGTCGTCAACGCGCTCAGCGAATGGCTCGAACTCACGATCTGGCGCGACGGCGAAGAGCATTGGATGCGCTTCGAACATGGCGATTCGGTCGCGCCGCTCAAGGTCACCGGTCCTGCCCCCGCGGGCAAGAAAGGGACGCGCGTCACCTTCTGCGCCTCGACCGAAACCTTCAAAAATGTCACCGAATTCGATTTCGAAAAGCTCGAGCATCGCTATCGCGAGCTCGCTTTCCTGAACTCGGGCGTGCGCATCAAGCTCGTCGATGCGCGCCACGCCGAGCATGAAACGCACGACCTTTTCTATGAGGGCGGGATCGCGGCGTTCGTCCAATATCTCGACCGCAACAAGAATGCGCTGCTCCCCGATCCGATCGCGATCAGCAGCGAACGCGACGGCATCGGCATCGACGTCGCGCTCGAGTGGAACGACAGCTATTATGAAAATGTCCTCTGCTTCACCAACAACATCCCGCAGCGCGACGGCGGCACGCATCTCGCGGCATTCCGCGCCGCGCTGACGCGCACGCTCAATGGCTATGGCGAAAAGTCGGGGATGCTGAAGAAGGAGAAGGTCTCGCTGACCGGCGAGGACATGCGCGAAGGCCTGACCGCGATCGTTTCGGTCAAGCTGCCCGATCCGAAGTTCAGCTCGCAGACCAAGGACAAGCTCGTGTCGTCCGAAGTCCGCCAGCCGCTCGAAAGCCTGATGGCCGACCGGATGACCGAATGGCTCGAGGAAAATCCCGCGCATGCCAAGGCGGTGATCCAGAAGGTCATCGACGCCGCCGCGGCGCGCGAAGCCGCGAAAAAGGCGCGCGAGCTGACGCGGCGCAAGGGCGCGATGGACATTGCGAGCCTGCCCGGCAAGCTCGCCGACTGCCAGGAACGCGACCCCTCGAAATGCGAACTCTTCCTCGTCGAGGGTGACTCGGCGGGCGGATCGGCGAAGCAGGGCCGCGACCGCCATGTGCAGGCGATCCTGCCGCTGAAGGGCAAGATTTTGAACGTCGAGCGCGCGCGCTTCGACCGCATCATCTCGTCGAAGGAAGTCGGGACATTGATCCAGGCGCTCGGCACCGGGATTCGCGACGAGTTCAACCTCGAAAAACTGCGCTATCACAAGATCGTGATCATGACCGACGCCGACGTCGACGGCGCGCATATCCGCACGCTTTTGCTCACCTTCTTCTATCGCCAGATGCCCGAGATCATCGAGAACGGCCATCTCTACATCGCCCAGCCGCCGCTCTACAAGGTCGCGAAGGGGCGGAGCGAGGTCTATCTCAAGGACGACACCGCGCTCGAAAATTATCTCGTCGACGCGGGGATCGATGCGCTGCTGCTCGAAACCGCGGGCGGCGCGCGCTCGGGCGCCGATCTCCGCTCGCTGATCGATCACGGCCGGCGGCTGCGCGCGCTGATGCGTTATGTGCCGCGTACCCTCAATCACGGGCTGGTCGAGGCGCTCGCGCTGACCGGCGCGCTCGATCCCGATCTCGACACCGCGGGCCGCCACAGCGCCGCCGCGACCGCTGCGACCTGGCTCAATGCCGCCGAGCGCGCGCTGACGGGCGGGGCCGAAGCGGTGTGGACCGTCGAAGCGGTCGAGGGTGGCGGCTATACGCTCGAGCGCCGCTGGCGCGGGGTCAGCGATCATCATGCGATCGACGCGGGTTTCCTCGCCAGCCAGGAAGCGCGCCGGATGCACAAGCTCGCCGCCGAACAGGCCGACACCTATGCCCGCCCCGGCCGGCTGGTGAAGGCGAGTGGCGCGGCGGCCGATGTCGAAACCGAGATTGCCGACGGCGAAGAGGGCGATGTCCCCGCCGCGACGAACGCGAAGGCCAATCCGGTCACGCGCCCGTCCGAACTGCTCGAGGCGATCTTTGCGCACAGCCGCAAGGGGCTCGCCATCAGCCGCTACAAGGGGCTGGGCGAGATGAATGCCGAACAGCTTTGGGAAACGACGCTCGATCCCGCCAACCGTTCGCTTCTGCGTGTCGAGGCCGAACAAGCCGATGTCGCGCATGAAATCTTCGAACGGCTGATGGGCGACGAGGTCGAACCGCGGCGCGACTTCATTCAGACGAACGCGCTTTCGGTGGCGAATCTCGACGTCTGATTTCGGTTTGGTTCTTAAAAACGGGCCGAAACGCACTTTCGAACGCAAAATCTGTTCAGTTTAACGCGCGGCGGCTTGTTTCGGCAGGCCGCCGCTGCTTTTGGCGCTTCACCGAAAAGGGAGGATGCCATGCGGGCTCTTGCGACCATGGTCATGCCGCTGATGCTCGTTGCGTCGGCCGCTGCACAGGACAGTGACGCCGCCGCCATACCCGCCGTCGCCGCCGGCGCGATTCCCCTTGCCGACGCCGCCGACGTGGAAACCGAAATCGACGGTGGCATGGCGAGCTATTATGGCAACGAACTCGCCGGCAACCGCACCGCGAACGGCGAACGCTTCGACCCCGGCCAGCTGACCGCGGCGCACCGCACATTGCCCTTCGGCAGCAAGGTGCGCGTCACCAACATGTCGACCGGCGATAGCGTGATCGTCCGCATCAACGACCGCGGTCCCTTTACCCACGGCCGCGTGATCGACGTCAGCCAAGCCGCGGCGCGCGAGATCGGCATGCACCGCAGCGGCACCGCGCGGGTCAAGCTGGCGCTGCTCGCTGACGACTGAGGGTTAGTCGAACACCGACCATCCCGCCGCATAGGCGAAATGTTCGAGCGCGACGGCGCCGGCCAAGGAGGTTCCCGCCTCGCCCAGCGCGGGCGACCAGACCGCGATCGATCCCTGACCCGGCGCGATACAGAGGATGCCGCCGCCGACGCCGCTCTTGCCGGGAAGGCCGACGCGGAAGGCGAATTCGCCGCTATTGTCGTAATGGCCGCACAGCATCATGATCGCGTTGATCCGCCGTGCGCGGTGCGGTTCGACGAGCTGCTCGCCGGTCAGCGGGTCGCGCCCCTCCATCGCGAGGAACAGCCCGGCGCGCGCGAGCTGGCGGCACGACATGGCGATCGCGCATTGGCGGAAATAGACGCCGACCACCGTCTCGACCGGATGCGTCAGATTGCCGAAGGCGTCCATGAAATGCGCGAGGCTGCGGTTGCGTGCGCCGGTTTCGGATTCGGACGATGCGACGTCGAAGTCGATTGCGACGCTGTCGTCTCCCGCCCGCGCACGCATGAAATCGACGATCTCATCGATGGTCGCATCGCCGCTGCGCCCGTCGATCAGCCGGTCGGTGGTCGCGAGCGCGCCCGCGTTGATCAGTGGGTTGCGCGGGATGCCCTGTTCGTTTTCGAGCTGGACGATCGAGTTGAACGCGCTGCCCGACGGCTCGCGTCCGACGCTGTCCCAGAGCGAACTGCCGACGCGGCGGAGCGCGAGCGCCAATGTGAAGACCTTCGACACCGACTGGATCGAGAAGGGCTCGTCGGCGTCGCCCGAGCTGTGGACAGTCCCATCGGGGAGGGCGAGCGCGAAGCCGAGCTTGTTCGGATCGACGTTGGCGAGCGCGGGGATATAGTCGGCGACGCGCCCTTTTCCGAGCTGCGCGGCGGCTAGCTTCATCGCTTCGTCGATATGGTGGCGGAGGTCGTCGGTCATCGCGCCGCTTTATCATCTTGCCGCATATCGGCGAGTATTTTCATTTTTGTGAAAATATTCTATGAATGAGAAATCAAATAGCGACTCGGGAGACACGACATGGCCGATCAACCGCGACCCAAGGGGCTTGCGAGCGCCGTCTGCTACAAGGATGCGAAGGCGGCGTTCCGCTGGCTGGAGGACGCGTTCGGGTTCGAGCCGGCCTTCGTGCTGCTCGACGATCAGGGCAATCTCGCGCACAGCGAGATGGAATATGGAAATTCGTCGATCATGATCGGCAATGAATGGTCCGATGACCATCGCAGCCCCGCGAATCTCGGCGGCAAGAACACCCAGACGGTGCACGTCCAGCTGGGCCAAGGCGACGATATCGACGCGCATTGCGAAAAGGCGCGCGCGGCGGGGGCGGACATCATCGCCGAACCGGAAACGCAATTCTATGGCGACCGCACCTACCGCGCGAAGGATCCCGAGGGGCATATCTGGACCTTTGGCGTCACGGTCGAGGAGAAGAGCGCCGCCGAGTGGGACGCGGCGGGCGGCTTCACGACCAAGACGCGGCTCGACGATTGAGCGCGGCGCTCGACCGGATGCTGGGCGCGCTCGCCGATCCCACGCGGCGGCGCGCGATCGCACTGCTCGGCGAACGGCCGCGCAGCGCGGGCGAACTGGCGGGCGAACTCGGCCTCGCGCCGCCCGCGATGAGCCGGCATTTGCGCGCGCTGAAGGAAGGCGGGCTGGTTGAGGACGGGCATCCCACCTTCGACGCGCGTGTGCGCATCTATCGATTGAAGGACGGCGCGACGACCGAGCTCAAGCAATGGCTCGCCGAGACCGAGGCGCTGTGGTCGCACCAGCTCGCGGCGTTCAAGGCGCATGTCGAGGGCGGTCCATGAGCGGGGCGGCGGTGATCGTCGCGCTGCGCGTCGCGGCGACTCCGCAAGCGGCGTTCACGGCTTTTACGCGCGACATCGGCAAATGGTGGCGGAGCCATCCTTTGTTCCAGCTGTCGCGGCAGGGCGACGGCGCGCTGCGCTTCGATCCGGCGGGGCCGGACGGACGGCTCGTCACGCGCTTCGACGATGGCGAAGAATGGGAAATCGGCGCGGTCCGCCACTGGCTGCCGGGCGAACGGCTGGCATTCGCCTGGCGCCTGCCGAGTTTCCGCGACGATCAGGCGACCGAGGTCGATGTGCGCTTCGAGGCGGTCGGCGCCGAGACGCGCGTGACCGTCGAGCATCGCGGCTGGGAGACGATCCCGCAAAGCCACGTCGCGCGGCACGGGTTCGAGCTGATGCTGTTCCAGCGGCGGCTGGGGGAATATTGGCGCGAACTGTTGAAGGGGATGCGCCAGCGGCTTTGAGCGGAGGCGGGCGCGGAAGCGCCGTCTCCTTCGCTGGTCGCCCTCAGCGCTTTCCTATTTTACCTGCGACCCTATATCCTGCCCGACCCCATGGAATATAATCGCTCTCGCGCCCGCGTCCTCCTTTTGACCGCCGCCCTCGGCCCGCTCGATTATCGCGTCCCGCAGGGAAGCGAGGCGCCGCTCGGCAGCGTCGTCGTCGCGCCGCTCGGGCCGCGGCGGATAGGCGGCGTGGTGTGGGAGGATGAGAGTTTCGGCGCGCCCGAGCCGGTCGGCGACAATCGCCTGCGCAATCTATACGAGATCGTGCCTGTGCCACCGATCGCGGCACCGCTCCGCCGCCTGATCGAATGGACGAGCGATTATTATCTCAGCCCCCCGGGCGCGGTGCTGCGCATGGTGCTGCCCGGCGCCGCCTTCGCCGACGCGCGCCGCCCGATCGTCGAATATCGCGCGACCGGCGAGCTGCCCGCGCGGATGACGCCGCAACGCACCGTCGCACTCGAAAAGATCGGCAGCCGGCAAGGGCTGGTGCGCGAACTCGCGGCGCTCGCCGAGGTGAGCGAAGCGGTGATCCGCGGGCTGGTCAATACCGGCGCGCTTGAAGCCGTCGCGGTGTCGGCCGACGCGCCCTATCCCGAACCCGATCCCGGCTTCGCGCCGCCCGACCTTTCGGACGAGCAGACCGCTGCCGCAGGGCAGCTTCGCGACGCGGTCGCCGCCGCGAAGTTCGAAACGCTGCTGCTCGACGGGGTCACCGGGTCGGGCAAGACCGAAGTCTATATGGAGGCGATCGCCGCCGCGATCGATGCGGGCAGGCAGGCGCTGGTCCTCCTCCCCGAAATCGCGCTCACCGAACCGATGCTGACGCGCTTCGCCGCGCGCTTCGGCTGCGAGCCCGTCGCATGGCACAGCGGGCTGCGATCGACCGAGCGCCGCCGCGCGTGGCACAGCATCGCGGCGGGCGAGGCGAAGATCGTCGTCGGCGCGCGCTCGGCGCTGTTCCTCCCTTACGCCAATCTCGGCGTGATCGTCGTCGACGAAGCGCATGAAACGAGCTTCAAACAGGAGGACGGCGTCCATTATCACGCGCGCGACGTCGCGGTGATGCGCGGACATTTCGAGGGGCTGCCGGTGGTGCTCGCGAGCGCGACCCCCGCACTCGAAAGCCTCGCGATGGTCGAGGCCGGGCGCTACCGCCACATCAAGCTCCCCGCGCGCTTCGGCGGCGCGACCTTGCCCGACCTTTCGGCGATCGACATGCGGCAGGACCCGCCCGACCGCGGCCGCTGGCTCGCCCCGCCGCTCGTCGGCGCGCTCGCCGACCGGCTTCAAAAGGGCGAACAGAGCCTGCTCTTTCTGAACCGCCGCGGCTTCGCGCCGCTGACGCTCTGCCGCACCTGCGGCCACCGCATCCAGTGCCCGAACTGCACCGCGTGGATGGTCGAGCACCGGCTCGTCCACCGCCTCGCCTGCCACCATTGCGGCCATGTCATGCCGCCGCCGCGGCTCTGCCCCGAATGCGAGGATGAGGACAGCCTCGTCGCCTGCGGCCCCGGCGTCGAGCGCGTCGCCGACGAGGTCGCGCTGCGCTTCCCCGAAGCCAGAACCGCCATCGTCACCAGCGACACCTTGTGGTCGCCCGCGAAGGCGGCCGAGTTCGTCGACAATGTCGAGGGCGGGCTGGTCGACATCATCATCGGTACCCAGCTCGTCACCAAGGGCTATCATTTCCCGAACCTGACGCTCGTCGGCGTCGTCGACGCCGACCTCGGGCTCGACGGCGGCGATTTGCGTGCGTCGGAGCGCACCTTTCAGCAGATCGCGCAGGTCGCGGGGCGCGCGGGGCGCGGGGTGAAGCCCGGCGAAGTGCTGATCCAGACGCGCGTGCCCGACGCGCCCGTCATGGCGGCGCTTGTCGCGAACGACCGCGACGGCTTTTATTCGGCTGAGGCCGCGGCGCGCAAATTCGCCGGCGCGCCGCCCTATGGCCGCTTCGCCGCGCTCGTCATTTCGTCCGAAGACGTCGAGGTCGCGCGCGGCGTCGCCAAACGGCTGGGCGACAAGGCGCCCGTCGCCGAGGGACTCGCCATCTATGGTCCCGCCCCCGCGCCGCTCGCGATGCTGCGCGGCCGCCACCGGTTCCGCCTGCTGCTCCACGCGCCGCGCAGTTTCGACCTGCAGGGGACGATCCGCGACTGGGTGGGCCGCATCGACTGGCCCGCCAAGGCGCGACTCGCGATCGACATCGATCCCTATAGTTTCGTCTGATCGCCGCTATTTACATAGCCTCTGCGCCGCGCCAAAACCCCTGTCGGGGATCATAAAAAGTCCGGGGGGACGGGATTATGCGGAAAGCGACAATCGCCGCGGCGCTGATCGCAGCCATGATGGCCACGGGCGCAGAGGCCAAGTGGCTGCGCGCCGACACCGACAATTTCATCATCTACAGCGAAGGCAGCGAACGATCGCTGCACAGCTTTGCGGAAGATCTGCAGCGTTTCGATGCCACTTTACGCCTGCGACTCCGGGTGGCGGGCGGGAAAGAGCCCAACCGGCTAACCATCTATCTGGTGCCCCGCGCGGCAGACGCGGGGAGACTGGCAACGGGCAAGTCCGGATCGTCGATTGCGGGATTTTACAGCGCCGACCTCGACGGCAGCTATGCCGTTTCAAATCGCGAGATCGTCAAGTTCAAAGGCACGTCCGCGTCGCAGCAAACGCTGTTCCACGAATATACGCATCACTTCATGAAACGCTATTTCGGCGCCGCCTTTCCCGCCTGGTTCATCGAGGGGTTCGCCGAATTCTACTCGACCGCCGATTTCACGAGCAAGGGTCACTATCAGGTCGGCCGTCCCGCCTATTTCCGTGCACACGGGCTGGTCAACATGCCCCGCATCCCGGTGGAGGATCTGCTGCTGAAGCAACCGCGCGAAATGCGCTCTTCCGGCCAGATGGACGTCTATTACGGCCGCGCCTGGCTCCTTACCCACATGCTATATTATGACCCCGACCGCGCCGGGCAGCTCACCGCTTATATCGAAGCGATCAATCGCGGCGAAGAAGGCGAAAAAGCGGCGGTCGCGGCCTTCGGCGACCTTGCCGTGCTCGATCGCGATCTCCAGCGCTATCTCGGGCGGTCGCTCACTTACATGACATCGGCCGCCCCCATCCCGGTTCCCGGAACGATCACGGTAACGCCGCTACCTCATGCCGAGGATGCGTTGGTGCAGTGGCAGCTCGAGCGGCGGAGCGCACGCGATAGCGAACGGTTGGCAGAGGTGCGTGACGGCTTGAAGGCGCTTACCGCCGAATATGGCAACAGCGCCAACGTCTGGTATGAACTGGCCCGCGCCGAATGGGATCTGGGCGACGAGAAGCGCGAGGCCGCGGCGGCGCGGGCCGCAGTCGTCAAGGCGCTGGCGATCGAGCCGAAACATGTCCGCGCCAATATATTATTGGGCGAAATGCTGATCCACGACTTGGGCAAGAAAGACGATCCCTCGACCGAGGATTGGGCCGCGGCGCGAAAGCCGATCATATTGGCGAACCGCACCGATCCCGACGATCCTGTGCCGCTCTACGCCTATCATGAAAGCTTCCTGCAGCAAGGAATCATGCCGCCGAAGATTGCGGTCACCGGGCTCGAGCGCGCCTTTGCGCTCGGCCCCGAAAGTGCCAGCGCGCGCATCGCCTATGCCTTTGCCCTTGCCCGGAACGGCGATTTCGAACGAGCGGCCCGCCTTGCAAAGGTGGTGGCGTTTGATCCGCACGACGGGGGACAGGGCGAACAGATTCTGGCGCAGATCGAAACGATGCGCAAAAGGAGCGACGATGCCGAAAAGGGCACCGCCGACCTGTCCGCGACGACCGGCGCCAAAGTTCAATAATCGGGTTCGGCGCCGCCCAGCACTTGCGTGGCCTGCGCCGCGAGCCACGCCATCGCCGCCGCCCAGGGCTGGTGCCCGTGGCTGATCCGCGCAACGCCGAGCGCGGCGAGTTCCTTGTGCGTCGGCCCGCCCTTGCCGCGCAGGATGTTGACCGGCAGCGGCGACGCGTCGCAGATCGCGCCGATATATTTGGGATCGAGCAGGAAGGGCACGAACAGCGAGCCCGCCCCCGCATCGGCATAGGCGCGCGCGCGTTCGAGCGTCGCGGCGACGAGCGCGTCGCCGTCCTTCGCCGCATCGGCGCCGCGAAACGTGTCGCAGCGCGCGTTGACGAAGATGCCGGTGTCCGCCGCCGCGCGGTAGCGCGCCACCGCTTCGGCGACGGGAAGCAGATCGTCAGCCCCGGGCAGCCGGTCCTCCATATTGATTCCCGCCGCGCCCGCCGCTTTCGCGCGGCCGACCGAGACGCCGACCGCCGACGGATCGGCGCCATAGCCCGATTCCATGTCGATCGTGACCGGCAAGTCGGTGACCGCGAGGATGCGGCCCAGATTTTCGAACACATCCTCGATCGGGAAATCCTCGCCGTCGGCGCGGCCCTGCGCGCCCGCGACGCCGAAGCTGCCCGTCGCGATCGCCTTCGCGCCGGCGCCCGCCACCGCCTTCGCACTCCCCGCATCCCAGATGTTGACGAGGATCAGCGGGTCGCCGGGGACGTGCAGTGCGCGAAATTCAGCAATCTTGTCGGTCATGGGAAACTCCGTCATTGTCGATACCGCGTGAGTCAGACGATCCGGGCGGCGGGCATGGGGCCGAAAACCTGATCATAGCCATTTTTCGTATCCATATATTCGCGAATACGCCGGACCCGCCCGCCCTGCATTTCAAAAATGAAAACATAGTCGAGCGCATAGTCGCGCCCGTTGGCAAGCGTGGCGCTCTGGCGCTGCTCGAACACGACACGCTCGTCCTCGGCGGTGAGCGAAATCGGCGCGATCCGCATCCCGCCGCTGAAAAGCCGCGGATAATCATCGAGGATGAATCGCACGATCGCATCGGCGCCGACCATATGATCGCTCACGCCGAGCGCGACCGCCGTGGCATTGCGCGCCGGCGCGCGCCATTCGGCGTCGTCGGTCAGGACGGCGCGAATCCGTTCGGCGTCGCGCGTGGCGAACGCGCGCCAGACGGCGAGTGCGGCCTCCTTGCTGTCCATGGCCGCCTCCGTCAAAATTCGTCGAGGCGCGGCTGCCCGGACGCGCCCTCGCGCCTGAGCAGTTCGTCCTTGATCGGCAGGCCATAGGCATAGCCGCCCAATGACCCGTCGCTGCGCACGACGCGGTGGCACGGGATCAGCACCGCCACATTGTTGGCGCCGTTGGCACTGCCTGCCGCGCGGACTGCTGCTGGCTTGCCGACCGCGGCGGCGATGTCCGAATAGCTGCGCGTCTCGCCCGCCGGAATCTTCCTGAGCTCGCGCCACACCGCTTCCTGAAAGGCGGTGCCCTTCACGTCGATCGGGATATGGTCGAAGCCGTTCACCGGCGCCTCGACCGCGTCGACGACCTGCCTCAGCAGCGCGGCAAAGTCATCGCCGCCCTCGACCAGATCGGCGGCGGGAAAACGCTCCTCCAATGCCTCGCGTCCTTCGGCGAAGCTCAAACGGCACACGCCCTTGTCGGTCGCGGCGACGAGCATGTCGCCGAGGCTGGTCGGCACCACCGCCCAGTGGATCGTCGCGCCCTTGCCGCCGTTCACCCACGCCGAAGCCGTCATACCCATGCGTCCCTCCATATTCTCGTAGAAACGCGACGGCCCCGAAAAGCCCGCGTCGTAGATCGCGTCGGTCACCCTTGTGCCCTCGCTCAGCGCGGCGCGCGCGCGTTCCTCGCGCAGTGCGCGGGCATAGGCGGCGGGCGACAGGCCGGTGTGGCGGGTGAAGACGCGCTGGAAATGCGTCGGCGAATAGCCGGTGCGCGCGGCGAGATCGGCGAGCGCGAGCGGTTCCTCGCTTTGCTTGATCGCGGCGATCGCCTTGATCACCGCGCTTTCGTCGCGCGCGACATCGTCGGGCAGGCAGCGCTTGCAGGGGCGCAGCCCCGCCCTGCGCGCCGCGGCGCCGTCGGCGAAGAAACGCACATTTTCGCGGTTCGGATGCCGCGCGGCGCAGCTCGGCCGGCAATAGATGCCGGTGGTGAGCACGCCGGTAACGAAGCGTCCGTCGAACGCCTTGTCGCGCGCCTCCACCGCCTGCCAGCGCTCGTCGTCGGTCATCGGGTCGCGGCTCATTTCTCGCTCCTTTGGGACTCGTCCCTTTCGATCCGCGCGGCGAAGCAACCGTGCGCGGCATTATGGGCATCGATATAGGAAATGCCCGCATCGGCGAACAGGTCGCGGATCGCGGCATCGGCCTCGCCCGGTCCTGCGAGCCGCGCGGTTTGCAGCATCCCCTCGGCATCGAAGGCGCGCAGCGCGAGCGGGCGTCCCTCGAACACCGGCGGGATTGCGTCGCGATAGCGCGCCGCCACGACGCCCGAACGGACATAGATGGCATAGGCGCTGCGATAGGGCGTCGCGACATCGTGGCTGGTGTGATGGAGCAGGATCAGCGTCTCGCCCGCCTTCGCATCCTCGAGGCTGATCCGGCACGGAAAACCGCGGTCGGCGGTCGCTTTCACACGCCGCGCGTTGATCGCGGCGAGACCGGCGTCGTCGAGCGCAAACAAGGGCGCAAAGCGATCGGGGCAAAGCCCCTCGATCAGATAGGTCATCGAAAACATCCTTTCTCGGCTGTCGGAGAAGGAATGCCACAGCGCGCTCCGCACCGCGTCCCGATGCTTGCGTTCAAAGCGTGCGGCTCTATTTTGCGCGCCATGACCCGCCTGCTCATCCTGCTGCTCGCCCTCTTCGCCCTCACGCTTCCGGTCCGCGCCGCCGACGATATCAGCGCCGCGTCGCGCAGCGTCGTGCGCGTCGTCACCGTCGCGATGATGGACGGCGAGGTCGTCGGTTTCGGTCACGGCAGCGGCATCGCGATCTCGCCGACGCGCATCGTCACCAACGCGCATGTCGTCGAATCGGCGGCGCGCTATCCGGGCAATGTCGCGCTCGGCGTCGTCCCGTCGGAGGGGCAGAAAAGCTATGCCGGCAAGCTGATCGCGATCGACACCGCGCGCGACCTCGCGCTCGTCGAGATCACCGAGGGGCGGCTGCCCGCCGCCGCCATCTACACCGGACCGCTCGAATCGGGCGCCGACGTCGTCGCGCTGGGCTATCCGGGCAATGTCGACCTTGCGACCGCGCGCAGCGCCAACGACTATATCACCCCGCGCATCCCGACGCGCAGCGAGGGCAATATGTCGAATCTGCAGTCGGTCGACGGCGTCGCGATGCTGATCCACACCGCCAAAATCTCGCGCGGCAATTCGGGCGGGCCGCTCGTCGACCAGTGCGGGCGCATCGCGGGCATCAACACCGCGATCACGCGCGCCGACGATGGCGATTCGCCCTTCGCCTTCGCCATTTCGGGACGCGAGCTGATGCGCTTCCTCGCCGATGCGGACCAGCAATATACCAGCGTCGGCACCCCCTGCCTGTCGATGGCCGAGGCCGACGCGCGGAATCGCGCCGCGATCGACGCCGAAGCGCGCGCCGATGCCGAGGCCAATGCCGCGAAAAATGCCGCCGCGAAGCTCGACCGCGAACTCAAACAGGCGCGCGCCGAGGACGACGCGCTCGCGGCGCGCGAGAATCGCATCGCGCTCGCGGGGGTGTTGTTCGTGATCGGCGCGCTCGCGGCGGGCGCCGGGCTGATGTTCTACGGCCAGAAGAATAAGCGCAACGCGAAGATCGCGGGGGGAGCCGGCGCCGCGCTGATCCTGATCGCGGCGGTGCTGTTCGCGACGCGTCCCGACGCGCATGCCGAGATCGCCGAGGAAGCGGCGAAGACGCCCGCCACCGAAACGCCGAAGCTCGCGCAGGGCAGCCTGCTCTGCACGATCCGCTCCGACCGCAGCCGCATCACCGTGTCGGCGACGACCGATGTGCCGATCAGCATCGGCAAGGGCGGCTGCGTCAACGGCCGCACCCAATATACGAAGGGACCCGACGACCGCTGGCAGCGCATCCTCGTCCCCAATGAGGAAGCGACCGTCACCGTCGCGTCGATCGATCCGGCGGGGCGCGACTATCGCGTCGAACGCTATCTGCTCGACGCCGAGACGATGGCGAAGGCGCGCGACACGCGCGCGGGCGTCACGCTCAAGGGCTGCACGGCCGACCCCGACGCGCTCGCGGGGCTCGCCGCGCAGCAGGACGCGATCCGCAGCGCGCTTCCCGGCACCCCCAACGAACGGCTCGTCTATCGCTGTCAGAAGGCGAACGGTGCGGCGGCGGCCGATGCAGCACCTTGACGTGACCAGTTAAAAGACCTATTAACAGGTCATGGGGAAGCCGCTTCTCGCCGACTTCGGCATCAGCATTTCGGAACTCAAGAAAAATCCTTCGGCCGCCATTCGCGCCGCCGATGGCGCGCCCGTCGCGATCCTCAACCGCAACACGCCCGAAGCCTATCTGGTCCCCGCCGAGGCGTGGGAAGCGATCCTCGACGCGCTCGATGACATGCGACTGGCCGAAATCGTGCGCGAGCGCGAAGGGCAGGAAGAAATCGAGGTCTCGATTGATGACCTATAGGCTGACCTTCCTTCGCGATGCAGAGAAGGAATGGAAAAAGCTCGACAAGACAGTCCAGACGCAATTTGCGAAAAAGCTGCGCGAACGGCTGGGCAATCCGCGCGTACCGTCGGCGCGACTGCACGACATGCCCGATTGCTACAAGATCAAGCTTCGTAAGTTCGGATACCGGTTGGTTTATCGCGTCTTCGATGACCGCATCGTGGTGCAGGTCGTCGCGGTCGGCAAACGCGAGCGCAATGAAGCCTATCCGGCCGCGGCGCGCCGTATCTAGGGTCAGGACCCTAGGGTCGGGCCGCTATATTGCCGTTGATCCAACCGACAAGGATCGCCTGCGCCGCCACAGTATAGGCCAGTTCATGCCCGACGCCCGCGACCAGCACCACCGTCGCATCGGGCCGCGCGCGTTTGAGTCGCTCCAGGTTGGCCGGTGTTACCAGCGTGTCGGCGTCGCCGTGCATCAGAAAGACGGGCGCGCGCACGCACGCGAGCTTCGCCGCATTGTCGAACCGGTCGCGGACCAGCGCGCGCGGCACGACGGGCATCGTCTCTGCCACGACATCGGGCAGGCTGGACAGGCCCGACACCAGCACCAGCGCCGCGACATCGTTCCGCAGCGCGATTTCGGTTGCAGGGCCCGACCCGATCGAATTGCCGACCACGACGACCTCCGCCGGATCGACGCCCGCCGCCGCCAGCCAGCGCATCGCCGCCGCGCCATCGCGATAGAGGCCTGCTTCGCTGGGCGAGCCGGGGTTGCCGCCATAGCCGCGATATTCGACGAGCATCAGCCCGTACCCCGCCGCCGCGGGTCCGCGCACCGCCTGAAGCGCGCCCGACAGATTGTCGCCGTTGCCGTGGAAGAAGAGGATCGTCGTCTTGCCTTCGTCCGCCGGGCGATAAAAAGCCGCCAGACGCAGGCCGTCGTCGGTCTGCGTGCGGACGATCCGGAACCCCGGCGGCGGCGCGGCCGGATAATCGGCGGGCGCGGGAAAGATCATCCGCCGCTGTTGCGTATAGAGCAGCGCCGCCGCAACAATCAGCAGCACGGCGGCGAAAACGATCAGATTGGCCGCAAGTTTCATGCGCTAGGGCAGGTTCAGGGCATCGCGAATATGCTGCGCAGCGTCGCCCGGTGCGGTGACGCCGGTGTCGACCGTAACGGCGGCGGGAAGCGGCGGGTAGGCGAAGGCGCCCTCCGCCTCCAGTTCGCGCAGCTGCGCCAGCGACGACAATTTGCCGCTCGCCCGCCGCGATGCGGCCTCGATCCGCGCCTCGACGACTTCGGCCGCGCAGGTCAGCGCGACGAAATCGACGCCGCCGCCCGCGGCCTCGACCAGCGCGACCACGCGCTCCGGAAAATCGGGCGCGACGCTCGCCTCGGGGTGGAAGGTGAAGATCAGCGACCGCCGCTCGGCGGCGGCGGCGCGAAACACGTCGATCCACATCGCCTCGCGCAGTTCGACAAAGGCCGGGCTGCCGAACGGAAACACCGCGAGCAATGCGTCGACGACGAGGTGATTGTGGAACAGCGGCAGTCCAGTAAGCGCCGCCAGCTCGCGCGCGACGGTCAGCTTTCCCGACGCCGCGGGGCCGTGGATGAAGACCAGCTTCATCCCGCGCACGCCCGGAACAGCATCAGCGTGCGTTCGCGCGCCAGCTCGCTCGACGGTTCGTGATAATCCTTGCGGCGGTCGCTATTGAAGCCGTGCCCCGCTTCATAGACGAAGATTTGCGCGGTCGGATGATCTTTCGCGGTCAGCGCCTCGACGCCCGCCATGGGGATGCCGTCGTCGAAGCGGCCGAAATGGGCGATGGCGGCGCACGCGGGCGCCTCGTCCTTGAACATGGTGGGCACCAGGCCGCCATAATAGGCCGACGCCGCCGCGAGGTCGGGGCTGATCTGCCCCATCCGCCACGCCACCGACCCGCCATAGCAATAGCCGGTAATGAAGACCGGACCTTTGCCCTTCAGCGCGTCGATGCACGTCTGCGCATCCTTCAGGCTCTGCTCGAACGGATGCAGTTTGCGCGCGAGTTCGACCGCGCGCTCGAACTGCGGTCCCGAATAGTCGCTCTCGAACCCCGGATGCTCGCGGTCGAACAGCGCGGGCGAGAGCACTTCATAGCCGTCGGCGGCATATTCGTCGCACAGCTCGCGGATATGATCGGTGACCCCGAAAATCTCCTGCACCAGCACCAGCCCGCCGCGGCGTTCGCCCACCGGCTGCGCGTGATAGACCGCGATTTCGGCGCCGTCGTCCATCGTCATCCGGATCATCTCGCCCATCGATTTCCCTCTCGTCCGTTCGTGCTGAGCCCGTCGAAGCACCGTTCTTCTTTCCTTCAACCTTTGAAGGAAGGGCGGCCCTTCGACAAGCTCAGGGCGAACGGCAGAGGGATGGCAGTTTGAGTCCCCAACCCCCGCCTTGCATTGCGGCACAATCGTTGCTACGCGCGCCCCGACTTTGCAGCGGGGGCATTTCCGGATGCCGGGCAAATCCGCGCAGCCATCCCCCTCGGGATCGAAGAAAAGGACTTTCGCGCGTGGAGAATTCCGGCGGCATTCAGGGCAACATCACGGCGGGCCTCGCGGGCCGCTATGCCAGCGCGCTGTTCGAACTGGCGCGCGAATCGAACACCATCGACGCCGTCCAGAAGAGCCTCGGCACCCTCAAGACGGGCGTGACCGAATCGGCCGACCTTGCGAACCTGATCGCGAGCCCCGTCGTCGGCCGCGCCGACGCCGCCAATGCCATCGCCGCGGTCGCCAAGTCGCTGAAGCTCGATTCGCTGACCGCCAAATTCCTCGGCGTGCTCGCCGAGAACCGCCGCCTCGCCGACCTGCCCAAGATGATCGACGCGTTCGACGCGATCGTCGCCGACCACCGCGGCGAAGTGACCGCACAGGTCACCAGCGCGCACCCGCTTTCGGCCGCGCAGCTCAAAGAGCTGACCGCGAACCTCAAATCCCGTGTCGGACGCGACGTCACCGTCGCGGCGACCGTCGATCCCGCCATCCTCGGCGGCCTCGTCGTCCAGCTGGGCAGCCAGCTGATCGACGGCAGCATCCGTACCCGTCTCAACAGTTTCGCCCAGGCGATGAAGGGCTGAACGCCCCCTACGCCAAAACGCCCGATGAAAGGCTGAATAATGGAAATCCGCGCCGCTGAAATCAGCAAGGTCATCAAGGACCAGATCGCCAATTTCGGGACCGATGCCACGGTCAGCGAAATCGGTTCGGTGCTCTCGGTCGGCGACGGCATCGCCCGCGTCCACGGCCTCGACAATGTCCAGGCCGGTGAAATGGTCGAATTCGCCAACGGCGTGAAGGGCATGGCGCTCAACCTCGAGGCCGACAATGTCGGCATCGTGATCTTCGGCTCGGACTCGGAGATCAAGGAAGGCGACACCGTCAAGCGCACCGGCACGATCGTCGACGTTCCCGTCGGCAAGGGCCTGCTCGGCCGCGTCGTCGATGGCCTCGGCAACCCGATCGACGGCAAGGGCCCGATCAAGGCCGACAAGCGCATGCGCGTCGAAGTCAAGGCGCCGGGCATCATCCCGCGCACCTCGGTCCACGAACCCGTCCAGACCGGCCTCAAGGCGCTCGACGCGCTCGTCCCCGTCGGCCGCGGCCAGCGCGAGCTGATCATCGGCGACCGCCAGACCGGCAAGACCGCCGTCGCGATCGACACCTTCATCAACCAGAAGCAGGTCAACGCCGGCGACGATGAGTCAAAGAAGCTGTACTGCATCTATGTCGCGGTCGGTCAAAAGCGCTCGACCGTCGCGCAGATCGTGCGCCAGCTCGAAGAAAATGGCGCGATGGAATATTCGATCGTCGTCGCCGCGACCGCGTCGGAACCCGCGCCGCTCCAGTATCTCGCACCCTATGCCGGCGTGACGATGGGCGAATTTTTCCGCGACAACGGCATGCACGCCGTGATCGTCTATGACGACCTTTCGAAGCAGGCCGTCGCCTATCGTCAGATGTCGCTGCTGCTCCGCCGCCCGCCGGGCCGCGAAGCCTATCCCGGCGACGTTTTCTATCTCCACAGCCGCCTGCTCGAGCGCGCCGCGAAGATGAACAGCGACAATGGCGCAGGCTCGCTCACCGCGCTGCCGATCATCGAAACGCAGGCGGGCGACGTGTCGGCGTACATTCCGACCAACGTGATTTCGATTACCGACGGCCAGATCTTCCTCGAAACCAACCTGTTCAACGCGGGTATCCGCCCCGCGATCAACGTCGGCCTGTCGGTGAGCCGCGTCGGCTCGGCCGCGCAGACCAAGGCGATGAAGAAGGTGTCGGGCTCGATCAAGCTCGAGCTCGCCCAGTATCGCGAAATGGAGGCCTTCGCCCAGTTCGGTTCGGACCTCGACGCGTCGACGCAGAAGCTGCTCAACCGCGGCGCGCGCCTGACGCAGCTGCTGAAGCAGCCGCAGTTCCAGCCGATGCCGTTCGAGGAGCAGACCGCGTCGATCTTCGCGGGCACCAACGGCTATCTCGACAATGTCGCGACGACCGACGTGTCGCGTTACGAACAGGCGATGCTCGCCTATCTGCGCAGCGATCACGCCGATGTGCTGAAGGCGATCCGCGACACCAAGGATCTGGGCGACGACACGAAGAAGGCGCTGGTCGCCGCGCTCGACGCCTTCGCCAAGATTTTCGCGTAACCATTCACGTCGTCGTCCCGGCGAAAGCCGGGATCTCGACGATGAGGCCCCGGCCTTCGCCGGGATGACGAACAAAGGGTAAAGACGGGACTTATGGCCAGTCTGAAGGAACTAAAAGGGCGGATCGTCTCGGTCAAATCGACCCAGAAGATCACCAAGGCCAAGAAGATGGTCGCCGCCGCGAAGCTGCGCAAGGCGCAGGCGGCCGCCGAAGCCGCGCGTCCTTACGCCGAGCGTCTCGAAGGCGTCGTCGCGAGCCTCGCGTCGAAGGTCGGCGCGTCGGATTCGGCGCCGAAGCTGCTTTCGGGCACGGGCAAGAGCGACACGCACCTGCTCGTCGTGCTCAACAGCGACCGCGGCCTTGCGGGCGCGTTCAACTCGAACATCGTCAAGGCCGCGCGCGACAAGGCGCTCGAACTGCAATCGCAAGGCAAGAAGGTCCTCTTCTTCCTCGTCGGCCGCAAGGGCCGCCCGGTGATCGCTCGCCTGTTCCAGGGCCAGATCGTCGAGCAGTATGAAACGACCGGCATCCGCGACATCGGCTTCGACCAGGCGCACGACATCTCGGCGAAGGTCATGGAGATGTACGAAGCCGGCGCGTTCGACGTCGCGCATCTCTTCTATTCGAAGTTCCGCTCGGCGCTGCTCCAGATCGCGACCGGGCAGCAGATGATCCCCGTTCCGCCGCCCGCCGATGTCCCGGCGTCGAGCGGCGCCGCGGTCGAATATGAGCCCGACGAGGAAGCGATCCTCGCCGACCTCCTGCCGCGCAACGTCACGATCCAGATCTTCAAGGGCCTCCTTGAAAACGCCGCCTCCGAACAGGGCGCGTCGATGACCGCGATGGACAATGCGACGCGCAATGCGGGCGAGCTGATCAACAAGCTGACCATCGTTTACAACCGCACGCGTCAGGCGGCGATCACCACCGAACTCATCGAAATCATTGCAGGCGCGGAAGCGCTCTAAGCTATCCAAGCAAGGAAGAAAGTAATGGCTACCGCTCCCGAGAAGAAGGCTCCCGCCAAGAAGGCCGCCGCGCCCAAGGCTGCTGCGCCGAAGAAGGCTGCCGCTCCCAAGGCCGCCGCAACCGCCGGCACCGCAACGGGCCGCGTCGCGCAGGTCATCGGCGCCGTCGTCGACGTCCAGTTCACCGGCCCGCTGCCCGCGATTCTGAACGCGCTCGAAACCGACAACAACGGCAACCGCCTCGTCCTCGAAGTCGCGCAGCACCTCGGCGAAAACACCGTCCGCACGATCGCGATGGACGCGACCGACGGCCTGACCCGCGGCCAGCCCGTCACCGACACCGGCGCGCAGATCTCGGTCCCCGTCGGTCCGCAGACGCTGGGCCGCATCCTCAACGTCATCGGCGACCCGATCGACGAACGCGGCCCGGTCAATGCCGGCATGTCGGCGCCGATCCACGCCAAGGCTCCCGAATTCGTCGACCAGTCGACCGAAGCCGCGATCCTCGTCACCGGCATCAAGGTCATCGATCTCATCGCGCCCTATGCCAAGGGCGGCAAGATCGGCCTGTTCGGCGGCGCCGGCGTCGGCAAGACCGTGCTGATTCAGGAACTGATCAACAACATCGCCAAGGGTCATGGCGGCGTCAGCGTGTTCGCGGGCGTCGGTGAACGCACCCGCGAAGGCAACGATCTTTATCACGAATTCCTCGACGCCGGCGTCATCGCCAAGGACGCCGACGGCAACCCGACCCCCGACGGGTCGAAGGTGGCGCTGGTGTTCGGCCAGATGAACGAACCCCCGGGCGCCCGCGCGCGCGTTGCGCTCTCGGGCCTCACCATGGCCGAATATTTCCGCGACCAGGAAGGGCAGGACGTGCTCTTCTTCGTCGACAACATCTTCCGCTTCACCCAGGCGGGTTCGGAAGTGTCGGCGCTGCTCGGCCGTATTCCCTCGGCGGTGGGTTACCAGCCGACGCTGTCGACCGACATGGGCGCGCTGCAGGAACGCATCACCTCGACCACCAAGGGCTCGATCACCTCGGTGCAGGCCATTTACGTCCCCGCGGACGATTTGACCGACCCGGCGCCCGCCACCTCGTTCGCTCACTTGGACGCGACGACGACGCTGAGCCGCGCGATTTCGGAACTCGGCATCTATCCCGCGGTCGACCCGCTCGACTCGACCTCGCGCGTGCTGACCGCCGCCACGGTCGGGCAGGAGCATTATGAGACCGCGCGCCGCGTTCAGGAAACGCTGCAGAAGTACAAGTCGCTGCAGGACATCATCGCGATCCTCGGCATGGACGAGCTGTCGGAAGAAGATAAGCTGGTCGTCGCCCGCGCGCGCAAGATCCAGCGCTTCCTGTCGCAGCCGTTCCACGTCGCCGAAGTCTTCACCGGCATCCCCGGCAAGTTCGTCGCGATCGAAGACACGGTGAAGTCGTTCAAGGCCGTCGTCGATGGCGAGTACGACCATCTGCCCGAAGCGGCCTTCTACATGGTCGGCGGCATCGATGAAGCGGTCGCCAAGGCCGCGAAGCTCGCCGAAGACGCGTAATCGAGTTCCCCTCCCGCTTGCGGGAGGGACGCCTTAAAACTCCCCTCCCGCAAGCGGGAGGGGCTGGGGGAGGGCCTGTCGAGGGAC
>NZ_JNFC01000044.1 GCF_000756385.1 Sphingopyxis sp. LC363
GGTTGGGGGTGGGGTCTATCGGCCTTGCGCAAGGCCGATAGACCCCACCCCCAACCCCTCCCCTGAAGGGGAGGGGCTTTCTTCTCTCAATGGCCGCAACCGGTCGATACCGGCCACCAGCGCCCCATTGCCGATTGCCTGTCCCGGCCCCCCGCTCTAGACCTTGGGAAAGGCTTTCGAACGGAGGACAGCGGGTGAGCGACGGCAGCACGGCGAGCGAAATCTATATCGGTCTTGGCGGCGGCGGGGCGGCCGACGGACCGCGCCAGTCGCTGGTGCTCAAACGCGCGAACCGTCACGGGCTGATCGCCGGTGCGACCGGCACCGGCAAGACGGTGACCCTGCAGGGCCTCGCCGAGGGCTTTTCGGCGGTGGGCGTCCCGGTGTTCGTCGCCGACGTAAAGGGCGACCTCGCCGGCATGGCGATGGCGGGCAGTTCGACCGCCAAGGTGCATGAGCCTTTTTCGAAGCGCGCCGCCGAAATTGGCGACACGACATGGGCCTATCGCGACAATCCGGTGATCTTCTGGGACCTGTTCGGCGAACAGGGGCACCCGATCCGCACCACCATCTCCGAAATGGGCCCGCTGCTGCTCGCGCGGCTGATGGGCCTCAACGAAGTGCAGGAAGGCGTGCTCGCGATCGCGTTCCGGGTCGCCGACGAACAGAATCTGCTGTTGCTCGATCTGGGCGATTTGCAGGCGATGCTCGTCTGGTGCGCCGAGAACGCCGACGAACTCACGACCAAATATGGCAATGTGTCGAAGGCGACCGTCGGCACGATCCAGCGGCAATTGCTCACGCTCGAAAGTCAGGGCGGCGACCATTTCTTCGGCGAGCCCGCGCTCGACATTCAGGACATGATCCGCTCGGACGAAAACGGCCGCGGCTATGTCAACATCCTCGCCGCCGACAAGCTGATGGCGAGCCCGAAACTCTATGCGACCTTCCTGCTCTGGCTCTTGTCGGAGATGTTCGAGACGCTTCCCGAGGTCGGCGACCCCGACAAGCCGAAGCTCGTCTTCTTCTTCGACGAGGCGCATCTGCTGTTCGACGACGCGCCGCCCGCGCTGACCGAAAAGATCGAGCAGGTCGTGCGGCTGATCCGCTCGAAGGGCGTCGGCGTCTATTTCGTGACGCAAAATCCGATCGACGTGCCCGAAGAGGTCGCGGGCCAGCTCGGCAATCGTGTCCAGCACGCACTCCGCGCCTTCACGCCGCGCGACCAGAAGGCGGTGAAGGCCGCCGCCGAAACCTTCCGCCCCAACCCCAAGGTCGACGTCGCGCGCGAGATCACCGAGCTGAAGGTCGGCGAGGCGCTCGTCTCGCTGCTGATGGCCGACGGCGCGCCGTCGCCGGTCGAGCGCACGCTGATCAAGCCGCCCTGCTCGCGCGCCGGTCCTCTGGAGGCCAAGGAGCGCGCGATCATCCAGTCGATCTCGCCGGTCGAGGGCAAATATGACACGGCCGTAGATCGCGAAAGCGCCGAAGAACTGCTCGCCGCCAAGGCCGAGCAGGCGCAGGCCGCCGCGATCGAGGCGAAAGCCCAGGTCGAAGCCGACAAGCAGGCTGCGATCGCCGCGAAGGAAGAGGCGAAGCGCAAGGCGGCCGAGGAGCGCGAGCGCATCCGGCTCGAAAAGGCCGCCGCGCGCGAGGCGGCGAAGCCCTCGATGGCCGAAAAGATGATGCAGTCCGCTGCGCGATCCGCGGCGACGAGCCTCGGCCGGCAGGTCGCCGGCAAGTTCGGCGGCCAGCTGATGCGCGGCATTTTGGGCAGCCTGTTCAAGTGAACCGCCGCATCCTCCTGTCCGTCATCCCGGCCTTCGCCGGGATGACCGATAGAGAATGTCGGGGGCGGCTCATGACGTCGCGGCGATGGAGGCGAGCCTCGTCGCCGTCGCCGACGCGGGGGTGGATGTCCGCCACGCGCTGTTCGATCGCTTCTTCGCCGTCTTTCCCGACCGCCGCGCGAGCTTCATGATCGTCGATGCCTCGTCGCGGCGGATGACCGACGAGACATTGCAGATGATGCTCGGGCTGGCGAAAGGCGAGGGCTGGGTCTGGCCGCTCGTCGCCGAACTCGTCTTCACCCACCGCGCCTATGGGCCATTGCCGATCGCCGAATATGACGCCTTCATCGACATGACGGTCGAAGAACTCGGCACCGCGTCAGGTGCGGGATGGAGCGCCGCCGCGGCGGCCGCATGGCGGCGCCAGGCCGAGGCCCTGAAGGCGATGATCCGCCAAGCGCGCGCCGAGTGGGAAAGCGCGATGCCGGTTGGAACGCCGCAGCCGGCGGGCTGACGAACTGCGGCGGACTTTTCCTACTTCGCCTTCAGCCAGCTCGCGGTTTCGCGCGTGATGCGCGGGCGGCTGACGCTGCGTTCCTTCAGGCTCGCCAGCACCTTGTCATAGGGTTTGCGCACATCGGCGGGCAGCGGCGCCGCGATCGCTTCGAGCTTTGCGATCATTGCGGGGTCGTTCGACGATGCGGCGAGCCCCGCGAGGAAGCGCGCGCGCGCCGAGGCGTCGATCAGCCGGTCGACCGCCGCCTGATTGGCCTGCGCAAAATCGACCGCCATTTCGGCATGGTTCGCCGCGACCGCGCCGATGATGGAGGCGCTGACCGTCTTGCCGGGTTCGTCGGTCAGCGCGAGCGCGAGCGCGCGCTTGGCGAGCGCTTCGTCCTTCGCCGAGCCGAGCAGCGTGTAGAAAGTGCTGCGCTCGACCGCCGACTTCGACGCCTTCGCCATTGCGCGCAGCTTGTTCCATTCGGCGTCGCCCGCGTTCGCCGCGACGATGCTCAGCCAGCGCGCCTTCAGCGGGCCGTCGAGCGCGGCGGGATCGCGGTCGAGCAGCGCGAAGCGCCGCCGCGCTTCGGCGAGTATTTTGGCATCGCCCAGCGTGCCGAGTGCGCCGAGCGATTCGGAGCGCAAGATGCTGTCGAGTGCGGGCTCGCCGGCGCGCGCGTCGAAGCCGAGCCGCGCCATCGCCGCGCCGAGCGCCGCGGTGCCGCGTGCCGCGATCTGCTTTTGCACCGCGGGCTGGCCGTCGAACAGCTTGTAGAGCGCGGCATAGCGCCCGGCGGCGTCGCCGAGCAGCTTCTGGTTTGCATCATTCGGCACCGCCGCCAGCAGGTCGAGCGCCGCGCCCATCGGCTGATAACCGGCATAAGCGAGCGCGAAATTGTCGCCGAGCAGCCCGAGCTGGTCGATCGGGGCCAAGGTCGCAAACGCGCCACGCAGCGCCGCGAGCGCGGCGGGCGAATAGAGCGTGCGGTAATAGCCCGCCTGACCGGCATTGATCAGCACCGCGCCGCAGCCGGGCAGGGTCAGCGTGCCGGTCCCGCTCGCGACTACCTGCCGCGCGATCGCGCCAGTGCCGGCGCGCGCGAGAACGGGCACCTTCCAGCGGCGGCCTTCGGCTTCGATCGCGTCCTTGCGGTCGCGTGAAAATTCGCCCTGCGCCACCTCGACAATCGTCTTGCCGCCGGCGCAGGTCACGCTGCCGACGCGCAGCAGCGGAATGCCCGGCTGATTGGTGAAATCATGCGCGATCGCGGTCAGCCCCTCGGCGCCCGCCGCCTCGACCGCGTTCCACAGGTCGTCGGTGCGCGTGTTCGCATATTTGTGCTTTTCCATATAGGTGCGCAGACCCTGCCGCCACACATCCTCGCCGGCGTAGGATTCGAGCATGGTGATCACCGCCTCGCCCTTCTGATAAGTGATCGCATCGAACGCCTGGTTGGTGTCCTCGACCGTGCGGATCGTCTGGACGATCGGGTGGGTCGTCGCAAAGGCGTCGAGCCCCATTGCGCGCTCGCGGCCATCGACGCGGTCGAGCAAGGGCTGCCAATCGGGATGGAAATGATCGCTCGCCTTGGTTTCCATCCAGCTCGCGAACCCTTCGTTGAGCCAGAGGTCGTCCCACCACGCCATGGTGACGAGGTCGCCGAACCATTGGTGCGCGACCTCGTGCGCCTGCACCGAATAGATCGCCTGCCGCGTCGCATCGCTCGTGATCTTGGGATCGTCGAGCAGGATGCGCTCGAAGGTGAAGATCGCGCCCCAATTTTCCATCGCGCCGAAGAATTGCGACTGACCGGGCCCCGCGACATTGTCGAGCTTGGGCAGCGGATAGGGCTGGCCGAAATAGTCGCTGTAATAGCCGAGCAGCGGACCGAGGCTGTCGAGCGCGAAGCGCGCCTGCTCGCCCGACCCCTTGGGCGACACGATGCCGACCTCGACGCCGCCCTCGCTCTTCGCCGCGAGCCGCTCGAAACTTCCGGTCGCGAAGAAGAGGAGATAGGACGACATTTTGGGCGAGATCTCGAAGGTCACCTTCTTCTTGCCGCCGGGGGCCGGCGTTTCGCTCGCCACGGGCATGTTGCTCACCGCAAGATCGCCCGCGGAGACGGTGGCGGAGAGGCTGAAGGTCGCCTTGTAGCTCGGCTCGTCGAAGCTCGGGACGAAGCGCCGCGCGTCGGGGGCCTCGAACTGGGTGAACAGCCCGCGCACCTCGTCGCCGCTGACCTTGTCGGGATAATCGAGCGCGAAAAGCCCGTTCGCCTGCGTGTTGATCGTGCCGGTGTAGCGGGTAGCGAGGCGATATTTGCCCGGCGCGAGCGGCGCGGGCGCGGTGAAACGCACCGTCTGCGCCGCGGCATCGGTCGTCGCGGTCAGCGGAATCGCCTTGCCGTCGGCACCGGTGAGGCTGGCGCCCGCGAAGTCGAGGTCGAGCGCGTTCAGCGTCAGCACCGCCGAGGGTTCGTATAATATGATGTCGATGCCCGCCTCGCCGGTGAAGCGCAGCGCCTGCGCATCGGGGACGACGCTGATGTCGTAATGCACCGGCCGCGCGATCCGCGGCAGCTGGCTCGGGATGCTCGCGTCGAGCGGCGCGCCGGCGAGCGCGGGCGCCGCTGCGACGGGTGCGGTCGCGACGGGTGCGGTCGGCGCGATCCCCGGCTGCGCGGCACAGGCTGCGAGGCTGAGCGACGAGACGGCGGCGAAAAGGAAACGACGTGCAATTGTTTTCATGATGAAATCCCCGGTTATTTTATGCCGCGCTACGCCGATGCGGCGTTCGCGCGGGCGCCGCTTCGACGGGTGGTCAAAGCCTATCGACAGACGACGCGATTCGCGGCAGCTTGGTTGCATGACGAAACCTATATTGCCCGGAGAGGTAGCCGCCGCCGTCGTCGACCCCGTCGCATACGGCAATTGGGACCCGCTGCACGAAAAGCTTGCATGGGCGCGGGCGAATGCGCCGCTTGCGGTGGCCGAAAACCCCGAGCTCGATCCCTTCTGGCTGGTGACGCGCCACGCCGACATCATGGCGATCAGCCGCGATCCGCAGCGCTTCGCCAATGGTCTGCGCCCCACGGTGCTCACCAACCGCGACGGCGAGGCGATCGCGCGCGCCGCGACGCCGGGGGGTGACGGGCACCTCATCCGTTCGCTGGTGCAGATGGATGCCCCCGATCATATGAAATACCGGCTGCTCACCCAGGCCTGGTTCATGCCCAAGAATTTGAAGATCGTCGAAGACCGGATCCGTCACCACGCGCGCAATGCGGTCGAACAGATGCTCGCGATGGACGGTGAATGCGATTTCGCGCGCGACGTCGCGGCGCATTATCCGCTGCGCGTGATCATGGACATATTGGGGGTGCCGCCCGAGGACGAGCCGCGGATGCTGATGCTGACGCAGCAATTATTCGGATCGACCGATCCCGAGCTCAACCGCAGCCGCGAGGCGATCACCAGTGCCGAACAGGCGATCGCGATGCTCAATTATGTCATCGCCGATTTCGAACAATATTTCGGCGCGCTGACCGCCGACCGCCGAGCCAATCCGCGCGAGGATATCGCGACGGTGATCGCCAATGCCGTGGTCGGCGGCGCGCCGATCCCCGATCGCGAGCTTGCCGGCTATTATATGATCATCGCGACCGCGGGTCACGACACGACGAGCGCCTCGACCGCGGGCGCGATCATGGAACTGGCGAAGAGCCCCGAGCTGTTCGCCCGTTTCCGCGATGCACAAAGCGACAAGGCCGGTCTGATCGAGGAGGCGATTCGCTGGACGACGCCGGTCCAGCATTTCATGCGCAGCGCGCGCGAAGACGTCGAAATCGGCGGCCAGACGATCCGCGAAGGCGACTGGCTGATGCTGAACTATGTATCGGCCAACCGCGACGAGGATGTGTTCGGCGATCCCTTCGCCTTCGACCCCGATCGCGAGAAGAACCAGCAGATCGCCTTCGGCTTCGGCGCACACGTCTGTCTCGGCCAGCATCTCGCGCGCATGGAAATGCGGATATTGATGGAGGAGCTGCTGCCGCGCCTCGAGAGCCTCGAACTCGCGGGCGAACCCGCACGCGTCGAATCGGTGTTCGTCGGCGGGTTGAAGCGCCTGCCGATCCGCTTCGAGATCGCCTAATAACGTTTGGATTCAACCTTTTCCTGCAAAAATGGAACGATCGCTCGCGGGCCGCGTTTCGGGCGAGCTGGAGGAGTTTGTGATGATGAAAAGATTGAAAAAGGGCGCGATCGCTATCGCGGCAGCTTCGATGGTCCTTGCGCCGGTGGCGGCTTCGGCAGCATCTGCAATCGACGGCGCGCGTGCGACATCGGCTGTAAGCGGTGAAAATAATCTCGAAGGCGCAAGCTGGATCGCGATCGTGCTGGGTCTAGCCATCATTGCCGGCGGCATCTGGCTGGTCGTCGATGACGACAATGACGATCCGGTCAGCCCGTAAAATGCTTCTTTTGCTTTAAGGCGCCCGCCCCTGCGAAACGGGGCGGGTGCTAGCTCTTCTCGCCAGGAAAGAAGCGTGCAACCACTTCGCTCGCGAGCCGCGCGGGGCGAAGCGTTTCGGCGTCGATGCAGCACCAGCTCGACTTGACCTCGGCGAGCACATCCTCGCCGCGCTTGATGATCGTCTCGTAAAAGGCGCGCGCGCCCTGAACCTTCTCGAGGATCACGGTGGCGATGACCTGATCGTCGAGGAAGGCGGGGCGGCGGTAGGTGATCTCGTGCTTCAGCGCGACCCACAGATGGGCCGCGACCGCTTCGGGCGGCGCGATATGGCGCCAATGCGCGAGCACCGCTTCCTGCACCCAGCTCAGATAATGGGCGTTGTTCACATGCCCCATGAAGTCGATGACGTCGGGTCCGACCTTGATGTCATGGTCGTGGGGCAGGGCGGTTGCGCTCATATCGTTGACACTAGTGTCAATATATTGTGACGGAAAGATGAATCTTCATCCCCGCCCGCGATAGGGCGCAACGCCCTGATCGGGGAGCCACAGTCCTGCGGGCGGGGTTCCCGATTGCCAGAAGACGTCGATCGGAATCCCGCCGCGCGGATACCAATAGCCGCCGATGCGCAGCCATTGGGGCCGCATCTCGTCGAACAGGCGGCGGCCGATGCCGACGGTGCAATCCTCGTGAAAGCCCGCATGATTGCGGAACGAGCCGAGGAAGAGCTTGAGGCTTTTCGATTCGACGATCGTTTCGCCAGGGGCGTAATCGATGACCAGATGCGCGAAATCGGGCTGGCCGGTCACGGGGCAGAGCGACGTGAATTCGGGCGCGGCGAAGCGAACGAGATAAAGCTCTCCGGCGCGCGGATTAGGGACATAATCGAGGACGGCCGCTTCGGGTGAGACGGGCAGTTCGCTCGATTGGCCGAGATGTTTGGGCGCGAGCGGGGTAGGGGTGGAATCGGTCATGGAAAGGCTCTAGTGCGCAGCGCGGCCGATGTCATCCGGGCCGGTGCCCGGAAATCGACCGCTGCAAGGTTCAGCGCCAATTCAGCGGCGCGGGCGACATATGGTTAGCGTGGGATCGCGGACAAGATGACGGTGCGTAACTTCGGGCGACAACAGGCGGCGGCGTTTGCGCTGGCGGCGGCAACGCTGGCTGCGGGCGGTCCTGTGGCCGCGCAGGATACGACGACGTCGTCCCCCCCGATCGATTTCCGCCTGCCGCCGCCTACCGACGACGGCCGCACGCCGGGCGTGCAGGGCCCGTCGGACAATGGTTTGCCTCCGGTGGCGCCGGGCGAGCGGCGGGGTCAGCCGACACCCACGCCGACTCCAGCACCGACATCGCCGCAGCCCGTTGCGCCGCCGCGCGTGACGCCGACGCGGCCGGATACGGCGACCCCCGCCCCGGCTCCCGCGCGTCGCGAGACCCCCGCAACCGCGACGCCGCGTCCGGCCCAGCCCGAAACGGTGGAGCCCGCGACGACCACCGATAACCAGCCATTGCCGCCCCTCGATACGGCCGCGCCGCCGCAGCCCGCAACCGTGGACGCAGCGCCGGAAACTGCGGACGAAACGCCGGTTGCCGCCGCGCCGGCCGAGACGCCCTCGGGCACGCCGATTTGGGCCTGGGCGCTCGCGGTTCTGGCGGCGGGGGGTGCCGCTTTCTGGTATTGGCGTCGCCGCACCGCGCTAGCCGGTCCGGCGGTCGACGAGGTTGACGAGACCCCGCGTCCGGCAGCCCGAGCGGCCGCCCCGCTGCCCAAGCCTGCCGCTCCGCCGGTTCCGCGTCCGGCGCCCGCTCCACCACCCGCACCGGTATCGCGACCCGAGGCGGCGTCCGCCCATCCGCTAGTCACGCGCGCCGCGGACGAAAAGCGCGCCGTGGTCGGCATGGCGCTCGACATCCGCAGCATCCGGTTCGCGCCCGATCATGTGGCGGTCGGTTTCGCGCTCAACCTGATGAACCAGGGGACGGTGCCGGCGACCGGCCTGATGGTGCGCATCGCGCTGGGTCAGGGCTCGGCGATGACCGAGCCGGTGCTCAGTCGCTTTTTCGACGGCGCGGGGGGCAGCGTGCTGCGCGACGACATCGCGCTGGCGGTCGGCGCGGGCGAGGAATTGTCGACCGAAGTGATGCTGCCGCGCGCCGCGATCGAGCCGCTGATGATCGGCGGCAAGCCGATGATCGTCCCCGTCATCGCATTCGACATCACCTATCACTGGGACGGCGAGGGCGAGGCGTTCGGCCAGAATGCGGGCAGCTTCGTCATCGGCCGCGAACAGGGCGCGAGCGGCAGCGAGAAGCTCGCGCCGCTGCCGCTCGACCGGCCCTCCTATGCCGTCGACCGACCCGGCGCGCGCGCGACCGCGATCAAGCGCAGCCAATAGTCCGGCTCAAAACTGCACTGGTTTTCTGTTGCGGTGCAGCATCGACTGCGGCAGGACGGACCAGCTTGAAAAAGCAGGGGTGGGGGCATAGGCTGACTATCCCCGGAAAGAAGCCACAGCAGGATGGCCGGGCGAGGGACAGGCAAACAAGGTTCCCGACCGGTCGTAACAGGAGCATGACATGGACGCCTTGGTCTCAACCGACTGGCTGGAACGCGAACTGGGGGCATCGGACCTGCGGGTCGTCGATGCGACGAAATTTCTGGGGACCGATCGCGACGCGCGCGCCGAATATGAAGCGGGGCACATCCCCGGTGCGGTGTTCATGGACCTGGCCGAGCTGACCGACGCGTCGAACGCGGTCGAAAACATGGCTCCCTCCGCCGAGAAATTCGCCAGCCGCATGCAGTCCCTGGGGCTCGGCGACGGCAGCCGCATCGTGCTTTACGACGACAGCCCGCTGAAGAGCGCGGCGCGCGCCTGGTGGCTTTTGAAGCTGTTCGGTGCGCACGACGTCGCGCTGCTCGACGGCGGTCTCGCCAAGTGGAAGGCGGAGGGCCGCGCGCTCGAAATGGGCAAGCAGACGCTGCGCCACCGCCACTTTACCGTCTGGCGCGACGCGAAGGCGGTGCGCACCAAGGAACAGATGGTCGCGAACGTCGACAGCGGCGCCGAGCAGGTCGTGGACGCGCGCCCCGCGGCGCGCTTCACCGGCGAAGAACGCGACCCGCGTCCGGGCCTCGCGCCGGGTCATATCCCGAACTCGCGCAGCCTGCCGCACGGCGAGCTGTTCAACGCCGACGGCACATGGAAGCGCGGCGACGATCTGAAGGCCGCGTTCGACGCCGCCGGAGTCGATCTCGACCAGCCGCTCGTCACCACCTGCGGCAGCGGCATGACCGCCACCGTCGTCGCCTTCGGCGCGCATCTGCTCGGCAAGGACGATGTCGCAGTCTATGACGGCAGCTGGCTCGAATGGGGCGCCGACCCCGCGACGCCGAAGGCGACCGGGGCGGCCTGAAACGCCCAAGCGGCTTTCTAACCGTTTGTGCTGAGCCTATCGAAGCACCGTTCTTCCTTCTGTATCGCTGAAAGAACAACGGCACGTCGACAGGCTCAGTGCGAACGGATTAGTTTGCTCCACGTCGTTGCATCGCTGGATTTTGGCCCGTGCTCCGCTAACAAGGCTGCGATGAGCAAGAACGACGATCCAAGCCTCCGCCCTGCGACCAAACTCGTGCAGGGCGGACGGCGGCCCGAGTGGACCGGCGATCCCCGGCTCGGCGGCGGAATCGTCAATCCGCCGGTCTGGCGCGCCTCGACGATCCTTTACGACAATATCGCCGACCTCAAGGCGCGCGGCCATGCGACGCACGACAAGCTTTATTACGGCCGGCGCGGGACGCCGACCGTGTGGGCGCTCGCCGATGCGCTGACCGGGATGGAGGCGGGCGCCGAAGGGACCCTGCTCTACCCGTCGGGGGTCGCGGCCAATTCGGCGGGGCTGCTCGCGCTGCTGTCGCCGGGCGACCATCTGCTGATGGTCGACAGCGCCTATGAACCGACGCGCGCCTTCTGCAACTCCATGCTCGCACGGCTCGGCGTCGAGACGAGCTATTACGACCCGCTTGTCGGGGCGGGAATCGCCGACCTCATTAGGCCGGAAACCCGGCTGATCTTTCTCGAATCGCCCGGCAGCCTGACCTTCGAGGTGCAGGATATTCCGGCGATTACTGCCGTGGCGCGCGAGCGGGGTGTGTTGACGATGCTCGACAACACCTGGGCGACACCCTTGCTTTTCCCTGCGCTCGCGCACGGCGTCGACGTCGCGATGATGAGCCTCACCAAATATGTCGGCGGGCACAGCGACGTGATGATGGGTTCGCTGACGGCGACTCGCGCCGTGTGGCCGAAGCTTCGCAGCGCCGCCTACCAGCTCGGCCAGTCGGTTTCGCCCGACGATTGCGCGGCTGTCCTGCGCGGCCTCCGGACGCTCGAGGTGCGGATGCAGCGGCAGGGCGAAAATGGCCTTGCCGTCGCGAACTGGCTCGCGGACCGCGCCGAGGTCGGCCGCGTGCTGTACCCCGCGCTGCCCGGCGATCCCGGGCATGCTATCTGGTCGCGCGACTTTTCGGGCGCCAGCGGGCTGTTCGGTTTCACGCTGAAGGGCGCCGACGAGGCGGCGCGGACGCGCTTCATCGATTCACTCGCCCATTTCGGCATCGGTTTCAGCTGGGGCGGCTACGAAAGCCTCGTCGTGCCGAGCGATCCGGCGACTATTCGCACCGCGACCCGCTGGGCCGACCCCGACCCGCTCGTCCGCCTGTCGATCGGGCTCGAGGATCCGGCCGATCTGATCGCCGATCTCGAACGCGGTTTTGCGGCGATGCGGGGTTGAGCGCGATGGACGGCCTGTCCGAAGCGACCGTCCGCGCGATCGACACGCTGAAAGCGATCGGCATCGACGTCGGCTCGTACCGGCTGTCGCTCTATGGCCTGTTTTCGACGGTCATCGTCGCGATCCTGCTCTATATCGCGGTGCGGATCGTGCTGCGCTCGACCAAATGGCTGCTTCGCCGCAACACCCAGATCGACGCGACGCAAAGACTGCTGGCCGAAAAGCTGATCGCGATCGCGCTCTTCGTCTTTGCGATATTGTTCGGCATCGACCTGCTCGGCATCGACCTGACCGCGCTGGCGGTCTTTTCGGGCGCCGCGGGCCTCGCGATCGGCTTCGGACTACAGAAAACCGTCGGCAATCTGATCGCCGGAATCATCCTGCTGATGGACCGCTCGATCAAGCCGGGCGACATCGTCGTCGTCGGCGACGGCAGCGCGATGGGCGGCATCAGCTTGCCGGGCGGGATGCCCAACGTCGGGCGCGTCGCCAAGATCGGCGTGCGCGCGGTCAACGTCATCACCCGCGACGGCAAGAAGCATCTGATTCCGAACGAACTGCTGATGACGCAGGCGGTCGAGAATTGGAGCTTTGCCAGCCCCGAGGTGCGCGTGCGGATGCGCGTTCCGGTCGGCTATGACTGCGACCTCCGCCTCGCGCAGCGGCTGATGGTCGAAACGGCAAAGGAAAATCCGCGCATCCTCGCCGAACCCGAACCCGTCGTGTGGATTACCGCCTTCGGCGAACGCGCCGTCGAGCATGAGCTGCGTTATTGGATTTCGGACCCCGAGGCGGGGCTCGGCAACATCCAGGGCGAAGTTTTTCTGGGGATCTGGGACCGGTTCAAGGAAGCGGGCATCCGCATTCCCTATCCGCGCACCGACGTGCGGATGGTCGGGGCGCCGGATCAGAACCCGGCGCCCGCGGACGAAAATTAGAAGCCGACCTTCTTCGCGCGTTCGATACATTCGACGATGATGCGCTTCGCCTCGTCGACATCGCCCCAGCCGTTGAGCTTGGCCCATTTGCCGGGTTCGAGATCCTTGTAGTGGGTGAAGAAATGCTCGATCTGCTGGAGCACGATTTCGGGCATGTCCTTATAGGTCGCGACCTTATCGTAATAGGGAAAGGTCTTGTTGACGGGAACGCACAGCAGCTTCTCGTCGCCGCCGGCATCGTCGACCATGTTGAGCACGCCGATCGGGCGGCACTTGACCACCGCGCCCGCGACGATCGGCGAGCGCGCGACGACCAGGGCATCCAGCGGGTCGCCATCCTCGCCCAGCGTGTGCGGAACGAAGCCGTAATTGGCGGGATAGCGCATCGGGGTATGAAGGAAACGGTCGACGAACAGTGCGCCCGACGCCTTGTCGAATTCATATTTCACCGGCTCGCCGCCGATCGGCACTTCGATCAGGACGTTGAGGCTGTCGGGCGGGTTGTCGCCGGCGGGAATCAGGTCGATGCGCATGGGAGATCCTTTTGTGTTTTTGAATTGCGCGCGCCTTTAGCGCCGGAAAGAGCCAAAAGTCGAGGGGGCGTCTATCGAAGCTTAGGTCCCCTCCCGCGGGCGGGAGGGGAGCTACAGCGCCCGCCGCGGCGCCAATAGCCGATCGAACCAGTCGGGGCCGCTCCCGCTTTTTTCCCCGCTTTTTTCGAGGTGCGGCCAGCGCAATCCGCCGTGATAGTCGATATCGACATTCCGATAGCGCCCGCCGCGCTCGACCAGCAGCCGCACCGGCGTCTTGCCGTCGGCTGCCGCCTGCACCGCCGCTTCGATTCGCTCGCGGCTATAGGCGAGTCCCTCGACCGCGACGATCTTCGTGCCATTGACGATGTCGGCCTTGAAGGCAGGACCGTTCCACAGGATGCCCGTCGCGACGCCATCCTTGTCGATCGACATTCCCAGCGAATGAGTGAGATCGGCGTTCTTCGCCTGCGCCATGCGGTCGCGATCGAAGACGTTCGGCGTGTTGCGCCAGACGAGGCGATAGCCTGCGCGCTCGATCCCGCCGGTGGGGGCGGGGCGCCCGCTCGTCTGCATCCGTTCGCGCAGGAAAGTCGCCCAGTCATAGGAATGGATGGCATTGAGCGCGGCGACGACATCGTCGAAATCATAGACCTGCTGCCCCCAATCGCCTTCGCGTCCGCCGAAAAAGGCGCGGGCGAAATCGTCGAGGCTCTTGGCGTTGTTCGTCGCGCCGCGGATCAGCATGTCGGCCTCGAGCCACATCAGCGATCCCTCGTTGTAATAATCCTCGCTCCGCGACCAGCTCGAAAAGGGCTTGGGCTTGCGCGCGGCGATCACCGGGTCGAGCGTCGTATCCTCGACCGGGCGCCACTCGCGCCCCGGCTGGACACTGTAATAACCGGCGTTGGTCGCCCATTCGGCGAGCACCATCTCTTTCGACTGCATCCCCGACCGGGCGGCGAGCACGAGGTCCCAGAAGCTCGTCTGGCCTTCGTAAACCCATAGCAGATTGCCCTGCATCGGGGTGCGATAATCGGGGGTCCACAGCTTGTCCGGCCGGCGATATTTGCCGTTCCAGCTGTGGACGAGTTCGTGTGGGAGCAGTCCGCGCTCGCTGCCATTCTCCTCCCATTTGGTGAAATAGTCGGGGTTGCGGCTGTTCTCGCTCGAACGGTGATGCTCGAGCCCGATCCCGCCAAGTTCGTCGCTGAGCGCGAGCAGAAATTCATAACGGTCGAAATGGCGGACGCCGAACAGCGCGACGGCTTCGGACACCAGCGCTGCGTGGCGTGCGATATGGTCGGGGCTCGCCTCCAGATATTTCGCTTCGTCGGCGACGACGTTCAGCGTCACCTTGTTGCCGAGGTCCCATTTGCGGAAATATTTCCCCGCAAACATCGGGCTGTCGACGAGGGTCTCGTAATTGGTCGGGGCAAAGCTGTAGCGGCCCGCCGATACTTTGAGCCCGTCGAGCGCCGCCACGCCGGTCCAGCCTTCGGGCAGCGTCACGTCGAGCTGCACCGGAATATTCCGCGTGAAATAGCCCGCGGGATAGAGGCTGACCTGTTCCCATTGCAGGTTCATCATCGCCGGGGTGACGACGACGCGGCCCTCGCTCGTGCGCGTCGGCGACAGGAAGTCGAAGGTGACGTCGATGCTCTTCGTGCCCGCAGGGACGTCGATGTCAAAGGCGTAGACGTCGGTCGGCTGGCGCGTCCAGGCGAGCGGCTTGCCGCCCGCCGAGGCCTTGAAACCCGCCATCTCGGCGATCGCGCCGCGCGGCGCGTGCTTGCCGGGCAGCCATTCGGGATAGAGCAGGGTGAGCTTCCCGGTCTTCGCCACCGGGATCGTCTGCCGAACGTGAAAGATGCCGCGCGCAACGTCGGTCGCATCGACGCGCAGCTGCATCGTCCCCGGATAGGGTTTGTCGGCGGGCAGCGGGATGGTCAGCGGCTGGACGACCGGCTGGGGGCGGCTGCCCGCTTCCTCGGCATGCGCGGCGGGGGCGAGGGCGAAGAACGCGGCTGCGACGAACGGTGCTTTTTTCATGGCCTGTCCTTTAGGCAGGAAATGCTTTCTTCCACAACCTTCTCCCCTTGCGGGAGAAGGATACGAAGCCTTGCCGCAAAGCGGCTAGGCGCAGTTGGATGAGGGGTTGCGGTCGCAACGCGACCGCGCGAGCCAATGGCTCGCTACCCCTCACCCAGCTACGACTAGGCAGCAAGCTGCCAAGTCTGCGCATCCCTCTCCCGCAAGGGGAGAGGGGACTTTGCGCCCCCGGCAAAATCGACTAGACGCCCGCTCCATGAGCAAGGACAAATCCGCCAGAATCCCGACGCCGCAGGCCGTGCGCGGCACGCAGGACATGCTCGGCGATTTCGCCGACCGTTTCCAGCATGTCGTCGATACCTTCGACCGCGTGCGCCGTCTTTACGGCTTCAAGCGGATCGAGGTGCCGGTGATCGAGCCGACCGCGGTGTTCGCGCGCTCGCTCGGCGAGACGACCGACGTCGTCTCGAAGGAAATGTATTCGTTCGAGGATCGCGGCGGCGAATCGATCACCTTGCGTCCCGAATTCACCGCGGGGATCGCGCGCGCCTATGTCACCAACGGCTGGCAGCAGTTCGCGCCGCTGAAGGTCGCGACGCACGGGCCCTTGTTCCGTTACGAACGCCCGCAAAAGGGGCGGTATCGCCAGTTCCATCAATTGGATGCCGAAGTGCTGGGCAGCGACAGCCCGCTGGCGGACGCGGAATTGCTGGTGTTCGCGGATCAGCTTTTGAAAGAGCTGGGGATCGCCGAGGGCGTGACACTGACGCTCAACACGCTCGGCGATGCGGCGAGTCGCGACGCATGGCGCGCGGCGCTCGTCGAGCATTTCGAGGGGCATCGCGGCGATTTGTCGGAAGACAGCCTAGCGCGGCTCGACAAGAATCCGCTGCGCATCCTCGACAGCAAGGATCCCAAGGACCGCCCGATCGCCGACAGCGCCCCCGACATCGATGCGTTTCTGACGAGCGAGGCACAGGATTTCTTCGGCGCAGTGACCGCGGGTCTCGACGCCGCGGGCGTCGCTTGGGAGCGCAACGCGCGGCTGGTGCGGGGGCTCGACTATTATCGCCACACCGCGTTCGAATTCGTCACCGACCGTCTCGGCGCGCAGGGCACCGTGCTCGGCGGTGGGCGATATGACGGGCTGATCGAGAATCTCGGCGGTCCGCCGACCCCGGCGGTCGGCTGGGCAGCGGGGATCGAGCGGCTGGCGATGTTGCTTGACGACGACGTGATCGATACCCGGCTCGACGCAGTGATCGCGGTCGAGGACGATGGTCTGATTGAGTATGCGATGAAGTTGCTTGCGGCAATGCGCCACAAGGGGCTTGCGACTGAAATCGTGGCTACCGGCTCGCCGCGCAAACGCTTTGACAAGGCCGGGAAGATTCCCGCGCTCTCTCTGATTGCAATCGGCACGCGTGATGGCCAATCATACACAAACATTCGCGGCGATAGCGAACTGACGATAACGATCGACGCGATCATTCGTACGCTCTGATGACCTCCGTTTCCGAAAGACAGATCGACGCCATCATCGAACGCCACGCCGCCTTGCAGGCGCGCATGGCGACGGGCGACATGGCGCCCGCCGATTTCGTCGCGGCGTCGAAGGAGTTCGCCGAGCTCGAACCCGTCGCGAAAGCCGCCGCCGAGGTGACGCGGCTGCGCGGCGAGCTCGTCTCGCTGAACGAGATGCTTGCCGACCCCGAGATGAAGGCGATGGCGGCCGAAGAAATCGCCGCGATCGAGGACGCGCTGCCCGTGGCCGAGCATGATCTCGCGATCAAGCTGCTCCCCAGGGATGTCGCCGACGAACGCGCCGCGATGCTCGAAATCCGCGCCGGCACCGGCGGCGACGAGGCGGCGCTGTTCGCGGGCGATCTGCTGCGCATGTACAGCCGCTTCGCCGATACGCAGGGGTGGAAGGTCGAGATCATCTCGGCGAACGAGGCCGAGGTCGGCGGCTACAAGGAGGTCGTCGCGTCGGTCAGCGGCCAGGGCGTCTTCGCGAAGCTCAAGTTCGAGAGCGGCGTCCACCGCGTCCAGCGCGTCCCCGCGACCGAAAGCCAGGGGCGCATCCACACCAGCGCCGCGACCGTTGCGGTGCTGCCCGAGGCCGAGGAAGTCGACGTCGCGATCAACGACAATGACCTCAAGATCGATATCTACCGCGCGAGCGGCGCCGGCGGGCAGCATGTCAACACGACCGATTCGGCGATCCGCATCACGCATATCCCGACCGGCCTCGTCGTGATCCAGCAGGACCAGCGCAGCCAGCACAAGAATCGCGCCAAGGCGATGCAGGTGCTGCGCGCGCGGCTCTACGATCTCGAGCGCGAGAAGATCCACAGCGCCGAGGCGTCGGCGCGCAAGTCGATGGTCGGGTCGGGCGACCGCTCCGAACGCATCCGCACCTATAATTTCCCGCAGGGGCGCGTGACAGACCACCGCATCAACCTGACGCTCCACCGTCTGCCCGAGATCATCGAGGGACAGATGGACGAGCTGATCGACGCGCTGATCGCCGAGGATCAGGCGCAGCGGCTGGCGGGGCTGGGTGACTGAGGTAAGCGCCGCGCTGCGCGATGCGGCGGCGCGGCTCGCGGCGGTTTCGGATACGCCGCGGCTCGATGCCGAATTGCTGATGGCGCATGCGCTGGGCGTCGAGCGGCAGGCGCTGCTGCTCGATCCGGCGCGCTTCGCCCTGCCGGCGGATTTCGACGCACTCGTAGCGCGCCGGGCGGCGCACGAACCGGTCGCCTACATTCTCGGCTATCGCGACTTCTGGACGGCGCGGATCGGGGTCGGTCCCGGCGTGCTGATCCCGCGACCCGACAGCGAGAGTTTGATCGAAGCGGCCGTCCAGCATTTCGGCGCGGCCGGCCCGAAGCGCATCCTCGATCTCGGCACCGGACCCGGCACGCTTCTCTACGCGGCGCTCTGCGAATGGCCCGCGGCGAGCGGCCTCGGCGTCGATGCCAGCGAAACGGCGCTCGGCTATGCGCGGGCCAATGCGGCGGCGCTCGGGCTGGCCGATCGCGCCGAACTGAAACAGGGGAATTGGGCGGAGGAGGTCAGGGACCGCTTCGACCTCATCCTCTGCAATCCGCCCTATATCGCCGATAACGAGAAGCTGATGCCCGATGTCGCCGATCATGAGCCCGCGGGTGCGCTGTTCGCCGGCACCGACGGCCTCGACGATTATCGCCGGATCATTCCCGATCTGCCGCGAATATTGGCGCCCGGCGGCGTCGCGATCCTTGAAATCGGGCGCACACAACATATTTCGGTGGGTGAGCTCGCCGAAGCCGCGGGATTCAAGGTCGCCTGCAGACAGGATCTGGGCGGCCGCGACAGGGCGCTTTTGCTGACCCGCCCCTGACACCCGCACAGAATTCGCTTGGTTTCCGCGGCAAAGCGCGGTAGGGGCGGCTTACAGACACGGCACGGGTACCTTGATCGGTCCGGCTGGTCTGTTTCCCACTTACGATGCTGGTGCGGGGCCTTGGGGCCCGGCGCAAGCGGTAAAGGGCAAGAACCGCGCATGGCGCGGGCGCGACGCGCAATTGGCGCGATCGGCCAAAAGGGGTTGGCGTAGCTTATTAGCTTATTCGACAGGATGTCTCAGTTGAACATGAACAACCGGCAGAGCGGTCGCCGTCGCGGCCGCAACAACAACAGCAACAATAACAACCGCTCGCAGTCGGGCGGTCGCGGCGGGGTCGACCAAGCCAACCGCATCGACAGCCGGGCGCGCGGCAACGGCGCCCAGATGATCGAAAAATATCGCAACCTCGCGCGCGACGCGCAGCTTGCGGGCGACCGGGTTCAGACCGAATATTATCTGCAGTTCGCCGACCATTATTTCCGCGTCGTGAGCGACTTCCGCGCCCGGCAGGAAGAAAAGGCCGCGGCGAACGGCCAGGAACGCAGCAATGATCGCGGCCGCGAGATTCGCGGCGTCGAGGATTTCGACGGCCATGACGATACCGACGGCGATATCGACACCGACACCGGCCGCGACGACGGCGAAAGCGGCGACGAGCGGAGCGATCGCAATGATCGGGGCGACCGCGGCCCGCGCGACAATCGCGGCAACCGTGAAGCGCGCGGCGATCGCGACGACGACAATCGCGGCAATCGCCAGCAATCGCGCGGGCGCGCCGCGCGCAATCGCGACGAGGACGAAGGTCGCGACGATCGTGGCGATGCCGCACCGCGCGACGAAGCCGCCGGGCAGGAACCCGCCCCGCGCCCCGCGCGCCGTCCCGCCCGCCGCGCGCGTCAGGACGACGGCGCCGACAAGGGCAATGCCGCGGAAAATGCCGGGATCGACACCGCCGTGCTGCCGCCGGCGATCGGCCGGCCGGAACGCAGCGCCGAGGGCGAAGCGGCCGACGAGGCTCCCGCCGCCAAGCCGCGCCGCACCCGCCGCACGCTCGCGGCGCGCAATAGCGACGTCGAGGCAGCCGAATAGGCCCGCGATTTCGCGCTAGAATTTGAATCCGACATGCCATAGCCTCCCCGCGGGATATTCGCGGGGAGGCTTTTTATGCGTGCGTTGGCAATGCTTTGCGTTCCGTTCGTCCTGACGGCAGCCCCCGCGGCGGCGCAGGACCCCACAAGGGGCAATGCGCAGGGCGATCTTGCCGTCACCATCTATAACGGCGGCCAGTCGCTGGTTCAGGATATCCGGCAGATCGCTTTCCCTGCCGGCCGGACGCGACAGGAATTTCCCGATGTTTCGGCGCAGATCCGAACGCAGACGGTTTCCTTCGCGGCGGCGAACACCGCGATCGTCGAGCAGAATTTCGACTATGATCTGCTCTCGCCGAATGCGCTGATGCAAAAGGCGGTGGGCGAGACGGTGACGCTGCTGCGCACCAACCCCGCCACCGGCGCCGAAACGCGCGAACGCGCCAAGGTGCTCGCGGTCAATGGTGGCGTCGTGCTGCAGATCGGCCCGCGGATCGAGATATTGCGTGACGACGGGCTGCCGGTGCGCGTGATCTTCGACAAGATTCCGCCGAACCTGCGCGCCAAGCCGACCCTGTCGATCACCGTCGACAGCGACCGGGCGGGGACGCGGCCCGCCACGCTCTCCTACCTCACGAACGGGCTCGGCTGGGCGGCCGACTATGTCTCGCTCTATGACGAAAAGGCCGGGACGATCGACGTCCAGGGCTGGGTGACGCTCTCCAACAACACCGGCACGACCTTCGACAATGCGAAGACTTTGCTCGTCGCGGGAACGCCCTCGACCCGCGGCGCGGTCTCGCCCGCCTATCGCCCGCGCCCGCAGCCGCCGGGCAACCTCCGCCGCGCGGGCACCGAAACCGCGCCGCGCGAGCAGCTCGGCGATTATTATCTCTATCCGCTCGCCGAACGGACGACGATCGCCAATGCGCAGACCAAGCAGGTGAGCTTCCTCGACGTCAGCGGCGTTCCGGCGCAAAAAATCTATGAATTCACCGTCGGCGGGTTCGAGACGATGACCGAGCCCGCCAGTGCGGCGAGCGTGATCAAGTTCAACACGGGCGCGAAGGGCGGCGGCCTCGGCGACGCGCTGCCCGCGGGAACGGTGCGCTTCTATCAGCGCGACATGCGCGGCGATCCGCAGTTCATCGGCGAAAACAACATCGGCCATACGCCGATGGGAAGCGAACTCGGCCTCGCGACCGGACAGGCGTTCGACGTCAAGGTACAGGCGACGGTCATGAAGCGCGAGCGCATTTCGGACCGTCGCTGGCGGACGCAAATATCCTATCTGCTCACCAACGCGCGGGCGAATCCGGTCACGCTCGACCTCATCCAGCGCGGGCTCGACTGGTATTGGGACGACACGCGCATCGTCGACGAAAGCCGGAAGAGCGAGCGGCTCGACAGCGACGGCACGCGCTGGCGGGTCGAATTGCCCGCCAATGGCGAGGCGACGATCACCGCCACCTTTGAAACGCGCACCTGATTCGCGGCCGGTGATGCGCCGCTGGCCGCTCCTGCTGTCGATGCTCGCCGCATCCCCGGCGGCGGCGCAGCCCGCGGTGACCTCGCTCGCCCCCGAGAAAGTCTCGGTCAGCGTCTTTCGTGACCCCGGCCGCGACGAGGGCGGCGAGATTTCGCCCAACTGGCTCGAGGGTTTCGCATTGATCTCCGAGACGCGGACGATCGATCTTCCCGCGGGCGAGGCGACGGTGCGATTCGAAGGCGTCGCCGAAGGCATGATCGCGGTATCGGCGATCGTCACCGGCTTGCCCGGCGGGGTGGTGCAGAAAAATCGCGACGCGGCGCTGCTGTCGCCCGCCAGCCTGCTTGACGGCTCGCTCGGCAACCGCGTCCATATCCGCCGCACCAGTCGCGCGACGGGCAAGGTTACCGAGGAGGAGGCGATCATCCGCTCGGGTCCGGCGGGGGCGGTCGTGCTGCAAACATCGGCGGGTTACGAAGCCCTGCGCTGCACCGGCGTTCCCGAATCGATTCTCTACGACGGCGTGCCCGCGGGGCTGACCGCGAAGCCGACGCTGTCGGTGACGACGCGCAGCCCGGCGGCGCAGCGCGCCACGGTGACGCTCACCTATTTGTCGACCGGCTTCGACTGGGCGAGCAATTATGTCGCCCGCGTGCGTGAGGACGGAAAGACGCTCGACCTCTTCGCCTGGTTGACCGTCGCCAACAGCAATGGCGAGAGCTTCGCCGACGCCGGGCTGGCGGCGATCGCGGGGACGCTCAATAAAGTCAGCGATTTCGAGGAACTCGCCGAACGGCCGCGCACGCCGCCGCTGCATCTCAGCTGCTTTCCGACCGGCAGCGGACGCTATGGCGCGCCGCCTCCACCCCCGCCGCCCGCGCCGCCG
>NZ_JNFC01000045.1 GCF_000756385.1 Sphingopyxis sp. LC363
CGCCGATAATGCCCCAGTCGCGGTCGCCCGCGCCCATCGCATCGTCGGTGTAGACGGCCTGATGCGCGCGGTGGAAGGCGCCGATGCCGATATGGACGATGCCCGCCGCCTGGGCGGCGCGGTCGTAGCCCGGCGCCTGCACCGACGCCGGGAGCGGTGTTTGTGCCGAAAGCCTCACAGCTTGTACGCCGCCTTGGCGAGATTGTAGCTGAGGTCGGTCGCGAGTTCGGCCGCCTCCCATTCCTCCATCCGGTGCTCGGCGACCAATTGCGCGAGGAAGCCGCAATCGATGCGCCGCGCGACGTCGTGGCGCGCGGGGATCGACAGGAAGGCGCGCGTGTCGTCATTGAAACCCACCGTATTGTAGAAGCCTGCGGTCTCGGTGGTCTGGCTGCGGAAGCGCCGCATCCCCTCGGGACTGTCGTGGAACCACCAGGCCGGGCCGAGCTTCAGCGCCGGATAATGGCCCGCGAGCGGCGCCAACTCTCGCGCGTAGCTCGTCTCGTCGAGCGTGAAGAGGATTAGAGTCAGCGCAGCTTCGTTGCCATATTTTCCGAGCAATGGGCGCAGCGCGTGGACATAGTCGGTCGCCATCGGGATATCGGCGCCCTTGTCGCGGCCATAGTTGGCGAACAGCCAGGGATTGTGGTTGCGATAGCTGCCCGGGTGGATCTGCATGACGAACCCGTCGTCGAGGCTCATCCCAGCCATCACCGTCAGCATATGCGCGCGGAACAGTTCGGCATCGGTGGCGCTGACATCGTCGCCGGTGACGCGTACGAAGAGAACTTCGGCTTCAGCGTCCGAGAGGTCGGCGGTCGCGGCGGTCGGGTGGCCGTGGTCGGTCGAGGTCGCGCCCATTTCAGCGAAGAAAGCGCGGCGGTTGCGGTGCGCGGCGAGATAGCCAGCGTAGCTGAACGCGTCTTCGCCCGACAGGTCGGAGAAGCGCGCCAGATTGTCGCGAAAGCCTTCGAATTCGGGATCGACCACCGGATCGGGGCGATAGGCGGTAACCACCCGCCCCGCCCACTCGCCGTTTGCGTTCGCGGCGCGGATCGCGGCGTGGTGTTCGAGCGTGTCGAGGGGGCTTTCGGTCGTCGCGATCACCTCGATCCCGAAGCGGTCGAAGAGCGCGCGCGGGCGGAAGGCATCGGTCGCAAGCTTCTCGGTGATCAGGTCGTAATAGAGGTCCGACGTCTCCGCGCCGAATTGCACGTCGAACCCGAAAGCCTCGGCGAACACCCAATCCATCCACATCCGCGACGGGGTGCCGCGAAAAAGGTGATAATTTTGCGCAAAGAGCCGCCAGCTCTCGCGCGGGTCGGCGTCGCGGTTCCGGATACCCAGATCATCGAGCGAAATGCCCTGCGAATAGAGCATCCGGAATACATAATGGTCGGGATGGAGCAGGAACTCGGCGGCATTGCCGAAGGGCGCATTGCCCGCGAACCACGCTGGATCGGTGTGTCCGTGCGGACTGACGATCGGCAGATCGGCAACCTCGGCATAGAGGCGCCGGCTAATATCGCGCTGCGCGGGGTTGGACGGAAACAAGCGATCGGGATGCAGCTGAAACGGACGCGTCATACGGGAGCGCCTTCGCTTTCGACAGTGACCGGCGCCAGGCGTGGGCTGAGAAGATGGAGCGCCAGCACGGCGAGGAAATAGACCGTCGTGCACACGGCAAAGATAATCGTGTAATTGCCATTTGTCGCGTCAAGCACGAGCCCGGTCGATTTGGCCATGATCATCCCGCCGATACCGCCCATGAAGCCGCCAAGCCCGATCACCGACCCGACCGCGCGTTTGGGAAACATGTCGGGTGGGATCGACAGGATCGTCGACGAAAATGCCTGATGACCGGCGAGCGCGAGACCGATCAGGACGATGGCTAGCCACATATTGTCGAGCCCCGTGACGAACAGCAGCGGCAGCACGAAACAACCGGCGATCACCATAGTCAGCTTGCGCGCAAAATTGGGGGTGCGCCCACGCTGGATCAGCTTCGAGGAGAGCCAGCCGCCCGCGATACTGCCTACGTCCGAGAGCAGGTACATGATGATCATCGGGAGCAGCACGACCTTCAGGTCGACGTCATAGGTGCTGGCGAAATATTTGGGCAGCCAGAACAGCATCAGATACCAGACCGGATCGATGAGGAATTTCGCCATCGCAAAAGCCCATGCCTCACGCTTGGTGACGATCCGGCCCCAGCCGATGCGCTCGACCTGCCCGGGCGGATCATGCTCGATCCACGAGAGTTCGGCATCGCTGACCTTCCCGCTCTCGCGCGGATTGCTGTAGAGCCACAGCCACAATAACAGCAGCAGAGCGCCGAATGCGCCGGTATAGATGAAGGTCTGACGCCAGTCGAAACCCGCCCAGACCATGAACAGCCAGATCGTCGGCGCGGTCAGAATGACGCCGATCGTCGTCGCACTGTTAACCCAGCCGATCGCCAAAGCGCGTTCCTTTTGGGGAAACCATTCGCTCGACGCGCGCACGACGGCAGGGAAATGCCCCGCCTCCCCGACCCCGAGGACGACACGCGCTGCCATGAAGGATGCAATCGACCCCGCGAACCCATGGGCGACATGGCCGATCGTCCAGATGGTGATCGCGATGCTGTAGCCAATCTTGGGGCCGAAGCGGTCGATCAGCCAACCCATGAGGAGAAAGCCCAGCGCATAGGCGGCCTGGAAGGCGGTGACGATGTTGCCATAGTCATTCTCGCTCCACCGCATCTCGTCGCCGAGGGCGGGCGCGAGCAGTCCGAGCATGGTGCGGTCGATATAATTGACCGTCGTCGCGGCGAACAGCAGCGCGACGATCAGCCAGCGATAGCGTCCTGCCTTGGGCACCGGCGGCGCCGTTCCGGCTGCGATGGCCTGCGTCATATGTCTCTCCCGTGGCACCAGAAAAATGCCGAGGCCCGTCCGAACGAACCTCGGCAAGGCTGGGGATGGTTAGAAGGCCGGTGCGGTCGCGCCGGTGGCGCGCGCAAGCAGGAGGGCTCCGCCTGTCAAAGGGCGCGCCGATGCGTTATCAGAAGGGAAGGCCTGCATCACATTCTCCGCCGCAGATCCGGACGCTTTCCGCGTCCCTTTGTGCGGCTTTCATAGATATTGGTCAGGCCGATTGCAACAGGTGGTTTGCCACAGATTTTCTGAAAATGCTCAGATCGCGACAGAGATTGGCGCAGCCCGAGTCGCACAGGAAGGGAGAGCGCTTTTTAAATTGGCCATACCAAACAGATTGGCGTCAGCCCGCCGAGATCGTCCGGCGGCGGTATGGCCCGGTTAGGGGGCGTAGCGGCTCCGTTCGTCGGCGACCCGCTTTCGGGCTAGTTCGACCTCGTGCACCTCGGTTGCCTCCAGCAGCGCTTCGAGCACGCGTCCCAGATGTTTTTGCATCGCCATGCGCGCCGCCGCCGGATCGCGCGATTCCAGCGCGAGGAGTATATCTTCGTGTTCGGCAACGCTCGGGGTGACCCCCGCGACATGCGCCTTGCTGCTGAGCAGACGATAAAGCGACGAGCGGGCGCGCATGTCCCACAGCGATTCGACGACCGCGACAAAGGCGCTGTTCAGGCTCGCGCTCGCGATCAGTTCGTGGAACTGACGATCGGCCACCTCAGCGCGCGCGCTGTCGGCGCCGGCGTCGCCCATCGCTTTTACCAGCGCACGAAGCTCGGCAAGCTGGTCGTCGGTGATCCGTCCGGCCGCAAGCGCAGCAACCTCCCCCTCGATCTGACGGCGCGCTTCGAGGAGTTCAAAGGGACCGACGTCGGCCGAAGGGCCTTCAGCATCGGCATGCGACGTTGCCGTCACATAGACGCCCGACCCCTTGCGGACTTCGACCATCCCGTCGACCTCGAGGGCGATGATCGCCTCGCGAACCGTCGGCCGCGATACGTCGTAAGACTGGGCGAGTTGCCGCTCCGACGGCAAACGCGCCCCGATCGGATATTCCCCCGCCTCGATCTTGGCCGCGATATCGGTGGATACGCGTTCGTAGAGCCGTTTTGATTCCATGCCATTCCCCTTGAGGAAAGCGCTATCTTGTTGGCCTATACGTTACAAGGTCGCTTGTTGCCGGGCGGGCTTGGCATGCGCCTGCGCCGTCAATACCAGTTCGGCGGCAAGCAACGCCCCCTCCTGCTCCTGCGCCACCGATGTGCCTTCGACGATGTCGGTGACGAATTGCGGACCGAAGGGCAGAGGCACTTTGGAACAATCCAGGTAGCGAGTGCCCTTCCTATCGGCGATAAGCAGGTGATTTCCGCCCTGCCGCCCGGCGATGTCGACATATTTCCTGAGCTCGATATAGCCCTCGGTCCCGAGAATGAAGAGACGGCCATCGCCCCAGGTCGGCAAACCGTCGGGCGTAAACCAGTCGACGCGGACATAGCCGGTGCCGCCGTCGCCGCTCAGCATCATATCGCCGAAATCCTCGAACGCCGGATGTTCGGGATGCGCGAAATTGCCGGTCTGCGACGCGACGACATGCGCACGCTTGCTGCCGGTCAGATAGACGAACTGATCGGCCTGGTGGCTGCCGATATCGGTCAGGATCCCGCCGTTGCGCGCCGTGTCCCAGAACCAGTCGGGCCGCGATGCCGCGGCCAGCCGGTGCGGGGCAAGGTTGACGGTCTGGATGACGCGCCCGATCGCGCCGTCGTGGACAAGCTGCCCGGCCATGACCGCCGCGGGCACTTCCAGCCGCTCGGAATACATGATCGCAAATTTGCGGCCGGTCTCCTTGATCGCGCGGCGAACTTCGGCGAGCTGCTTCAGCGAGGTAATCGCCGCCTTGTCGCTGAGATAATCCTTGCCCGCGCGCATGACGCGGATGCCCAGCGGCGCGCGCAGCCCGGGAACGGCCGCGCTGCAGACCAGCTTGATCGCGGGATTGCCTAGAATCTCGTCTTCCGACCGCGCCAGCGCAATATCGCCGTAGCGCGCGCGGAACATCGCAATCTGCTTGGGATCGGTGGCATGGAAGGCCGTGAGGACGCCGCCTCCGCGGATCATGGCGTCGGTGATGCCATAGATATGATTATGATCGAGCCCGATGACCGCGAACGGCACGCGATATTTCGCCTCGGGCGCCGGGCGTGCAGGCGCGCTCTCGGTCGGCGCATCGCCCCGCGCCGCGGACTGCGCCAGCGCGTCGGCCGTGAAGCCTGCGGCGAGCCCGGCAGCAAGGCCAAGCCCCAGAAGGTCGCGTCGGTTGGTATCGGTCATGGCGTGTTCCTTCTTCAGGTAGCGACCAGCGACGTCGGCCAGTTCAATATCTGGCTGCTGTCCATCGCCTGTTCGCCGAGCAGCGACGCGACGCTCGCGTAATAGGCCTGCGACAACAGGCCGGGCAGCGGTTTGCCCGTCCGCACCGCTTCGCCAAAACCCTCGAACTGCAGCATCGTCTCGTCATATTCTCCCCAGCCGAGCGAATCGCCGGGCGTGGTGACGGGAAGCTCGGCGAACCAGGTCGCGCCGCCGATCGGCACCGTACGCTTGTGCCCGCTCGCCACGTCGGCCTGCATCCTTAACAGAGCAAGCTCCTTCGGCGGCAGTTCCTGATAAATGCGGCCGAGTTCGGGTTCGATGGTCCCTTTGCTGCCTTGAATCTGTTCTTCGCAGCCGTAGCGCGCATTGTTGAGCAGCGAGGTGTAGATGAGTTTGCGCCCCCCCGCATATTCATAGATCAGTGCGACATGGTCATAGACCTCCCGCCCATCCTTCCAGAAACAGATACTGCCCGATCCCATGACGCGCGTCGGTACGGCATCGAAGAATAGATTGCCGACCTGTATCTGGTGCGTCGCCAGTTCGGTCATAAGTCCGGCGGAGCTGTCGCGATAGAGGCGCCAATTGATCTGTCGATCAGTCGCCCCGGCGGGGACGGGCCGGCGCCAGCTGCTTTGACGGTGCCAGCTGGCCCGGATCTGTGTAATCGCCCCGATTTCGCCCTCCTTCGCACGGCGGACCGCATTTAGATAGGTCGGTTTGAACATACGCTGATGACCGATCTGAAGCAGCTTGCCGCTGTCCTGCGACTTTTTCACCATTGCTCCACAATCGTCGATCGTGCGCGCCATCGCCTTTTCGCACCACACATGGAGTCCGGCGTCGAAGGCATCAAAGCTGTGCTGCTTATGGCCGTCGAGCGGGGTCGCGATCACCACCGCGTCGAGACCGCCCGCATCGAGCATCGCGCGATGATCGGTGAAGGCGCGCGTCGACGCATCGACCAGCGCGCGACCCTTCGCCAGATGCAGCTCGAAATTGTCGCAGATCGCGGCCACGGTGCAGTTGCGGGTCTTGGCGATATTCTGGATCAGGGCCCGGCCGCGATCGCCGGTGCCGATAACGCCCAGTCGCACGCGATCGCCCTTTGCCATCGGTGCGGCGAGGGCCGCCGCGCTTGCCCAAGGCGCCGCTGCGGCCATTCCGGCTCCAGCTGTCGCCATCAGCACGCGATCGATGAACGATCGCCGCGACAGGTCGAAATCTTTGTCAGTCATTAAAACGCATCCTGGCTTGTTAATCGGGGATCGCAGCCCCGCAGGGGAAATCGAACCGAAAACGGCGCGTCCGGTCGCCATTCAGCAAGCGCTCCGCCCGATCTTCATCAGCAACGAGCAAAGCGGTGCTCATCGCCTCGGCATGCGCGCCAAGCCGGTCGATGGCAACCGAGCAGCGCGGCACCGACACGATCGTCGCATCGGCCGGGCGTATCATAGCGGCGCGTTCGGGCGCCGCCGTCCCCGCACCGACGGTCGACGAGATCGACACCGATTCGTCGGTGAGCTCGATTTCGACCAGAATCTCATCGGGGCGCAGCGGGCTGGGAATCGCAAACGGCCAACCGCCGCCAAGCGGGTGTTCGCCGACGACCGCAATCGAACTTTCTCCGGCCGACAGGCAGGCCGATACGACGCCCTTCTCGCGCAACACCGCGCAGGCGCGATCGAGCGCAAAGCCCTTGCCGAGCCCGCCGAAATCGAGCGCGACAGGCTGCGATACCTCGACCCGCGCGGCGCCGCGATCGAATGCGATGGCGCTCCATCCCGCCGACGCGAACCGGCGATCGGCCGCGGGATCGAACAGCCCGAGCGTCGAGGCGTGCAATTCCTCAATCTTGACCAGCGCGTCGAACAGCAGCGCATCGTCGATGGCTGCCCCTTTCCCCGCCATCAGGCGCTCGTTGAGCGCGGTCGTTGCCGAGGGGCGATGGATCGTGAGCGCATCATCGACCGCCTCGATTGCATGCTGCGCCGCGGTCAACGCGTCGTCCTCGCCCGCACCGAACCGGTGCAGCTCGACGCGCGTTCCCATCGACGCAAAGCGCACAACGTCGGCCATGATCGCGCCTGGGGTCAGCCCTTGACCTCCCAGCCCGGCTCATAGTCGACCGACCACAGCTTCATGCCGTCGGCGCTGGTCGGCTTGCCCGTCAACGGGTCGATCGTCAGCGCGCCGCTCGTGCGATAGGCGATATTGCCGAGGTGGCAGAGCGCGGTGCTGATATGTCCTTCGGCAATCGGCGATGCGAGCGCGCTGGCGCGGCCGCGGATGACGTCGACCAGATTGCCGGCATGAAGGACGTCGAGCGCGCCCTCGCCGACCGTTCCGGTGGTTTCCGAACTGGCCGGGGCCTTCACTTCCCGCGTCAACTTGCCTTCCAGATCGTACAGCTCGAACCCGTTGCGATCGACGACGGCCGACCCCTTGGTGCCGAGCAGCAACACGCCGCGGCCACGCCCATAAGTCTTGATGCCATTGCAGCTTTGCCCGTTCCAGCGGATCGCGCGGCCGTGGTCGTAGATCAGGTCGAGCGCGAGCGAATCATACATTTCCCAATCGTCGCCACGGTGAAAATGCCGTCCGCCGTGCGTCGACACGCGGGTCGGATAGGTCAGGCCCATCGCCCAGCGCGCAACGTCGAGTTCGTGCATCGCATTGTTGCAAATCTCGCCGGTCCCGTATTTCCAGAACCAGTGCCAGTTATAATGCACCAGGTTCGACCGGTACGGTCCGCGCGGGCGCGGCCCCTGCCACAAATCCCAGTTCAGATTGGCGGGCGGCGCGATTTCCTGCCCCTTGCCGATCGACCCGCGATTATTCGCATACCAGGTCTGTGCCTCATAGACGTCGCCGAGTTCGCCGGCCCGGACCATGTCGACAAGCTGCCGCGTCTCCACGCTCGAGCGTTGCTGGTTGCCAACCTGCAACTGACGCCCGGTGCGGCGCTGTGCGGCGATCAGCGCTTCGCCCTCGGCGGGGGCGATACCGATCGGCTTTTCCAGATAGACGTGGCGCCCCGCATTCATCGAATCGATCGCGAGCTTTGCGTGCCAATGATCGGGCGTCGCGATGCTAACGATGTCGACGTCCTTGCCGTCGAGCAGCCGGCGATAGTCCTCAACGATCTTCGGGGCCGGATGGCCTTTGGCGGCAAATTCGCTTGCGCGCTTCGCGAGGATAGCCGAATCCACATCGACGAAATGGGTGACGGCCACGTTCGGCAGCTTCGAGAAGGCGCTCATATGCGCCTGCCCGCGCCCATTCACGCCAACCACCGCCACACGCAGGCGATCGTTCGCACCCTGGATCTGCGCATAGCTGCGCGCGCTCATCGTGGCGCCCAGCGTAGCTGCGGCACCCTTCAACATCGTACGGCGGTCAAGCATGTCCTGTCCCCTTAAAATTCGCGCAGCTTGATCGACCGGAAGTCGACCCTGTCGCCATGATCCTGAAGCAGGATCGGTCCCTGCTCCCACTCGCCAAAGTTCGGCCATTTCGCATATTTGCTGCGCGCGACAAGCGCGCGAAAGGCGGGCGATCCCCGTTCATATTCGACGACCTTGAACCCGTTCAGCCAATGCTCGACATGCTTGCCGCGCACGACGATGACCGCTCGGTTCCATTCGCCCGGCGCGTTGACGCGCTTACCCGGACTATCAGGATCGGAAAGGTTGCGCGCGGTGATCAGATCGTAAAGCGAGCCGATCGTCCGATTACCGTCGCGGCCCATCTTCGCGTCGGGATGGCGCTCATCGTCGAGCAATTGGAATTCGAGGCCGATCGCCGATCCATCCCCCTTGAGCAGGTTCGGATCGACGAAATATTTGATCCCGCTATTGGCGCCCGGCGTCAGCCGGAAATCGACCGACAGCTCGAAATTCCTGTAATCGCGGGTCGTGATGATGTCGCCGCCATTGGTCGCTTCGGCGCCGCCCGATTTCTCGACCGACAGGATGCCGTCGGCGATCGACCAGCCTTTCTTCGGGAAGGCAGGCCCCTTGGCGCTCCGCCAGCCCTGCGTCGTCTTGCCGTCCCAGAGCAGCTTCCAGCCGGCGCGGCGCTCGGCGTCGGTCAGGCGATTGGCCAGCCACCCCTGCTGCTCGACCGTCGTCGCGGGCGAGGCGAAACGGGCGGGCGCGTCGGTGATGATCCGCACGTTACGGAAACGCGCCTCGGGCTTTTTAGCCGCGACCGCATCGGGAACGGAGTGCACCTGGAAAGCGATGAAACCGCGCGCGTCCATATCGTCGACGACGTCGGCGGCGGGCACGCCATTGATCCAGGTGCGCAGCCGCGTACCGATCGCTTCGACACGATAGCGATTCCAGTCGCCCGAACGGAAGGCCTGCCGCGCCGCGTCATTGCGACCGAGCGTGTAGAGCCATTGGCGACGCTGCTCGTCATAGATGCCGGCGCTCCAGCGCCGCGACGAGGGATCGATCTCCATCTGATAGCCGTGAACGACGCCATTGCGATAATCGGGCCGGCTCTGGCCTCGGATCATCACGCCCGAATTCAGCGTCGGGTCGGTTTTGGCATCGAATTCGAGGATGAAGTCGCCGTAAAGCGCGTCGGACACCAGCCAGCTGTTCGCCGAGTTCGGCACCGCGCTGCCGACGACCTCGCCATCGACAACGCGATAAGGCGCCTGCCCCCCGGCACTGTGCCAACCAGCTAGTCCGGCGCGCGGCGTTACGTCCTCCCAAGGAGCCTGCTGCTGATCCTGAGCAGCCGAAACGGGCGCGAGCGCTATCATCGGCGCGGGGGCCAAAGCCAGAAACGCGATCTTTCGAAACATCATGGCTCCTCTCAACTTTTTATTGCGTGGGCTTCCCGAACGCGCTTCATTTCCTCACGCGCCATGCTCTCGCGTTATATTGCCGCCAGCGTAACCACGCGCGCACGACTTATGCCAGCTGAGCATTAGTATGTGGTCAGGCCACTTGCAATAGATATGTCAGACCGATTACCGTCAGGGAGGGCGTCACGCTCGCCATGTGTTTACGCCCACGGAAAAAAGGCCGTCAGTCGGCCTTAGATGGGACCCGCTCGTCGGCTATCTTTCGGATGCTGTAACGTGAACCGTCGAGGAGCAGTTCGCAACGCGCTCCGGAATACTGGATTGCTCGAAGCCCCTCGCTTCGTCTCCGGGTGCAGCACCTCGTACGCTTTCTTGCGCCGCGCCGTGAACGGCGCCCTTTTCGATGGCGTCAGGTTCGGCGCGCGACATGATGACAGGGGAACAGGCGCGAATCTGCTTTTCGATGGACGGCTCGCCCTTTCGGTAACCCTGTTATCCTCGCCCCGGCTTGACGTAAAGCCCCGCTTGACATTGCGGCGTAAAGCGTTACCTTCCATAACATGGAAATCGAGAGCATCAATCACAAGGCGCTCAGACGGTTTGTCGAGACCGGCAAGCCGAAGGGGCTTCCCGGTGATCTGGTCGACCGGCTGTTCAAGATGATCAACTTCATCATCGACGCCGAGACGCTGGACGAGCTCTCGACCCCGCCGAACTATGGCCTTCATCCGCCGACCGGTGACCGCGCCGGAACGTGGGCGATGACCGTGACCCGCAACTGGCGCATGACCTTCTCGCTCAATGAGCAGGACGCCATCGCCGATCTGGATCTGGAGGATTATCACTGATGGCTATCAAGATTCATCCGTCGTTCGCGATCCATGCCGGGAAGTGGCTCAAGACCGAAATCGTCGAGGCCCACGGGGTTTCGATCAACGAGCTGGCAGAGGCCTTCGGGGTCAGCCGCCAGTCGATCAGCGCCGTCCTCAACGGGCGGACCTCCCTGTCGGCCGATATGGCGATCCGCTTCGAGCATGCCTTCGGGGTGAAGGCGGAGACGCTGGTGCGGATGCAGGCCCGCTATGAACTCGGCAAGGCCCGTGAACATGAGGCCGACCTCTTGGTGCCGAGCCTAATTGCCGCATAGGCCCCCGTCCCGCAATGGGGTCGGCGGCGCCCTATCTGCGCATTTGCATAAAATATTGTCCACGATGGACAGTATGCCTTCCGAAACTAACTAAGTGCGCGTGTCCGGTGGCGTTGTGGGCAATCAGCTGTCGCGCCCCAATGGGAACAACGGCAGCAATTACGTCATCGTGTTCAAAAGGGGCTCTGACTCACTTTTGGTGCAGGCGGGATGATAATGGCGAGATTTTCCGCAGGAGGATATCGTCATGGGAGACAGCGCGCTTCGCGATCCCCCTTGCGAGATGTGGCGTGACCACGGTACTTGCATGCCTCCCAAGAGCTCCGGCTTCCCGGTCCTTGGAAGGGGTTACGCTCAATATTCTTCAATGGGGCCGTTAATCGGACGAGCGTCATCGGGTCAGCACTAACAGCAGCTTCGGCCCGGCCAAATCGAAGCATTAGCCTAAACAGCCTGCTCTATTTTGTCTGGGCGGGCGCGGCGCCACCTTAAGCCCACCATCAAGACAAAAGGCCAGAATATGGTGTTGATGATGTCGAACGCGGTATCGGGCCGCCAGACACCGTGGGCGATCCGGTCCGCTCCTTCTTTTGCAAGCGCCGCAGCCAGTACGATCAGAAAGGGCGTCCACGTGGCAAGTGATCGGCGCGTCAGAATTCGGGCGACAAACAAGATGAACATACCGCCGTGAACATGCGCCAAGCTGTCGGAAGCGCCGGTTATCATGCCGATTTCGCCGCTCAGCGGCCGATAAAAATCGATTAGGCTCTCCATTAGCGCTCCGTCGCTTAACGTACCTTAACGTCACGTGGCCAATGTCGCGCGAACCCCGAGACCGCCAAGTGACTGTTGGTATTCCAGCATATGTTCATGGATTGCTCCCGTAACGGGATGAATCGCCCCGGGACTGCCGGAGGCCATTTGGTTTAAGTTACGCAGCCATGGAGACGTCGTCCAGCATGGCGTAGTATCGTTCTTCTGCTTCAGCGGGCGGGATATTGCCGATGGGTTCCAGCAGCCGCCTGTTGTTGAACCAGTCGACCCATTCGAGCGTGGCATATTCGACAGCTTCAAAGGATCGCCACGGACCTCGCCGGTGGATCACCTCGGCCTTGTAAAGGCCATTGATCGTCTCCGCCAAGGCGTTGTCATAACTGTCGCCAACACTCCCGACCGACGGCTCGATCCCGGCCTCGGCGAGGCGCTCGGTATATTTGATCGATACAAACTAGGCGGATTCAACCGGTCGTCGCAACACTGGTTTCATACTGCGCGACCAGGAACTGGTCGAGGATTTCTGCTGGGGTCTTCCAGCCGAGCGTTTTTCGCGGCCGCGTATTCATGGCGTGCGCAACGGCTTGCCCCGGATGACACGCTGCAAGCCCAGGTCGCGCATCAGCCGCTCGATGGTGCATCGCGCGACGACGATGCCCTCGCGGTTCATCTGCCGCCAGACCTTGCGCACCCCGTAGACGCCGAAGTTCTCGGCAAAGACGCGCAGCACCTCGGGCTTCAGGTCCCGATCGCGCCGGGCACGATCTGATTGATCTGCCCCCTTCTGAGTGGTCCAAAATCGATGATATTTTGGATTACGAAGGAGAATATGAATGCCGGCCAAGAAGCATCGCCCGGAAGAGATTATCGGCAAGCTGCGTGAGGCGGAGGTTGTGCTGGCGCAGGGCGCTACGACTGCGGAGGCATGCCGCCGGATCGCGATCAGCGAACAGACCTATTATCGGTGGCGCAAGGAATATGGTGGTCTGAAGACTGACCAGGCGCGCCGGATGAAGGATCTGGAGAAGGAGAATGCGCGGCTTCGCCGGGCGATCTCGGACCTGACGCTCGACAAGCTGATCCTGCAGGAGGCTGCCCGGGGAAACTTCTGCCGCCCGCCGCAACGCAGCGGCTAAGCGCATAATCACTCCGGAAAATAAATAACCGATCTCCGGCGCGGCCTTCACCAGATGGCTACTTGACAGTCAGCTACCGCCAGCTTGCAGTGGATGTTTCAGGCCGCTGCGCTGACCAGCGCGAATAATAGGGTTTGAGCTCATCAGGGAGTTTCGCCGAGAATTCGTCGTTGAGTGGATAATGGGGCATGGCAAGCGCCACCGCATTCAAGATCAGCAGCGCCTGTTTTGCATCCTTGCCTCGTTTCAAAGGATTGCGTTTAGGTTGCTCGGACATCCAAAATTTCTGAAGCGCGAACCAGCGTGGATCGGGTGCGACTATGCGCGCCGGTGAACCATCACGGCAGATTACGACTTGGTCGACCGGTTGTCCGACCAGCAACCACTCCTGCTCAGGCAGCGGTACTGGTCGCGGCCGATCCGTTCGCGCCATGGTTTGGGCACGCGAAGGCGCAACAAGAATTTCGACCTCATAAGCCTTTGCATTGCGGGCCTGGAAAGTTCGCTCGGTATTCACGGTGAAGGTTGGATCGACCGCCTTCAGCATGTCCCACAACAGTTGCACGTCGTCCTGTTGTTCGGTTTCAGCCCAAGCCAGATCGAAGCCTGCTGTCTCGTCGGGAATTTCAGGCATGAAGCCCCCTGCCTCGAGGGCATATGCCGCAACGGCATTAGTGCCGACGACGAGAAGCGTGCCATCCAAAAGCCCTCGCCGGTCAGCTTCGCGCAGGATCGGCCCCGCCTCGCTTGCGATCATCGGGACACGCAGCGCGCGGGCAAGCCTCGATGATTCATCGAGCGCGATGCGACTGGCTTCAATGCGCTCTTTCAGCTGCTGCTTCTCCGCCCGAAAAGCCTCAAAACGATTTTTAAGCTCATCAGACCAAGGGCCCAAGCTCTTACCGTTACCGCTTCGATCACGGATTTCGTACAGATAGGCTTTTCCCGAAACCTCTTTGCGCCGCAGATCATAGGGTAGCGCTGCTCTGGCACGAGCGGCCTCGATCCACACCTCATAGCGCTGGCGCAGATTAACCAGCGCGCGCGCCTGTTCATCAGTGAAGGAACGAAGCATTGCCATTATCCCACAATTTACTGAATTCCAAATATGTGGGATAAACCGGCGAAGTGCAAGGAATCGCAAACTCAGAATCATACATTCACGGCCCGATGTCTCAGCTAACGCTAATTTGTTGCGCGAACAGCGAACACGTCGGGATCGACCGCCCGCCGGATACGGAATCGGGAGGAAGCAGTCGGGTGAGCAGAGGCCAGGATCGAAGTCAGGAAACCGGCGTATGCAGGCCTTGAGCATCCGGCATCAAGATTGTCGTGCGGCGTTCTCTCATCGCATGTGTCAGTTGCTGCGCAGGGTAAGAGGCGGTCGCGCTGGCTGGAGGTGAGTTCGGGAGAATCTGGCATTCGGACATTCTTTGCATTTTCCGCAAAGCAGTCACTGGCGAGCATTTTTGCGGAAAATGCAATTTGCCCCTCTTATTCAACTCAGCCTTTGCCCCTTGCAAACCAGCGCGCTATTTCAAGCCTGCCTTCAATTACCAGTTCCAGCCGTACCCCATCGGTCCGCGATCATACCCGCGATTAGTGCAGCGACGAAATAGACCATGACCTCCTTTGAACAGGCTCTCTGGCTCCGGATCATTGTCGCGGGGATCAGGCCACACTCTCGGCATGTCGCCTTCTATTGCCCATTTGATTCTGGATTGCACGTCGGACGGACGGAAACGCCATGACCGCGAGCACCACACAGGCGATGCCGGTAAGCGATCCAAGCCGGAAATCGGATGCCAACCACAAAATGGGATCGTGCACCGCATAAAGAGGAAACGACACCGCGCCAGCGATCGTCGCCAAGCCTGCCCAGCGCGAATAGGCGGGAAACCGCAATCCACCGGCGATAATCATCGGGCAGATGATTACGACAAAGCAGAGACCAGCAAGCCGCGAATTGCCGCCCATCATGGCCGTGGCCCCGAAAAAGAGCGGCATCGCGAGAAATGCGAAGCTAGTTGACACTTTGATATTGGGCGCATCTCTCCAGCTGCGCCAAAGAATAATTCCGATCGTATAGGACAGGAGCACTCTGGGAAAACCTCCGACGAAGGTATCGGGCCGAGATCCGACGTCGAGGCCGTGCGTCGCGGCTCCCGCCAGCAGGAATGGTACCATTGCAGCCGCAACCACGATGAGGCTGCGCGTGCTCATCCGGCGAAGGACGAGCACATGGAGAAGGTTGACAACCAGTTCGAAGAAAATTGACCAAGCCGGGCCGTTCAGAGGGAAAATTCGCTCACCGAGGAAGTACGGTATGAAGACTAGGTTGATCATCGCGCGCGTCGCATCGCTTGCGGAATAGGCCATCCACACAGAAACCGAGCCGATCAGCGCGCCTACCGTCATTGTCGGCCATAGGCGGCGAAGGCGAACGGCGAGAAACGAGAAGGTCGATGAAGGGCCCGTCCAACCACTTTCGTAAGTTCGCGCCATGACATAGCCGCTGAGCATGAAAAAGAAGTCTACGGCCAAATATCCGGCGCCTCGGGGGATGCCGTCGTGTGATGCCATATAGGTGTGGTGGGCGAGCACCATGAGCGCTGCGACCCCGCGCAATCCATCCAATCCGGTGAGACGCCCCTTCATGCGTGGCATCCTACGGGCCGATAAGAAAAATTTCGTTAAGTGATTGTTTCGCTGATCATGGGTTTCAACAGGCATCCCAGTCCATAAGGCGGTTGATCTCGGCTTCGTCCAGCTTCTGCCCGCGAGGCGCGCGGGCCCTGCGAACGAGCGCGAACCAGAAGCGCCAGTAACGGCGTTCGAGTTCGTCGGGCCACGCTTTTGCGCCATCGCGATCGTTGATCTTCTCCGCCAGGCGGAAGAAGCGGGGATACACGCTGCGTACGGCGCTATGGGGGGGGGCAGAATTGTCGCCAATGATCGTGGCAGAGCCACACTGTCTCGGATCGCCCAGCAAACAAAGTTGGGATCGTCGCGGAAGCTGCGGCATCGCCAGCTACAAGAGATACGATGCGAACATGACTAGCTTGGCTCACCAAATTTCAATGATTTTCCGCTATTCTCTAACGCGAAAGCGCGTGTAGGAAATTCGCCTTCCGGTGATCGGTATCGCACGCAACCCGACGCATCGACCGAACGGCTTGCTACGCATTGCAAAGGCTAGTGGACGACAAGGGGAAGAGATTTGACGACGCTTATTACCGGCGCGGCCGGGTTCATCGGAATGCACGTCGGGGCAGCCCTGCTCGGTCGCGGCGAGTGCGTCGTCGGCATCGACAATTTTACACCCTATTACTCGCTCGATCTCAAACATGCGCGCGTCGCGCATCTCTACGCACGCTATGGCGAATTGTTCACCTTTATAGATGTCGATTTTGGCGATGCCGACGCGCTCGCCGCTGCGCTTTCCAGCCACGGGATCGACCGGATCGTCCATCTCGGCGCACAGCCCGGCGTCCGCTATTCGCTAGAAAATCCCGCTGCTTATATTCATTCGAACGTCGCGGGGCACGTCAACATTCTCGAGCTGGCGCGCCACCGCTCGGTCGCGCATCTGGTTTATGCGTCGTCGTCGTCGGTCTATGGCATGCGCGCCAGTACGCCCTTTCGCGTGGCCGACCGCGCCGATACGCCGATTTCGCTATATGCGGCGACGAAACGGGCGGACGAATTGCTTAGCGAAACCTATGCACATCTCTTCAGGATACCCCAAACCGGCCTTCGCTTTTTCACAGTTTATGGCCCGTGGGGGCGGCCCGACATGGCGGTCTGGAAATTCACCGAGGCGGTTCTCCAGGGCCGGCCGATCGACGTCTATAATCACGGCGACATGCTCCGTGATTTCACCTTCATCGACGATATCGTCAACGGCGTCGTCCTGGCGCTCGATTACCCGCCCGAAGACGACCACCGCGAGAAGCCGGGTGGTTTCACGACGCCGCACCGGCTTTACAACATCGGGAATAACCGCCCCGAACAACTTACCGAACTTATCCGTGCGATCGAAATGGCGTGCGGTCGCAAGGCGGAAATCAGCCTGCTGCCGATGCAAGACGGCGACGTCTATCAGACGGCCGCGGATATCGCCGATATCAGCCGCGATCTAGGCTTTGCACCGACTACCCCGATCACTACCGGAATACCTGCTTTTGTCGCTTGGTATCGGGAGGAATGGATGAAGCGGCAGGAAACGGTTCCGAGCAAGGCGTGACGCGTCCTACCAGCGCAAGAAACGCGGAAGGACCAGCCGCCCCGCAATCGCCGAAAGCAGAACCGCTGCGCCGTGCCAGAGCGCGATGTGGACAACGTCATCGGTCGCGCAATGAAGCGCGACGATGGTCGCGCCCGCAGCCCCCGCGGCGATACCGATGACCCAGCCCGCGCGCGTCGGCGACGTCGGCGCGCCGGCCTTGAGCCAGAAGAAGAGCGCCGCGCCAACTCCCAAGCCCGATGCGACGCCTTGCAAGAGGCAGCGCAGGCCAAAGCCGTGGCGCGCGGATTCCATCGCCGCATGGCCGTCGGTGATGCACGCGACGAGGGCCGCTAGCGGCAGCGACAGCGAGGCACCGACCGCCCAACGCCAGCCGCCATAATCGCGCCCGACACCCGGCAACCCCATGCGCAGAGCGCTCCATGTCGCGGCAAGTCCCGTCGCCGCGGTCAACCAGAAGGCGAGCATCGAAAGCGGCGGCATTCCGCTCACCGCCAGGTCCTCGCGCAAGCCGAAGATCCACAGCAACGCCGCGGCGCCCGCGACCCATCCGGCCGCGACCCATATGGACCCGCGCGCAACGCGCCGCGGCCGCACGGGCGTCAAGTCCCCGGCGAGGTCGTCGATCAGATCATCGATCGATGCGTCCTTCATTTCATTCGCTTTCAATCAGTTCGGCAAGCTTCTTGAGCCCGCGGTGGATATTCACTTTGACGAGCGACTCGCTCTGCCCGCAAATCTGCGATGCCTCGGCTATCGATGCGCCTTCGATCTTGACCAGCGTGATCGCCTGCGCCTGCCTTGGCGGCAACAGCGTCAGCAGATGATCGATGCTCAGCCGCGCATGGACCGCTTCATCCTCGGCGCCGACCGCTGCATCATTGTCGCCGAGTTCGGCCTCGTCACGCTGGCGACGCAGCATGTCGATCCAGCGATAACGCGCTATCGCCGCGAGCCATGGCAGAAACGCCCGCCCGCTGTCCCATGTCGCAAGCTTGCGGTGCATCGACACCAGCGTTTCCTGCACAAGATCGTCGATATGGTGCGGCGCGATCCGCCGGGCGAAATAACGTTCGAGCCATTTGCGGCAATCGACAAGCAACGCGCGATAGGCGCTGCGATCCCCCCGCTGCGATGCGGCCATCAAGCGCGCCAGCGAAGGTTCGTCGATGCTCATTTCGCGCGCACCCTAGCAATCAGCGCGTCGAGCGAGAACAGTCCGCCGCCGCGAACGATCAGGATCGCCGCCATCGCCGCCCACAGCGAATGGACCGGCCACCAAGCGTCGGGAAAGACGAAGATCTGGATGACGAGCGTCATCACGAGCAGGGCGCCCGCCGACAATCGCGTTGCGAGCCCGAAAAGCAGCAACGCCGGGAAAAAATGCTCGGAAAATGTCGTTAGCGGCACTGCTATCGCGGGATCGAGCGGCAGCCCCGAAAATTCGCTGCGGAACAGATCATATTGCGAGGGATCGATCTTGAGGAAGCTGCCCTCGAGCACCTTCGTCTGCCCCGATCGCCAAAAGACGCCCGCGAGCGAGACGCGCAGCAGCAACAGCGCGGCCCCTTCGGCGAGCCGCGACCCCGCAATGGCTACGCTCTTGTCATAAAATCCCGTTATCGCATTCATCGCTCAAACCCTCTCGAAAGCCCCGGCCTCGATGAGCGCCGCGATTGCGGCGCCGCCGTCCGGATGCTGTTCGGCAAGATGCGCGATGAGGTTACCGATGTGCGCGATTTCTTGAGCCATGCCGATCGCGGCTGCCGCAGCCTGTTCGATCGCGAACAGGCGGACTTCGGCGTCGGGGCGCGTAACGAGCAGCGCCCGCGTATCGGACGCAAAGGCCGGATCGGTCAACGGCGCGGCGTCGCTGGAAAGCACCACGACACGCGTTGCCGGGTGAAGCCGGACCGGAAGGCTGAGCAGGCCGGCTTCGCCGAGGGCGAGCAGATCGGCGAGGGCCAGCGCGAGTGCATCGGCTGCGTGATAGCTTTCGAGCCAGGCCCATTCGACGCGCGCGAGGTCGGCGGCGCGCGGATCAGCGAGCCGTTCGGCAAAGGTCTCGCCAATGTCGTTCAACGGCCGGCGTCCCGCCCCGCCTTCTTCGACAAAGCGGCGCGACAGACGGTTGAATTCCTCGTCGCCCAGATAAGCACGCGTGCGCGGGAACGTTTCTTCGAGCGCGACGAGGCGCGCGTGCGATATGGTGTTGGCGTGAACGCGAAGCCCGCGCAGCACGGTGGCCTCGCCTCCCGCAAACAGGTTGGGCGGCAGATGGGCGGGGCCGCGCAGCAAGGTCGCAGCTATCGCCGCCTGCCCGGGCTCAAGCATGAGCGGGCGTCCACAGCAGTGCGTCGGCCTTCGCCACCTCGGCGATCAAGGTCGCGTAATCGGGAATGTCGCTGTCCCATTCGACCAGCACGGGCCTTGGGCCGGATCGGTCGAGGAATCGGGCCAGCAGGTCCCAGCAGCTCGCACGCACCGGCGACCCATGATCGTCGATCGCGATCGTACCGCCCATATCGTCGTCCTTGACCGCGTGACCCGCGACGTGGATTTCGCCGACATGGCGTGGATCGAAGCAGTCGAGCCAGGCCACCGTATCGAGCCCGAGGTTGAAGGCCGAAACCTCGACATTGTTGATATCGAGCAGCAGACCGCAGCCGCTGCGCCGGCAAAGTTCGTGAAGGAAATCGACCTCGCTCCAATCGTCACCAGCATAAGCGAGGTAGCGCGACGGATTTTCGATCAGGATCCGCCGGCGCAGCCGGTCCTGCACACGGCCGACTTCGGCGGTGAAATGGTCGAGCGCCGCGTGGCTATAGGGGATCGGCAGGAGGTCCGGAAATTTGTCGTCGGGCCCGTTGCTCCAGCTGAGATGATCGGAAACCATCGCAGGATCATAACGAAGGCAAAGCGCCGCGAGCGCTTCGAGTTCGCCCTCGTCCACGCCCGCCGCCGAGCCCAGCGACAGCCCGACCGAATGAAAGCTGATCGGCAGATGCTCGGCGATCGCGGTCAGCCAGCGGTGCGGCGGCCCGCCCGCGCCGAAGTAATTCTGGGGGTGGACTTCGGCCCAGGCGGGCGCCCTTCCCTGCTCCGTCGCTGCCAGCACATCGGCATAATGCTGCGGCTTGAGGCCGATGCCGGCGCGTACCGGCAGCGTCGAAAGCAGGGAAGCGATCACGGTCGGTTAGCCCTTCTTGGCAACCGGCTTGGCGTTGCCCTTGTGCGCGGCCAAGGTGCCGCCCATCTTCACGCAGCTGCCAGCGGGCACATGCTTCCAGGCATTGCCCTGATAGTCGACGGTCGAGGTGCCAGCGCAGCTCGTGCCCGGTCCGGCGGCGCAGTCGTTCTTGCCCTTCAGCGCGACGCCATAGCATTTTTCCTTGGCGCCCTCGGCGGCGACGGCGGTGCCGCCGATCGCGGTGCCCGCGGCCATGGCGAGGACGGCCGAAGCGGCGAGCGACAGTTTCAGTGCATTGGTCATGATGATCTCCCTTTTGAGAAATGAATGATGCGGAGGATGGCATCGTCATGGGTTCGCGGGAGAAGGTGCGAAAGTTACGCCGAGGCGGGAGACAATGATTTGGCAGGGTAACTCCGATAGAATAGGCCCGGATCGAACGAGGACGCGCGAATGGAGACAAGCAAGGCATGAATATTCTGCTCACCGGCGGCGCCGGCTATATCGGAAGCCATGTCGCGGCGCCGCTGGTGTCGGCGGGGCACGGCGTCGTCTGCTTCGACAATCTGTCGAACAGCGACCCAGCGGTGATGGATCGGCTCGAGGCGATCACCGGCCATTCCGTTCCGCTCGTCACCGGCGACATCCGCGACGGCGATGCGCTGCGCGAAGTGCTGCGGGACCATAAGATCGACGCCGTGATCCACTTCGCGGGGCTGAAGGCGGTCGGCGAGTCGGTTGCCGAGCCCATGAAATATTACGACAATAATGTTCGCGGCACTTTGTCGCTGCTCGAAGCGATGGCCGATTGCGGGGCCAAGACGCTCGTCTTCTCGTCAAGCGCGACCGTTTATGGCCAGCCGCAATATCTGCCGCTCGACGAGAATCATCCGACGTCGGCGACCAATCCCTATGGCCGCACCAAGCTGATGATCGAGGAGATGCTTGCCGACGTCGCCGCCGCCGACCCCGAATGGCGCATCGCGATCCTGCGCTATTTCAACCCCGTCGGCGCGCACGACAGCGGACTGATCGGCGAGAATCCCAACGGCATTCCGAACAATCTGATGCCCTTCGTCAGCCGTGTCGCTGCCGGGCGGCTCGCCGAGCTGTCGGTATTCGGCAACGATTACGACACGCCCGACGGCACCGGGGTGCGCGACTATATCCACGTCGTCGATCTCGCCGAGGGCCATGTCGCGGCGCTCGGCGCAATCGCGAAGAGCGAAGAAGCGCTGTCGATCTGGAACCTCGGGACCGGTCAGGGCTATTCGGTGCTCGACATGGTCGAAGCGTTCGAACGCGTGAACGGCGTCCGCATCCCCTATCGCATCGCGCCGCGCCGCGACGGCGATGTCGCGAGCTGTTTCGCCAGCCCCGACCGCGCCGCGCGCGAACTGGGCTGGAAGGCCGAGCGCGGTCTCGACGCGATGTGCGCGTCGAGCTGGAACTTCGAGCGCACGCTCGCGGGGCGCAATTCGGACTAGGCCGTAGACTCATAAACCCGCAACCGCAGCCGCATTGAGGCGAGTTGGACCATGGCGAGGAAGTTTTCGGCTAGCTTGTCGTAGCGGGTGGCGATGCGTCGAAAGTGCTTCAGCTTGGAGAAGAAGCGTTCGATGAGGTTCCGCTCGCGATAGAGCCAAGTGCTGAAGTACGGTTTTGACCGGCGGTTGGACTTGGGTGGGATATTGGCGAACGCGCCCCTTTCGCGGAGAGACGCCCGGATGCGGTCGGCATCATATGCCTTATCGGCCAGCACTATCGTTCCGGCACCAATATGGTCGAGCAGGCCATCGGCAGCTTGGCCGTCATGGCATTGACCAGCGGTCAAGCTCAGTCGGATCGGGAGGCCTTGCCCATCGACGACAGCGTGGATTTTGGTTGTAAGCCCGCCTCGGGAACGACCGAGACAGTGATCTCGATCCCCCTTTTTGCCGTCGCGGCCTGTTGATGGGCGCGAACGGAAGTGCTGTCGATCATCTGGATATCGCCATCATGCGCGGCGGTGATGGTATCCATCATCCGATCCCAGATGCCCGCCTTCCGCCATCGCACGAAGCGGTTGTAGCAGGTGGTGCGCGGGCCATAGCGTTCCGGCAGGTCGCGCCACGGTGCCCCGGAGCGCAGCACCCAGAAGATACCATTCAGCACGCGGCGGTCATCGACACGCGGAATGCCCCTGGGCTTGTTGGGCAGGAGCGGCTCGATCACGCGCCACTCGAAGTCGGTCAGGTCATATCGGCTCATGCCAATACTGAATCAGACATCGACCGGCAGTGAAAGCGATTTGCGCACCTCAGTCAGAATGGTGCTTGGCGCGATACCGCTCAAGCCAGTGAATCCGGCTTTCAAACGACTTACGGAGCTGGCTTGTCGGCGCGATCTTTAGCCGCGTCCGGCAACGGTCGATCTCCGCATCCAGTTCAACCAGGCTCAGCTTAGCCAAACCCTCCTCATGATCAATGACGCCGCTACGCTTGCCCATGCGCCCAGAGTTAACGGGATGCCCGCGCCCGCTCAACCTTTTATGAGTTCACGACCTAGCCGAACCAGCCCGCGGTCTGCGCCAGTATCCACAGGCCGATCACGAGGAACAGGCCCGCCGCAACGAGGCGCACCTTCGCCAGATCCACCCGCTTCAGCAGTTCGTGCCCGAGGAAGATCGCCGGCACATTGGCGATCATCATGCCGAGCGTCGTCCCTGCGGTGACCGCGACGACGTCATGATATTGGGCGCCCAGCGCGATCGTCGCCACCTGCGTCTTGTCGCCCATTTCGACGAGAAAAAAAGCGACGAGCGTCGTGAGGAACGCCCCGAAGCGCGGCTTCGGAGCCTCATCATCGTCGAACGTGTCGGGGATCAGCGTCCACGCCGCCATCGCGATGAACGAAGCGCCGATAACATAACGAAAGACCGGGCTGTCGAGTAAGGCGGCCGCCGATGCGCCGAGCAGCGCCGCGAGCGCATGGTTTGCGAGAGTCGCGACCAATATGCCCAATATGATCGGCAGGGGCTGCCTGAAACGCGTCGCGAGCAGGATCGCGAGCAGCTGCGTCTTGTCGCCGATTTCGGCGAGCGCGACGATTGCCGTCGATGTGAACAGGGCTTCCATGAGTACTCCGGGGCCGGGCGGCTTGCGATTCCAACGGACATCAAACCCGCCGCCCAGCCCGGACGGAGGTCGATGCCATTGGTCTCGCCCAAGCGGTATCCCGCTTCCACCGCACCATGACCTCTCGGCCAAGTATGTTGACGCGGCGGCCCGTCCCGAAGGACGGCTGGCTACTCCCCAGATGACGGGGGCGCGTTAGCGGGCTTTGCGGGCGCTGACAAGCCCGAAGCCGCGGCCGCCTTTTCGGATTCGGCGATGTCGGCGTCCATCGCCTTGGCGCGCGCTTCGATCTCCTTTGCCGCCTTGTCGTAGCGCGTGTCGAAGTCGGGCTCGTCTTTGCAGGCGGCGAGAAGCAGCAACGGCACGAGCAGAAAGGCGGCGCGCATCAATAATCCTTGCGATAACGGATGGAGAGGTTCGACTGTCCCGAACCGCCCGCCTGGCTGAGCAGCGACAGCGCGCGCGTCAGGCTGATTTCTAGCTGCGTCGCCGTATAGCCGCGCGCGTCGGTGATCACCTCCAGATAGATGTCCTTGGTGATATATTGACCCGCGGCAAGCGCGGCGCCGCGCCCGAGCGTATCGTCGGGCCCGAGCACGCGTAGCCGGTCGATCCCCGTCGCCGACTGGAGCGCGCCGAGCGGGCTCAATCCGCCGCCGCCGCTGCTGAGCGTGTTGAGCGACGCCGCGAGCTGCACCGCCTGCAACGGCGAGAGCGTCGTAATCGAATCGCCGAACAGGATGCGCGAGACGATCTCATCCTGCGGCAGGCCGGGAACGCTCGAAAAGGCGACCTGCGGATTGCTCGCGCGCCCGGTCACGCTGACGGTCACCGTCACCGTTTCGATCTCGTCGCTCGCAATCAGGCGGATCGCGGGGTCGAACGCGTCGCCGGTCGGGAAGGTCACCCTCCCCTCCTGAAGTTCGAACGAGCGGCCCGCAAAGCCGAGCGTGCCGCGCACCAGTTCGATCTCGCCCGTCACCTGCGGCGCCTGCGTCGTGCCGCGTAGCACGATGTCGGCGCTCCATTCGGATTCGAGCCCCATGCCCGAAACATAGATTTCGTCGGGTGCTTTCAGCGCGATGTCGAGGCGGATGAGGTCGAACAGGCTGCCGCCCACCGCCGCAAGCCCGTCGCCGCTGATCCGCTGGCGCCCGGCGGGCGGCTTGCGCCGCACACCGGTCAGCACGGGCACCTGTGCCGCGCCTTCGCGCACGATGCGATAGCGCGTTTCGGGTAACCGCAGGCTCCCCGACAGCAACGCAGTCTGCCCCGCCACCTTTTCGAGCGTCAGATTGCCGGTCGCGCGCGCCGCGATATTTTCGCTGCGGGCAAGGCGGGCGTTGTCGAGCGTCGCCTGAATGTTCATCGGATAGCCGTCGGCCGACGCGAGGCTGATAAAGCCCTTCCCCTGCAGGGTGCCGTCGCCCGCCTTTGCGGTGAGCTGCTCAATCTCCAGCCGGTTGCCCGTGAAACGGCCGTTCACGACGATATTAGTTAGCTTGGTGCCATAAGTCTGGTTCTCGTAGGTCATGTCCTTGCCGCGCACCACGCCATTGAGGCAGGGATCGGCGACGCTGCAGCTGAAATCGGCGGCGACCGCGATCGGCCCCGCGACATGCTGGTCGGCAGGACCGACGAAGGAATAGAGCGTGTCGGCCGGACCGTTGTAGCGAATGCCGCCGCCGAGCGGCGCGGCCATCAGCCGTTCGGTCCAGCTGCCCGCGCCGGGGCCAAGCGGCCGCAGCGACGCCTGCACCCGGCCCACCACGCTGCCGCGCTTGCGCATCACCGCGCGTGCCTCGCCGCCGTCGGCGAGCAGCTTGCCGGCGAAATTGACGTCGACCGGCTGGCTTACCGACGCGGCGGTCGTGCGCGTGAAGCCGGTGATCGTCAGCCGCGCGTCGGCGCGCGGGAAGCTTTCGGAATTCGCCTGCTCGAAATCGAGGCTGCCCGCCGCGCGCCCGCCCAGCCCCATATCGGGATAGACGGCGTTGAGGATCGCCATATTGACGCGCTCAAGCCGGCTCTGAAGCATGATGCCGTCGCCGAACCGTCCCGCGATGCGCGCACTGCTGCCGCGACCGAGATTGACCGTCGTCGGCAGCAATTCATATCCGTCGGCGCCGGGAATGATGCGCGCGGGCGAGGTGGTGCGGAAATTGATGCCCGTCGCGCGGCCCTGCACCGATGCGCGCCAGAGTTCGGGCGTCAGGTCGGCATTCGCGGCGATGCGGAAGGGGACGCCGCTGGTGCCTTCGACGAGCGCCTGAGCCTTGCCGCTGCCATTCCGATAGTCGATCTTCACCCGTCCGACGGCGATGTCATAGTCGCGGATTTGGGTATCGGCGATCTGGATGTCGGCGACGATATGCGGCTGGTCATAGAGTGTGACGTCGGCATCGACGATCGCCGAACCGACTGCGAGATTGGCGGCCCCGGGAAGCACGACATCGTTCGCGCGGACGTTGATCGCCGCCGCTTGATACTCGCCCGCGGCGCTCAGCCGGACGAGGCCGCCCAGACCCTGTCCCGACGCGTTGAGCTGCCCGGTGAACGGCCCGGCCTCGCTCTGTACGAGCCGGCCGTTGAACCCGATGCCCGCGAGGTCGCCGCGCTCGACGTCAATCGTCAGCGGACCCGCCGCCATCAGCAGCACGACGTCGGCCGACAGCGGCCCATAGTCGGTCTCACCCGTCGCCGCGAGGCGATAGCCGTTCGGCGCTCCGTTGATCTTTGCCACGAGATTGGCAAGCCCGATGCCGAGGCCTGGGCGGTCGGCGGTGACCACCGCGCGCGGATCGCTGATCGTTCCGGCCAGCTGGACGCCGATTGGGCCATAGTCGGTCGAACTCGCGCGCGCGGTCAGCCGGATCTGACCGTTCGGCGCATAGCTCCCCTGCCCGCCGGTGATGCGCAGGCGCGGCGCGGTCAGCCGGAGGCCCGAGAAACGGACGACGCCATCGGTGCCATAGCGCACCGCGCTCGACGCGGTCGCATTGCCGCCGAGGAAATCGCGGACCCCCGAGTTGAACAGCCGCGTCGAACGCGCCCGGACATTGCCGACAATCTCGAACCCGCCGCGCGGCGCGGTCTTGAGGTCGGCGTCGCTGTCGATGTCGAAGATGCCGACGCTTTCGATGCGATAATCGTTGATCCGCCCGTCAATCGCGCCGGTGTAGAAACCCTTGTTCAAGTCGGCGATGATGATCGCCTTCGCGTCGATGCGCGGCGAGCGCAGGCGCAGATTGTCGCTGAGGATGCGGCCGTCCGCATAGGCGAGATCGCCGTCGAGCCGCACTTGCACCAGCGTGCCACCCGCGACGGTGTCGAGCCCGCGAATGCGCGCGGCACGGCCCGCGACCGGAATCACGATCTGGTCGGCATCGACGCGTGCCTTGCCCGCGAGGCTCAGCCGCTCGACGATAATGTCGTTGACCGCGAGGCTGCTCGCATTCGCCTGATAATCGACCGTCGGCAGCGCGAATTCGCCATCGAGCGTTGCTGTGGCGCGTAGGCCGCTCGCCCGCACCGCCGGCGCGATCGCGCCCGGGCGCAGAATATTGGCCGCCAGCTGCAATCCCTCGAAGCGGTTGGTACCGAGGTCGAGCCCGCCGCTGATCCCGAGCTGCGCCGCGTCCGACGAAAGCCGGCCGTCGATCGCGGCCTTGCGCTCCTGCAGCCGTGCCGTAAGATCGATCGCGGTTTCAGTGCCCAGCAATTCGGCCGCCGGCCCGGTCAGCAGCCGCGACGCCTGTGCCGTGCCTTTGGCAGCAAAGGTGCCGTCGCGCCCCGTCAGCGCGACACGCGCGAGCGGCGCGGTGCCGAGATTCGCGGTCAGATTGCCGTTCCACGCCTTCCAGTCGCCGCGCCCGGCAAGCTTCGCGGTCAGCGTTTCCTCGAACCCGCCTATCGCGGCGAGCACCCCGCCCTGGGGCGCGGCCACATCGAGAGTCGCCGCAAGCCGGTTCTGCTCGGGCACCGCATCGAGGACGAGCTTTAGCGCATCGCCCTGCCCGCCGCCGCCGCTGATCGTCTCGGCATTGGCGCTGACCTGCGCCCGCCGATCGGCGATCGCGACCTTGCCGTTGAGCGCCGCCACCTGCCGCTCGCCGGCCACCGCCGGCTCGAAGACGAAGCGGTCGACGCGGAGCTGCCCGACATCGATGTCGAGGTCGGGCAGCAAAGGCTCGCCGGTGTCGGGCACCGGCTTGAAGGCGGGGATTTTCTCCATCACCAGCGTCTTTGCCGTGGCCGATCTGACATCGATATGGTTCGCGAGATAGCGGATCGGCCGCCAGTCGACACGAAGTTCGGGCGAGCGCAGGAAAACGCCCTGCGGATCGGAGAGCGAGAAGTCGCGAACGATCATCTGGCCGTAGAGCGAGCCGTCGAGCCGGCCGATGCCAATCTTCATCCCGTTTTCGAATTCATATTTTTCGATCTGGGTGACGACGAAGCGCCGCCCGGCGTCGCTGTTGAGCCCCATAAGGAACAACGCGAAGAGGAGAACAAGCCCGAGCAGGCCGAGGCCGACCCAGCGCAGGATCGCCAGCGGCCATGACCGCGGCTTCGCTGCGGCTGATTCTGCAGGGGCGAGAGGCGCCTCCTCGGTCATCAGAAGGCTTGCCCGATCGAGACATAGACGCTGACGCGCGCCTCGCCCGGCTTGCGCCCGATCGGCGTCGCGATATCGAAGCGCATCGGGCCGAAATTGGTGTAATAACGCGCGCCGATCCCGGCGCCGAAGCGCAGGTTCTGGAAGGTCGGCGCCGACGAGCGATAGACCTGTCCGCCATCGACGAAGCCGACGACGCCGAAATTGCCGAAGCGATAGCGCGCCTCCAACGCCACTTCGTTCACGCTGCGACCGCCGATCGGGTCGTTGTTGGGGTCTTTCGGCCCGAGCTCCTGAAAGCCGAAGCCGCGCACCGACCCGCCGCCGCCGGCATAGAAACGCCGCGAAGGCGCGAGCCGTTCGCGCGCGGCGCCGACGATCGATCCGACGCGCACACGGCCTGCAAGCACGATGCTGTCGGTCACGGGGTAATAGCCGCTGATGTCGGTACGCAGCCGCGCATAGGGCGAGAAGCGCCCGGCGAGCGAGCCCTCGGGCTGGATCAGGCTGGTGATGCGAAAGCCCTTCGTCGGATCGAGCAGGCTGTCGGTCCGATCCATCCCGACCTGTCCGGTCAGCCCCAAGATCGTATAGAAATCGTAGCTCCGATCGCCCGTCGCGAAATCATAATCATCCTCGCGCGTTGCGATGAGTTCGACGCCATAGGCATAAGTAAATTTTTTCTGCCAGATCGGTGTCGAATCATAGCTGACGCGCGCGCCGACGCGGCCCGTGATCGCGTTGAACGCGTCATAGGTGCTGCGCGTGACCTCGGTAACGAGCTCAAGGGTGCGGTCGCGGCGCCCGGCGTTCGACCGGCGCAGCGTCGCGCCGATCCCCTGCTCCTGCGTTCCCAGCACGCCCCGGAACGTGAGCGCACCCTCGGGCGGCAGCAGGTTACGGTGCGTCCAGCTGCCCTCCAGCCGGATCCCCTCGCCTGTGCCATAGCCTGCGCTGGCGGCGATGGTTCGTGGCGGCCCCGCTTGCTGGGTCACCAGCATCGTCACATATTCGGTATCGTCGCCCGCGCTCTCGCCGGTCGGCTGCGGCTCGGCGGCGACGGTCGCGAACAGGCCGGTCGCGACGAGCGCCTGGCGCAGATCGTCGACCATCCGGCTGTCGTAAAGGTCGCCGCGCTTGAAACGCGCGAGCACCTCGACATGCTCGGCATCGAAGGCGAGATCGCCCGTCGTCTCGATCCCGCCGAAGCGCGATCGTTTGCCGATATCGACGGGCAGCGTGTAAACGCCGTCGCCTGTCGCGCCGTCGAGCAATATATCGCGCTGCCCGACCTTGGCGAAAGGATAGCCTTCCTCGGGCAGCTTGAGCGCGATCGCCGCCTCGGCGCCCTGGATGCGCTGCGCGACGATCGGCTCGCCGACGCTCAGCGGGAAATTATCGGCGATCAGGTTTGGCGGAATGGTCGGGTCCGCGTTGATGATGATGTCCGCCAATGTATAGCGTTTGCCCGGCTTCACATCGATGACTGCGGTGATCGGCCGGCGCTGGCGTTCCTGTCCCTCTTCGCGCGCACCCCGGTCGATCCGCGTGTCGACGACCGCGTCGTAATAGCCCTCGGACGCGAGTATCCGTTGCATCAGTTCGCCGTCGGCCGAGAGGCGCGCGCGGATCATCGCCGCATTGTCGGCCTTGCCGTCGCCGCCGTAGAGCGCCGACAGATCGCCGAACACATCGGCCAGATCGACGTCGGTGCTGTCATCGGCGTCGCTCAGCCCGTTGACCTGTACCGTATAGGAAAGCTCGACATTGTCGCTGTCAGCTTCGGCCTCGGCGAACTCGACGGGTTCGACGTCGAAATTTTCAAGCGGCGGCAGCGGCGCGGCGAGCTCGCTGTCGCTAATCGGCGCATCACCGATCACTTCGGCCGCATCGCCATCGGCCAGCGCGGGAACGGGCACGCCGTCCACCTGCGGCGGCTGGGTTTCCGCGGTCGCGTCCGCGGCATCGTCGGAGCCGTCCGCCGCCCCCTTGTTGGCCGCTTCGGTCACCAGGCGCCGCTCGAATTCGGCGATCGATTCGATCGGCCGATCGAGTTCGGCATCGTCTTCGGCGCTGATGGGCGGGATCGATTTTTCGAACTCCTCATCCTCGATGATCGGTTCGACGGCGGGCAGTTGCGCTTCGGGCGGCGGCGGCGACGGGGCAGCGATCTCGGCCGAATCGGCGTCGAGCGTCGGCACCACCTTCGGCGGCGCGACATCCTGCGCCTGCGCGGCGCCCGCCCAGGCGAGACCGATGAGTGAGGTGGCGCCGATCAGCAGCGGGCGCATGCGTGGGTGCGGCCGCCAACATGATCTGCGAAAAATTTCAGATTGTCTCATCTGCTGGCCACCGGTGCATGCTTGTGGCTCGCGAGATATGGCTGTGCAACCCGTTTCTCCCCTAATTGCAAGCTAACTCGCCGAGATCGGGACAGTTCCCGGCGATGCGGCGAATTGCGTCAGGGGAAACAATCAGGAATCGGCGCCGAACAGGTCGCGGCTGTAAACCTTGTCCGCGACGTCGGCGAGATCGTCGGTCACACGGTTTGCGATGATCACGTCGGCCTCGGCCTTGAAGGCGGCGAGATCGCGGATCACGCGCGAATTGAACAGCAGATCCTCCTCGATCAGCGGTTCATAGACGATCACCTCGATCCCTTTCGCCTTGACGCGCTTCATCACGCCCAGAATGCTGCTGGCGCGAAAATTATCCGACCCCGCCTTCATCGCGAGCCGATGGATGCCGACGATGCGAGGCGCTCGCTTGATCACCTCGGCCGCGACGAAATCCTTGCGCGTCGTGTTCGACGACACGATCGCCTGGATCAGGTTCTGCGGCACATCCTTGTAATTGGCGAGCATCTGCTTCGTATCCTTGGGCAGGCAATAGCCGCCATAGCCGAAGGAAGGATTGTTATAGAAACTGCCGATCCGGGGGTCGAGACACACGCCCTCGATCACCTGGCGCGAGTCCACACCGTGCGCCGCGGCATAGGTGTCGAGTTCGTTGAAGAAGGCGACGCGCATCGCAAGATATGTGTTGGCGAACAGCTTGATCGCCTCGGCCTCTGTATTGCCCGTCTGCAGGATCGCGGCATCGGGCTTCAGCGATCCTTCGAGCAGCAGCCGCGCGAAATCGGCCGCGCGCGGGTGCGTGTTGCCGACGATGATCCGCGAGGGATAGAGATTGTCGTAAAGCGCGCGCCCTTCGCGCAGGAATTCGGGCGAAAAGACGATCGCATCACTGCCGAGTTCGGCGCGCATCCGTTCGGTGAAACCCACGGGCACAGTCGATTTGACGATGATCAGCGCGTCGGGCGCCTTGACCAGCGCGTCGGCGATCACCTTCTCGACCGTGCTTGTGTTGAAATAATTGGTGTCGGGATCATAATCGGTCGGCGTCGCGACCACGACGAAATTCGCATCGGTATAAGCCGCGTCGCGGTCGGTCGTCGCGACGAGGTTCAGCGGCCGGTTCGCCAGATAATCCTCGATCTCCGCGTCGGCGATCGGCGACTGCTTCGCATTGAGTTGTTCGACCTTGCGCACGTCGATGTCTAGCGCAACGACTTCGTTATGCTGCGCCAGCAAGATCGCGTTGGAAATGCCGACATAGCCTGTGCCGACCACTGCGATCTTGACGGGCGAAACAGATGCAGGGGCCAATGATTTAATCCTCTGGGTGATGCGGCGCCGTCCCTAGCAACTTCGATGAACGGGCTCAACCGCGACCGCCTCAGGTGCCGCAAAAGGTCTTGTAGGGCCCCGCATCGGCTGGCGCCGGGAGCGTAAAGCGCTCGAGTCCCGGACGAACTTCATAAGGATGGCGGACGACGCCGAGCAGTTGAAGCCACGGCGCGAGATCGCCAGCCTCGGCCGCCTCTAGCGTCTCCTCGACCAAGTGGTTGCGCGGGATGTAGAGCGGGTTCACCGCATCCATCGCCGCGGCCAGCACGATCGGTCCACTGCTGTCGAGTGCGATCCTGTCCCACCATGCGGCGATCCACGGCGCCATCGCATCGGCGCTGGGAAGCAGGCTTTCGAGCATCGCGCCGTCGCCGCGCAGCAGCATGGCGAGCGCGCGGAAGAAGGCGGTGAAATCGACGCTGTGCGTTTCGAGTTCGTCGAACAGGCCGTCGATCAACTCGCTATCGTCGGCGCCATCGCCGCTCAGCCCCAGCTTCTGCCTGACTTTCGCATGCCAGCTGGCACGAAACCGGCCCGGTATCGCATCGACGATCGCCTTCGCCGCCTCGACATCCTCGGGCGACACGCGGTGGATCGCCGGCAGCAGCGCCTCGGCAAAGCGCGCCATGTTCCAGTGCATGATCTGCGGCTGGTGGCCATAGGCATAGCGGCCATGGGCATCGATCGAGCTGAACACCGTGTTCACCGCAAAGCGGTCCATGAAGGCGCAGGGACCATAGTCGATCGTTTCGCCGCTGATCGCGACATTGTCGGTGTTCATCACGCCGTGGATGAAGCCGATACCGAGCCAATGCGCCACCAACTCGCATTGTAGTCCGATAACCCGATCGAGCAGCGCGAGCGAAGGGTTCGCGGCATCGACAAGGTCGGGAAAGTGACGGCGGATGCTGTAAGCCGACAACTGCGCGACGTGATCGGCGCCGAAATGCGCAGCAAAGAACTGGAAGGTTCCGACGCGGATATGGCTGCTCGCGACACGCGTAAGCACGGCGCCAGGGTGCACGCGCTCACGCTGGACGCGATCTCCGGTAGCCACCGCCGCGAGCGCACGCGTCGTCGGCACACCCATAGCGGCCATCGCCTCAGAAACCAGAAACTCGCGCAAGACGGGCCCCATTGCCGCCTTGCCGTCCCCGTTGCGCGAAAATGCGGTCGGCCCCGAACCCTTGAGCTGGATATCGAAGCGCGCGCCGCCGGGCGCGACGATTTCGCCGAGCAGCAGCGCCCGCCCGTCACCGAGCTGCGGCGAAAAATGGCCGAATTGATGCCCGGCATAGGCGAATGCGAGCGGGCTCGCGCCTTCGGGCAGCGAATCACCCGAGAGAGATCGCGCAAGTTCTTCATCGCCGGCGCTCGACGCGTCCACGCCGAGATTTACAGCCAATGCATGATTAAAAATAAGGAGGTTTGGTGACGACGGTTTCGCAGCCTCGGCCGGCGCGTAAAAGCCCTCCATGCTATTGTAGAAACTATTTTGGAACGCAAAATCCATGACGTTCCATGTCGAGCGTTGACCTCAAAAATGCAAGCGCAACGCTGCAGCCACCAAATGGAGCGCGCGTCATATTCACCCAAAGCGCGCGCAAAATGGGCTAGGCGGCAAAATGCCATCGGCACATCTTTGACCGGACGCGCCACCCCGGATTGACCAGCGCAACCGAAGCAGAATCGAAAACCACCCAAGACGACCTTTGCGCCAACCGCCTTCTGCTATTATTTTTCCATGACGCGAGCCGGATTTCCGATCACGGTGACGCCCGCCGGTACATCTTTCGTAACGACAGCCCCCATTCCGACGGTCGCTCCCGAACCGATCACGAGCGGCTTGCCGGGCGTCCCTTGGCGGAGAATGGCCCCGGTCCCGATATAGGCGCGATCCTCGATATGAACATTGCCATTGCATTTGACGCCGGGAGCAAACGTTACGAAATCGCCGATGACGCAGTCATGCGCGACATAGCTGTAGATATTCGCATGAAAAGCGCGGCCGATCCGGACATCGGATGTCAGGATGACGAAGGGTTGCAGAATAGCCCCTTCGCCGATCGTGATATTGTCGCCCGTCACCACATTGGCGGCCCGAATGTCGCAACCCGCGATCCCCGCCTCGGCGCAGCGAGCCATCAACTTTTCGCGTACCGCCGCATCTGCGATCGCGATCGCGACGGCAGCTCCGTCATCTGCCTGCTCGACAAACGCCTGCCATGTCAGGACATCGTAGCCGTTGACCCGTGCGTCAGAATTTGCCGCATTATCGTCGATGAAAACCAGCCGCTTATTGCTTTGCGCATATTGCTCGCGCGCCACCGACATCACTTCGCGTCCGAAGCCACTGGCTCCATAAATTCCGATCAGCCGACTCATCATTTGCTCCATTCATGACATCGAAACGATCATCGCAACGAATGCTTCGATGGGACAGCTCCGTGAATCCAGATGCGGCGGCGTGAATGCACGATCCCTTCGCCCGTCGCAACCGCGCTGTTCGAAAGATACGGCGAAACGGCGCGGAAATCCGGCGCCAAAGAAAAAATGTCCAAAGGCTTCGCTAGAAAAGTGAATCCAACGCGATGTATAATGATACAGACGAGCCGGCCGTCATGTTCAGTTTTCGCTGGCCAGCATGGATGGCCGCGTTAAAGGCCTCTGGCGTATCTATGCCTTGGATTCCAATTCTCATGACAGTCATCCTCCTGACCCCCAGACGTTTTGCGGACGAGCGCGGCTGGTTCATGGAAACCTATCACGAGCGCCGCTATCTCGACCTTGGCGTCGAAGCGACCTTCGTTCAGGACAATCACAGCTATTCGGCGCCGCCGGGGACGATCCGCGGCATCCATTTTCAGCGCGCTCCGCACGCGCAGGCGAAGCTGGTCCGCTGCCTTCGCGGTCGCATCTACGACGTGGCCGTCGATCTTCGTCCCGATTCCCCGACTTTCGGCCAGCATGTCGGCGCCGAGCTTTCCGCCGACAACGGCCATCAACTCTTTGTCCCGGGGGGTTTCGGCCACGCCTTCATGACGCTCGAAAGCGATTGCGAGGTGGCATACAAGGTCGACGACTTCTATGCGCCGGAAACCGAAGGTGGCATACGCTGGGACGATCCGGCGCTCGGCATCGACTGGCCACTCGCCGCAGCCGGAGCGACCGACGCCGTCCTGTCCGCGAAGGATGCGATCCTGCCGCTGCTCGCCGACGCCGACCTTGATTTTGCCTATGACGGCTCACCCCTGTTGCCGCTTCACCCCTGACGAACGGTTCCCCCTAATGACCTCCCCCCACACCATCTTGATCACCGGCGGCGCCGGCTTCATCGGATCGGCGCTCGCGCGTCACCTCGTCGCCGAAAGCGATTATCGCGTCGTCGTGCTCGATGCCCTAACCTATGCGGGTAACAAGGCATCGCTGCCCATAGCCGAAAGGAACGACCGCTTCGAGTTCGTCCACGGCAATATCTGTGATCGCGCGCTGGTCGTCGATCTCTTGGCCGAGGTCCGGCCCGATATTATCACGCACCTCGCAGCCGAAAGCCATGTCGACCGGTCGATCGATGGCCCCGGTGCCTTCATCGAAACCAACATCGTCGGTACCTTTTCGATGCTCTCGGCAGCGACCGACTATTGGCGCGGCCTTCCCGAGACCCGGAAGGATCGCTTCCGCTTCCACCATATCTCGACCGACGAGGTGTTCGGCGCCCTTGGACCCGAAGGCTTCTTCACCGAAGAGACCGCCTATGACCCGCGTTCGCCCTATTCGGCGTCGAAAGCGGGGTCGGACCATCTGGTGAGCGCCTGGCACCACACCTATGGGCTGCCGACGCTGGTCACCAATTGCTCGAACAATTACGGCCCCTACCATTTCCCCGAAAAGCTGATCCCGCTGATGATCATCAAATGCCTCTCGGGCGAGGCGCTGCCGGTCTATGGCCGCGGCGACAATGTCCGCGACTGGCTGTTCGTCGACGATCATGTCCGCGCGCTCCGCGCGGTGTTCGAGCGCGGCAAGGTCGGCGAAAGCTATATGATCGGCGGCAACAGCGAACGCACCAACTTGCAGGTGGTCGAGGTCATTTGCGACACGCTCGACCAGCTCCGCCCGCGCGCCGACGGACGCAGCTATCGCGAGCAGATCAATTTCGTCGCCGACCGGCCGGGGCATGACTTCCGCTACGCCATCGACGCTGGCAAGCTGAAACGCGAACTCGGCTGGCAGCCGACCGAAAGCTTTGAAACCGGCATCGCGGCAACGATCCGCTGGTATCTCGACAATGAAGGCTGGTGGCGGGACATCCTCTCGGGCAGCTATCGCGGGGAAAGGCTGGGCGCGGCGGTTTCGGCATGACCGCGGCGCATCCCCCCCTTGTCACCGGCGGCAGCGGACAGGTCGGCGGCGCCGTCGCCGCGCTGGCCCGCCGTAACGGGGTGGCCGTCGTCGCGCCCGGCCGAGCCGAATGCGACCTGATCGATCCCGCTGCGCTCCGGGCGTTCGTCGACCGGGGTTCCTGGCGCGCGATCATCAACTGCGCCGCTTATACCGCGGTCGACCGCGCCGAAAGCGAAGCCGCCCTCGTTCACGCCATCAACGCCGAAGCCCCCGGCATCCTCGCCGAGCTGGCCGCAACGCGTGATATCCCCATCGTTCATGTGTCGACCGACTATGTCTTCGACGGCACGAAGGACGCACCCTATCTGGAATCCGATCCGATCGCGCCGCTCGGCGTCTATGGGTCGACCAAGGCAGCGGGCGAAGCGGCGGTACGGCAGGCCGCACCCCGCGGCCACGCCATCGTCCGCACGGCGTGGGTCCTCAGCGCGGGCGGTGCCAATTTCCTGAACACCATGCTGCGGCTCGGCGAAGAGCGCGACCTCGTGCGCGTCGTCGCCGATCAGCACGGCTCGCCGACCAACGCCGCCGACCTCGCCGAAGTGTTGCTCGCCATCGTCGACAGCAATACGGCGACCGGCGAGACCTGGCATGCCGTCAACGGCGGCGATGCGAGCTGGTACGATCTCGCCCGGCATATTTTCGACCGTAGCGCGGCGGCAGGCCGCAAGACGCCGCGGCTCGAACCGATCACGACGCAGGACTATCCGACGCCCGCACGGCGCCCGGCCAACGCGCGGCTGGCGACCGAAAAGCTGCGCGCCGACCTCCGTCTCACCCTTCGCCCATGGCGCGACGCCGTCGATGCGATATTGGACGAACGACTGAATTCAGGAGAGCATCGATAATGCGCGGAATCATTCTGGCCGGGGGCTCGGGCACCCGTCTCCATCCGGCGACGCTGGCGATCAACAAGCAGTTGCTGCCGGTCTATGACAAGCCGATGATCTATTACCCGCTGTCGGCGCTGCTGCTCGCCGGGATTCGCGAGATACTGATCATCTCCTCGCCCGAATATATCGACAATTATCGCCGGCTTTTCGCCGACGGCAGCCAGTTGGGGCTGCGCATCGAATATGCCGTCCAGCCGAAGCCCGAGGGGCTGGCGCAGGCCTTCCATATTGGTGCCGACTTCATCGAGGATCAGTCGGCGGCGCTCGTGCTCGGCGACAATATCTTCTACGGCGCGGGTTTCCAGACTCTGCTCGGCAATGCGCGGAGCCGCCAGACGGGCGCCACCGTTTTCGCCTATGAGGTCGCCGATGCGCGCGCCTATGGCGTCGTCGAGCTCGACGATGCGGGCCGCGCGCTCAGCATCGAGGAGAAGCCCGCGCAGCCCAAATCGAACTTCGCGGTCACCGGTCTTTATTTCTACGACAACCGCGTCGTCGAACTCGCGCGCCAGATCAAACCGTCGGCGCGCGGCGAACTGGAGATCACCGACCTCAATCGCCTCTACATGGAACTGGGCGAGCTTTATGTCGAACAGATGGGCCGCGGTTACGCTTGGCTCGACACGGGCACCCACGACAGCCTCGTCGAGGCGTCCGAATTCGTCCGCGTGATCCAGAACCGCACCGGCCATATGATCGGCTGCCTCGAGGAAATCGCGTTCCGCCAAGGCTTCATCGATACCGACCAATTGCGTAAATCTGGCCAGCTGATGGAAAAGACGGCATATGGCCGTAACATCCTCGCGCTGGCCGACCAGAACTGAACCACGCCGATACCTCGCAGGGAGTGACAATCATTGTCCGACGATAGCAGCCCGATTCTGATTACCGGTGGCACCGGTTCGTTCGGCAAGACGATCTTGCGGGAACTGCTCGCGGTGAGCGACCGCGAAATTCGCGTGCTCAGCCGCGACGAGGAAAAACAGGATGCGCTGCGTAACGACCTGCGCGATCCGCGCGTGCGTTTCTTCATCGGCGACATCCGCGACCGCGGCAGCGTCGATCGCGCGGTCAAAGGGGTCGGCGCGATCTTCCACGCCGCGGCGTTGAAGCAAGTGCCCTCGTGTGAATTCTTCCCGCTCGAAGCCGTGCGCACCAACGTGCTGGGGTCCGAAAATGTGATCCGTTCGGCGGTCGAGCACAGGGTCGGCAGCCTCGTCTGCCTGTCGACCGACAAGGCGGTCCATCCGATCAATGCGATGGGCATTTCCAAGGCGATGATGGAAAAGCTTGCTCATGCGGCGGCGCGCGAAGTCGGCCCGGAGGCAAAGACCACGATCAGCTGCGTCCGCTACGGCAATGTGATGTACTCGCGCGGATCGGTCATCCCGCTGTTCATCAAGCAGATCAAAGAAGGCCGCCCGATTACGGTGACCGAGCCCGAAATGACGCGCTTCCTTATGCCTCTGCGCGATAGCGTCGCCCTTGTACGCTTTGCCTTCGCGCATGCGCGCCAGGGTGACCTGTTCGTCCGCAAGGCGCCTGCTGCGACGATCGCCGACCTCGTGACCGCGCTGAAGGAGCTGTTCGACGCTCCCGATTATCCGGTCGAAGTGATCGGCTGGCGCCACGCCGAAAAGCTCGCCGAAACGCTGGCGAGCGCGCAGGAATTGTCGACCGCCGAGGACCTCGGCGATTATTGGCGGATCCAGCTCGACGGCCGCGACCTCAATTATTCGGCCTATTTCAGCGAAGGCGACGATATCAGCCCCGTGCAGGAGGACTTCCACTCGCACAACGCCGAGCGGCTCGATGTCGCGGGCGTCAAGGAACTACTGCTCACGCTCGGCGAGGTGCAGGCCGAACTGGCGTCGTGGCACGCATGACGGGCCGCAAGGTCGTCGTCACCGGCGCAGCCGGACTGCTGGGATGGCATGCGGCCGCACGCCTGCACGCCGCCAATTGCGCGGCGCGCTATCGCGGCGAGGCCGAGCCGTTCGAGCTCGTCCAGCTGGGGCGCGAGACCTTTGGCGACGATATGGCGCGCGACGCCGCCATCGCCGATGTCGAAGTCATCCTCCACTTCGCGGGGGTCAACCGCGGCGACGAAGTCGAAACCGGCAACCCGGCGATCGCGACGGCGCTCACCGACAGCATTGCGCGCACCGGCGCGCGGCCGCATATCGTCTATGCCAACAGCACTCACGCCGGGTTAGACACGCCCTATGGCCGGTCGAAGAAACGCGCGGCGGAGATATTGGAAGCCGCAAGCGCCGGGTTCACCAACCTGATCCTGCCGCACATCTTCGGCGAATGCGCCCGCCCCTATTACAACAATGTCACCGCGACGCTGATCGACCAGATCTGGGCGGGGCAGGAACCGACAATCAATCCCGAGGGCAAGGTCGCCCTGTTCCATGCAGGCGAGGCCGCGAACCTCGCCACCGCAAAGGGCCTCGCGGGGGAGTCGGGCACGATCGCCCCTGCCGGGCGCGAGATGTCGATCGTCGCGCTCTATGACCGGCTCGCGGCCTTTCACCGCTCCTATCAGGCGAACATCTTTCCCGACCTCGGCGATCCCTTCGACCTTGCGCTGTTCAACAGCTACCGGACCGGTGGTTATCCGGCGCACTATCCGATGCGTATGAAGCTCAACAGCGACGCGCGCGGCGGCCTGTTTGAATCGGCGAAGTCGCTTGCCGGTTCGCAGACCTTCCTTTCGACCACGCGGCCGGGGATGCGCCGCGGCGATCATTTCCACACCAACCTCGTCGAACGATTCCTCGTCGTGTCGGGCAAGGCGACGATCCGCATCCGCAAGGTGCTGACCGACGAAGTCCACAGCTTCGAAGTGTCGGGCGACGAACCGGTCGCGATCGACATGCCGCCGCTGCACACCCACCATATCGTCAATGACACCGACAGCGACGTCGTGACCTTTTTCTGGTCGCACCGGCTGTTCGACCCCGCCAACCCGGACACTTATGCCGACGCGGTGCTTTTGGAGACCGAAAAACAGTGAGCAAGCTCAAGGTCACGACCGTTCTGGGTACCCGGCCCGAGATCATCCGCCTGTCGCGCGTGATGGCGCGGCTCGACACGCTGACCGATCACCGGATCGTCCACACGGGGCAGAACTGGGATTATGAACTCAACGAGGTCTTCTTCAGCGACCTTGGCGTGCGCAAGCCCGACAATTTTCTCGGTGTCGATACATCGAGCCTCGGCGCCGTGCTCGGCGGCATTTTGATCGAGACCGAAAAGGAGCTGAAGGCGAACCGCCCCGACGCGCTTCTCGTCCTCGGCGATACGAACAGCGCGATCGCAGCGATCATGGCGCGCCGGATGAAGATCCCCGTCTATCATATGGAAGCGAGCAACCGCAGCTTCGATCGCAACGTCCCCGAGGAAACGAACCGCCGTCTCGTCGACCATATCAGCGACTTCAACCTCGTCTACACCGAACATGCCCGCCGCCACCTCCTGAGCGAGGGGATGCAGCATCGCCGCGTCTATCTGACCGGATCGCCGATGAAGGAGGTCCTCGACCATTACCGCCCGCAGATCGAGGCGTCGGACATCCTGTCGCGCCTTGGCCTGACGCGCCGCGGCTATTTCATCGTCTCGATGCACCGCGAGGAGAATGTCGACAGCAAGGAGCGGCTGGCGGCGCTCGTCGGCACGCTGAACGCGCTTGCCGAAACCTATGACCAGCCCGTGATCGTCTCGACCCACCCGCGCACGCGCAACCGGCTGGAGGCGCTCGAGGGCATCACCCTCGACCCGCGCGTCCAATATATGAAGCCTTTCGGCTTCCACGATTACAATAACCTGCAAATGCACGCGCATTGCGCGATTTCGGACAGCGGTACGATCGCTGAGGAAAGCTCGATCCTCGACTTCTCCGCGATCACCCCGCGCGACGCGATCGAGCGTCCCGAAGCGATGGACACCGGCAACATCATCGTCACCGGGCTCGACCAGCAGGCAATGCTCGAATCGATCGCCGCCGCGGTGAAGCTGCACGCCGAGCGCGTCGCTGCGGGAATTCCGCCCGTAGTCCCCGCCGACTATCAGATCGCGAACACCAGCGAACGCGTCGCCAAGCTGATCCTCGGAACCGCACGGCTGTCGAACCAGTGGGACGGCATCCGGATGCACGACTATATCTGATCGGTTCGCCGCCGTGTCCGAAGCCAGCGTCTCGGTCGTCATCGTCAACTGGCGCGCGCCCGCCGAAACGCTGGCTGCGGTCGACAGCCTGCAGACGCAAACGCTCGCGCCGCGGCGCATCTATGTCGTCGACAATGGTAGCGGCGACGATTCGATGGAGCGGATGCAGGCCGCGCTGTCGGGCGACCCGCGCGTCGTACTGCTGGCCAACGAGAAGAATCTGGGGTTCGGAGGCGGCTGCAATCGCGCCCTGCGCGAAGCGGTGGGCGATGGGTCCGACTTTATCTGGCTGCTCAACAACGACGCCCGCCCCGACCCCGATTGCCTTGCCGCGCTCATCGCCCGGGCGGACGAGGATGGCGAGAAGTCGGGCATGATCGGATCATGGATGACCGACCCCGACCATCCCGAACATGATCATTCTGGAAGTTGGATGCGCCCCTGGCTGATGAGCTGCGGCACTGTCTTCGGCCCCGCCGATCTCGCCGCGCATCGCTATAGCTGGGTGACCGCCGCTTCGGTGCTCATCCGCGCCGACGCACTGTGCCGTGCCGGGCTCTTCGACGAGGATTTTTTCATGTATTGGGAGGATGCCGACCTCGCTATGCGTATCAGGGCCGCCGGTTTCGGCATCGCGATTGCACCCGAAGCCCGCGTGGTGCACCGCGCGGGGACCAGCTCGGCTGACATCCCCGTCCAGCGCTACCTCTGGCATTATCGCTCGCAGGGACTGTGGCTCCGCAAGCATCATTCCCACCCGGCGATCGCGCTTATGCTGTTGCGGCTGAAATTTCTCGGCAAAGCGCTGATAGACAAAGATTTCGTCCGCTTCCGAGCATTGAAAGCCGCCTAGACCAAACTATCGTGGGTGGGATCAAGACCATTATGTAGGTTGCAGCGCAATTCGCTGTCGCTTTTGCTGGATTTTCGCGCGATCAGCAGCCTGCTCACCGCTTCGGTCGCGATCACGCCTACCATCATTGTGACGAAATCGACCCAGTACCAAGCATCCTCCAGCATGATGCGCAGAATACCGCACACGAACGCGGCGGATGCAGCGGCGCTGAAACGAAACCGGTCCATCGTCGAGCAAATTGATTTGGCACCGAACCAAACGCCACCCCACCCCACAAACCCGTCAGGAGGACGGCGCGACCAACGAGGCCGGGCGAACCGAAATCGTTCGCCCACCGGACGCGAATAATGTCGTTAGTGAAGATATCTGCCGCGGATCGCGCGAGCGAGGGTAGATGAGATCGGGGAAGCGAGTCGCAACCGATCCCGCACGAAAGGGCCAGCCCCTCCACGCCCGGGATGCGGTTGGCGAAAAGCCCGACGACCTAAAACAGCGTGTCGGAAAAATGCCCGTACTAAAGCGACACCCATATCGCAAATCCCCCGCGCCGGATGCCTCGGCGCGAAGCCACGAGCCGATGATAAACGCCAAGTCGCCAGCAAGCCCACGTGATGCGCATCGGATATTTCAGGAGATTCTGTTCGGTCAGATACATGAGCATCATGAGCTGGGCGAAAGAAGAGCATGCCCGCCTTGCTGGTCGTGATCGCCGACAGGATGATGAAGAAGGCAGCCAGGGTGCACAATACCAAGATAACAATGAACCTCGTCCTGATGCCGCCATGCCACCTCATGACGAGCAGGATCAACGGCGGGATCAGGTTGGATTGGGTGCAATAGTTGAGCGTCCCGAAAATGAATCCCGCATCAGCCGCAGCTTCCTGTCCGAGCGCCGGCCCATATTGCGCTCGCACCGCGAGGTTAGCAACGATGAACCCGCCCAGCGCTGCAATGCCCAATAGGTTAACCTGATATAGTTGGGCGGGCTGGCGGTCGACCGATCGCGTGGTAGCGATATGAATAATGCAATAGGTTGCGAAGATCGCCGAGCATATCATTATCCCAGAACCCAAAGGGACGATGTTGACGTTCTGCCGGTCGAGATATTCGGGCGACTGCGAGCTGTTGCTCCCAGATAGTGTGGTAAGAAAAAATATCGAAACACATAACCCATCGCGAACAGGACGAGTGTCACGAACAGAAACAGGCACATCGACGAGCGATAGGTCATGCGGCGGGTTAGTCGCCCCGGGGGCGGTCCTGTGCAAGCCGAAATGGAGCCGAACGCGATTCAGGACCGGTTGCCCCTGCAACAAATGTAACGAATTTCGCACGGCCGGGCAGAGTCATGCCTGCACGATTCCAGCACGGAGTCAAATTCGGGGCAGAGTTTTCAGCCTATTTCTCGCAAAACAGGACAATTTCATCAGATGCCTTGGGTCGAACCAGGTGGATGGCGCTCGCGATGATCGCCCAGAATAATTGAGCGATCCGTCCCGTGGGGCCGACGGGTTTGCCCTGCCGGATTTGCACACTCTGTTGTAATATCCCCCCACCCAACGGCGTGCCGAACAGCTTGACGGTCCGAAATCCGGCCCGCTCAGCATGGCGGATCAGCGAACCCGGAGTCTGAATCGTCAGGTGCCGTGGGGCTTCCAAGCCGCGCCAGTATGCGCCCATCAACCGGCATCCCAGCGACTTGCCATTGGGCGTGATCAGAACCATCCGTCCTCCGGGCGCAAGCTTGTCGTGGATGGCAGCAATCAACTCGCCTGGATCGGGAACATGCTCGATCACATGGCTGCCAACGACGGCATCGAGACTGCAATCGCCATAATTCTGGGCGAGGAAGTCCCCCTCCCCCACGCGAAGTCCAAATGCGCGGGCCTTGTCGACACAGACAGTGTCGAACTCAATGCCTTCGACATCCCAGCCGAGGTCGTGCATTTGCAGGAGAGTCTGCGCGTTTCCAAAGCCGATTTCGACCAGCTTGCCTTTGGCGACATAGGGCAGCCAAAAAACCCGCAACGACGCCATGTGACGCAGCAAGGGGATCACGCGAAAGAACCGCGCCAATATCGAAGTCGCGGTCGACGCATCGGGACGGCGGTAGCCCAGACTCCGATGTAAGAACCATTCGATCGCCCGTCGGAAGCCGCGCTTCGCGCCGCTTACGGCCAGCACCGGGTCGCTGTGGGTGCTATATGTCGCATAGAAGCTTGCGAGTTGTTGGCCGGTCAGGCGGGCGTCGAGATACGCCGCGGCACATGCGGCATTACCACACCGAAACAGGTCCCAGTCGCCGCCCACGCCATATACTCTGTCGCGGACACCCGACAGCCAGGGGTGCAATGGGGCGCCGCACGCGCCGCACTGATTTGGCCGGGAATAAACGAGATCAGTCATTTTTGTGCACGCACCAGCACAACGAACAAATCGTTCCACCTTATTGGAAAAACATCCTGATTAAGTCCGATATCATGGAACAGCGTCATTGCTAGCCGGAGTGCAGCAGAAAGTGTCAATGCCAACGCGATACCTTCTATCCCCATTAACGGCGCAAGGAGGAAGCTCGCCAAGGTTGCGACAATCGCCTCGATCATCGGACTCAACCACAGCGTCGCTTGCCGGCCGACGCTCATCACGAATAGTGTGAAGCACATCGTCTGCAACCGCAATACAGTGGCCGGAAGCAACAGCAACAACATCGTTCGAACGGACCCAGCATATTGGGCGCCGACCCAGAGTTCGAAAATCCGTACGGGAACGAGCAGCACGAACAGGGCGACCGCCACGATGTAGAGGATGAAATAGCCATTGAACCGCCGGAAAACGGCGATCCGGGCCGGGGTATCGTCAAGCGGGATCGAAGCGACCCGCGACGCAATCGGCGCAGATATGGCAATCAATCCACCCGACAACAGACCGATAAGACTGAACACCATGCCGAATGCGACGACATCGCCGGGCAAGATCAACGCCACCACGGCGACGGTGATCGACGTCGCGAAATAGGCGGTCAGGTTCCACCACCCCACCGAGGCCGACGACACGGCCAAAAAGCGAAAAATGGCATTCGGGGTCAGCGGATCGGGAACGCGCTTCGTTCCGGCTTGGCTGGTGACGAACCAACGCCCCACCGCGCCATGATAGCGGAGCATCAACGATCCTGACAACGGCCAAGGGCTCACGGCAACCGCCGCGAATATCCACCATAGCTCATCGCCCGGCGAACTGACGAAGATCGCGACGAGGAGCGCCAGTAGGAGTGCCGGCGGAACAAGCTTGAGCAGGTTTTCGGGCACGAAGTCCTGGCTGGCGGTCGCAGGCCCGGTGACGAGAAGCGAGAAACCGATTCCCGAAACATTGATCAAGATGCAGTAGATGCCGAAGCGGAGCAGCCCTTGATCGAGATCTCCGACCAAAGAAAAGAACCGCAGAAACTCTGTGACCAACACGCCCCCGGCAAGGACCAGGCCCGTCACCAGCAGAACGATACGACGATAAGCGCGCGCGACATCGGCCCCTTCAGCCCTTTGCATGACGACGATCAACGCGCTGCCGGCGCAATTTCGCAAGGACTGCGAGAGCAGCAGCGCAAGCGGCAGAAACGCCATTGCCGTCGCATATATCTGATAGTCCGCGGCGTTGATTGATCGGGAGAGGACCGCGGGCATGGCCAATGTAATGGCGAACACCCCGCCGCTCGCGAAAAGGCTGGACAGCGAATTGGCTCGAAGGCTGCGCTGGCGGATCATCGGCAGCCAAGCGCGTCCAAAATCGCGTTCGCACGCCGGTCGACGCCGAACTGCGCCATATGCTGCTCGAATTGGAACCAGTCTCCGATCGTATACGGCGCCATTGTGTCGAATTCGGCGATCCCGTCGAGCGGCAGGACCAGGCCATATCCGGCAACGCTGTCGCGCAAGCCTCCCACATTGCTGTGGACGACCTGGCAGCCCATCGCGAGCGCCTCGAGCGCCCCGATGCCGAACCCCTCATATTCGGACAATTGCACATAATAGCGCGATGTCCGAAGCAGCCGGATCTTCTCTTCCTCCGAAACATAGCCGACGAAATCGACAGCATCCTCGCAGGAAAGGCGCGCCGCATGATCGCGGGCGATATGCGCGCAGGTCGTGCGGCCGATCACCACGAGGCGGGCATCCGGATGCCGTTCGCGCACCCGCGCCAACAGGTCGATGGCGCGCAATAGCCCCTTGCGCCGGATATTTTCCGCGGTGTCCATCCCGCAGATGGTAACCAGCGAACCGGGCAATCGCTGGGCGGAAAAGTTCGCGGGATCGATACGGCCGACCGCATCGGCGCCATGAAAGCTCAACCGGATTGCCGACCGGCGGAACCAGCCGATCTTGCACATCTCGCGGTAGTCGGTCGACGATGTCGCGAGGATGCGATTGGCGAACAGCAAGGTGAAATAGAACAATATGATGCGCACGAGGAACATCGACAGGCTGGGTGCCATCGAGCGGAGGACCTGTTCTGCGCCCCCGGTCGAGACAACGGGCTTCCCGCGCAAACGCGCGAGAAGCGCAGCCGCCGCCGAATAGGAATAGAAATAGCAGACCAAGCCATCAAAAGACATGCACCACACATCGCCGAGACGATTGGTGACGCGCACCTCCGCCACCGAAGGCTGCCGCAACAGACCCTCGACCTCGGCGGCATAGAAGCCCTGCTTCAGCATGGCTGGATCGGGAACGGCGGCATAGAGGAGGAGACGCACACCGCCGTCCGCATCTGGCGCCCCCGTTGTTCGCCCTTGAATATCTTGGTTGGTCATCGGCGGGAATTCTGGGCCATTGTTGCGTGTCGCTCGCGAGTGGCGCCCATAGCCATTCGGGAAGAGCGCGCCAAGCAATGATTGACACGCCACCGGCTGCGAGCGGCTATCGGTTGCCAGCGCCCGACCGAAAAGCTAGGCACGCGGCAGATATCCCGTTGCAAAGCTCCCCTCTCGTGCGCGTCCTTTTCCTTACCCAGTGGTTCGAACCCGAACCTGCCTTCAAAGGGGCGTCATTCGCCGCCGCCCTTATTGGCGAAGGCATGGAGGTCGAGGTCGCGACGGCATTTCCCAATTATCCGGGCGGAAAGCTGTACCCGGGGTACCGGATCAAGCCCTACCAGCGCGACCGGCAATGGCCCTTCCAGGTTCATCGCCTGCCCATCTGGCCGTCGCACGATCGTTCGGCGATCGGACGTATTCTGAACTATGCCAGTTTCTTCCTGTCGAGCCTGATCTTCGGCCTTTTCACGGCTCGACGCTTCGATGTGATCTATGTCTATCATCCGCCGGTGACCCCGGCGCTCGCGGCAGCGATTTTCGGCGCGGTCTACCGGCGCCCGTTTATCGTCGAAATACAGGATTTGTGGCCCGACAGCGTGCTGGCCTCTGGCATGGGCGGTAAGGCGATCCCATCGATCCTCGGGAAGATTTGCGATTTCGTCTATCGGCGAGCGGCGCTCGTGATCGCCCAATCGGACGGAATGAAGGCGCGGCTGGCCGAGCGCGGGGTTCCGCCTGAAAAGCTCCACCGCCTATACAATTGGTCGACCCATGTCCCCGCGACGCCCTCCGAGCCGCCGGTTGCGATCGACGGATGGGACGATGACACCATCAACTTCGTCTACGGCGGAAATCTGGGACAGGCGCAAAGCCTCGGTTATGTCGTCGACGCCTTTATTCGCGCGCGCACGGCGAACGGCAAAGTCAGGCTGCACCTGTTCGGACACGGGATCGAACGCGACCGCCTGGCACAGCAGATTGCCGCCGACGGCTCGGGCGATATTTTCCTGCACGGTCCCGTCAGCCGGGCGAAGATGGATCGTATATTCGATCGCGCCGACGCGCTGGTTCTGCATCTGAATGGCGAAAGCCTCTACGACGTCACAATTCCATCGAAACTGCAGCACTATCTTTCGGTCGGCAAACCGATCCTGGCCGGGCTTTCGGGTGAAGCCGCGGGGATGTTGCAGGAATCGGGCGCAGCTATCGTCTGCCCGCCCGAAGACGTGGGCTCCATGGCGGCGGCGATCGGGAAAATCGCGGCGCTATCCGATGAAAGCCGCGCCGAGATGAGCCGGAAGGGGCGCGTATTTTACGACCGGAATCTCGCGATGGAACGCGCCGTAGACGAGACCGCCCGATGGCTGCGCGCGGTAGCGGCTTCCAATCGCTGAACACACGGCGATCAGGTCATTGGCAGCAAGTCATCTTTGCCATAAGAGACGCGCCATGCTTAACGCCCCCATATCCCCATGGCCAAGCTTTTCCGACGAAGAAGCCGATCGGGTTCGCGACCTCCTCCTCTCCAATCGCGTCAATTACTGGACCGGCGACGAAGGGCGGAATTTTGAGACCGAATTCGCGCGCTGGTGCGGCAGCCCCAAGGCGATCGCGCTCGCCAACGGGACGCTGGCGCTCGATCTAGCACTGAAAGCGCTGGATATCGGACCGGGCGACGAGGTGATCGTCACCCCCCGCACCTTCATCGCATCTGTATCGACCGTGGTGAATGCCGGCGCGACGCCCGTATTCGCCGATGTCGACCTCAACAGCGGTAACATCCATCCCGCCAGCATCGCGGCAGTTCTGACTGATCGCACGCGTGCGATTGTTCCCGTCCACCTCGGTGGCTGGCCATGTGACATGGACGGCATCATGGACCTGGCGGCCGATCGCGGCATCCACGTCATCGAAGATTGCGCACAGGCGCATGGCGCCAAGGTCCGCGGGCGAAGCGTCGGAAGCATCGGCGATGTCGGCGCATGGTCCTTCTGTCAGGACAAGATAATGACCACCGGCGGCGAAGGCGGCATGGTCACGACGGCCGACGAACGTTTGTGGGATATCATGTGGTCGTTCAAGGACCACGGCAAAAGCTGGGATGCCGTCTATAACCGCCAGCATCCCCCCGGATTTCGCTGGGTTCACGAAAGCTTTGGCACCAACTGGCGAATGCTCGAAGTCCAAGCGGCCGTCGGCCGTATCCAACTCACGCGGATGGAGGAATGGACGGCCCGCCGAACCGCAATTGCCCGCGCGATCGCTTCCGCTCTGGCGCCCTTTGGCGACGCCGTTCGCGTGCCTGAACCTTCGGAAGCGATGACCCATGCCTATTACCGGCAATATGCCTATGTCCGGCCCGACGGTCTGAAGGCCGGCTGGTCGCGCGATCGCATTGTTGCCACTTGCGTCGAGCGCGGCGCTGTTGTAATGCACGGAAGCTGCTCCGAGGTCTATCTGGAGCGAGCTTTCGACGATGCGCCGTTCCGGCCCGCACAACGCTTTCCGGTCGCGCGCGAACTTGGCGAAACGAGCCTGATGTTTCTCTGCCACCCGACGATCACCGATGAAGAGCTGGCGCGAATTCTGGCTGTGGTTACCTCGGTGTTCGAGGAAGCGAGCCGGTAAGCGCCGGGACGGTCAACCGTCCGGAGCGCGTCGTGGATCGGCCGGGATCCCGGTGAAGACCGGCATTGTCGCATCGCCAGCAGCGCTGATGCCTTCGCGCCCGATCACCCGCCTGACCGTCAGTAGCAGGATTTTGAAATCGATCCACAGATTGTGATGATCAACGTACCATACGTCGAGCGCAAATTTTTCGTCCCAGCTCAGAGCGTTACGCCCGTTAACCTGCGCCCAGCCCGTCACCCCGGGGCGCACATGGTGCCGCCGCCACTGTTCTTTTGAATAGAGCGGCAGATATTGCATCAGAAGCGGCCGGGGGCCGATGAGGCTCATGTCGCCGCGTAATACGTTCCAAAGTTCGGGAAGCTCGTCGAGGCTCGTCGTGCGCAGCCAGCGCCCGAACGGCGTCAGCCGATCGGCGTCGGACATCAATTGGCCGTCGGCGTCGCGCCGATCGGTCATTGTCCGGAACTTGATCATACGGAAGGGCTTGCCCATCTTGCCCGGCCTTTCCTGCCGGAACAGGACGGGCGCCCCCAGCCGAGTCCGGACCAGCAGCGCGACCAGGAGCAGAATGGGCGACAAGCAGATCAGCGCCAAGACGCTCGCGGAGATGTCGATAAGGCGCTTGATCACGTCAATTCGCCGCCCCCGCTTTTCCCAACGAAAGGCCGCTTACGATCAGGCTCGCGGGGTTGGTACCAATGCCGCCGACGATCCGCATGTCGAGACGAAAGAGGTCGCATCCTTCGGGCAACGACATCACCATGTCGCGATTGGTCGGCGTCCTTACGTCCAAGAGGTTGACCGAAACCGCCTTTGCACCTTCATCCTGTCCGGACAGGCAGGTTGCCACCCACGTCGCCGAGCTCTGAAGATTGGGGGTCCGCTCGCGAACCCGCCAGCGAAACTGGGTCGATGCATTCGGAGCGAACAGTTTCGTGGCCGTTACACCGACGGTGCCGGATGCGCCGTAAAACTCCATCCCCGCCCCGCCCGCGCCCACGCTCACCAACGTCGCGCCATAGGCCTCATTGCCAAGTTGCCAGATGAAGGGAGGATATCCTTCGACCGTCTTCCCGTTGACGATGCCGCTGACTTCCGCGAGCACGGCGTTATTACCGCGCGGCAGCAACGGATAAAGCTGGAGCGCAACGTCGTCGGCCCCTTGCGAAACCAGCTTCGACACCAGCTGAGCATAAATGGCGTCAAGCTGCCGCAGATCGGGAGCCTTCGCTTTTCGTTCGACTAGAAGCCGACCGACGGGTTCGGACTGCGGCAAGCGATTGACCGCGACGGCGAGCAGTTCGGGGAACCAGGGGTTGCTCTGACGGACATAAGGCTGAAGATACTTCCGGCCCTCCGGTGCGACCATGATCGCAGCCAGGCGCGGCAGGATTTCCTGTGCCGAGTCAGGCCTCGACCGGATGATCAAATCATAATGGCGCAGACCCCCTTCGATCTTTTCGCGGCGCAATGCATCTTCAGCAAGCCAGAGCTGCACAGAGGCCTCGCGGCGCGTAATCCCCTCGGCACGCAACATGGCCTGGCGTGCGCGCGGCAGATCGGCCTTCGCTTCATATCCCTTGCCGACCATCCAGAGCGAGCGCGCCGACAGCGGCGCATAGCGAAGGCCGGTGCGCCCCGTCGCGAACAGCACTTTGGCGTCAACCTTGCCCCGATTGTCGTAGAGTCTTTGAGTCAGCTGGTTTTGGCCACTTCTCCATGAGAAGAACCCGCCACCAAGCGGACGGAAGGTATCGATAACTATTCCCGTCGAGGCGGCGGCTTGGGAAAACGCCAGAATTGCGGTGAGCAAACCGGCAAACAGCGCGATGATGACGCTTGGCGTCAGGCTCTTCGCCATCTCGTCGCGTGTCGAGCGCCGTCGTTCCGCCGAGCGCATCAGTTACGCACTCCGCCGACGCTGTCATCCTCCGCGCCGTCCCGGCCATAACCATAACCATAACCATAGCCATAGCCATAGCCCGACTGCTTTGCCCGATATTTGGTCAGTAAGGCGCCGAGAAGGTGCGCGCGCGAATCGCGAAGCCGCTGGATTGCCGACTGCGACGCCCGAACGGCGGTGCGGTCCGCCTCGATGACATAGACGACGCCTTCGACCACATTCGCGATCAGCGGGGCGTCGGACAGGCCCAGCATCGGCGGACTGTCGAGGATGACATGGTCATACCGGCTTGCCAGCTTCTGAACGAACAGCGCCAGGCGCTCGCCGCTGAGCAGTTCCGATGCACTCGGCGGCGTCGGCCCCGCAGCGATGAAATGGACGTTCGATTTACCCGTGTCCTGAATCAGCTGTTCCCAACTGTCGTCGCCGGCGAGGAAGTTGGAAACGCCGCGTAGGTTCTGCAGTCCCAGCCGCGAAGCGAGAATGGGTCGCCGCATATCGACGTCAACGAGCACGACCGAGCCCGAGGTCCGGCCAAGCACCAGTGCCAGGGAGTAAGCCGAGGTCGACTTGCCCTCCGCAGGCGACGTACTGGTAAGCGCCATCGTCTTCGGGACGCCATGATCGGTCGAGAAGCTCAGGTTCGTTCGAACGGTCATATAGGCTTCGGAGAGGATCGATTTCGGATCGTCCAGCTTCTCGAGCGCATCGTCGTCCACCACCGGGATGGCCCCAAGCAGCGGCACATCCAGCTTGGTCGAGACCTGACCGGGTTCACGCAGGCTTTCGTCGAGATTTTCGAGCACGATGACCGCGATGGCTGCGAGCACGAGGCCGGCAAGAAGCGCCATGATCACATTGATCAGCAACTTCGGCGACGACGGCTTTTCGGGCATGGGAGCAGAATCGACGACCGAGATATTGTTGGTTCCGACACCCGCAACCCCGATTTCCTTGTAGCGCTGCAGCAAAGAATCATAGAGTTGGCGGTTCGTATCCACTTCGCGCTGGTAGATATTATACTGGATGTTCGAACGGCTTTCGGTGTCGAACTTGTCGAGCAAGCCGTTGACGCGCTGCCGCAGGTCCTGCTCACGCTGTGATGCGGCGTCGAATTCCGACAGATAGGCATCGCGGACGCGGCGTTCCTCAGCGGAAATTGCGCGATCAAGCGCAGCCACTTGCTCGCGCCCCGCCTTGGCTTCGGGATATTCGGGTTCGAAATGGACCAGCAGGTCCTGATATTTAGCCTGCGCCTCTGCGCGCTTTTGGCGCAACAGGTTCAGCGATTGATTCTGAAGCGCCAGTTCGGTGCTGCCGGGCGATCGCGCCGCGCGCAGCTTCGCTTCGGCGGCCGTCCGTTCGGCCGTCGCTTCAATGAGCACGCGGTTCAGCTGTTCGAGGTTGCTCGATGCCAGCGTCTGCGTGGTCTGCGTCCGTCCCTCGCCGCTCTTCGATTCTGAAAGTCTCACGATCCCCTGCCGGGCGGCATAATTTACGAGGTCGCGTTCGGATTGCTCGAGCCGCTCGCGCAGTCCCTGCAAGCGCGTTTCCAGATAAATGCGCGCATCCGAAGTAGAGGCAAATCGGCGATCCATGCTCTGCTGTGCAAACTCGCCTACCCACGTTCGGGCCACCGATTGCGAGATATTGGGCGATGCACTAGTATAGCTGATGTCAATCAGCGCCGAGCCGCGCAACGGCGAAATCGCGACATTCTTCAACAAGAGATCGACGGCTTGCCGCTGCCGGCCGCGCATCCGTTCCACCGAGACGGGGGCGCTGCCTTCAGACGAAAGAAAGCCCTCACCTTCCGGTGTTACGCCGTGCGCGGCGAAGAAATCCTTGTTCGACGACAGGCGGAGGCGCCGCTCGACGCGCTCTGCCAAAGAGCGCGCGTTAAGCAGCGAATATTGCGTCAGATAGAATTCCTGGTTTGGTGTGCTATCCTCGCGCTTCAATCCCTCGACATTCGTAACATTTGCCTGTTCGCGAGCGATCTCGATCCGCGAAGTCGCCGTATATTGCGGCGTCATCAGCAACGTCAGAATGACGCCGACGACAAGCGTCACCGCGAGGATCGCACTCGCAAGCCAAGCGTGCCGTTTAAGCGCGTTCCAATATTCGAGGATCGTGGGCGCAGACCAGAATTGGTGCGTGCCTGCCGCGGTTCCGTCCTGGCTGAACATCTTTGTCGGAGATTGCATGGTGGACATAAATTTAAGAACTCACCCGAACAGGAAGGTCAGCGATTGTCGAGGACCGCAACCAGCGGCGAAACGAGAAGCGGAGCGACCGAAATGAATTGCTGGAACATTCGGCGTCCGGGCGATTCACCAACCACCACTATGTCATTGGGATAGAGTATGGGATCCGCATATGCGCCCCGGCGAATAGCTGCGAGGTCATAGAGCGCGATCATCTGCCGGCCTCGCACATTGCGATGGATCACCACCTCGCGCAGCTTGGCAAATTCCGTCGCCCCCTTCGCCGCGGCGACCCCGCGCATCAGCGTCATGCCGCCAACAACCGGGTAATTGCCCGATTGCTGGACTTCGCCGTCGATCGTCACATAGCGGCTGACGGTTTCCTCGAGGTTCACGGCGACCCGTGGGCTGCGCATATGGCCCGCGCGAAGTTGCTGTGTCACACGGTCCGTTGCCTCGCCGATCGTCAGGTTGTTAAGATTGACGACGCCTGCAACGGGAAGTGAGATGTTCGCAGCGCCATCAGCGGTGACGCGGCGATCGGACAATTGCTCGATACCCATCACGTCGATGATCAGCTTGTCATAGGGTCCGATCCGATATTCATAACCCTGCGCCGCACCAACCTCACCGTTCGGACCCGGCAATTCACCGGTGTCAACCAGAGTCACCGTCGGCCCGCCAAGCCCGCCCTTTGTAAGGCTGTTGCCGGCGCAACCCGATGTTGCCATCAGGGTGACGGCCATTGCACCGACAAAGCCCGTACGGGCGCGTTGCTTGAAACTCGCTTGCAGCATAAACCTCTTCACTTTCGAGCGGCCTTGTAGGCAGCTGAACACCAAGCCGCCGTCACTGCAACTAGCAGCATAAGCGAGGGAACGCGGAGCGGATAGTCAGCCGCGCTATAGAGTGCAAGCATGGCGATGATCGATAACCCCGCGCGGCCCAAGACCTGAGCCTGAAAGCCCCGCTCGCCCATCTTCAGGCTTCGCGAGCGGAAAAGCGATATCAACGACCTAAATCCGAGGAAGCCTGCCCACAATATCAATACGACGCCTGCCAAGCCTGTAGTTAGCAACAATTCGGCGAAATCATTGTGCGCATGGTTGAAATAGGAAGGATTGATAAACTTGTTCGGCTCGAAAATCTGATAAACTTCCACGAAGGTGCCGGCTCCGCTCCCGAATGGAAAAAACCGTTCGATCGCCTGGACAATGACCGGTAGCGCGCTGAATCGCAGCTCATCCGCGGGATCCGTCTCAACAAGACGCTGAAGCGCCGGCGTGCGCAAAGCGACGATGATCGAAAAGACGACAAGGACACCTGCAAGACAAAAACTAATCAACCGCTTACGATTGTCCGTTTTGCGCTCTGCCGAGCGGATGCGCGCCACCGGCGATTGAAAGACCCACCAAGCCGATGCGATGCCCGCAACCCCGAGCACCAATCCAGCACGCGATCCGGTCATAAGAATGAGCGGTACAAGCAACACTCCACCCGCAATCGCAATTGCCCGATGAAAAAACAACTGTTCGGGCTTACCTTTGAACAGCGACAGATTGGCCGCAATCATCGGGAACATCACTGCAAGGAAGGCCGCCTGATGATTCCGATTCGCGAACAAGCCCACGCTGACCCCGTTATTAGTAATGCGGTAGAAATAGAGCATCCCCTGCGCCGGTCCTAGCGCCTGCAGCATTCCGATTACGCCACTCACAAAACCAAGCGCTATCAACGCGAGCATCAATTTCCGCTGCGAATTCGCGTCGAGCGTAAGCGCAAGGACGAGTGCCGCCAATGGCGCCGCGAGCGAAAAGAGCGCGTTCCAAGTGCGCGCTTGGGCGACAGATAACGGCTGCCAGGGCAACGCCATTCCGGCGTCGTGATAGATCGATACGAGGATATCCCTGCCCGGAAGTGCGGTCCAGACGGCAGGTGGAAGCGGCACAAGGTGCAACGCCGTCAGCCCAACGACACTCAGCGCCAGGGTCAGAACCGCGCGACCATTAAGCCATGCCTCGCGCCAAGCTGTGGCTAAGGCAAGCGCCAAAACAATCATGCTGATCGGGCGCCAGACAAGCAAAGACAACAAATCGTCTCGCGCGCCCCCAGCGGTCAGGAATCCTGTCACCAGAAGCACCATCAAAATGATGAGCGCAGCTTTTGAACGAGCCCCTTTCGACGCCCCCCCGGCCCTGTCGCCCTGCCTTGATTCAATTGCGTTGGACGAGCTAATCATCGGATTGCGATCCTATTTTTCTTTCCGTTGCATTTGCGAGACATGATCCTCATCGACATCCGTCGGCGAATAGCCAGGAACCACCGCGCGAACGACCGACATTGCGCTGTCGGCGTCGCCTAAATCGAGGGCCCTTTCCATCTCGTTCAACCAGCCCAACAGTTCGGACCAGCCAAGTCGTTCCTCTTTCGCTCTCATGATGCGGCTGTGACTAGTCGGCTCGGGATTGTCGCCGATTAGGAGTTCCTCATACATTTTCTCACCCGGGCGCAAACCAATTTCTTCGATGAGAATATCCCCGTCGAGATTGTTATCATCGCGCACTGTACAGCCCGACAGCTGAATCATTGAGCGCGCGAGGTCGATGATTCGGACGGGCTGCCCCATATCGAGCACAAAGACCTCGCCGCCGTTCGCCATCGCCCCTGCCTGCATGACGAGCTGCGCCGCTTCTGGGATAGTCATGAAATACCGCGTCACATCGCGGTGCGTCAGCGTGACCGGACCGCCGGCGTTGATCTGCGCTTGAAAACGAGGAACGACTGAGCCGCTTGAGCTCAGTACATTCCCAAAGCGGACGATCGAGAACAACGTTGGGTCCTTTCCCTCGTCGGCTTTGGCCTGCAGGATCAACTCGCAAACACGTTTTGAGGCGCCCATGATGTTTGTCGGGCGGACGGCCTTGTCTGTACTGACCAAAATGAACCGCTCGGCCCCGACGCGGCTCGCTTCAACACTGCAGTGATAGGTTCCAAAGATATTGTTCCGCAGGCCTGAAATGGGATTCCTCTCGACCAACGGCACATGTTTATACGCCGCCGCGTGAAAAACTGTCTGCGGGCGGTGACGCTGCATGACGCGCCGGACCGCCGCGGCATCGGCGACATCGATCAATTCCGGAACGATAAGAACATCTTCGCGATCGTTCGCGCCCTCCTCAAGTTCCGACATGATGCTGTAGAGGGCGAATTCCGATTGCTCGGCCACGACTAAGCAACTCGGTCCGCGCGCAGCGATCTGCCGGCACAGCTCCGAACCAATCGAGCCGCCGCCGCCCGAAACCATAACCACCTTGCCCGTGATGGCCTGCCCCAACAGCTGCTCATCGGGCGGAACCGGGTCGCGACCAAGCAAATCTTCGACCCGGATGTCCTTGAGATCCTTGATCGAGACCTCTCCATCGATAATGTTGCCGATGCTAGGCAGCGATCGGACACGCACGGGGAATTTGTTAAGCCGCTCGACGATCTGGGCCCGCCGACTGCGCACGACGCTGGGCAGCGCAAGAAGGATTTCGTCGATGGCGAGTTCCCCGATCAGCGGCCCTATATCATGCGCCGCACAAATCCGGACGCCGTCGATTCGGTCACCAACAACGCTTTCGTCATCGTCAAAATAGCACGCAAGAACGAGATGACCTTCGTGGCGGAGAGCTAGCCCTAGCTGTTGTCCAGCACGTCCGGCGCCATAGATCGCCACTCGATGCTGACGCCCTCTATGTACGAGGTGGAGCACATCGACCAGCGCGTAACGGATCAGCACCCGCGCCGTCGCCAGCCCGATCAGCATGACCATCGGCTGGAGAACGCCGATCGTCCGCGGAATACCCTCGATACCCAGGAACATAAAAATTGTGAGCATCGGCAGTGACATCAATATGCACGCTATGGCAATATTCGCGATAGTTCGCCCGCCGGCAGATCGGATGATGGACCGATAGGTTCCGCACCACCAGGCCGAGATGAACCATGATGGAAGAGCAACGGCGATTACGGTCAGCACCGAGATGCTCGTCAAATCCCATTCTCCGATGCGTATCGAAAAGGCGAGCCAGACCGACAGGACGCACAAGCCGGCATCCATGGCAAATGCAATCAACCGCCGAAAGGGGCGCGGCAAATCCGCTAGTCGCCGCAAAGCAATCACGAAGAATGACAGCATCGGAGAGGGAACGTCGGACCAGCTATTCATCGCATCAGAAACCAACAGGGCTGCCCGGGCCAGCATGCCGATACCCGGTAGAATGTCTGCCGACTTAATCCTTTGTTATGTAAAACGATAAGCGAACCGTGGCTTTCAAGCGGCGCTTAAAGCGCAGGCTTCTAGTGACCGACTTCTCAACAAGCAATCCAAAATCCATCACCACCGAGCATGACTGCTGATGGCTCCGAGCGAGCCGGCCGACCGGAGATGACGTGCGACGCGCCGGAACGCGAACTCGCGAAAGAGCCGTCGACGATGCCTGCGATCAGTGGGGCAAGGGTGTAGCGCGCCGTCTCGATGCCGCTGCCGGATGCTGCAGAAAGTCGCGGTGGCCGACCCGCGCTGCCGGTCGGCCACGGCTAAGCGAGAATAATGCACTAGTCCGCGGGGCCTCGCGTGCCCTAGACGTCTCCGTCTTAAGCGAACGGAGACACGATGGACTATCGCGAGAAATCGATCGGGCGGCGCAGCTTGTTGGCTGCGTCAGGCGCGTGGGCGATGGGGGGCTCGGCCGGGGACCTCGGCGTTGTCCCGCTGGGAACGTCTGCCAGGGAAATCTGGATCACGGACGCGCCTTTCAATGCGGACGCGACGGGCAAGGCCGACGCAGCACCTGCTATCCAGGCAGCCCTCGACGCGGCAAAGGCCGCGGGCGGTGCGACCGTGCGCCTCCCCGCGGGCACCTTCCGCACCCTATCAACCATCAACGTTCCGGCCGGCATCCAGCTGATCGGCTCCGGCAATTTCTATGTCTACGATAATGGCAATGTCTTTCGCGGCTCATGGCTTCGCTATCGCGGCCCGGCCTCATCCCCGGCGCTCCGGTACCGCAACACCCAGAAGAATCGGACGGCCAGCCTCGGCATCGATTGCGGCCAGGACGCCGACTCCGTCGGGATATGGCTCGGCTCTGATAATGCGCCGGCATGCAAGGATCTCGTCTTCGAAGGGATAACGATATTTGGCGCGGGCATTGCAGTAAGATGGGGCGACGCGAACGCGAAGGCTGCTCTAGAGCAGGTCGACAGCATCACGTTCCGCGATGGCGCATGCCACAGTTGCCGCAAGGGCTTCGTAATCAATGCGACTAACGCCGCCGATTATTCAAAGGTGGAGCGCTGGGGCTTCGATGCGATGGAGGAGGTCACCTTCGATTTCCAGACCTTCGGCTTCATGTTGGTCGAAAACTGCGCCGCGGGCACCGAAAAGGCCGGGCATGTCATGTTCAAGATCGCAAGCTCGTCGCCTGACGTCCTGCGCATCATCGGCTGCCAGTCAGAAGGTGTAGCCGGTTCGAAGTTCCTGACCTATTCGGCCACCAACGATCAGGGCGCGATCGTGCTGCAAGCGAATGTCGTCAATCAGCCGATAGAGGTGACCGGCATAACCAAGATCACCAGCCGCGACAATTACGTCAACTCGACGATCACGCTTTCGGGCTTTGTGCGCTGGCGCTCATACTTCGATCATTGGGATCCCTCCCCCGAAAAGAAGTTCGTCACCACGCATGCGGCATCGAGCTTCCGCGCCGACGTCTTCAACAGTGCGGGGCAATGGTTCGGCTATTTCCTGCCTAAGGGTTGGGTCATCGAGGATGGTCAGCCCCACGCGGGGGGTGTCATGGGGGCGGTCGTGGTCCGCGAGGGCGTGAAGTGCGCCAGCTTCAATGCTGGAGCATTTCACGCCACAGGGGAATATTTCCAGCCGAAGGTCGACAATGGTTTCGCGTATAGGGTCACGTCCGGGGGCTGGGCCGGCCCGGAGCCCGCTTGGCCAAAGAAGGTCGGTGCAATCGTCAGGACGGGGTCGGCGACGTTTCAGAACGTCGGCCCCTGCGCGCTGATCAAGGGTTATGGCGCCATCTCGACCTGACGAGCGCCGATCGGCTGTACATGCACCGCGGCGATAGCGGCCGATTGCCTGAACAGCCGCGATGCGACCTCGACAACTGCGACGCCGGAGACCATCGTCACGACGTCGAGCCAGTACCATGCACCCTCCATCATGAAGCGGAGCATGCCGAACATCAAGGCGGCCATCGCGGCGGCGCTGAACTTCAAGCGATCGACCGCGCCAGCAACCCAGCGACCAAAAAACAGGCCGCCAAAGGCAGCTGCGAGCCCGTAGACCATGCCGAAAAGCAGGACGGCGCCTGCTATATAGCCAGGCGAGCGGAAGTCATTCTCATGTTGCACGCCGACAATATCATAGGTGAAGATGTCGATCGCGGTGGCGCGCAGGGTCGGAAATTCAAACGCCGGAATGGTGTTGCAGGAATAGCCGCACGACAGCGCAAGGCCTTCTACGCCGGGGATGCGGTTAGCGATCAGTCCGACGACCTGCAACAGAGTCTCGAAGACATGGCCGTCACGAAGCGACGTCCAGATCGCCGAATCGCCAATGCCCAGAGCTTGCGCGCGCAGCTGCGATGCGACGATGAAGGTCAAAATACCCGCCAAGGCGGCGAGAATGATCCGAACTGGGTGCTTCCAGATCGCTTGCCCGGTAATGTACATCAGCATCACGACCAGGGCGAGGAAGTTGACCATGCCCGCCTTGCTGGTCGTGATCGCAGACAGGGTGAGGAAGAAACCAGCGAGCAGCGTGATCGCGCCCCAATATTGAAACTTGCGTCTCTGCGCCCACGAGATTTCCATGAGCAGCAGTGTGAGGCCCGGGATAACGTCGGACTGAACCCGGTAGTTGAGTGCGCCATATATGAAGCCGGCGTCGGTGGCCTCTTCGCCCAAGGTCGCACCGTAGGCAGCGCGCACCGCAAGGCTCAGGCCGACAAAGCCGACAAAGGCGATGATTCCCCAAGCCGGGATGTCTCGATAGTCGGGCGCCGGACGATCGGTCGCGCGCGTCGTCGGGAATGCGATGATCAGGAATAGCGCAAAGACCCCGGTGCAAATGAGCATCGCGGAGTTTAGCGGCGCCTGATTGACAAAGTGCCAGTCGAGATATTCGGGCGGTAGCTGCGTGTTCGACGAGATATAATAGGTCAGGAACGCGTATCTGAACGCGTAGCCCAAGGCGAACAGCGCCAAGACAACAAGCAAGAATAAACGGGCGGCGGGCCGGTAGGTCATCGTGGCCGATTAGTCGTTCGTGCGGCGAGAAGAAAGTCGAAACGTTGCGCCATACCGAGACTTCAGCTTTCCGGGCGGACGCGCAGACCGCGCCCTTTCGCTATCTCGCCGCGTTCTCTGGTCCGAAGCGTATCACCGCGTAGCGGGGTGCCGTCAGACCGCTTCGGCAACTTCCATGGTCTGGAGATAGCGTCTTTCGGCGCCCTCCAGCACGATCGCAGTCAGAACGCCTGATTTGTAAGCTCCGGTATCGATGCCGATCCGGTTTGCGCATTCGTCAATCTCATCACGAATCGTGTGGCCGTGGACGATCATTTTGCCATGGTCACGCTCATCGCTCAGAAATTCATCTCGTATCCAACGCAGATCCGTCAAAGTCTGACGTTCCAGCGGCACGCCGGGCCGGATACCTGCATGCACAAAAACATAATCACCGATTGCGATAAAATCTTCGCCATTACTCAGAAATTCGACGTGCGACCGGGAAACCATCAAAGGTAGCTGCTCGGCAACCTCTTCAAAGCTGGCTTCGGTCAGGCTTGCATCACTGTTCCAATAGCTCTCGACCGTCGCCTCGCCGCCTATGCGCATGAAGTAACGCAGACGCCGGACATCGCCGGTCAGCGCGGCAAGAAAACATTCCTCATGATTGCCGATCAACAGGCGGGTATCGGGGAATTCACGTCGCAGGCCGATCGCCCGCTCGACCACCTCGGCCGACTGCGGGCCGCGATCGACAAGATCCCCGAGCAGGATCAGCGTGATCTTCGCGACCGGCCGCGCCGCGACATCGGCACGGATGCGCTCTATCAATTCGGCGAACAGATCGTCGCGCCCGTGAATATCGCCAATAGCATAAACGCGCTGGCCATCGGGAATCGCAAGGCTGCTGCGCATTTGCGCGACCGCCTTGCTCTTGCGTCTCCAAAACATGACTTGCTGAACCGATCTCGATCAAACCCGGCACGACCGCAAGGATATCTGCGGTTCGGACATGCCCCGTCCCCTAGCCCTGCAATCGTGCGGTGACAATATACGCGATACGATACGCGATACGCGCGAAGCCGACCTGCGTTGCGGGCTTTTCACAGAAGTCTTTTCGTGAAATTCCCCCGACCGCACCTTAAGGGTGTCGCAAGCTTTGTCGCTTAATCGCGCGTTTACCAGCAGTCGGCATCACGATGCGGAGAGTTGTTTAAAATGAAGGTGATGACGGTCTTCGGCACCCGCCCCGAAGCGATCAAGATGTTTCCGGTGGTCCATGCGCTGCAGAACCGGGAAGGGATCGACGTGCGCGTCTGCGTGACCGCGCAACATCGTGAAATGCTCGATCAGGTTCTGGAAATCGCGCGCATTATACCCGACGTCGATCTTGACGTCATGACGCGGAACCAGACGCTCGACGCGCTGCTGGCGCGGCTCGTCACCGGGCTCGGCGAGACCTTCGACCGCGAAAAGCCCGATCGGGTGCTCGTCCATGGCGATACGCTCACCACGATGGCGGCGACGCTCGCCGCCTATTTCCGCAAAATACCCGTCGGACACGTCGAGGCGGGGCTGCGCAGCGGCAACATCTATCACCCCTGGCCCGAGGAGGTGAATCGCAAGGTCGCGGGCGCCGTCGCCGACCTCCATTTCGCGCCGACGGAAACCGCCGCGGCCGCTTTGCGCGCGGAAAATGTCGACGCCGGCCGCATCCACGTCACCGGAAACACCGTCATCGACGCCTTGCTCGCCACCTCGGCGCGGATCGAGGAACAGCCTTCGCTGGCGGCGGGGCTCGATACGCTGCTCGCGCGTTGCGCCGGCAGGCAGATTATCGCCGTCACTTCGCACCGGCGCGAGAATTTTGGCGACGGCATGAAGGCCATCGCCGACGCCATCGCCGGAATTGCCGAACGCCCCGACGTCGCGATCATCTTCCCCCTTCATCCGAACCCGCACGTCCGCAGCGCAATGGAGCCGATTCTGGGTAGCCTTTCGAATGTCGCGCTGATCGATCCGCTCGACTATCCGCATTTCGTTCGCTTGCTCGGGGCCAGCACCCTTGTCCTCACCGACAGCGGCGGCGTGCAGGAAGAAGCGCCCTCGCTCGGCAAGCCGGTGCTCGTGATGCGCGAGACGACCGAACGGCCCGAAGGCATCGCCGCGGGGACCGCGCGGCTCGTCGGGACCGACAAAAATCGCATCGTTTCGGAAATTTTCAGCCTTTTGGATGACAAAGAGGCCTATAACGCCATGGCCCGCGCCCATAATCCTTTTGGCGACGGCAAGGCGGCGACACGAATAGCGGAGATAGTTGCGCGTGCTCATTGACAGCGAACAGAAGGTCACCGTCCTCGGGCTCGGCTATATCGGCCTGCCCACCGCCGCGCTGATCGCGCGCTCGGGCAGCAAGGTGACGGGCATCGACGTCAGCCGGCACGTCGTCGACACGGTCAACAGCGGCAAGGTCCATATCGAGGAAGTCGATCTCGACGGGCTCGTCCAGGGCGTCGTGTCGCGCGGCACCCTCGTCGCTTCGACCGAGGTTGCCTCCGCCGACGTCTTCGTCATCGCGGTGCCGACGCCGCATGACGAGGAGCATCGCCCCGACATCGGCCATGTCCTGTCGGCCGCGCGCGCGATCGCGCCGAAGCTTCAGGCGGGCAATCTCGTCATCCTCGAATCGACCTCGCCGGTCGGCACGACCGAAAGGGTCGCCGCGCTGCTGGCAGAGCTCCGCCCCGACCTGAAAATCCCCGGCGCCTGCACCGGCGCCGCGGACATCTTCGTCGCTTACTGCCCCGAACGCGTGCTTCCGGGGCGCATCCTCGTCGAGCTGGTCGACAACGACCGCTGCATCGGCGGCATCACCCCGCGCTGCGCGCGCCGAGCGATGACCTTTTACCGCCAGTTTGTGCGCGGCGCCTGCGTCACCACTTCGGCGCGGGCCGCCGAAATGGTGAAGCTCGTCGAGAACAGCTATCGCGACGTCAACATCGCTTTCGCCAACGAGCTGTCGATGATGGCCGAGCATATGGGGGTGGATGTGTGGGAGGTGATCCGCCTCGCCAACCGCCACCCGCGCGTCAGCATCCTCCAGCCCGGCCCGGGCGTCGGCGGCCATTGCATTGCGGTCGATCCCTGGTTCCTCGTTCATGGCGCGCCCGATCACAGCCAGTTGATCCGCACCGCGCGCGAGGTCAATCTCGCCAAGACCGCGCATGTGATCGGCGCCGCCGAGATGCTCGTGTCGCAGCATCCGGAGGCACGCGTCGCCTGCCTCGGCCTCGCCTTCAAGCCCAATATCGACGATTTCCGCGAAAGCCCCGCGGTCGAGGTCGCCGCCGCGCTCGCGCGCCGCTTCGGACAGCAGATCCGGATTGTCGAGCCCTATGCGCGCGGCCTGCCGATGGAATTCGCGGGCACCGGCGCTGAACTGATCGACCTCGATACGGCGCTAGCGCAGTGCGACCTGCTGATCGTCCTCGTCGACCATGATCTGTTCAAGTCGATCCCGATCGAGGAACGCGGCGACAAGATCGTTTATGACACCCGCGGTCTGTGGCTCGACCAGCCGAGCGCTGCGAACGGAAGCCGCCTGCACAGAGCCGCCTGACCTTCCTGCTCGCTTTTGTGCGGCGAAGCGGCCATTATCGGCTATAAATCAATCTCCTTCAGGCGCCGCCCCGGCGAAAAGAACGACAGGTTCCGACCTTCCATGCCGACACTGACTCGCCTCGAAACCATCATCGTCGACAAACCGTGGGGGCGCACCGACATTCCCCGAGATTTCGGCGATTTCGGCGACCGGCGAGTGGGCGAGATATGGTTTGCGCATCCGGGTGGCACCGACGCCCCGATCATGGTCAAATTCCTCTTCACGTCCGAACGGCTATCGATCCAGGTCCATCCCGGCGACGACGACGCGCAGGCGGCGGGCTATCCACGCGGCAAGGAAGAATGCTGGCTGGTGCTCGATGCCGAACCCGATGCCGAACTCGGCGTCGGCCTTGTCGCACCGACGACCCGCGAATTGCTGCACGATGCCGCGCTCGACGGTTCGATCGTCGACATGATCGACTGGCGCGCCGCAAAACCCGATGATTTCGTCTATAACCGGGCCGGCACGATCCACGCGATCGGTGCCGGGCTGACCGTCGTCGAGGTGCAGCAGAATGTCGACTGCACCTACCGCCTCTATGACTATGGCCGGCCGCGTAAACTGCATCTCGATGCCGGTCTCGCGGTATCGGAGACCGCTCCCCGACCCGACCACCGCGATGGCCGCGTCGCCGCGACCGCAAACCGCTTGCTTGTCGACGGTCCGCACTTCCGCCTGCTCCACCTGTCGGGGCCCGAGGCCGCAACGTTCCTGCCGCGGGAAGCGGCCGACTTCACCTTCACCCCATTGTCACGGGGGTGCAGCATTGCCGGCGAAGCGGTAAAGCTCGGCGAATGCGTGGCAACGGATCGCGCCGACGCCATTGCGCTCGCGTCCGGCGCGCGCGCATTACTCTGTTGGCCAGCCTGATTTCCTTCCCTAAAGGCCCGATATGAACAGCATCGTCCCCGTCATCCTTTCCGGCGGCTCCGGCAAGCGCTTGTGGCCCGTGTCGACCGACACGACGCCCAAACAGTTCCAGCCGCTGACCGGAAGCGACAGCATGTTCCGGCAAACGCTCGACCGGGCGGTCGACCGCACGCGCTTCGCCGCACCGCTCATCGTGTGCGGTCCCGGCCATGTCGCCTATGTCGAGGCCGATCTGGCGGCGGCGGGGATCAGCGACGCGCGGATCATCGTCGAGCCCGCAGCACGCAACACCGCTCCGGCGATCGCGCTCGCGGCCCTCACGACGCTCGCCGCCGATCCTGCCGCGATGATCCTCGTGATGCCGGCGGACCATGTGATGACCGACGTGCCGGCCTTCCACGACGCGATCGAGACCGCACGCCCTGCGGTCGCGGCCGGTGCGCTCGCAACCTTCGGCATCGCCCCCGCCTATCCCGAAACCGGTTATGGCTATATCGCCGCGGGCGACCCGCTGACCGGCGCGCCGGGCGTCCACGCGGTGCGGCGCTTCGTCGAAAAGCCGCCGCGCGACAGAGCCGAGGAAATGCTCGCCGAGGGTGGGCATTACTGGAACGCCGGCATCTTTCTGATGCGTGCCGATCGTTTCCTCGCCGAACTCGAACGACAACAACCCGCGATGGCTTCGTCGTGCGCCGCCTCCGCGGTGGCGGCACGACACGACGGTGTGCAAATTCATCCCGGCGACGAAGCCTTCCTTGCCAGCCCGTCGAACTCGATCGACTATGCAGTGATGGAGGGTGCCGAAAGCGTCGTCGTGGTCCCGGTCGATCCGGGCTGGTCCGACGTCGGCGGCTGGGCGGCCCTGCACGACCTCGGTGGCAAGGACGAAGCGGGCAATGTTCGCATCGGCGACGTGATCGCCATCGGCGCGGCCGGAAATTATCTCCGCGCCGACAAGGGCAGGCGCATCGCGGTCGTCGGCGTTTCCGATCTGGTGGTCGTGACCCATGGCGACGACATTTTGATCATCCCGCGAGACCGCGCGCAGGAGGTCAAAGCGATCGTCGAACATCTCGCCGACAATCCGACGGCCTGAAGGCGAATACCCTCCCCTTGCGGCTCCGCCGCCCATCGCCCATATCGCGCGACATGACCAATCCCCATGCGCAAAGTGCCGCGCCTTGGCACGGAACCACCATCCTCTCGGCCCGCAGCGCCAACAAGGTCGTCATCATCGGCGACGGCCAGGTGTCGATGGGCCAGACGGTGATGAAGCCCAACGCCCGCAAGGTCCGCCGCCTCCACGACGGCAGCGTCATCGGCGGTTTTGCGGGCGCGACCGCCGACGCATTCACCCTCTTCGAACGACTCGAGGCCAAGCTCGAGCGCCACAACGGCCAGTTGCTCCGCGCCGCGGTCGAGCTCGCCAAGGACTGGCGCACCGACAAATATCTCCGCAACCTCGAAGCGATGATGATCGTCGCCGACAAGGAGGTCACGCTCGTCATCACCGGCAACGGCGACGTGCTCGAACCGCTGGGCGGCATTGCGGCGATCGGATCAGGGGGCAATTTCGCGCTCTCGGCGGCGCGCGCGCTGGCCGATTATGAAAAGGATCCCGCGGTGCTGACGAAGAAGGCGATGGAGGTCGCCGCCGACATCTGCGTCTACACCAATGACCAGTTCACGGCCGAGACCATCGACATCAAGGGCTGACCCTCTATGGTCGCGGGGTGATTCAAACACTCCCCCGCCGTCATTTCGTCGCCGGCTCCGCCGCCCTCGCCCTCCCCGGCTGCGCGACCACTACCGCGCGAACCCCTGCCACCTGCCTGATGCCGGTGAAGGCGTCACCCGACCGCGTCATCCGGACGGTCGCGGGCCTCCGCCCCTATCGCCCGGGCGGCTTCGTCGTGCGCGCCGACACGCTCGGCACCAAGCGCCTGGTCCACAACTACGGCCACGGCGGGTCGGGCATCACGATGAGCTGGGGCACCGCGAAGCTCGCGGTCGAAATCGGCGCGCCCGGCCACAGCGGCCCCGTCGCGGTGATCGGCGCCGGCATCGTCGGCCTGTCGACCGCGCGGCTGCTGCAGGAGGCGGGCTGTCCCGTCACCGTCTACGCGAAGTCGCTGCCCCCCGACACGACATCGAACATCGCCGGCGGCCAATTCCATCCCTTCGGCCTGTTCAAGGCCGACGCCGTCACCCCCGAGTGGCGGCGGCAATTCACCGCGGCGCTCGATTATAGCTGGCGGCGGTTTCAGATCATGGTCGGCGACGATTATGGCGTGCGCTGGCTGACCACCTATTCCGAAGGCACGCCCGAGGAACCCAAGCTTCCGACCTTCCCACCAGCCGCGCGCGCGCTTCGTGCCGACGAGCATCCCTTCCCGGTTGAACGGCTCTGGCAATATGACACAATGTACGTCGAGACAGGCCGATACTTGCGCCAGATGATGCGCGATATCGAGGGTGCGGGCGGTCGCATCGCGGTGCGCGGCTTCGCGTCGCCCGCCGAAATCGCATCGCTGTCCGAATCGCTCGTCTTCAACTGCACCGGGCTCGGCGCGCGCGATCTTTTCGGCGACATGGACCTGATCCCGATCCGCGGGCAGCTCGCCATCCTGATCCCCCAGCCCGAGGTCCACTACGCCTTCACCGGCGAGGCGGGCTATATGTTCCCGCGTCCCGACGGGATCGTCATCGGCGGCAGCTACGAACGAAACATTTGGGAGGCCGAACCACAGCCCGAACGTATCGCGCGCATCGTCGCGTCGCACCAGCAGCTGTTCGCCGGTTTCCGCTGCCCGGCTTGACTTGCCCCGCCCCCTTCCCATTTAGCGGCGACATGATTTTCTTTCTGCTGGACCTCTCCGACATATGAACAAAGACCTGACCCCGAAGGCGATTGTCGCCGCGCTCGACACGCATATCATCGGCCAGACCGCGGCGAAGCGCGCGGTCGCGGTGGCGCTGCGCAACCGCTGGCGCCGCCAACAGCTTTCGCCCGATCTGCGCGACGAGGTCAGCCCCAAGAACATCCTGATGATCGGGCCCACGGGCTGCGGCAAGACCGAGATTTCGCGCCGCCTCGCCAAGCTCGCCGACGCACCGTTCATCAAGGTCGAGGCGACCAAGTTCACCGAGGTCGGCTATGTCGGCCGCGACGTCGAGCAGATTGCGCGCGACCTCGTCGAGGAAGCCGTGCGGCTCGAAAAGGACCGCCGCCGCGAAGCCGTGCGCGCCGCTGCCGAGGAAGCTGCGATGGAGCGGCTGCTCGACGCGCTCACGGGCAAGGGCGCTAGCGAGGCGACACGCCAGAGTTTCCGCCAGCGCATCCGTGAGGGTCACCTCGACGAGAGCGAGGTCGAGATCGAGGTTGCCGACACCCCGAGCATGAACTTCGAGCTGCCCGGCCAGCCGGGGCAGATGAGCATGATCAACCTGTCGGACATGCTCGGCAAGGCGATGGGCGGCCCGCCCAAGAAGCGCCGCAAGCTGAAAGTCATCGAGGCCGCGACGCGGCTGATCGAGGAAGAGCAGGACAAGCGGCTCGACCAGGACGATGTCGCGCGCGTCGCACTCGCGGATGCCGAGGCGAACGGCATTGTCTTCCTCGACGAGATCGATAAGATCGCGGTCAGCGACGTGCGCGGTGGCTCGGTGAGCCGCGAGGGCGTCCAGCGCGACCTGTTGCCGCTGATCGAGGGCACGACCGTCGCGACCAAATACGGCCCGATGAAGACCGACCATATCCTTTTCATTGCGTCGGGCGCATTCCATGTCGCGAAGCCGAGCGATCTCCTCCCCGAACTTCAGGGCCGCCTACCCATCCGCGTCGAACTCGGCGCACTCTCCGAAGAGGATTTTGTCCGTATTCTCAGCGAGACGAAGGCCGGTCTTCCCGAACAATATGCGGCATTGCTCGGCACCGAAGGCGTGACGCTGAACTTCACCGACGATGCGATCACACGCGTCGCGAGACTCGCGGCAGAGGTGAACGAAAAGGTCGAGAATATCGGCGCGCGCCGCCTCCAGACGATCATGGAGCGGCTGGTCGAGGAAATCAGTTTCACCGCCGAGGATGCGGGCGGCACGACGCTCGACATCGATGCCGCCTATGTCGACAGCCAGCTCGCCGACGTCGTCGGCGACACCGACCTCAGCAAATATGTGCTTTGATCTCCGAAGCCGCTCGGGCGCTCGCGTCTTAACGGCTTTTTCGTGCATCCGCTTCGTGCGTCCGCTGAATAGTTATCATGATCAACGGCACGGTCGGGCTGCGTTCGTCCGCGACGGTAATCAAAGGATAGGCCCCCCTTAGCTGTAAACCTTTGCCAGCAGATAGCCGACAACCGCATCGAGGCCCTGAAGCTCGCCCCTGGTCATTACTGCCAAGGCGGCCCTTCCATCGAATGGTCTGTCCGCGTTCGAAGCACGCAACCAGGCGGCCGCCCGTTCGTCCGGGAAGAGCGTCGTAAGCGATCCGTAAATCGACAGCACGCAGCCAATCCGCACAATCACATCTACGGGAATTGCGATAGTCTCGTGCGCTCGCACGCGGACCTTCCAATCCTCGAAGGTCGCAAGGTCCTGAGTGCCGAGTAGGTCCATTTGCTCCTCGGTGCTGAGGCTCCACGCGTCGGCGATATTGAGGAAGGTGCGCAGGCCCGCCCCTCCATGTCTGACAGGGTCGACGCCCCGTCTCATGAAGTAAGCCCTGGCCTTAAGCCGCGCATCGTTCGGTTCGTCAATGCTCATCGGGTTGTAACACATCGAAATCGACCGACGTGGTCAGTCCCTTTTGCGTCAGCCGGAAAATAGGCCCGCCAGGCTCATGGTCGGGCACGAAATGGAGCACGCCATCGAGTGAACAGGGACGATATTCGTTGTACCAGACAGGTACCAGCCCATCGACCCCGATGTCGAGAATGACCTTCTTCGAGCCGATGCTCGACCGCGATATCCGGACAATCACGGCGTCGCACCGCGAGATCCGCATCGCGTTCGCGACTCTGGGCCGGTCGTCGTGGTAGGTCGCTGTCGACGGCACGACTAGCAGAAAAGAATCGGGCGCTGACAGATAGCGCGCAAACTCGGGCGACAGGACAGGAAGCTTGCCATCGAGTTCCAACCCGGCCGTTCGAACGATCGCAAGGGCGGCCATCAGTGTCTCGGCTTCTTCGAGCCGGTCTTTGGCGGTCATATATTTTTTCATCGTCAATTCCTTGCAGCGGCTTCGGCCGGGCAGCCGCTGCTTTCATTTCTTCGATCCAGCTAGCTGGTCTGTCTTCTTTGGGTGAGAGGCCGACGCCCAGGCCATCGGCATGTCGACGCCGGTTATTCGCCGGCGGGATCGCCGTTAAGTGGCCGTTTCTGCCATTCGGACCATTCTGCCGCGATCATCGCCTTTCCGGCATCGGCGGAAAAGGGCCGGACAAACGGACCGAAGCCGTAACATTGAAGTTCGCGGGCGGGCGCCATCAGATGGATATGGGGCGGATTGGTCGAGCCAACTGTGACTGGCAGATGCATCGCTGCGATTACGGCGACGTTGCGCTCGCGGCACAAGCGTTCGAGAGCAAACGCACGAACATCCTCCCAGGCTCGATGCAAGCGATCGGGATTGGGGAAGCGCAACGTTATCATCACGAGCAGATCCTTGAGCTTATTGCAGGCCTGCTCTTCATACTTTTCGCATAGGCGCTTGGGATCGAGGAACTCGTCGTTTGCGTGGGACGGCAGAAGGACGTCCCAGCGAAGACAGGTCGGTGCCCACGGCGCAGATATCTCGACCTTTTGCCCTGGGCAAAGGCGCTTGATGACCGACGCTGGAACAGTTCGGACGGGACCGTCCTTAATCTGCCGGCGCACGACGCCGAATATGAAGTTCGGGTCGTCACCGCCGGGGACGGGAACGAAATCAAGGTCGCCGGGGACGGGGAATTTCTTCATCACCATGACCAGCCCCCGATCCGGTGCGAGGCGAGATGCGCCATCGCCCTCTCGATTCCCGCATCGCGATCCCAAGCATCGGCAAAGGGATGATGTTCTGACAAGAATAGACCGTGCCGCATCAAATGGATCGACGGTCCGCTACCAAGAGGTACGAGCCAGCTGTCGCCAGCCAGACCGAGAAACAACTGGTATTCGAGAAACCAGCTGAGTTTCGTAGGATCCGGCAAGGCGATGTCGACGGTCAGATCGGTGGATGAACCGTCAGGCGCTCGCCGCAGCAAAATCACTGGCTGACCCGTCGCGATAGCGAGGATCTCGATCTCGCCGAGGAACAGCGGGTTCTGCGCCGCGGTAGCGTAGACGGTGACCCGTGAAGATTTCAGGAAAAGGCTTCCAGGCAGCAGCGTTGCCGCCATACCATGGTCGGAGCGAGCCGAACTATGCATGAGCGCCGCGATATGGTGCATGATCTTGCTGTCAGCCCGCGTCGCCGCCGGAAGATTGACACTTCCTCGTAGCACTGTGGGAAGCATTGTCTCAGATTCGACGACCGGATTCAGCGGGTCGGCTATTGTTGTAACTTGCATGGAAAACTGCTCTTGACCTTGAGCCCGGTTGCCGGGGCTCGGGGCGGCAGCCCTCCTTCAGAATTTCATCCTTCAAGCAGGGCCAACCCTGCAACTTCCCTTTCTGTTCTTGGGCGCCGCCTCAGGCGGTGCAAAACTACCTGCGCGAAGCCGCCTCCGCCGTCGGAAGGCAACTATCCACTGCGCGACAGAGGAGTAGGCAACATGCTACCGTTCGGCAGACACCCTTGTCTCCAGCTCCGAAATTCGGTCCAGACAAACGGCGTGTACGGCCTGCCCCAATGCATCGACATTCGCGCTAAGCCGGAGCAATTCTTCCTGGCTGATACGGTAGTGCTTCGAATAGCGAGCCTTAACGTACGCCTCTTTCAGCTTTTCAAACAGCGCGCGGTCTTCGCGCCGCTCGCGTGGCCAAGCATCAATCAGCCGCATATTGATCCGCTCAGCCTGCGTGCGCAGGAAAGCGAGATTGTGAACATGAGGAGTATAGAAGGTGCACACCAAAAGAACACAATGGTAGAGTGTTTCAGCCGTTTGATGAAGTTCAAACGCTGTTTCCTTTAGGTGACCCTTATCCATTCCAAATCTAGCGAAATCATGCTTTCGCATCGCCGCTGGAAACCATTCTTCGAAATACTCCTTCGCCATAGCCAAAGCCTGTTCCGGCGTCTTCGGCTTGGGAGTATGGAGTTCCTTGTCATCGTAGCTGTAGAGCGCGATGCCATCACGCGCGACGTCCATGAAGAAATATCGCCCGTGCGCGAGACCGTCGTTCACCTCTTGCAGCGTATGCACGATGAAATTCACCGGCGTGTGCAGGCTCTTGTCGATCGCGAGCTCGCGGATCAGCCGGTCATCGAGCTTGAGCCAATAATCGACGCGTTCGGTCAGCCGCTTGTCATTGACGATGATGAGCAAATCGAAGTCGGACCGATATCCCTTCGCGGTATGGGGCTCGTCGACCCAGCCGCCGCGCGCGTAGCTGCCATAGAGGATGATCTTTTCGATCCGCCCTTTCTTCTTCCACTGCTTTTGGGCGAGCGCCAGTGCATCCTCGAATTCCTCGAAGATGATCTGGACAACACGCTCCAATTCACGCTGCTTATTCGCAGGAAGGTGATCCAGGTCGGTACGCATGATCTTTTTCACCCTGTCCGGCTGCCCCTTGCTTGGCAAGCGTCAAACGCGCCGACGGCGCCGACACCCCCGCCCGCGCGAGCGGATCCTCATATTGAAGCGGTGGTCGGTAACCGGCGCTTGGCACGGTTCATCCGCGAGGCGGTGGAGAATGAATTGCGACGCCGCGAGAAGCCGGAACTGCCCAAGAATTAGCATCCAGCGCTTTGGCGTGCTGTCCTTTCTTCTCCCGTTTATAGTCGCGCTTGAATTGGCCCGTGCGCTCAATCGTCCGCGTTCAGGTCCGCCATGAGGTCGGCAACCGTGGCGAACCGCTTTCCTTTGCTCACGCGGGCTTCCTTCATCGCGGCGATGGTCGTTTCGTTCGGCGTCAGCGGCTCGAATGGCAACGCCTTTTCACGGGCAACGCGGGTAAGCATCAACCGCACTGCATCCGAGACGGTAAGCCCCATCGCCGCCAATACGGTAGCGGCTTCTTCCTTCACGGTCCCGTCAATTCGGGTTTGGACGAGTGCATTCGCAGCCATGTCAATTTCCTTCCTGCATGACAATGTAATGCAACATGCTGCCAATTGCAGTTCTGGCGACTAGCGGCGCCAAAATCGCCACCATCGCTGCGGCTCCGGCTCCAGGATATCGGCCAGAATTACGAGGCCCCGACGAAGCGCCGCTTCCACTTCGGCAACGCTGACGCCGTGCTGACGCGCAAGTTCGAAGAAGGTCGCATCATCAACGAAATGTCCGAGGAATATCACACGGTCACACGGCGCCATTCGCAGCATCGCCTGCTCCAACTTCCGAATGAGACGGCGGTTCTTCGATGCCAGTTTGATCATTTTGAGCGTTCCGGCAGTTGCCCGCAGAGACCCGTTACGGGTTGACGCCGCTGCCCGCATCGATGAAGCGGCCGACATCCGAAGGCATCGGCGGACGGCGTCCGCTCGATCCCTCTCTCTCTTTCACATTTGCAAATCTGCTACCGGGACATCTCTCTTCCCTGCCCTTCACCTATTCTTGCTCTTACGCTTTCGCCTCTCTGGTCGCGCTCTCGGCGGATGCTACCCTGCCGGGCCGGTTTGGCGCGATGGCTATGAGCTTGAGGCCCCGCGTCGAAACCACCATTGCGGGTGTATCCGCGTACGAAACCGCACCATCGACCCGACCTCCGGGCCCTAAATTGCATGACATTGCGACACTTGCCCTCGCGCCATCACACTTCGAGCAGCGCCGCTCGCTGCGGCGAGAGCATCGCATTGCGCTCCTTGCGCCGTTTGGGTTGTTCAACATGGATCTTTGACCCCGTCTCAAGCTAGCGGCGCACGGCAAAAATTAGGAAAATTCAGGAAAAGCCAGGAAGAATCTTCCACAAATACCCCAGGACAATGCACCTATAGATTCTCAATCTCTAAATATCTATTCACAATCCACAAACCTCTTAACAGTCCCCAACCTCACAGATTTAGATAACGGCCAAGCTAACTCTAGACTCGTCATAACGAATCGTGTATAGATTCGCGATGCAGCCACCCGCTTCGGATCGGTTTTGTCGCATGTCCCTAGCTTTACGCTAGGCATTTGAGAATGGTATTAAGAAGGAACTGATTCAAATGGCCAATGACAAGACACACGAACGGATCAAGAGCGCTTTGGCGCTTCGCCATGCGTCATCCGGGTTCGTCGCTCGAAATCTGATTTATCAAACCGGCAAGGGAGCCAGAGGCAATGGGACCGACGATGCCGAGCGCCAAGTTTACGGAGTGACGCTCCGCAGCTTGGCGCAAGCCAGGTTGCACTGATCCATGTGTGCCGCGCGCGTTCTCGAACATATCTACGCCGAGCTAAAGGAGCGTATTATGGATGAATTCTGGCCTCAGGGCACACGTCTGGATCCGATAAAAATCGCCGATATGCTGTTTTCCAGCACTGCGCCGGTCCGCGAGGCTCTTCGTCGGCTGGAACGCGAAGAATTGGTCGAGTACATCTCTGGCGAAGGATTTTATGTGCCGCGGATAGATGAAGCCAAACTGCGTCATCTTTTCGAACACCATCAAACTCTTATTCTCGCTGCGATCAAATCTTCGAAAGATTCGTCTGCAATTTCAGCGGATGGAGCCTATCCAAACCGAGTCTCGGAATTTTTCCTGCAACTTGGCAGTCGATCAGGTAACAGCGCACTCATCGCAGATATCTCAAAGCATAATAATCGCCTCTATAAATTTCGCCGATGCGACTCGAAGCTCTTTGAAGATATCGAGTCGGAGCTGGAAGACATCATAGCCGCAGCGAACGATGACCCAAAAGGCGCGAAATTGCGCCGACTTATCAAGCGATTTTGTAATCGGCGTATCGCTAAGGTGGCAGAATATATTCGGCTGACGACATCGGAGTTGGATTCACCAAGCGCCCCCTGATTTCATTGCGGCTGCAAATTTCACGTCGGGAAAGATGGATTGTATCGAAAGACAAATTTCCGCAGCGTTTTGCTTGCCAATTTTCACGGCCGTCGGCATGACGGCAAAGCGCAGCGAGCAAATTGGCAGCAGCCGCGTGGAAGTTCCGTCACGCATTATGAACGCTCGTCCTTACCGGTCGGGTGGCCCGACCATCAAATTGCCGCAGGGCGATTTAACGGCGGCGAAGCGAGAAACGACTTGTAGACGGGTGACAACCCGCCTGCTCGCATTGCCATTTCAGATTAGTCCTGTGGCATTTTCTTCATTCGGTCGCGACCGTTCTGCGCGCACACTCCTGCCTTCAACGTCGGATCGGGTCAGGGAGCCGGAAAAGCCGGTTAACATTTCGACGGCCACCCGGGTCCCCAACCAGGGGAACGCCGCCTTGGACAGAGCCTTTCGCGACGATGGCGCCGTCTTGCTACGCTACCTCGGTCGACACGTTGGTCCAGAGGCAGCACCGGATCTGATGCAGGAAGTGTTCTTGCGTGCCGCGGGCAGCGAACAGCGGCATCGCCTCGCGAACCCGGCTGCCTTCCTCCAGCGCATTGCGCGAAACCTCCTGATAAATCGCGCAGTAAGCAGCCGGCGCAACAAGGTCGTCCTTCTTCCGCTTCATGAAGAACATGATCTTGCCAGTCCGCCAGAGCAAGAACTTGAAATGGAAGCTGGCGATCTCCTCCGGCTCTATGAGCGCGCCGTTGCAGGTCTCAGCGAGAAGACGAGACGAGTTTTTCTGATGCACCGTGTCGAGGAACTTAGCTACCGCGAGATCCATCAGCGTCTGGGCATCAGCATCGCAACGGTTGAATATCATATGATGAAGGCCCTGGCGCATATCGCACAAGTGGTGGACCCGGTCGATGAATGACAATGACAGCGCGAAATCTGGGAGCGACGGTTTCCGCAAAGATGATGCTCTTGAATGGAGCATCAGGATGCGCGGCGAGGTGACCGAACAGCTTCAGGAACAATTCGAGCAATGGCTGGCGAAATCTCCGCGCCACAGGCAGGCTTATAACCGCTATTCTCGCGTGATAGCCCAAGCCGAGATTTTGAAATCCTCCGGGCAAACCAGCGAGGCGGCCACGGCAAAACTTGTCACGTACCCTTCAAGACGCTGGATGATGTTCGGCGCGGCGGCGGCGGCGGTAATCCTGTTTGCGATCACGATCAGCGCCGGTGGAACTCCAATCCCGGGTTCGGGCGTCGTCCTATCTGCCCACGCTGCGGAACCACTGGTGACCGAACGCGGCGAAATACGCAGTTTCAAACTTGAAGATGGATCAACGGCGACGCTCGATTCCGACACCAGGATTGAGGTATCGATATCCTCGGACACACGGTATGTGCGCGTGGCACAAGGCCGAGCTCGAGTGAAGGTTGTCAATGACGTCCGCCCTTTCCGCCTCGCGGCTGGTCAAGGCATCGTGACGACGAGCGAAGGCGTCGTCGACGTGATGATAAGCGCCGACCGCCAAGTCGTCGTGGAACTGATCAGCGGAAAGGCCGATCTTGCTTCAGCATCGCGCGCGGCCTCCGCAGCCGCAGCGCCGCAATCGCTCCGAACTCGCTCGGCGCTCCAATACGGGTTTCACGATCGGCAAATTCATTCCACCGCGCGGCCCAGCGTCAGTTCGTCGGCGGAGTGGCCGTCCGGTTGGGCTGAGCATAGTTCAATCTCCCTGGATCAACTGATTTCGGAAGCCAACGAGTACGCGCCTCTTCCCATTGTTGTGGAAGATCCGAAGCTTGCCAAGCGTGATGTATCAGGACGATTCAAGATCAGCGATACCGAGATTTTCCTGAAACGGATCGCGGACCTGTTTGATCTTACGATTCACCGACGTCCGGACGGCATCTACCTCCGCAGCCAATAAAATATTGCCGGCCGCCTAAGGTCGGCCTCTCCACACTTGTCGAAGCATTCCCGATGGCACTGCGCGCGGCGCGGGCAATTAGGGGAGGCTTTATGAAGATTCTGAAATCACGCACGGTACAGGCGCTACTGGCTGGCACAGTCATGGTGTTGTCACCATTGGAGCTGGCCGCGCAGGAAACCGAGCGCTACATATTCGACATTCCGTCACAGGACTTGGGCGATGCGTTGAGGACCGTCGCGGCAACGGCTGATTGGGAACTCTATGCAGCAGCCGATGAAATAAACGGTGTTTCCGTCCCTCCGCTGCAGGGGACCTTTACGGCCAAAGAGGCAATCGAAAAGCTGCTGCAAGGGACATCGCTGGTAGCTCGGTTCGAAAACGGATCGGTGTTGATCAGGAGACGACCCAGGTCCGGCGCGCTCGCGGTCCAAGAATCAGAGGAAGCCATAGTGGTAACGGGGACGCGCATTGAGGGTGCGCCGCCGGCCGCCCCCGTCATCACGGTCACGAACCAGGACATCAAGAACGCCGGCTTGGCTGATCTTGGCGAAGTGGCGCGTAGCCTTCCTCAGAATTTCGGAGGTGGCCAGAACCCGGGAATCGGCTCGGCCCAAGGCACGCAAAACGAAAATGTGAACGTCAACGGGGCGTCGACCTTCAACCTTCGCGGCATCGGTCCCAACGCTACCCTCACCCTGCTGAACGGCAACCGCTTCGCCTACAGCGGGACGAACAGCGTGATCGACGTGAGCGCCATCCCGATTGCGGCAGTCGAGCGCGTCGAGATCGTCACCGACGGCGCATCGGCAATATACGGTGCCGACGCCGTCGCTGGTGTGGTCAACATCCTGCTGCGCAAGGACTATGAAGGTTTCACGACGACCGCGCGGATCGGCGGCTCGACCGATGGCGGCAATTTCCAGCAGCAGTTTAGCGTGCTTAGCGGAACCAAATGGTCGACCGGCGGCATCCTTGCAGTTTATGACTATTTCGACAACAGCGCGATCCGCGCCAGCGATCGCAGTTTTTCGTCAAGCAGCAACCCCGCTTCCACTTTCTATCCCGACCTGAAGCGCCATAGCGTGCTCCTGAGCGCCCACCAGCAGTTCGTCCCGGGCGTGCGCCTCAAGGCAGATCTCATCTACAAGCGCGGCGACATGACGTCGGTGCGCGGCCTGTTCGTAGATCGGCCGATCGAAACCCGCGGGACCCGAGTTGTAAATGAGTTCGAGACATTTGGCATCGCCCCGACGCTTGAAATCGACATTGGCGGCGACTGGAACACGCGCCTGACGGGATTTTACGGCACTGACGAGACTTACGGCGTCACCGACAATTTCACCAATGGCGTTGCCGCCAAGCTGATCCGGATCTTCGACAATCGCAATATCGCGATCGAGGCAGGCGCGGAGGGCCCGCTGTTCGCTCTCCCCGCGGGCGATGTCCGGCTAGCAGTGGGGGGAGGTTGGCGTCAGAATCGCATTCACGGAGAATTTTCCGGGCGCAACATCACGCCGGCGCGAGAGAATAAATTCGCTTACGGCGAACTGTTCGTTCCATTGGCAAGTCCGGATCAGAAGCTCGGCTTCGCCCATCGCGCCTCCTTTACCGCAGCTTTGCGCTGGGAGGATTATTCGGACTCGGGCAGCATTGTGACGCCGAAGCTGGGGCTGGTCTATTCACCCGTGCCGGAGTTCAGTCTTGGCGTCTCTTGGGGCCGGTCCTTCAAGATGCCGACGCTCATCCAGCAATATACCGGATACTCCGCAAGCCTGGTGCCGGTCACCGGCTACGGCACGCAGTTTCCGGCAGGTTCGACCTTTGTCTACATCGGCGGCCCCAATCCGGAGGTCGGCCCTGAACGCTCGGAGAATATGACGCTGAGCGCGACGTTCCGGCCGTCATCACGCCTCGAAATTATAACGAGCCTTTTCCATATCGACTATCGCGACCGCGTCGCACCGCCGCTGAGATCGGTGCTGGGAGCGCTGACCGACCCGCTCTACTCGCAGCTCGTGACCTTCAACCCGACCGCGGCCGAACTCGATGCCGCGATCGCGGGCGCCGCCGGCCCGCTGGCGAACGGCACGACCGGCCCCTATGACCCTACCAACGTCGTTGCTCTTCTCGACGGGCGCGACCGCAATATCGCCGAGCAGAGATATCGCGGTGCCGATCTCGCAATCCGCTACCGCGCTTCCCTGAGCAGGGGCCGGTCACTGACCCTCAGCGCCGGAGCCACTTGGCTAGACAGCCAGCAGCGTCTGCTTCCTGATCTGCCGGTCACTGACCTGGCGGGCAATATCTTCAGCCCACCGCATTTTCGCGCGCGCGGCGGTGCGACTTACGACGGTGACCGGTTTACGCTCGCGGCCTTCTCGAGTTTCACTGGCGGCGTGACGGACCGACGCCGCGCAGTCCCAATCGAAATTTCTCCGGTTGCGACCTTCGACCTGACCGGCCGAATCAAGATCGCGGGCGTCGCCGACGTCACGGTTAGCGCCCTCAACATATTCAATGCGAAGCCCGATCAAATACTCGTGGCGGCGCCGAACGACACGCCGTTCGATTCGACGAATTATTCGGCGATCGGGCGTTTTCTCGCCCTGACGATCAGCCGCGATTGGTGAGGGCGAGGCCATGCTGAACTGCCCCAGAACCGGCCGGTTCGCCGCGGCGTTCCTTGCCGCCGTGGCTCTCTCCCCTGCCTCCCTGGCGGGGGAGAGAAAGGGCCGGCCCTGGACCTTTGAGGATATCCTGCTGGTGCCCGAGGTGAACGAACTCGCGCTTTCGGCAAACGGTCGCTTTGCGATTTACGCGACCGAAACCGCAGACGCTGAAGCAAAGCGCACGCGGGCGCAGATCCGGATCGTCAATATCGGTGCGAGAACGCAGCGCAGTATCGCAAACGCCGACATCGCGAGATCGTTCAAGAATATTCCAGGGACCGAGGACTGGAGCGCCCTTCTCGATATCGGCGAAGGACTGCAGCTTTACCGAATCTCGACCGATGGCAAGATCGGCACGATAGTTAAAAACCGCGAGTTGGTCTCGGTCGGCAAGGCAGACCTTTCCGTAGCTATGGGCGGCGGAACTTCGCCACACGAGATCGGCATTTTGGCCTATGATTGGTCCTCCGACGGGCAATGGCTCTGGTATTCGCTGCTTAAGGCGAAGCCCGGTCAACCGCTTGTTCGCTTTGACGAGGCCGTGACCCGACTGCGCAGCCGCAGGCGCTCGTCGATCGAGGCCGAGGTCGAATTTTTCCTGCGGGCGCCCGACGGACGCATCGACAAGATAATCACCCGTCCGACCAGCGATCGAATGGCGATGCACGCGGGCGGCAAGGTTATCTGGCGCGGCGACGAGATTCTTTTCAGGACCGAGGCGCCCGATGGCACGCCCGGCAGCGTCTTCGAGACGCGTGCATGGGACCGCAAGCAGAAGAGCATCCGTATCGTTTCGAACGAGCGCGACGCGCGCACGCTGACGATGCTCAGAGGTCCGCGGGGCGGCGCACTCTCCACTACGGGCATCGGCGCCGCACTCGAACTGAGAGAAAGCGGCCCAGGTGAGGAGCGCCACCGCTACGGCCGATTCGCTTTCACTATCAGCGATCGCAATTACGCGGCCAGCCGCGACGGGCGGAAGGCCATAGTCGGTACCCGCAGCCTCAAAACTTCGCGCTATGGCCTCGCGCTGGTGCAAAGAACCGGCGTGCGCGAAATTTACGGCGCCGGCAGCCTCTCCAAGTGCAGTTTCGATGATCAAATCAGTTTTGCAATCTGCGTGGAGGAAGGCGTTTCGATGCCGCCAAGGCTTGTTCGTGTCGACATTGCCCGCGGCGGCATCGAGCCCATTGTGACGGTATCTCCCCGCCATGAGGAGATTACGCCGCTTCAGGCGCGCGCCAGAACCTGGATCAATCGCAATGGTTACAAGGCGTCGGGCTATGTCCTCTACCCGCGAGACTTTCGTCCGGACACACGCTATCCGGCGATCGTGATCACGCACGGCTTCGACGCTGACGAGCGCTTTGCCAAGGCGGAAAACCAGTGGAACTATCCCGCGCAGCTGTTTGCCGAACGCGGCTATGTCGTGCTGTTGATCAACGATCCGTCGCCCTATCAGTCAGCGGATCTACGCGCGGCCTATAGCGCCTGGTCCCGAGGTAGCGGACCGCCCAATCCGGAGACCGTGAGGCGGCTCATTTGGATTGAAGGCGTCCATAGCCTCGTGGATGCCATAGGCGAGCTGGCGGCCGAGGGCCTCGTCGACCCGGCCCGCGTTGGCATCGCCGGCTACAGCCGCGGTGCGCAGATGGTCAATGTCGCGATTACGCAGACGCAAATCTTCAGCGCCGCGTCGAGCGGTGATGGCGGCTTCCTCGAACCCTCCGGCTACGCCGGATGGCCGGCGAGCTATGATCCCGTCTATGGCGGCTCGCCGATGAGCGAGCATTTCGAACAATATCGCCGCTTCGCTCCCTCCCTCAATGCCAGGAAAGCCTGTACGCCCGTTCTGCAACAGGTAGCAGCGGCTTCCCCGTCGCAGGCCGAACTGTTCGAAGCGCTGCGGGCGGCGAAAGTGCCGACCCAGCTAACCTACTATCCCGGCGCCAGCGCGGCATCGGACGAAACGCACATCTTTCATATCCCGGCGAACCGGATGCTCGCCATGCGTGAGAATATAGCATGGTTCGACTATTGGCTGCGCGGCAAGCGCGATGCGGACGCTCCTTTTCCGGAACGCCTCGCCATGTGGGACCGCATGGCCGAACACGGGAAGCCGCGCTGCGGCACCGCCGAGGCGGCACCTTAGTTCATCCACCATTCCATCGCCGTGCCCAGCTCTCAGCCGCGGCAAATGCAAGAATGCGTTGCTCCCGCGCATTGCCCCGCCAAGACATATCTTCGGGTTCGTCCAAAAGGGATGTATCGATAATCCCCGCGCCAGCTAGAACGCCGTGGCGGATCAGCTCGTGAAGGCGATCACGCTGTGTCCTATAGATCGAAAGGTTGAACTCCGCCGGACCGCCTTTCTGCTGCCGCTCAATAATCGTTCTTGGCAGCCGGTTCGAGAAGGCGGCGCGGGCGACGGCGCGGTCGCGTCCGTCGGCTATCCAGTGCCAAGTCGGAATAGAGAGACATAGTTCGACGATCGGCTGGGAGAGCAGAGGCGCGATGTGCGGCGGCGCGCTTCGCCGCGGATATAGCTCGAGGCTTTTCTGGGCTCGCATCAGGAACGCGACATGAACCGTCTTCCCGGGGAGGGCGTCGGCGGGCGCAGAGAGCCATGGATGAGAAAAACCCTGCGCTTCGATCCGCGCCAGCACCTCCCTTTCAAGACCAAGCTCATTGTAGCGCGGCAGATGCGCCCCGCCCGAGCGCCTATGCCGCAACCAAGCGTGCCTGAGCACCGTCACGATGTCGGCGCCGGTGAGGCTGGAGATATCCCGAACTATTTTGCCGAGACCGGTACGCTGTCCTTTGGACAGGAAATGATCGAGCAACGGAACGGCGCTGCGAATGCTGCAAAATATTCCGTCGCCGCCGTTCCCGGAAAAATGCGCGTCGATAGGCATTTCAGAGTGCAATCGCTGATGGATGGCGCCAACCGCCTGTTTGAATATCGGGGAGATCGGCCAGGGGTGGTGAGGCGTGACCGCACGCTCGACGTCGATATCAGCCAGGTCGAGCGGCGCATGACGCAGGCGGATTCCGAGCGAACTTGCGACGGCGTGCGCATAAGGTCGCTCATCGCCAGCAACGCCTGGACTGACGAGCGTTAGGGCCGTCAGCCTTTCCGATCGCGGAGTGGCCGCCACGGCGACGATCGAGGAATCCAGACCGCCAGATGATCCCAGCAGGATCGACGGAAAACAGCTCGACCAAGAGCCGATGCAATCGGCTATCGTCCAGCGAAGCTGGCTCGTTTCCTCTTCGACGGACATTCCGCGGGGAGTCACATGGTCCCATGGTGACCACCATCGCTCGATCCTCGCGCTCCGCCGATCGACCACGAGGCACTCTCCCGCAATCAACTCCTCGACGCCGACAAGACAGGTATTCCGGCCGCGAGCATCTCCCGAGGCTAGAATGCGTCCGATTTCTTCAAAGTCTAATCGGCCCGGTTCGGGCACTACCAAGTCCGTGACATCGCCAGCCAGCGCCGTCGCGCACCCCGAGCGCCGGATGTAGCAAGGCAATAGACCGGATGGGTCCCGCAGCACGTAAAGCGCGCCGTCTTCCGCGACATGCACGAAAACATAGCCACCCCAATAGCCATTAATCAGTTCCCGCCCGTTGGCAGCAACGAGCGCGCTCCCGTCCACCCCCGCCCAATCGCGAACACGCACGCTCGGCGGCCCCTTCCGGAATAGGTATCCGAGTAGGACAGTTCTCGCATCGATCGCGACCATTGGCTCATCCGACCAGAGCATCACATTCGCAGCAGTGAAGTCGGGAGCACGTCCGAAAATTTCCTGACCCGACGGAGGTTTCTCGGCGGTGACATGTATGTCGATGTAAAAGCCGCCAGCCATCAGACAGCGAATATCGGTTGGTAGCGACGGATGATATCGAGCGTGTCCGTGAGAACAACGTCGCTGGCCTGCACCCAGCAGTGCGCCGAGAATGGCATCGTTACCCCGAACACAAGGCTTGCGTCACAGCCTCGCTGCGCCAACAGGCGTTTCATCGCAATTCCCCGCACGAGGCATTGGTCGGCGGCGGAGACAAGGCGCCGACTGTGGAGAAAAGCCGCTGCAGTATTCTGGATGACACGCTCGTCACACGAAGCGTTTCGGGGACGGTCTCGCTCGAGTCGCGCCACGATATCGAGAATGCCGTCTCGACGAAGCTCGGCGCGGGCACGGCCTTGCATCCAGATTGCCCGCAAGATTTGCGGCGTAGACGCCGCGCCGAGCGGACCGTCAACAAGACTCTCGACCGCGTGCGTAAAGGCGAGCGGCGTCGGCGAGTCTTCGGCTTGCCCCGGACCGATCACGCCCGCGGCAAGGAGTTCGGAAAGCGCGGGAGCACTTGGCGTTCCGTTCAAATAGCTGTCGAAGGCAGCGCGCAGATGGGGCGGAAGGAGGAAATAGCGGTCGGCTGACAAATCGAAGAAGATATGATCCCCTCCGATCCGACGATGATAGAGGCCTGGGCGCAATTGAAGTGGCATGGTCGGCAATGGCACGATGGCGGCTACGGCCGGCGTGCCACCGTTCGGCGGCACGCCGATCGCATTCAATCGTCGGTGCTAATCGCGCCGACAAGGCCATAATGATCGCCATCCTCGAAATCGGGCTCGCCGAGTTGCTTGATGCCGCGTGTCTCGACGCTGATGGCGCCGAGATCGATCATTTCCTCATTGTTCAGGGTCTTCATCGCATTTTCCTTTCAAAATACGACTCAATTGAGCCGCATCCGAAAAGCTATTCAGCAGATGATTCGCGTTCCACTTTATAATCAAATGGGGGATGGACAGGTCTCAGGGTCACTGCCCCAGATTTCGTCGTCAGTTGGGTCATCGCAATCGAGAAACATATCGTCGAAATCTTCGAATACGTACGCGACCTGCGCCGTCATCAGCGTAGACATGGGTTCCCCTTCAGCCTCATGGCGCTGCATCATATACGCGATAACCTGGCCGCCAATTTGTCGACGTTCGCCGGGATCCAACTTTTCCTGCGCGAACCGCTGGCGGCGACATGCTCTTATGAGATCGCCCGGAAAGTCCAAGATCTCGATTGCGTTATCGAATCCTGGATTGGAGTAATCCCCATAGCCGAGCGGCTCGCTTTTGAAGTCGTTCGAATAGCGGTAAGCGAAACCTCCAAACTGATCGTCGTTGGGATCATAGTATAAGTGATAAATGTCTGCGGAACCGTTGTCACGTTCCTCCTCCGACATTTCGTTCCAAATTTTACGAAGTCGGTCAGGCGTAAGAACATTGAGCACCGACATATGGATCATGCCCTCGCTGAGGATTTCGTGCGACCAGCGTTGAAACAGAGCTATCGAACCGGTCCCTGATACAAAACCGTCCAAGTGAGGCAGCATCAAGACCTTGGCCGTATACATTAATGGCCGGCCATCGCGGGAGACGAGCGTATCGGTCGCAAGAAAAATGCCCTCGTGGGTGATCGAAAAATTAAGAGCTGTCATTGGGCCTCCATTCGATCCGGTCCCTGAACCTCGGAAGTAAATTTTTTATTTATTAGCAGCGGATTAGGCGGCGCTCCGCAAGGCGGTACGAGGCAGTTGACTCGTCATCCGATGGCAAGGGCGCGATACAGCGGAACTCATGGCCGAGCAAAAACCTCAGGCCTTTGTCGCGCACAGATGAAACCAGCACAGGAGGCCGAGACGGCGGGAAATTTGGTGGTAGCATCCGCCACGGCACCCGCCGCACAGCAGGTAAAGCATTGCCTCGACATCCGCCGCAGCGACCACTTGCGCGGGTGCCCGAGGGCGGCGGATAAAAGGAAGCCAACCCTCGCATTCGGCATCGGTCAGCTCACCAGCAAGCGGCCTTGGTCTACTGGAATAGACGTCATCAATGATGCAAAATGAACAGTCCGGCAACCGACCCGGCGCGACAACATATCCGATGCAACCAAATCGGCAGCAATTTCGCGTGCCGATAAATACATTATTAAGCAATTTCAAACCACTAATTCGAGCATGACAAATATTATGCTAATGCCCGACTGGTCAGTTTCCGACGTTTATGTTGACGAGAATGACACTTACCAAATCACTGCAACCTATGATCTCGCACCCGACGAGTGCGCACGATGTGAAGACCCTGCCCGACTGGTCAAGCGGGGCGCAACAACCAGGATTTTTGTAGATGCACCGGTTCATGGCAGGCACACCTTCATCCATGTCCGACACAACAAATATACTTGTCGCACATGCGGGGCGTCGTTCAAGCAGATCTTGCCAGGAATGCATCACACCCGCCGGATGACCAAGCGCTTGGTGGAATATATCGAGAAACAATCTCTGTTGAAGCCGATTGCTCACGTGGCCGAAGACACTGGCGTGTCTGAGACAACCGTCGGGGAGATCAGCAAGGCGTATTTCGCCAGATTATCCAAACATCATGCGCGCAATTTACGCGCTCCCCGCCACATCGGAATCGACGAACTGGCGCTGGTTAATAAAGAGATGCGGGCGATCTTCATCAATCTTGAGGACAGTTGGCCGTTCGAGTTACTTCCTAACCGAACACTGAAGTCCGTGCAGAATTTTCTTATGAAGCTACCGAACCGCGGGGATGTCGAGGCGGTCACGATGGACATGTGCGATTACTATAGGACGGCCGTAAAGAAAACGATGCCACAGGCTGCCATTATCGTCGACCGATGGCACATGGTTGATAATGTGAACGACGCTATGGATGAAGCGCGCCGCCGATATCAGCGGACCATTCACCTCGACCTCCGAACTGCCCTCAAGGGCGTGAATGGAATTTTTCTCAAACGAAGGGCCGAGCTGAGCGCTAGCGAGCAATTAGAACTCGGAGGCTGGCTCGCAAATTCGGACGAGCTCTATGCCACGTACGAAGCGAAAGAGGCGCTGCTTAGCATCTGGGATTTACACGACCGCGCCGCCGCGGAAACAGCCCTCGACGAGTGGCGGGCGTCGATACCTGACGATCCCTTGCATGTTTTCGCAGCCGTCGCGACCACAATCGACAATTGGCGGACAGAAATATTGAACTTCTTCGACCACGGGCGACTTACAAATGGCCCGACCGAGGCGAGAAACGGCGCTATAAAGCGGGTGTACAATTATGGCGCTGGCTATGATTTTGAATCGATCCGAGCACGCGCGCTTTTTGGAAAGCGCCCGGGCAGACGTAAAGAGGAAGCGGATGCAAAGGACGAGGCGTGGCGCGCGAGAAAACCCGTCTGCATCAGATGTAGACAACCTATAGACGCGGCTGCCCTGATGGAAGATTGGAAGGCCTATGTCGCGCCGCTCATGGAACCCCCGCCCCGCGTTCACGAATACGCCCTGTGCGAGGAATGCTCGAAACCAGACGCATGGTCGTAAGCAAACGTGCGAGGCTGACCCCATTTGGCCAGCCCGTCTGCTCGGGCAACTCTCACTGCGGGTCCAGTTCGATCCAGAACCAGTTTCCCCAACTCCAAAATCCGCTTCTTTTCAAACCGTCCGTTTACCGAACTTCATTTGACTTTCTCGCGTCGGCAATGCGATGAACGGGCGACACGGTCGAACCTGGGTCAAACGGCCGGCACGGAGACAGCAATGACGGATGAGGACGTCGCCCCCGAACAGGGCGAGTTGGCGATCACGCGCACCGGCGATCGGCTTCGGCTGGCGCGGGAAGCGGCTGGTCTGTCGCTCGCCGACGTGGCGACGCGCACGCGCATTACCCAGCGTCATCTCGCCGCGATCGAAAAGTCCGACTTTTCGGAACTTCCGGGCCGGACCTATGTCACCGGTTTCGCGCGCGCCTATGCCCGCGCCGTCGATTTGCCCGAGGCCGAAATCGGCGCTGCGGTGCGTCAGGAACTCGAAGACGACGAATATGGCTCGCGGCCGCTTTACGAAGCCTATGAGCCGACCGATCCCGCGCGTCTGCCGACCGCGCGGCTGACCTGGACGCTGGTTATCGTCACGCTGCTGCTCGCATCGGCCTATGGCGTCTGGCGTTTCCTGTCGGTCGAACCCGACGAGGCTTTGATCGCCGCGCAGAATCGCGCCGCCGACGAATCCGAAGCGCCGCAGAGCGACGCAGCCGCGACGCCCGCAACCAAGGCGGGAGCGGTCGCGGCCAACGCGCCGGTCGTGCTGACCGGCCTGTCGGAAGTCTGGATCGGCTTCGACGATGCGACGGGCAAGACCGAGAATTGGCGCACGCTCGAGGCGGGCGAAGTCTATCAGGTGCCGCCCGCCTATATCGAACAATTCACGCTGCGCACGAGCATCCCGCAAGCGCTGCGAGTCACGGTCGGCGGTCGCGATGTCGGATCGATCGGACCCGCCGATACGCTCGTCAAGGGCGTGTCGCTGAAACCCGCCGATCTTGTCGCGCGCACCGGAGGCGACGGCGCGGCAGTCCCCGCGGGGCCGCGCCCCAACGGCTGACGGCCGCGGCAACCAAGGGCAAACAGGGGCCGAAACGCCGGTCGTTCGGACCGGTTCGAAAGACAGCGCGCCGAAATGGGTTTGCGCTGGCGCCGATTGCCGCGTTATGGACGGCGAAATTGGTTAATCAGTGGGGACCTAACGGCAGATGATGATGCGTCAGATCACTTTCCTCGGAGCGGCAACGATCGCGCTCGCGGCGGCGATGCCGGCGGCGGCGCAGGACAATAATATCGGCAAGCGCGTCGAGCGGCTCGAAAAGGAAATGCGGGCGGTCCAACGCTCGGTCTTTCCCGGCGGCAGCCCGACCTTTTTCGAAGGCGAGATCGCGCCCGACAATACGCCTGGCGAGCGTTCGCGCACCAACGCCCCGGTGATCGACCTGACCGCGCGCGTCGATGCGCTCGAAGCCCAGCTGCAGACGCTCACCGGCCAGACCGAGCAGAATGCCTATCATCTGCGCGAACTCGAAAAGGCGTTCACCGCCTACAAGGCCGAAATGGACAAGCGCTTCGCCGATCCAGCAGCGGTCGATCCGGCAGCGGGCGACCCGACCGCAACCCCCGCGAGCCTCGCCCCCGTGGTAAGGGCACCAGCGGCTGCCAACGCGACGCCGACGAAAAAGCCCGCCAGCAAGCCCGCGGCAAAGCCCGGCGCACCCGACGCGGCCCGGCTCGCGCTCGTCAAGAAGGTCGAAGTGCCGTCGACGGGCAACGAGACCAAGGACGCCTATGACTATGGCTATCGCCTGTGGGACGCGAAGCTCTATCCCGAAGCGCAGGCACAGCTGAAGACGGTCGCCGAAAAATGGCCGAAGAGCAGCTATGCAAGCTTTGCGCAAAATCTCCTCGGCCGCGCCTATCTCGACGAAGGCAAGCCGAGCCTCGCCGCGGTCGCCTTCTACAATAATTACAAGGACCGCCCGAGCGGCCCGCGCGCGCCGCACAGCCTCGTCTATATGGGCATCGCGCTCGACAAGCTCGGTCGGAAGGCTGACGCCTGCAAGGCGTTCCGCGAGCTCGACGAAGTCTATGGCGACAAGGCGCCGCAGGATGTTCGCACCGATGCTGCCGCCGCAAAAGCAAAAGCAGGCTGCTGATCGCGACGTCGCCGGCCGGCTCGCCGGCGATATCGCGGCGCTGCTCGGCCCCGACTGGCACCGGCTCCATTTCGGCGTCGCGGTGTCGGGCGGGCCTGACAGCATGGCACTGCTCTGGCTGATGACCAGCCTGCTGCCCGGCCAGGTCTGGGCGGCGACGGTAGATCATGGTCTGCGCAAGGGATCGGACGACGAAGCGCGGATGGTCGCGGGATTCTGCGCGCGCGAGCATATCCCGCATTCGACGCTGCGTCCGCCGGCGCCGATCACGGGATCGCAGCAGGCCGCTGCGCGCGCCGAACGCTACCGCCTGCTCGAACAATGGCGCGAGGCAAACGCGCTCGACCATATCGTCACCGCGCATCACGCCGACGACCAGCTCGAAACGATCGTGATGCGGCTCAACCGGTCGAGCGGTGTCGGCGGGCTCGCCGCGATCCGCGCGAAGAACGGCCTGATCCTGCGCCCGCTGCTCGACTGGCGGCGCAGCGAGCTGGTGCAGGTCGCACTCGAAAACGACCTTCCCTTCGTGGACGATCCGTCGAACAGCGACGATCGCTTCGACCGCGCACGTCTCCGCCATGCGCTGCGATCGCAGACGGCGCTCGACCCGGTCGCGTCGGCGCGGTCGGCGGCGTGGCTGGCCGAGGCCGACGAGGCGCTCGACTGGGCGGTCGAGCGGCTGATCGCGTCATGGCCCGACGCGTCGGACATCGCGGTGATCCGCGACGATGGCTATCCGCCCGAAATGTTCCGCCGCATCGTCGCGCAGCGCCTGCGCGCCAACGCGCCGCAGCTCGTCCTGCGCGGTGCCTCGCTCGACGGCGTCATCGCCGCGATGCACCAGGGCCGCCGCGCAATGGTCGGCGAACTACTGATCGACGCCGTGCGCGGGCTCGAAGGGACGATCTGGCGCATTTCCGCGGCACCGCGGCGGAACATTGGGGTCAGGACCGACAAAAAGGGCTGATTGCCTCATTGTCATTTAACCCGATTATCCTATCTTGTCGGTATCAGCTTCGCGATGTTCGCGGGCGACAGGAAAGATTCCGAATGCAGGACGACAAGGAACCGCAGGGCAACCCCTGGATGAAGAGCGTGATGATCTGGAGCGGCATCCTGCTCGCCATGCTCCTCGTCGCCTCGATGTTCGGCGGCGCCGCGCAGCCCGCGGGCAGTCCGCTCGCCTATTCGGAGTTCCGCCAGAAGGTCGAGGAAGGCAGCGTCAAGGACGTCGTGCTCTCCGAAGACAAGGTGACCGGCACGCTGTCGAACGGCGACCGCTTTACCGCCAACGTCGTGCGCGATCCCGAACTGCTCAAGATGCTCAACGAAAATGGCGTCAAATATGACGGAAAGGCGGCCGAAGTGCCGAATTTCTGGATGTATATGCTCGTCCAGTCGCTGCCCTTCCTGCTGATCCTCGGCATCGCCTTCTTCGTCTTCCGCCAGGTGCAGAAGAATAACGGCTCGGGCGCGATGGGCTTCGGCAAGTCGCGCGCCAAGATGCTCACCGAAAAGCAGGGCCGCGTCACCTTCGACGACGTCGCGGGCATCGACGAGGCGCGCGAAGAGCTCGAGGAAATCGTCGAATTCCTGAAGGATCCGACCAAATTCTCGAAACTCGGCGGCCAGATCCCGAAGGGCGCGCTGCTCGTCGGCTCGCCTGGCACCGGCAAAACCTTGCTCGCCCGCGCGATCGCGGGTGAAGCAGGCGTGCCATTCTTCACCATTTCGGGTTCGGACTTCGTCGAAATGTTCGTCGGCGTTGGTGCTTCGCGCGTCCGCGACATGTTCGAACAGGCGAAGCGCAACGCGCCGTGCATCGTCTTCATCGATGAAATCGACGCGGTCGGCCGCCACCGTGGCGCCGGCCTCGGCAACGGCAATGACGAGCGCGAGCAGACGCTGAACCAGCTCTTGGTTGAGATGGACGGCTTCGAGGCGAACGAAGGCATCATCATCGTCGCGGCGACCAACCGCCCCGACGTGCTCGATCCCGCGCTGCTGCGTCCGGGCCGCTTCGACCGCCAGGTCGTCGTGCCGCGCCCCGATATCGAGGGCCGCCAGAAAATCCTCGAAGTCCACACGCGCAAGAAGCCGCTCGCGCCCGATGTCGACCTCCGCCGCATCGCGCGCGGCACTCCGGGATTCTCGGGCGCCGATCTGGCAAATCTTTGTAACGAAGCGGCGCTGCTCGCCGCGCGCAAGGGCAAGCGCCTGATCGCCTCGAACGAGTTCGAGGAAGCGAAAGACAAGGTGATGATGGGCGCCGAGCGTCGCTCGATGGTGATGACCGAGGACGAAAAGAAGGCAACCGCCTATCACGAAGCCGGTCACGCGCTGGTCTCGCTCCACGTCGAGCATAACGACCCGCTCCACAAGGTCACGATCATCCCGCGCGGACGCGCGCTGGGCGTGACGTGGAACCTGCCCGAACGCGATCGCTATTCGCAGAATATGAAGCAGATGAAAGCGCGCCTCGCGCTCTGCTTCGGCGGCCGCATCGCCGAGCAGCTGATCTACGGCAAGGACGAGCTCAACACCGGCGCCTCGAACGACATTCAGCAGGCGACCGACATGGCCCGCGCGATGGTCATGGAATATGGCATGTCCGAAAAATTGGGCTGGCTGCGCTATCGCGACAACCAGGACGAGGTCTTCCTCGGCCACAGCGTGTCGCGGGCGCAGAATATGTCCGAAGAGACAGCCAAGTTGATCGACGCCGAGGTTCGCCGCCTCGTCGAGGAAGGCGAAAATGTCGCTCGCAAGGTGCTTACCGACCATCTCGACGAACTCCACCTGCTTGCCGGCGCACTGCTGGAATATGAAACGCTGTCGGGCGAGGAAGCGAAGCGCGCGATCAAGGGCGAGGATATCGGCCGCGAGGACGACGCCGACAAGCGCGGCACGCCGGTTTCGGGACATGCCGGCGGTATCCCGCAGATCAAGCGCAAGCCGCGCCCGTTCGGCGACGCCAATCCGCAGGGCGCATAGGGCTTCGGCCTGGCTTGCTTCAAGGATCATTCATTGGCTGGGGGCAAGTGGCGGCGCATGATCAACGCGAAACATGCGCGCCTCCTGCCTGTCCTGCTTACCGCTCCCCTTCTCTGTGCCATGGCGCCGGGTGACATGAGCGTGGCGGCGTTTCTCGCACGCGCGGCGTCGATCGAGCGGCTCGGTCCGCTCGCGCTCGCGACGCCGCAAGGCCATCAGCTCAAGGGCGAGGTCATCGCGGCAGGCAAACGCTACAAGGCACGGATCGACGCCGAACGCCGCGCCGGCCGCAAGACGACGAGTTGTCCGCCTGAGTCGGGCGATGTCAGCCCCGATCAATGGCTGTCGCACCTGCGCAGCTATCCGGTTTCCGTACGGCGGAAGGTCAGCATCTACTCGGCCTTCGACGCGCTCATGAAGAAGCGCTATCCCTGCCCTGCCTGATGCGCCAAAGATGCTGGCGAGGACCAGGGAGGAAGCGATGACGGGCAAGAAGTGGGGCATTCGGGCGGCGGCAGCGCTTCTGGCGGTCGGCGCCCCGCCGGCGCTGGCGCAGAACACAGGCACGCTGACCAGCAAGGTCGAACTCGAAAAATCGATCTCTGCCACAGACGGAAAGCCCGCGACGAAGACGTACCTCACGCCGGACGTCGTCGTACCGGGCGACCGGGTGCGCATCTCGCTCGCCTTCACCAATAACGGCGCGGAACCCGCATCGGGCGTGGTGATCGCCAATCCGATCCCGCAAGCGCTGTTGTTCGACGGCACCGACGACGAAGCGGGTTTCGGCGTCTCGGTCGACGGCGGCAAGCAATTTGCGCCGCTTTCCGATTTGGCGGTGCCGGTCGAAGGCGGAGCGGCCCGCCCGGCCACCGCGGCCGACGTTACGCATGTCCGCTGGAAGTGGGCCGACGCGGTCGCGCCCGGCCAGACACGCACGGTCGCCTTTTTCGGGCGTGTGCGGTAACCCCTCGGAATGACGATCTATTGCGACGAATCGGGCGGGCTCAACGCCGGCGCGATGACCTTCTCGGCAGTGATGCTCACACCCCAGACAGCGACCGAAATCCACGATCGCTTCCGCGGCGTCACCGGGCTTCGCGGCGAACTCAAGGGCAGCCGCATCAGCCTCGTCGAACGCGCCTACCTGCTCGAACTGTTCGACCGCGCCGGCGGCAGGGCGTGGGTCGCGGTCGCCGAGCGCAAGAAGCTGGCGCAGAATCCGGGCGGCACCCTGCCGAGTGATCTCGCGCTCTACGGCGCGTTGCTCAACAGCGCGGTCGGCCACTGGCTTCCGGAAACGGGAGGCGTCTGCACCGACGTCGTGATCGACGACGGGCGCTACGATCCCAAAATCCTGTCGCATGTCCGCGAGGAGATTCAGGCCGGGCTCGGTCAGTGGGGGCGCGCCTCGCTCGCAGACAGCCGCCGCAGCGACGGGGTCCAGATTGCCGATGTGATCGCCAACAGCCTGTTCAACATCGCGGTCGGCTCGCCGCGCGCGCACCGCATCCAGCGCATTCTGGAGCCGATGCTTGCCTCGAAGGCGATCCGGATCGCCGAACTGACGCACGTTGATTGACAAAAGGGCCGCAGTTTCCTGCGGCCCCGTTGGTAATCAATTGTCAGCAGCGCTTATTCGAAGTCGCCGCCACCGCCGGCAGGACTGCGCGGCGGCGCCGCCGCGGTCAGACGCAGCGCTTCGGCCGAGCGGCTGATCGAGCTGATTTCATCGGGCGTGTCGTCATCGTCAACGACGACCTTCTGCATCGAACCGACGAGCGTTTCCTGCAGATCCTTGGGACGAATCGTCTGTTCGGCGATCTCGCGCAGCGCGACGACGGGATTCTTGTCGCGGTCGCGGTCGACGGTCAGTTCCGAACCGCCCGAGATTTCGCGCGCGCGGTGCGCCGAAAGCAGAACCAGGTCGAAGCGGTTGGAAATCTTGTCGACGCAATCCTCGACGGTAACGCGGGCCATGTTGTTTCCTTAATATCGGAGAGGCCAGCCTTTGGGGCATGGCAGCAAGCGCTGCGCGCTAGCAGGGAGGCCCGCCAATGTCAACCAAAGCGGCGCTCTTGCAGCCCTTACGGCCACCAGCCTATGAGCGGTTGATGACCGACGCCTGCCCCCCCGCCGATCTGCACCAGAGCTTGACGGCGGATGTCGCAGGCCACCGGATCGAACTGCTCTTCGACGGCGGCGACCGGCTGACACGGCTGCTCGATCTGATCAACGGGGCGGCGCACAGCATCGACCTCATCATGTATATCTTTAAGGGCGACGCGGCGGGTCGGCGCATTCTCGATGCCATGCTCCTCGCTGCGGAACGCGGCGTCCGCGTCCGTGCGGTAATTGATAGTTTCGGCTCGGGCGACACGCCCGACAGCCTGTTCGCCCCACTCCGCGAAGCGGGCGGCAGTGTTACCTTCTTCTCGCGCCGCTGGCGGTCGACCTATCTGATCCGCAATCATCAAAAGCTGATCCTGATCGACGACTATATTGCGGTTACCGGCGGGTTTAACATTGCCGACGATTATCTGAGCCCGCCCCGCAGCGACTGCTGGTTCGACATCGGCATGATCGTGAAGGGCCCGACGGTCATACAAGCTGCGCGATGGTTCGCCGAGATCCACGATTACACCGTCAACGACGACGGCAAGGTGCTGACCCTGCGACGGCTGATCCGCGAATGGCCGGTCGATGGCGAGGCTGTCTCGTGGCTCGTCGGGGGCCCGACGCAGCGTCTCTCTCCCTGGGCGCGCGCGGTTCGCGCCGACCTTGATGATGCGCGGCAGCTCGATATGGCGATGGCCTATTTCTCGCCGGGCCAGGGAATGCTGCGCCGGCTCGGCCGCGTCGCGCGGCGCGGCCGCGCGCGGTTCGTGATGGCGGGCAAGTCGGACAATCCGGCAACGATCGGCGCGTCGCGGCTGCTCTATGGCTATCTGCTGCGCAAGACCGGCGAGGTCTGGGAATATCGGCCGTGCCGGCTGCACATGAAGCTGATCGTCATCGACGATGTCGTTTATATCGGATCGGCCAATTTCGACGTGCGCAGCCTGTTCGTGAACGTCGAAGTGATGGTGCGGATCGCCGACGCGGGCTTCGCCGAAAGGATGCGCAACTTCCTCGCGGCGCTGCGGCCCGACTGCGAGATCATCACGTCGCAATCGCACAAGGCGCGCGGCAGCTGGCTGACGCGGCTGCGCTGGACGCTCGCCTGGTTCGTCGTCGGCGTCGTCGATTATACGGTGTCGCGAAAACTCAACTTCGGGCTCGGCGATCCTGACCCGGAAGTTTAGTCCCTTGGACGTTCAGTCCTTCCAGCCCCAGAAGAGGAAGCAGGGCGGGACATTGACCCATTCGAACGCATTGTCGATGCGGTTGAAGTGCGCCGCGAGGAAATCACGCGCGCGGGCGCGGAATTGATAGACGAGGAAAGCGCCGCCCGGACGTAATACGCGGTGCGTCGCCGCTGCGATGGCGGGGCCGACGCCGGCGGGCAGCGTCGAGAATGGCAGACCGGAGAGGACATAATCGGCCTTTTCGAAGCCATGCGCGCGGATAATTTCCTCGACGTCCGCCGCTGAGCCATGAACCGCGATAAAGCGGCTGTCGCGGATATCCCCCCGAAGATAATCGATGAAGTCCTCGTTGGTATCGATCGCGATCAGCGTCGCGTCGCCCGTCATCCGTTCGAGGACCGGACGGCAGAATGTACCCACGCCCGGACCATATTCGACGAACAGCTTGGTATTCTTCCAGTCGACGGGCTTCAGCATATGGCGGATCAGCGTCGGCGACGACGGCACGATCGATCCCACCATGACCGGGTGCTTGATGAAGCCGCGCACGAACATGCCCCACGGCCCGAAAAAGCGTTTGAGGCCCACGCGCAGCCGGCGGGCCAGCGGGACTTTCGTTTGTTGGGCCTGCGCCCGCGGATTGGTCATGATGGCTTTCGCGTTGTTGCGGTTGATCAAATGCGTGGCAAAATCGTGACGGTCGCGCAAGGAAAGAGTCTGTCTTGACTCTGGACAGCGGGACGCTCGCGTGTAGGGAGAAGCCACGTTACCGAAGGCAACAAAGAGGGGGCGGACATGGCGACGACATCGCATTCCATCCCCTCGGACCGCATGGCGGTGCTGTTTGCCGTCATGCTCGTCGCAGCAGCGGGCAATACCGCGATGCAGTCGATCCTGCCCGCCATCGGCGCCAAGCTGCACATTCCCGACGTGTGGGTCAGCCTCGCGTTCAGCTGGTCGGCGCTGCTCTGGGTGCTCACCGCACCGCACTGGGCGCGCCAATCGGACAAACGTGGACGCAAGGCGCTGATGGCGCTGGGCGTCATCGGCTTCCTTTCGTCGATGGCGCTGTGTGGCTTCGTGCTCTGGTCGGGGCTCGAAGGCTGGTTGGCAGCGGGCATGACCTTCATCCTCTTTGCGCTGTTCCGCAGCCTCTACGGCGGGTTCGGCTCGGCTGCGCCCCCCGCGGTGCAGGCCTACGTCGCCGCACGCACCGACCCCGAACAGCGTACGCAGGCGCTGTCGCTCGTATCCTCATCCTTCGGATTAGGCACCGTCATCGGCCCGGCGATCGCTCCCTTCTTCATCCTTCCCATTGTCGGCCTCGCCGGCCCGCTCCTGGTCTTCGCGCTGATCGGCTTGGCCGTGCTCATCGCGCTACGCTGGCGTCTGCCCAACGATGTCCCGCGCTTTGCGGCGCGCGGGGCGATCGCCTCTTATCCCACGACCGCGGGATCTCCGCAGACCGCCGCCGACGAAGACGAAGAGCAGGACCTCGACCGAACCGACATCACACCGGAGACACTCCGCTGGGCGGACAAGCGCGTGCGCCCGTGGCTGCTCGCGGGCTTCTTCGGCGGGCAGGCGCAGGCGATGATGCTCGGGGTAATCGGCTTCCTGATCCTCGACCGCCTGCACCTCCGCCTAAGCCCCGACGAGGGTGCTGCGATGACAGGGATCGTGCTGATGGCGGGCGCATTCGCGACATTGCTTTCGCAATGGGGGTTGATTCCCTTGCTAAAAATGTCGCCGCGGACTGCGGTGCTGTGCGGATCGGCGCTCGGCGGGCTCGGGACCGTGATGACCGGGCTGTCTTATGACTTCCACGGCATCATCATCGGTTTTGCCCTCGCCTCGCTCGGTTTCGGCCTGTTCCGGCCCGGCTTCACCGCCGGCGCCTCGCTCTCGGTTCCGCGGCGCGATCAAGGAGCGGTCGCCGGCATGACCGCGTCCATCAACGGCTCGGCCTATATCGTATCGCCCGCCATCGGCGTGCTGCTCTACAACTGGCATCCCATGGTCGCATATGGCCTGATGGCAGGCTTCTGCGGCTGGCTGATCCTGTGGGGCTGGTCGGCGCTGAGACAGAACCAGCCCCAAGCGTCCTAGTCTTTCGGTTCCTCATGCTTCCGCTCGCGGACGGGCTTGAGCATGCCGGGTGCGAAGAAGCCGATCGGGTCGATGCTCATTGCGGCCTGCTTGATCTCGCCCTGGATCTTTTCATAGTCCCGCTCCATCGCTTCGGTCACCGAAGCGCGGGTGTCCTTGAGCGCGGCCTCGAAGTCCTCCATCATCACCGTATCGCTGCCCATTGAGCGCTTGAGCGCCGCAAGACCCGCACGCCGGGTCAGATCCTCCAGGTCGGCGCCGGTGAAGCGATCGGATTTTTCGGCGAGGACGCCTAGATCGACGTCGTCCGCGAGCGGCATCTTCGCCGTCTGGATTTCGAGGATGCGCTTGCGCCCCTCGCCATTCGGCACCGAGACGTAGATGAGTTCGTCAAGCCGCCCCGGGCGCAGCAGCGCGGGGTCGATCAGGTTCGGGCGGTTCGTCGCGCCGATGACGACGACCGATTGCATCTCCTCGATCCCATCCATCTCAGCGAGGATCGTGTTGACGACGCGTTCGGTCACCTGCGGTTCGCCCGATGTTCCGCTGCCCCGCGCGGGAACCAGGCTATCGAGCTCATCGATAAAAATGATCGTCGGTGCGACGGCTCGCGCACGCTGAAACAGGCGCGCGATCTGCTGCTCGCTCTCGCCATACCATTTCGACAAGAGGTCCGACGATTTGATCGAGATGAAGTTCGCGTCCGATTCGCGCGCCGCGGCCTTGGCGAGTAGGGTCTTGCCGGTTCCGGGCGGGCCATAGAGCAGAAAGCCCTTCGCCGGACGGATGCCCAGTCGCCGGAACGCCTCGGGATTCTTCAGCGGCAGCTCGATCCCTTCGATCAGCTTGTCCCGCGCCGCGTCGAGGCCCCCGATGTCGCTCCAGCGCGTCTTGGGTGCCTGCACCATCACTTCGCGCATCGCCGACGGCTGGACGCGTTTCAGCGCATTGTTGAAGTCCTCGCGCGTCACGCGCAATTCCTCGAGCACCTCGGGGGGGATCGTCCCTTCCTCGAGATTGAGCTTGGGCATGATCCGGCGAACGGCTTCGATCGCTGCTTCGCGTGTCAGCGCCGCCATATCGGCGCCAACGAAACCGAAGGTCGTTCGCGACAGCTCGTCCAGATCGACATTGTCGGCGAGCGGCATGCCGCGCGTGTGGATACCCAATATCTCGCGGCGCCCCTTCTCGTCGGGAACGCCGATCACGATCTCGCGGTCAAAACGACCGGGACGGCGCAGCGCCTCGTCGATCGCGTCGGGGCGATTGGTGGCGGCAATGACGACCAGATTCGTCCGCGGTTCGAGCCCGTCCATCAGCGTCAGCAACTGCGCCACCAGCCGCTTTTCGGCCTCGCCCTGCACCTGCCCGCGCTTCGGCGCGATCGAATCGATCTCGTCGATGAACAGGATCGAAGGAGCCGACTTCGCCGCCTGCTCGAAAATATCGCGCAACCGCTTTTCGGACTCGCCATAGGCGCTGCCCATGATCTCGGGCCCGTTGATCAGGAAGAATTGCGCTTCGCTCTCATTGGCAACGGCGCGTGCGAGCCGCGTCTTGCCCGTTCCCGGCGGGCCGTGGAGGAGCACGCCGCGCGGCGGATCGACGCCAAGACGCCGGAAAAGTTCAGGATAACGCAGCGGCAGTTCGACCATCTCGCGTAACTGGTCGATCGTTTCGCCCAGCCCGCCGAGGTCGTCGTAGGTGACATCAGTGCGGCGGGCGTCCTGCGGCTCCTGATATTCGGGGAGCAATTCGATTTCGGTATTCTCGTCGACGAAAACAACGCCCTTGGGGCTCGCCGACACAACGAGCAGGCGCACTTCGGCGAGCGCATAGGCTGGCGCGTTGAGCATTTGGCGAAGCTGCGGCGGCATATCACCCGACGGCAGCCGCTGCTGTCCCGCAGTCGCGACCGTATCGCCTGCGACGACCGGACGGCCAAAAAAGCTGCGCTTCAGTGCGTTCGCCGAACCCTGAAGCCGAAGATTTTCCTGTGCCGGTGCGAACACCACGCGGGTCGCGGGGCGGGCCTCGACGCGGGTCAGGACCACCATGTCGCCCGCGCCCGCGCCAGCGTTGGCGCGCTGCAAGCCATCGAGGCGGATAACCTCCAGCCCCTCGTCTTCCGCATAGGGTGCCACAACGCGCGAGGCCGTCTGCCGCTTGCCGCTGATCTCGATGATATCGCCTTCGGTAACGCCAAGTTCAGCCATCGCAGAGCGCGGAATGCGGGCGATGCCACCGCCGCTTTCCTCGGCGCGCGAATTCGCCACCTGCAGTTTCACCTGTTTTTCTTTCACTGCCGCTTCGGCCAATGCGCGTCTCCCTCAATAAGGTCAGAATGCGAAACATAGGTTGTCGTTCCCGATTTGCGACCCCGCTTCGCCGTCGATCTATGACGCACTGCACAAAATTCTGGCATGTCGGGCGGGCCCATGCCATCATCGCCAGCCGATATGCCACGCCTTCCTCCCCTCAGCAGCATGGAAGCCTTTCTCGAGGTGGCCCGCCACGGCACTGTCAAGGCGGCGGCGCTCGAACTTGGTCTGTCGATGCCCGCGCTGTCGCGCCGCATCCAGACGCTCGAACATGCCGTGGGGCGCCCACTGTTCAACCGCCATCACCACGGACTCAGCCTCACCGAGACCGGGCGCGCCCTGCACGAGCAATTGTCGCCACTTGTCGATGAACTGCGCGCGGTGATCGGCCAGGCCGGCAGCCCCGACGCATCGCTCCGCCTCCATCTCAACGTCCTGCCGCTGTTCGCGCAGCAAAGGCTGTTCCCGCGCCTTCCCGAACTCAGGCGCCAGCATCCCGAACTGCACATCGATATCGACACCATGTCGCACGGCGAAGCGCGCCTCGGCGAAGGCATCGACGCGGCCATCGCGCTCGCCCGCTCAATTGACCCGATGCTTTACGCGGCGCGTCTCGATCAAGACAAGGTGTTCCCGATCGCGTCGCGAACGCTGGCCGACGGCGACCGCCCGATAACGGTGCCCGAACAGATGCAGCGGATGACCGTCCTGCTCCACAGGGAAATGCCCGAGACCTTCCTCGAATGGAAGAAAGCGATCGGCATGCCCTATCTTGAGCCCGCCGGGACCGACTATTTCGATTCGGGTCCGCTGATGCTGGAGGCGGCCGCGCAGGGCATCGGCGTCGCCTTCATGCACGGCCACCACTTCGACGATGCGCACGACCCGCGCCTCGTCCGCCTGTTCGACTTCGACGTCGACAGTCCCTACAGCTATTGGTTCGTGTGCCGCCCGCGCGCGCTGCGTCAGCCGGCGGTCAAGCTGTTCCACGACTGGCTGCTCGCCGCCAGGATCTGACGCGCCGATCGTCTCGAATGCGGGGAAATGGTGCTGCTGGACAGGATTGAACTGTCGACCTCGTCATTACCAATGACGCGCTCTACCACTGAGCTACAGCAGCAACCGGACTGCCCGCCAACGCATGTTCGCTGGGCAGGCGCGGCCTATGGCGGGGCGTCCCTCGCCTGTCAAGATGCGAGGCTTGACGATGCGGCGATTTCGCGGGCATGGCCACGCTCGTGAGCAAAACGCCCCCCCCCGCCGATCTAGAACGCGAACGCCGCCTCGCCGAAGCGTTGCGCGCCAATCTGCGCAAACGCAAGGCGCAGGCGCGCGACGCGAAGGCCGAAACCCCGCCTAAAGACTGACCGTCACGGTCACTTGATCGCCCTCCGCAAGACCTTCCGCCTTGCGGACCATCGCCTTGACCGGCAGCAACCAGCCGCCGCTTTCCTTGTGCGGGAACACCGACGTTTTCCATCGGGTGTCGCCGATTCTCGCGTCGACGCGCGCCGAGCCGAACCCCTTGCGTCCATTGAGCCATTGACCCGATATTGCAGCAAGGCGAATGCCGTCAGCCGCCTCGCCCGCTATTGTCACGAAAAACCATGCGGCAGGCGCGGTCGCGGATTGCCAGCGCCAGAGCGGCGTCTTGACGGTAAAAGCCTCCACCGACCCTATTTCGCCGCGACCGGACGAACGGGAACCGGGATATTGCAAATATCGGCGCCGCCCGCGGGGCGAATGAAGAAGGGATCGCGCCGGTTGGCGCGCGCATCGGCATAGCGCGCGAAGCTGTCGCTTTCGGTCGATAGATATTCGAATTTGGGTTGTTCGACGGCAGGTAATTCGCTCGCGATGCGGATCGACGCAATGAGCGTGCGCTCGGCCTCGGCTTTATAGAAGCCGAGCGCCTCCGTCCCGCGCGGCAGGCTCGACAGATGCTCGATGCCGCTGATGACGCGGCCGACGACCGCGATGTTGCGATCAAGATGGCGCGGCGCATGTCCTATAACAGCATAAAGTTCGGCGCCGCTGCCGGTGTCCGGTGACATGTTTCGACCGACGCCGACGGCGCCGTAGCAATGGATGGGCCACAAGCCCGTACTTCCCGCTACCGGCCATCCATCAGCAAAACCTTGGAAGTCCGCATAGGGATCGACCTTTGTCCGCATGTCCGGCGCGTAAATTACGGGAGGGTCGGACCTTCGCTGCTCTTTGACCAGCGCCTTGAGCCGCTCCTTGTTGCCATGTATCGTCTCGATGATCGACATGACTTTGGCCGTATCGCGAACCTGATATTCTCTCTCCGGCACCGCCGCCAACCCCTCCGGCAGCACCTTCTTCTCGGTCGCGTCGCCCCATTGCACGACATAATTGTCCTGCACGCGGTTGATGCTCGTCCCGTCCCACCAATGCGCCGCGGCGAGCTTGCGGATATTGCCGATCCAGCCCTGGCTGAACGGCGCGGGCATCAACTGGATGACGACGCGCCGCGGCTTGCCCTTCGCATCGGGCGCGAGATCCATCACCAAGAGGTCGGATGGAGCGATGGCGATCCAGTCGGCAGTGGGTGCGGCCTCGGCAATTTCTCCCGGCGACGGGATGGCCGACGGCTCCGAAGCGGCCACAGGAAGGATGAGCGACGCGGCAGCAGCGGCTGTCAGAAGCAGATGTTTCATGATCGATGTCTGCCACGCCCAACCGGCTTGCGAAAGCCCTGCCAAGCGATTAGGGCGCCCCTTCCAGTGCGAATTGGTTGAGCACCCGATTCACGCTTCGTGCGTCGCACGAAACGACCGGGGTGCGTGCGGAGCGGTGGCCGAGTGGTCGAAGGCGCTCGCCTGGAAAGTGAGTATACGTCAAAAGCGTATCGAGGGTTCGAATCCCTCCCGCTCCGCCACCCCATTCTTCTCACTGCTGCCTTTTCGCGTCGGCTATAATCTATGTTGCAAGAGAAGGGCCGCATCTAGGCTAATGATCGCTTCACGGATACCGACCTGCGACCCGGGACGGTTGATGAGCATCCTCTTGCGTAGCCATATACAAGAGGACTGAAGGGCCCTGCCGCAACGCAGGGCCCTTCTTGCATCTCGACCCCCCCGCCGATCGTTCGCTGACGCGGAGAGTCGGTCTCCGTCAGACAGTCGGCGAAATCGCGCCGTCGCCGTTCGGCCGGTCCGGCCTGTCAAGGTCCGACAGGAATAACATCTTCACGCGTTCGACCAATGTCGCCGCTTCCCCCAGATGAAGATAGGTGGCGTTGAACGAGGCCAAAGCCGCCAACTGCTGGAAATCCGGAATTTCCAGCCGCATATTGCGAACCTCCACCGCGCAGCGGAGGCGGAGTTGCTGGACGATACGGTTGACATGCACCTGCGTCAGCCCCATCGCTTCCGCCATCTGTCCCTGGGTGAGCAGAAAGTCGCAGGCCCCGCCGCCAGCAGACGGGATGTCGTGCTGTCGCACATAGATTTCGCAAAGAAGCTGGGCCACGCGCTCGAGCGCGTTTCGCTGTCCAATGTTGATCGTCCATTCGCGCTGGACCGCCGCGCCGACGATCGCGGCCCAGCACAGCGCCGGCGCCAGATTCGGACATTGTTCGAAAAGGCGCTGCGCGTCCGCCCGGCCGATCTCCGCGACCGACAGGCGGCGCACCGCGGCGATCGAATGATCGGTGCGCGCGACGGTGAAGAGATCGAGGTCGCAAAGTTCGCCCGGCAGGACCAGCCCCAGGATTTGCCGCCGACCGTCGGGCATCTGTTTATATTTCTGCGCCCAGCCCGCCAGGACAATCCGGAGCGCCACGGGCTTTTCGCCTTCGCGGGCGAGGTCGGCGCCTTTCATATATTCACGCGCGTTGCGCGCCAGGCTGGCTTCCCAGACCAACCGCTCCCGCGGGGTCAGCAGCGCGTTCACGATTTCAGCCAGCCCCATGCGTCCCCCTTGGATTCGAGAGACCAGATGCGCGTTACGCGCCGCGCGGACATTCACCCATGTTAAGTTGCTGCAACACTGATGAATAGGCGCCGGCAGGCCCCCTTGACCCACGTCGGCTTACAGGCGCGAGCAGCGCAGAATCCGCTGCGAGAGGCGGCTTCAAGAATGCGTCAATCTTGGGAGAAAATTCCCGATACCTGTCCAGCGACCGGCCGGAGGGAGGGAATGGCGCACCCGGAGCGATTCGAACGCCCGACCCTCAGATTCGTAGTCTGATGCTCTATCCAGCTGAGCTACGGGTGCGTGGAGAGGCGCCTTTAAGGGCCAGTGCCCGGGGGCGCAACCCCCTATTTCAGCTTTATGACCGCTCGGACGGATTATTGGTCGCGGAGTACATCCTGCGCGCCGATTTCCGCGCGGCCCTTCCACCAGCAGCGGCCGGCGCGCGCGACAATGATTCGAAACCGCAGCTTTCGCCGGCGCGTTGGTGCCGTGGCCGGGAGAAGTCCTCCCCCGGCCGCAATCACCCACCGCCGGCAAGCGTGCTATTTCGCCTTCAGCGCCGCCTGCGCCGCCGCCAGGCGCGCGATCGGCACGCGGTAGGGCGAGGCGCTGACATAGTCGAGGCCGGTCTTTTCGCAGAAATGGATGCTCGGCGCGTCGCCGCCATGCTCGCCGCAAATGCCGAGCTTGATGCCCGCGCGCGTGCTGCGGCCGCGTTCGGCGGCGAGCTCGATGAGCTGGCCGACGCCCTCGACGTCGAGGCTGACGAAGGGATCTGTGACGAAAATGCCCTTGTCGACATATTGCGTCAGGAAGCGCCCCGCATCGTCGCGGCTGATGCCGATCGTCGTCTGGGTGAGGTCGTTGGTGCCGAAGCTGAAAAATTCGGCGCTTTCGGCGATCTCGCCCGCCATCAGCGCGGCGCGCGGCAGTTCGATCATCGTGCCGACGAGATAGGCGATCTCGCGGCCCTTTTCGGCGAACACCGCTCTCGCCTGCGCGTCGACGACCGCCTTCATCAGGTCGAATTCGCGGCGCGTCGCCACCAGCGGGATCATCACCTCGGGGATAGGCGCGGCGCCGGTTTCGGCGGCGACGTCGCACGCGGCCTCAAAGATCGCGCGCGCCTGCATCTCGTAGATTTCGGGATAGGTGACACCCAAGCGACAGCCGCGATGGCCGAGCATCGGGTTGAACTCGTGCAGCTCGTTCGCGCGCGCCTTCAGCGCCTCGATCCCTACCCCCGCGGCGGCAGCGACGTCGGCGAAATCCTCTTCGCGCGTCGGCAGGAATTCGTGGAGCGGCGGATCGAGCAGGCGGATCGTCACCGGCAAGCCCGCCATCACGCCGAAGATCGCGGCAAAGTCGCCGCGCTGTTCGGGGAGCAGCTTCGCAAGCGCGGCGCGGCGGCCGTCCTCGCTGTCGGCAAGGATCATCTCGCGCACCGCGGTAATGCGCGCGGCGTCGAAGAACATATGTTCGGTGCGGCAGAGCCCGATGCCTTCGGCGCCAAAGTCGCGCGCCACCTGTGCGTCCGCCGGGGTCTCGGCATTGGTGCGCACCTTCATCCGGCGCACCTTGTCGGCCCAGCCCATCAGCGTGCCGAAATCGCCCACCAGTTCGGGAAGCAGCGTCGGAACCTCACCCGCCATCACCTCGCCGGTCGATCCGTCGAGCGTCAGGATGTCGCCTTCGCGCAGTTCACGCCCGCCGACCCGCAGCACCCGCGCCGCGCTGTCGATCGACAGCCCGCCGGCGCCCGAAACGCAGGGGCGGCCCATGCCGCGCGCGACCACCGCCGCGTGGCTGGTCATCCCGCCGCGCGCGGTGAGAATACCCTTGGCGGCGTGCATGCCGTGGATGTCCTCGGGGCTCGTCTCGACACGAACGAGGATCACCGCCTCGCCCATTCCGGCCGCCTTCTCCGCGCTATCGGCGTCGAACATGATCATGCCCGATGCCGCGCCGGGGCTTGCAGGAAGTCCCTTGGTAAGGACGTCGCGCGGCGCGTTGGGGTCGAGCGTCGGATGGAGCAGTTGGTCGAGCGCGCCAGGATCGACGCGCTGCACCGCTTCCTCTTCAGAAATCAGCCCCTCAGCCGCCATTTCAACCGCGATACGCAGCGCCGCCTTGGCGGTGCGCTTGCCCGAGCGCGTCTGCAGCATCCACAAGGTTCCGCGTTCGACGGTGAACTCGATGTCCTGCATGTCGCGATAATGGGTTTCGAGCGTGTCGAAGACGCGGCCGAGTTCGCCGAAGGTCTCGGGCATCGCCTCTTCCATCGACAGCGGTTTGGCGCCCGCCTTCTCGCGCGCGATCTTGGTGAGATATTGCGGCGTGCGGATGCCCGCGACGACGTCTTCGCCCTGCGCGTTGATCAGCCATTCGCCGTACCAGGCGCGCTCGCCGGTCGCGGGGTCGCGCGTGAAGGCGACGCCGGTTGCCGAAGTATCGCCCATATTGCCGAATACCATCGCCTGCACATTGACCGCGGTGCCCCATTCGCCGGGGATCGAGTTCAGGCGGCGATAGACTTTCGCGCGGTCGCTTTCCCAGCTTGCGAACACCGCGCCAACCGCACCCCAGAGCTGGTCGTTGGGCTCCTGCGGGAACGGCGCGCCGGTCTCGCGCTCGACGATCGCCTGATATTCCTTGACCAGCGCCTGCCAGTCCTCGGCCGACATCTCGGTGTCGAGGTAGAAACCCTTGTCTTCCTTCGCGATCTCCAGCGCTTCCTCGAACTCGGCATGGTCGAGCCCCATGACTACGTCGGCGTACATCTGCACGAAGCGGCGATAGCTGTCCCACGCGAAGCGCGGATCACCCGAGGCTTCCGACAGACCGACGACGGTGCGATCGTTGAGCCCGAGGTTGAGGACGGTGTCCATCATGCCAGGCATCGAAACGCGCGCGCCCGACCGGACCGAGACGAGCAAGGGATCCGCGGCGTCGCCGAAGCGCTTGCCGGTGATGCCCTCTATATGCGCGATGCCCGCCGCGACATCCTCGACCAGCCCGGCCGGGAATTGCTCGCCATTGGCATAATAAGCGGTGCAGACGTCGGTAGTGATCGTAAAGCCCGGGGGCACCGGGAGGCCGATCGAGGCCATTTCGGCGAGGTTGGAACCCTTGCCGCCCAGCAATTCCTTCGAACGCTCGGCCGTCGTGGCCGCGCCGCCGAACAAATGCACCATCTTCGTCATCATATGCTCCTGCTGCCCCTGGGAGGAGGTGGGCGGGGAAATAGGGTCGAACCGCGACCGGGTCGACTCAGTTTTGCTTTAGCGGTGTCAGGCTGGCCTGCCTCCATGACGCGCCTGCCAATGTTCGAAAATCGCCTGCCCTGCGCCGCCGCCAAAGGTCAGGATCGGCACGTCGCGGCGAAAGGCGAGCGACCAGGCCTTGATCCACAGCGTCTTGCGCGGCTCGATCGACGCGATCTGCTCCCAACCGATATGCAGCGGCGGGTGGAACAGGCGAAAGAAGAGCGGCGGACGAAGATAGATGCCGCGCTGGTCGAGCCAGACGTTCATCGCATTCTTGTAGCTGACCCCGCCCGGAAAACGGCCGATGACCATCGTCGCCCAAGCAAAGCGCCGCGCATCGGCGGGGATCGGGCGATCCCATGCAAAGACGGGGAGATATTTCGACCACCCCACGAACGACAGGATGCGCGTGACGAGCAGCCACATCGCGACAAAGAACAGCGGAAAGCCGACCGCAAAGATCCAGACGAGATGCGTTTCGTTCATGGCACCCCTTCCCGCGCGCTGCCGCGTCTATCCCTCGATCTTCGAGAAATCGGCGACGCCGTGCACCGCGCCGGTGAAGCGCGATAGCAGCCCGAGGCGATAGGCGCGGACCGCTTCGTCGGGGTCGTTGACCATCACACCGTCGAAAAAGGCGTCGATCGGCGCGCGCAGCGACGCGAGCGCGGCCATGGCGTCGGTGAAACGCTCTTCGGCGACGGCAGCGGAAGCTGCAGGCTCGGCGGCGTCGAGCGCGGCAAGCAACGCGCCGTCGGCCTCGGTCGGCGGCGTCGCGGCGGCCGTACCGCTCACCTCGCCCGCCTGCTTCAGGATATTCGCGGCGCGCTTGTAGCCCGCGAGCAGATTGGTGCCATCCTCGGTCGCCAAGAATGCTTGCAAGTCCCGAGCGCGAGCTTCCGTGCGATCAAGCCGAGTGTCATCTCGACTGTTCCATTCGCGCGAAGCCTGCACCACATCCGCCGACACACCGGTTTCACGCAACTGAACCGCCAAGCGCTCGGTCAAAAAGTCCGGGATCGTTGTCAGAATTTTGCGTTCAGCAATTTGCGTTTCACTCAACGGCGCAGTCGGATCGACTTGACCAAGCCACTGCGTCGCCGCGGCGTCGGTCGATAGCTTCAGCCCGTTTTGCAAAATTAGACGCAAAGAAGAAATGCCCGCACGCCTAAGCGCAAACGGGTCCTTCGATCCGGTCGGGAACATATCCTCGCGGAAGAAGCCAAAAAGCGTATCCAGCTTGTCCGCCAACGCCACAGCCACCGTCACCGGCGCCGTCGGCACGTCATCGCCCTGCCCGACCGGCTTGTAATGGTCGCGGATCGCATCGGCGACCGCATCGGGCAAGCCTTCGGCGCGGGCGTAATAGCCGCCCATCAGGCCCTGCAGTTCAGGGAACTCGCCCACCATTTCGGTGACGAGGTCGGCCTTTGCCAGCTCGGCCGCCTGCCGCGCGAGCGCGGGGTCGCAGTTCGGGACGATGCCTTCGCTCGCCAGCCATTCAGCAAGCTTCGCGACGCGCTCGACCTTGTCGGCGACGGTGCCGAGCTTCTCATGGAAGGTGATGTTCGCGAGCTTTTCGGCGTGCTGCGCGAGAGTCTTCTTCTGATCCTGTTCCCAGAAGAATCGTGCGTCGGACAGGCGCGCGGCGAGCACCTTGCGGTTGCCCGCGACGATCTCCGCGCCGCCGTCGACCGCGTCGATGTTTGCGGTGCAGACGAAGCCGTTGGCGAGCTTCCCGTCCGCCCCGTTCACGACGAAATATTTCTGGTTCACGCGCGCCGTCAGCTGGATGACCTCGGGCGGCACTTCCAGAAATGCTTCGTCGAAGCGGCCGAGCAAGGGCGCCGGCCATTCGGTGAGTCCGGCATTCTCGATCACCAGCCCCTCGTCGTCGACTAGCGTCAGCCCGGCGTCGGCCGCAGCTTTCGCGGCGCCGTCGCGGATGATCGCCTGCCGTTCCTCATGGTCGACGATGACGTGGCAGGCGCGCAGCTTTTCCGCATAGTCCGATGCCGAGCCGATGGTGATTTCGCCCGGGCAGTGGAAGCGGTGGCCGCGCGTCGCGAAACCCGCCTCGATCCCGCCAATCTTGCACGGCACCAGCTCTTCGCCAAAAATGGCAACAATGCCCGACAGTGGACGGACCCAGCGCAGGCTTTCGCTGCTCGCGCTTTCCTTGCCCCAGCGCATCGACTTGGGCCACGGCATGTGCCGAACGATATGCGCGATCGTATCGGTAAGGACCCGAGACGTGGCGCGTCCGGGCTTGTCGATCACGGCGAAATAAACGCCATCGCGCTCCTCAAGCTGATCCTGCGTCAGCCCGGTCTTGCGGAGAAACCCCTCGAGCGCCTGCGGCGGCGCGCTGCTGCGCGGGCCTTTGAGTTCCTCGCTGACGGCGGCGGTCGCCTCGGGCAGATCGCGCGCGATCAGCGTCAGCCGCCGGGGCGTCGACCAGATCGTCAGTTCGCCCGTTTCGAGGCCGGCTGCGCTCAATTGCGCCCGGAACAGTTTTTCAAGCTCCGCCCGCGCCCCTGCCTGCATCCGCGCCGGGATTTCCTCGCTGCGCAGTTCAAGAAGAAAATCGGTCACAGCGTCCACCCCGGATATTTTGCGGTCCAGCGTTCGGACTGGCTGTCGATCCACGCCTTGCAGCTTCCCTTCGCGAGGTCGCGGACGCGCGCCATATAGTTGGCGCGTTCCTGCACGCTGATCACGCCGCGCGCCTGCAAGAGGTTGAAGAGGTGGCTCGCTTCGATCGCCTGATCATAGGCGGCAAGCGGGACATTCGCCGCGATGGCGCGCTGGCATTCGGCCTCGGCCGCCTTGAAGCCTGCGAACAGCGTGTCGGTATCGGCCACCTCGAAATTCCACTTCGAGAATTGGCGTTCGTTCTCGAGGAACACATCGCCATAGCTCACCGCCGCGACGTCGCCGACCGCGTCCGAAAAGCGCAGGTCGTACACATTGTCGACATTCTGGATATACATGGCGAGGCGTTCGAGCCCGTAGGTCAGCTCGCCCGCGACGGGCTTGCAGTCGAAGCCGCCCATCTGCTGGAAGTAAGTGAACTGGGTGACTTCCATCCCGTCGCACCATACTTCCCAGCCGAGACCCCACGCGCCGAGCGTGGGCGATTCCCAGTCGTCCTCGACAAAGCGGATGTCGTGGAGCAGCGGGTCGATGCCGATCGCCGCGAGCGAGCCCAGATATTGTTCCTGCAGGTCGGCGGGCGACGGCTTCAGGATCACCTGATATTGGTAATAATGCTGGAGGCGGTTCGGGTTCTCGCCATAGCGGCCGTCGGTCGGGCGGCGGCTCGGCTGCACGTAAGCAACGTTCCACGGCTCGGGACCCAAGCTGCGCAGCGTTGTCGCGGGGTGAAAGGTCCCCGCCCCTACGCGCATGTCATAGGGCTGCAAAATAGCGCAACCGCGCGCGCTCCAGTAATTGTGCAGCGTCAGGATCATGTCCTGAAAACTGAGTGGTGTCTTGTCCGCCCCGTCGGCCACAGCCGCAATCCCTTCGCAGGTGCAAAAAATCGCCGCCGCATTGGCCCAGCGACGGCGCACGGTCAAGGCTTCCCGCCGTTCGCCACAGCGCGAAAATATCCGATTCAGTCAGGTCTCCAGAACTTTTTGTAAGGTGTTATTGACATGGTCAGCGAATCACGACATATAGTCATGGACACCTGACATAAAGACAGGTCAAGTTAACCACGACCGCTCGATTCAAGGAGAATGGATATGATGACCCGCACGCTGACCCTCGCTCTCTCGCTCACCGCCGTTGCAACGCCCGCTATGGCGGCTGAGAGCGAAAATGCCACCGCCGAAGTCCGCATCGATGACCTGGACCTGACCCGCACCGCCGATCGCGAGCGCCTCGACACCCGCATCAAGACCGCCGCGCGAAGCGTTTGCCGCTCGGGCCTTCGCGGCACTGCCGAGCAGGCTCGACAGTCGGCATGCGCATCGAATGCGATCGAGAAAGCCGAACTGCAGGTCGAACGCGCCGTCGCGCAGGCGCAGAACGGAACAAAGCTCGCGCTGCTTATGGTCGATACCACCCGGTAAGAGGGGATCCGGATGGATTCGCTCGCGCAGTGCCTCCCCGGTGACGGCTGGCGACTTGGGCTGGAGCGTCCTCCATGCGACGGCGCTCCAGTCTCTTGTCGCCGGAGCGAATGTCCCATCCGATCTTTGCCCTCCGTTCGAAAGGACGAGCAAATAATTCCCCTATCGCGACATATTGATGTCTATGGGAAGGCCATGGTCTTTCGGATGGAAATGCTGGCGGGGCGCCGATGAACAACAAGCTGAAAGTGCTGCGCGCGATGCGGAACTGGAGTCAGGCGGAGCTCGCCGACCGGCTCGATGTCTCAAGGCAGGCGGTGAACGCGATCGAAACGGGGAAATACGATCCCTCGCTCCCGCTCGCTTTCAAATTGGCGCGGCTGTTCGAAATGCCGATCGAGGAGATTTTCGATGATGGATATATGGGAGGCGACAATGTCGCGTGACGACACGAAGCCGCGCAGCCTCGCGGCGCTGATCGCCTGGCCGATCGTCATCGCACTGATCGCCGCCGGGCTGCTCGGCGGCTTCGCGGGCCACAATCAGGCCGCGCTCGATAGCGGCGGCACGCCCCTTCCCGCCTGGGCCGGCCCGCTTGCCGCGGTCGCCTTCGCAATCTTCGCGCTTGCCATCTATGCCCGCCGCTATCGATCGACTTGGCAAGGCCTTTCGCCCCGCAAGCAGCGCTATTGGCTTACGCTCGGCTTTTGCGCAGTGATCGGCGGCATCGTGGGCGGCTGGCTCGTCGCCGACCAGCCGACCGGGCGCGGGCTGAGCGAAACGCTCGCCAGCGGATCGCTCAGCCCCGGTTTCGCAGTCGGCGCATCGCTGCTGTGGATTGCCGGATTGGCAATCGGCATGGTCCTTTACCATCGCTCGATCGACGATCATGAAGAACGCGCATGGCTGTGGGCCTGCGTTGCCGGTTGGTATGCCTTCATCTTTCCGGCCCCGGCCTGGTGGGTGCTGCATCGCGCCGCGCTGGCGCCGCCGGTCGATATTATGACGCTGTTCGCATTTTCGCTGATTGTGAACGCCATTGTCTGGCTGTGGCTGAAATTCCGCTGACCGAAACGGCCTTCCCCTTTTTTTGCTCCCCTTTTCCCCCGCCACCGGCCACAAGACGCCACGAAGAGAGGCTTTCCCGTGAAAAAATGGTTCAAGACGCTTGCCGCCACCTGCGCGTTCATCCCCTTTGCGCAATGCGCGCTGATCCCCGGCGGCAATTTCGCCTCCGCCGCCGAACCCGCTGCGGCGACAAGCGCACCAGCGCCGGCCACGACCGATGCCGACCCCGCGCTATGGGTGGTGAAGGACGACGATACGACGATCTATCTCTTCGGCACCGTCCATGTGCTGAAGCCCGGGCTCGGCTGGTTCGACGAAGCGGTGAAGACCGCGTTCGACAAATCCGACCAGCTGATGCTCGAGATCGTTCTGCCCGAGGATCAGGCCGAGACGGCCAAGGTGATGATGCCGCTGGCGATCGACCAGAGCGGCAAGAAGCTGTCGTCGCGGCTCGATCCCGATGAGCTCAAGGCCTATCAGGCTGCGATGACAAGCCTCGGCTTGTCCCCCGCGCAGTTCGACATGTTCGAACCCTGGTTTCCAGCGATTACCCTCTCGGTGCTGCCGCTCACCAAGCTCGGCTACGATCCCGAGCAGGGCGCCGAAAAGCTGCTGACCGGTTTTGCAAAGGCCGCGGGCAAGCCGGTCGCGGGGCTCGAAACGCTTCCCGAACAGCTCGGCTTCTTCGATACGCTGCCCGAAACGCAGCAGGTCGCCTTCCTCAACGCGGTGGTGAAGGATCTCGACAAGCTGGGGCCGCAGCTCGACAAGATGGTGCTGTTGTGGGCCAAGGGCGACCCCGACGGCCTTGCCACCGCGATGAACGAGAGCCTGGCGGCGACGCCCGAACTTGCGAAGACCTTGCTCTGGGATCGTAACGCGCGCTGGGCCGACCAGCTCAAGGCGCGGATGGATCAGCCGGGAACCGTGTTCGTCGCGGTCGGCGCCGGGCATCTTGCGGGCGAGCACAGCGTGCAGGATTATCTGAAGGAGCGCGGCCTGACGGTGAAACGGGTCGAATATTGAGGCGACCGGCGTCTCGATCCGGACGATGGGGTGGTCGCATCGCGGCCGCCCTTTCGCCATTGCTGTTGACCGCCTGCGGGGCCGCCGAGACGGGGCCCGAGGCACGGCCGGCGATGTGGCTGGTCGCCGACGCCGATACGAAAATCTATATTCTCGGCACAATGCACGCGCTGCCGCGCGGCACCGACTGGGACGAAGGCCGGGTGGCGACCGCGACCGCGGCGGCCGACGAGTTGATGATGGAGTTGTCGCCTGCCGAACTTGCGGCCGTGGGCGAGATGTTCCGGAAACTCGCGCCGCGCGACGCCCCGCTCGCGATCGAAGCGCGCCTCTCGGGTAAGGCGCTGACCGGCTTTCGCACGCTCGAAGCGAGCGGCCGTAGCTTCGGCGAGGACGGGCTTGATGATTGGGCCGTGATGGTTCTGATGGGCCAGCGCGTCGCGCAAAATGCGGGCCTGTCATCGGCCGACGGCGTCGAAACAGGCCTCACGGAGAAGTTCCAGGCCGCAGGCAAGCCGATCGGCGGCTTCGAGACCGCGCGCGAGCAGCTGATGCTGTTCGAAACGCTCGATCCGCGGACTCAGCGCATCCTGCTCACGCGAGCCGCCGAGGAGGCGGGCGATGCGGTGAAGGAGGTCGGCGCACTGACCGCGGCATGGGGCCGCGGCGACGTCGCGGCACTCGAAAAGGTGATCAACGAGGATATCGACAGCGTGCCCGCCGCGCGCAAGGCGATCATCACCGACCGCAACCGCCGCTGGAGCGCGTGGATCAAACGGCGGATGACGCAGCGGGGGACCGTACTGGTGGCAGTGGGCGCGGGACATCTGGTCGGCGCCGACGGCGTGCCGGCGATGGTCGCGGCCGACGGGTTCAAGGTAACGCGGGTGCAATAAGCGCGTCGCGCTTGCAATTCCGCCGCTTCCCCGCTAAGCGCCGCGGCTTCCGTCATGGTCATCCCTGGAGGCGTGGCGGAACTGTGTAACCGAATCTCGGAGAAATATGATGAGCGATCAGCTGACGCTGACGGCCGAGACGCGCGAACGCGGAGGCAAGGGAGCCTCGCGTGAACTGCGTCGTGAAGGTCGTGTCCCCGCCGTTGTCTATGGCGGCAAGGAAGAACCCCTGATGATCCACGTCGAAGAAAAGCTGCTGATGAAGCAGCTGATGACGGGTCACTTCATGAACTCGGTCGTGATGATCGACGTGGGCGGCAAGCAGATCCGCACGCTGCCGAAGGACGTCGCTTTCCACCCGGTCAAAGATCGCCCGATCCACGCCGACTTCCTGCGCATCGCCAAGGACGCCACCGTCCAGGTCGCCGTGCCGGTCTCGTTCCAGAACGAGGAAGCCTCGCCGGGCCTGAAGCGCGGCGGCGTGCTGAACATCGTTCGTCACGAGCTGGAACTCGTCTGCGACGCGGACAAGATCCCCGACGAGATCGCGATCGACGTCACCGGTTTCGACGTCGGCGATTCGATCCACATCAGCAACGTCACCCTGCCGAAGGGCGTCGAAAGCGCGATCACCGACCGCGACTTCACCATCGCCACCATCGTCGCCCCGTCGGCGCTCAAGTCGAGCGACGGCGACACGACGAAGGACGAAGGCGAAGCTGCCGAAGGCGAAGCGCCCGCCGCCGAAGGCGACAAAGCCTAATATCGTTCGGACGGCCCCTTTCCGCGCGGAAAGGGGCCGCAACGACAGGACCCGGGAAAGGCAGGACCATGCAACTCTGGGTCGGTCTCGGCAATCCCGGGCCCAAATATGCGATGCACCGTCACAATGTCGGCTTCATGGCCGCCGACGTCATCGCCGACTTTTACGACTTTCCGGCACCCGCCAAGAAATTCCAGGGCTGGATCCAGGAAGGCCGCATCGGATCGCAGCGCATTCTGCTGCTCAAACCCGGCACCTTCATGAACGAAAGCGGTCGCAGCGTGCGCGCCGCAATGGATTTCTACAAATTGACGCCGCAGGACGTCACCGCCTTTTACGACGAACTCGACCTCGCCCCGATGAAGGTCAAGGTGAAGCAGGGCGGCGGCGCGGCGGGTCACAATGGCATCCGCAGCATGATCAGCCACATCGGCGAGGATTTTCGCCGCGTGCGCATCGGCATCGGCCATCCGGGGCACAAGGACCGCGTGACCGGCCACGTCCTCGGCAATTATCACAAGAGCGAGATGGGGCCGCTGATCGACCTGCTCGGCGCGATTGCCGCCGAAGCGAAATGGCTCGCCAGCGGCGACGATGTGCGGTTTCAGAGCGATTTGGCGCTGCGCTTGCAGCAATAGCGGCGCGCCGACCAACATTTATACAATATCAATCGCTGCCCTCCATACCTCCGGCACTGCGGAATAGTTGGGGGCATCATGCGTTTATATTTCCTTCTGGCGATGGCCGGTTCGCTGATCGGCTGCACACCGCCAAAAAGCGAAGCCGCCGCGCGTGCCGAAATTCTCGCGGCCGGCGTCAATGCCATCACGCCCAAGGATTTGGGCGCGGGCGTTACCATGGCCTCGGCGAAGGCCGATGGAGGAACGGTGACCCTGGCCTTTACGGGCATACACGCCAGCGAGTTCGAATTGCCCGAATTCGATCGGGAACTGCGGGCGACAATCTGTAATGACCCCGGATTCCGTGGCGTGATCGACAAGGAAGTCGATATCAGGATCGAGCTCACCGGTGCTGGCGAACATAGGAGCGTAAAGATAGAGGATTGTGCATGATCCTCGCTCGATCGGTCATGGCGTTGAGCGTCGCCGCTGGGTCGCTGACCGCCTGCAGTAGCCCGGAAGACCGGGTCGCGCGCACTGCCGAAAATATGGACGAGGTAAAAGTCGGCACGGTCGAGTCCGTACGTGCTGAAGGCAACCGGCTGATCATCCGTCACAAAGCTATAAGGACGGGCGGCCTGACCGATAACGAGCTGGCGCGGATGATGACGGCCGGATTGTGCAAAACTCCCGTAATCGCAGACCTCGTTCGCGACGGAGCCGTCGTCCGCATCGAACTGCCGCGAAATTTCGATTATCTGGCCATCGACATCGACCGCTGCGATGCTTGACTGCCATCATCCAAGGTGTACCGGTCTGCACAATAGAAGCCGGCGTCACATGGCCGTCATATAAGTCATTGCATTCCGACGCGTTCGAGCAACGCGGCTGACATCATCCTCTGCAATCGGTGCGCCACCTCCCAACCGGGACAATCGAGTCCCGGGGCTCAACCGAAAAACAGGGGAACTGCATGTCACATCTTACCGACAAAGCCCGTGCGCCTTATCGCGGCGAAACCGGCGGCCTTCTGGGTCCCGACAGCCTCGAGGCGATCGTCGCCGAGAATCCGACGCGCCGCACGCTGCTGCGGAACGGCCTGTTCGGCCTGTCCGTGATCCCCGCGATGGCGCTGGCCGGGTGTGACGACGATGGCGAACCGATCGTGACCGTCCCGCCGACGCCGACACCGACGCCGACCCCCACCCCGACACCGCCGCCGAGCTTCGCCGCCACCTTTGCCGCGGTCGCCGCGAACCAGGACGACGGGGTGACGGTGCCTGAGGGCTATACCGTCGACGTGCTGCTGAAAGCGGGCGATTCGGTCGAAGCCGGCACCGCCTATTCGGGCAGTTTCCCCGCGAGCCCCGCGGTCGCCGAGAAATGGGCCGGTGGCAATCACGACGGCATGGAATATTTCGCGCTCCCCAACGTCGATGCCAATACCCGCGGCCTGCTCGCGATGAATTACGAATATCCCGACTTCAACATCCTGATGGCGGACGGCTACGACCCCGCGACGGCGAGCGCCGACCAGAAGGCCATCGCGCTCTCGGCCGTCGGCATCGGCGTCGTCGAGGTCGCCAAGGGCAGCGACGACAAATGGACCGTGCAGGCGGGATCGACCTATAACCGCCGTTACTCCGGCAACAGCAGCTATCGCGCCGGCGGGCCTGCAGCGGGCCTGCTGTCGGGCAGCATCAAGGGCATGCTCAACAATTGCTCGAGCGGCCGGACGCCGTGGAACACCTACCTGACCTGTGAAGAAACGACCGACAATTATCTCGACCCGACGCAGCCCGAGAATAATTATGGCTGGGTGGTCGAAATCGATCCGCTGCGCGAACTGGCGCAGCCGACCAAGCGCACCGCGATGGGTCGATTCAGCCATGAAAACGTCGCCTTCATGTCGAGCGGCGACCGTCGCGTCGCCTTTTACATGGGGGACGATTCGACGCCGGGCTGCATCTATAAATTCGTCCCCGATCGCGCCTGGAGCGACACCAACCGCGCCGCGAACACCGACCTGCTCGATTACGGCACGCTCTATGTGGCACGCTTCAACGGCGACGGCACGGGCGAATGGCGCGCGCTGGTCGTCGGCGAGAACGGCCTGACGGCGGGCGCCTCCGATCCGGGCAATGTCAGCCAGAGCACGACCCCGCCGGCGCCGACGACGATCGATTTCAACAATCAGGCCGACGTGCTGATCAAATGCCAACAGGCGGCGCGCGTCGCCGGCGGCACGGTGATGGACCGCCCCGAATGGCTGACCGTCGCGCCCGACAACAGCGCGGTGTTCTGCACGCTGACCAACAACAGCCGCCGCGCGGTCACCGATGCCGCCAACCCGCGAATCCGCAACCTGCATGGGCATATCATCAAGTTCAGCGAGGAAGGCGATTCGCCGCTGGCGACCAGCTTCAGCTGGGAAATCTTCCTGACCGCCGGCGATCCGTCGCTCGCGGCGGGCGGCAGCAACCTGGTCGGCGACATCGACGGCGACACCTTCTCCAGCCCCGACGGCCTGCGCATCGATCCCGAGGGCCGCATGTGGGTGCAGACCGATCACAGCGTCCCGGGCAATTCGGGCCTCGACGGCACGACGATCGACCAGGCGTTCGGGCATAATGCGATGTTCTATGTCGATCAGCAGAACAAGCAGTCGAAACGCTTCCTCGTCGGGCCGCTCGGCTGCGAGATCACGGGTCTGGCCTATACGCCCGACCTCACGACCTTTTTCGTCAACATCCAGCATCCGACCGGCGAGTGGCCGGTCGCCGGCGAAGCGCCGCGATCGTCGACGATCGTGGTACGGCGGACCGACAATCAGCCGGTCGGCAACTGACGACGCCCGGGGCCGGTCGCTCGCGGCTGGCCCCGTCGCGCTTATTCGGCCTTCGTCGCCGCCCGCCTAGGCGGGGGCGGCGGGGAGCCGTCGCGCGTTTGCGACATCAAGGTCACGCACATCGTCCGGTGCACAGGATGCCGGCCGCACGCGACCCCGGCATAACGATGCGTCGGGCGCAGCAGGCTGTGGCGATGGCCGCGACCGGGAACGCCATCGTCGATCAACAGCTGGTCGACGACGCCTTCAGGCGTATGATGGCCGTAGGTGATGACCTCGCTGACATAGGGCCCGCCGCCGCGGGCGCGCATCCGTTCGCCCGGCCCGCTGCCCCGCGTATAATGGCCGACCGCGCCCGAGCGCGACTGGACCGCGACATGATCCGCCGCAGCGCGGGCGAGCGGATCACTCCATTCCAGGGTCGGAAGCGGCTTTTCGCGGCGCAGGTCGCGGATCGCCTCGTCTACCGCCGCGACGCCCTCGCGCGTCATGATATCGATCTCGCTGTCGTCGTTGCCGATCAGCAGCTTGCCCTCGAAACGCGGGCGATAGTCGCTGAGATATTCGGTATAGGCCGCAGGATCGCTGCGGAAGCGGTTGAGTTCGGCGAAGACGCCTTCCTCGAACCGGTCCTGTGCGGCAACGGCGGCGGTCACGCCGAAGGTGAGAAGGAAGCCGGCGGCGACAAGGCGGGTTTTGATCATGGTTGGCGCGATAAAGCCGCAAGTCTGAACGGCACGCAACGGCAAAGACTGGCATCGGGCGCGACTTGGCGCTAGGGGCGCTGCGATACCGGCGCTCCTTCAACCGCGGCCGGACCTCACGGAGTTTTTATGGGTTTCAAATGCGGGATCGTCGGCCTGCCCAACGTCGGCAAGTCCACCCTGTTCAACGCGCTGACCGAGACGGCGGCGGCGCAGGCGGCGAATTATCCCTTCTGCACGATCGAGCCGAATATCGGCAATGTCGCGGTGCCCGACGCCCGGCTCGAAAAGCTCGCGGCGATCGCGGGCAGCAAGAAGATCATCGCGACCCAGCTCGCCTTCGTCGACATCGCCGGCCTCGTGCGCGGCGCGTCGAAGGGTGAAGGGCTCGGCAACCAGTTCCTCGGCAACATCCGCGAGGTCGACGCGATCGTCCATGTGCTGCGCTGTTTCGAGGATGACGACATCCAGCATGTCGAGAACAAGGTCGATCCCGTCGCCGATGCCGAAACTGTCGAAACCGAGCTGCTGCTCGCCGACCTCGAAAGCCTCGAAAAGCGCGTTCCCGCCTTTGCCAAGAAAGCCGCACAGGGCGACAAGGAAGCGAAGATCGCCTCCTCGGTGCTCGGCCAGGCGCTGGACCTGCTGCGCGAAGGCAAGCCCGCGCGGCTCGTCGAACCGAAGGACGTCGAGGAAGCCCGCGTGCTGCGCACCGCGCAGCTTCTGACTTCGAAGCCCGTCCTCTATGTCTGCAACGTCGACGAAGGCAGCGCCGCGAACGGTAACGCCTTCTCCGAAAAGGTCTTCGCAAAGGCGGCGGCCGAGGGAGCGCAGGCCGTCGTCGTCTCGGCGGCGATCGAGAGCGAGCTCGTCACGATGGACATGGCCGACCGGCTCGAATTCCTCGAAGAGATGGGCCTCCACGAAACCGGCCTCGCGCGTGTTATCCGCGCGGGCTACGAACTGCTCCACCTCATCACCTTCTTCACCGTCGGGCCGCAGGAAGCGCGCGCCTGGACAGTCCACACCGGCGCCACCGCGCCCGAGGCGGCGGGCGAGATCCACAGCGATTTCCAGAAGGGCTTCATCCGCGCCGAAACCATCGCCTATGACGATTATGTCACGCTCGGCGGCGAAGCGAAGGCGCGCGAGGCGGGCAAGCTGCGCGCCGAAGGCAAGGCCTATGTCGTGAGCGACGGCGACGTGATGCACTTCCTGCATAGCTGAGCCTCCCCTCCCGCAGGCGGGAGGGGTCAGGTTGGCTCGAACGCCGCCAATATCGGACACGGACCCTTGTCGCTCGCGGCGCATTGGTCGGCGAGGCGCGCGAGGGCGGCGCGCGTTGCGGTCATCTGTGCGATCTTTTCGTCGAGGACATCGATCCGCTGGCGCGCGAGGGTGCGGACGCGGACGCGGTCGTCGCTCGCTTCGAGCGCGAGCAACTCGCCGATCTCGTCGAGCGTGAAGCCGGCACCCTGTGCCGCGCGGATGAATTTGAGGCGCCGAAGATCGTCTTCGTCATAGCGCCGCACACCGCCGCCCCAGCCGTCGCCGCCGCTGCGCGCGGGCGTGCCCATCAGGCCGCGGCGCTGGTAATAGCGCACCGTCTCGACCCCGACATCACCCGCCGCTGCCAATTTTCCGATCGTCAATTGCATCGCTTGACTCCGTACTATGGTACGGAGCCTATATGGGGTTCATGGCAAAACAGGCAATCCTCCATCGCATGGTCATGCCGGGGCATATCTGCCCCTATGGCCTCAAGGCAAAACATCTGCTCGAAAGCCGCGGCTTCGCGGTCGACGACCGCTGGCTGACGACGCGCGAAGAAACCGACGCATTCAAGGCCGAGCATGGCGTCAAGACGACGCCGCAGACCTTCATCGACGGTAAGCGGATCGGCGGCTACGACGACCTGCGTGGTCATTTCGGGCTGAAGGTCGCCGATCCCGATGCGACGAGCTACACCCCCGTCATCGCGCTGTTCGCGATGACCGCGCTGATGGCGCTCGCGACCAGCTTTTCGGTCTATGGCGAGATTTTCACCCTCCGCGCCGCTGAATGGTTCATCTCATTCAGCATGATCGTGCTCGCGCTGCTGAAATTGCAAGACGTCGACAAATTCGCGACGATGTTCCTCAATTACGATCTCCTCGCACGGCGCTGGGTGCCCTATGCGAGCATCTATCCCTTTGCTGAAGGTCTCGCCGGCGTATTGATGACCGCGCACGCGCTCGACTGGCTGTCGATCCCGGTCGCGCTGTTCATCGGCGGCATCGGCGCGATATCGGTGTTCAAGGCGGTCTATATCGACAAGCGCGACATCAAATGCGCCTGCGTCGGCGGCAGCAGCAAGGTGCCGCTGGGTTTTGTGTCGCTGACCGAAAATCTGATGATGGTCGCGATGGCGCTGTGGATGGCGCGGATGTGGCTGTAACGCCGCGCATCCGTCATTGATGAAACATGGGACTGGGCTATCAGGGGCGGTGATTCGTCCCCAGGGAGCCAGCCATGTTCGACCGCCGCCACTTCCTCGCCGGGGCCACGCTTGCCGGTCTTGCCGCCCCGGCGATCCTGCGCGCCGAGGGCGGGTTCTTTCGCGAATTCCCGTTCAGCCTCGGCGTCGCGGCGGGCGATCCGGCGAGCGACGGCTTCGTCATCTGGACGCGGCTCGCGCCCGAACCGATGGAGCGCCACGGCGGGATGCCGCTGGCGAACTTCCCGGTCGACTGGGAGGTCGCGAGCGACGCCGGATTTCGCGACGTGGTTGCCAAGGGCACCGAGCTCGCGCGCCCCGAACTCGGGCACAGCGTCCATGTCGAGGTCGCGGGGCTTCAGCCCGATCGTCCCTATTATTATCGCTTCACCGCCGGCGGCGAGCGCAGCCTGCGCGGCCGCGCGCGTACGCTCCCCCGCGTGGGCGCGCCGACCGAAGCGCTGAAATTCGGCGTCTGCGGTTGCCAGCATTTTGAATCGGGCTTTTTTGGCGCCTATCGCCACCTCGCGCGCGAAGACCTTGCCTTCGTCTATCATTATGGCGACTTCATCTATGAATATAGCCAGGATTATCTGTTCGACGCGGGGCTGCCGACGCGGCCGGTGCGCAAACATGCGTTCCGTAATCTGATCGACCTCGGCGACTTCCGCCTCGCCTATGCGCAGCAGCTCGGCGACATCGACCTGCAGGCGGCGCGCTGCACCCACGCCTTTCTGTCGAGCTTCGACGATCATGAGATCCGCAACGACTGGGTGTCCGACATCGACAATTGGAAGCTCGGGCTCGACGGCAACGACCCCGACGCACCGCCGCCCGATATCTTCATGCTCAAGAAGCAGGCGGCGATGCAGGCGTGGTACGAACATATGCCCGTCCGCCGTTCGATGTTGCCGCGCGGCGGCATGGTCGCGCTGAACCGCGAGCTTCGCTATGGCGACCTCATGTCGATGCAACTGCTCGACACGCGGCAATATCGCAGCGACCAGCCGTGCGAGGACGGCTTCAAACCCGCCTGTCCGGGCGTTTATGACAAGAAGGCCGAGGTGCTGGGCAAGGCGCAGGAGGATTGGCTGAACCGCAATCTGGGCGAAAGCGGCGCGACGTGGAACACGCTGGCGCAGCAGGTGACGATGATGTCGCTCGACCGGCGGCGCCGCCCCGACGAGCCGAAGAAGATTCTCAACCTCGACAGCTGGGCGGGTTACGAAGCGCCGCGCGAACGCATGTTGTCACGGCTCGGCGGGCTTAAGAATGTCGTCGTGCTGACCGGCGACGAGCACCAGAATTTCTGCGGCGATCTCGTCCTCAAGGACAAGGTCGTCGGTGCCGAATTCGTCGCGACCTCGATTTCGAGCGGCGGCGACGGCAGCGATCAGCGCAATGGCACCGACGTCTTCCTGCGCCAGAACCCCGAACTCAAATTCGCCAACGACCAGCGCGGCTATGTCGTCTGCGAAGTGGGCCGCGAAGCGTGGCAGACGCATTTCATGGTCGTCGACAAGGTGACGGCGCCGGTAAATACGCTGTCGAAGCGCGCAACCGGGGTGGTCGAGCGCAACGTCGCCGGGATCAAGATGGCGTGACGTGTCGTCGGACTGTCACATATGCGCCATAGCGGAGCGCGCATGAACCGCGTCCTATCGCTGCTGCTCGCGCTCTTCCTTCCCTTCGCCGCGCAGGCGCAGGAGGATACCCGCAAGCCCGTTACCATCCTGATCTCGATCGACGGCTTTCGCGCCGACTATCTGGACCGGGGCATCACCCCCCACCTCTCGCGCCTCGCCGCCGAGGGCGCGCATGGCAAGCTGCGTCCTTCCTTCCCGACCAAGACCTTTCCCAATCATTATGCGATGGTCACCGGCAAGCGCCCCGACACCAACGGGATCGTCGGCAACAATATGATCGACCCGCGGCGTCCCGACGTGACGTTCAGCCTCGGCGATCCCAAGCAATCGCTCGATCCCTTCTGGTGGGATGAGGCCGAACCGGCGTGGATTACCGCGGACAAGGCCGGCGTGCGCAGCGCGACGATGTTCTGGCCGGGAAGCGAGGTCGCGATTCACGAGAAGCGGCCGCCCGACTGGCTGCGTTACGACAGGCATGTCGGCTATGCGCAGCGCGTCAACACGATCCTCGACTGGATGCGCCGCCCCTCAGACATTCGCCCCGCCTTCGTCACCCTCTATTTCGAGGCGGTCGACGATGCCGGGCACCGCTTCGGTCCCGACAGCGCCGAAGTGAACGCCGCGATCACCGAAGTCGACAAGCGCATCGGCGACCTGACCGCCGGCCTCGCCGCGATAGGCCAGCCCGCGCGCCTGCTGGTCGTCGCCGACCACGGGATGCGCGCGATCGACGAGAGTCGCGTGATCCAGCTCGCCGACCTCGTCGACCTGCCCAGCATCATAGCGGTCGAAACGGGCCCCTATGCGGCGGTCGAGCCCGCAGCGGGCACCGACAACCGGGTCTATGACGCGCTCTTGAAACCGCACGACCATATGAACTGCAACCGCCGCGAAGAGCTGCCGGAGCGGCTGCATTACGGCCGGAATCCGCGCGTCGCCGCGATCATCTGTATCGCCGAGCCCGGCTGGTCGATCATCGCGGGCACGCCGAGCTGGCCCGTGAAGGGCGGCGCGCACGGTTATGACAATCAGGACCCCCAGATGCTCGCGCTTTTCGTCGCGAGTGGCACGGGGTTGAAGGGCGACGTCGGGACGATCGACAATATCGAAGTCTATCCGCTGCTGATGCTGCTTCTCGGCGTCGCGCCGCTGCCGGGCGACGCGACTGGCGAACTCGCCAAGCGGCTGCCCTGATCAGTCGCGCAGCACCGCCATCGCGTGGATCGAAGCGGTGGGCGCATTGACGATCTGGAGCTGGTAGCGCCCCTGCGCCACGTCATATTCGACCATCTTGCGAATGCCCGAACAGGCGGGACCATGGCCGTGGGCGACCGATTTCACGGCGGCGCCGTCGCGGATGAGGTCGATCCACGCGCCCACGTCGAGCGCGACGATCAGACGCCCCGCCCGCTTCACCTCGATCGGGATCATCCCGCCGAATTTGTGGACGTCGGGTTTATGCTCGGGTGCGACGCCGTAGCGCAGGCTTTCGAACCTGTGCAGCGGCAACGCGGTCCGCGCCGCGCCGAGCGGCAACCAGTCGGCGCCGAGGTCGTCGCCATAGGCATAGATCGTCCGGCTCGAGGCATCGCGCGACCAGCCGGCGAGTTCGGGCGGGAGGACGGGCGCCGTCGGACAGGCGGGCGCGGCGGGCGCCGCGTGGGCCACCACTGGCAAGGCCGCGGCGAGCGATATGGCGATGATCCGGAACCCCATCCTATTTCCTCCCGAACAATTTTTCGACATCCTCCATCGCGAGCTTCACCAAAGTCACGAACTCTTGGTCTTCAAGATCAATAACCGGCAACCCAAGGCTCCGCTTCCAACGCAACCAAATCCCCACGCGCCAAGGCTTCCATCAATTCCAATAACTTGGCTCGCGGCACATTCTCCATATGTCGCGGTTCATCGTCAGCCTCGACATTCTCAAAATCAACATAGCCGTTCCGCCGAATACCCAATCCCCACTGACTCTCATGGATTAGCGACACCGATCCGTGCTCCTCATCCTCCGGCCTGTCGTCGAGTTCGTCGAGTAAATTAGGAAAGGCAGGAATCGGGAGATTAGTCTCGCACCGACCGTATCGATGATAAACGAAATAACTCATACAGATTGCTCACTTCCGCCCGAAAAGTTTTTCTACATTCTTTAGGTCGAGCTTCACCCAGGTCGGCCGCCCGTGGTTGCACTGGCCCGAATGCGGCGTGACCTCCATCGTGCGGAGCAGTGCGTTCATTTCGGCGACACTCAAGGTCCGCCCCGCACGCACCGAACCGTGGCATGCCATCGTCGCGGCGACGAGTTCGAGCCGCTCGCTCAGCCCGAGCGCGGCGTCATAGCCCGCAAGATCGTCGGCGATGTCGGTGACAAGCTTGTGGCAGTCGATGGCGCCGAGCATCGCCGGGGTCGCGCGCACCATCACCGCGGCGGGACCGAAACGCTCAAGCTCGACGCCGAGCGCGGCGAGCTGCGGCGCGGCGGCTTCGAGCCGGTCGCACGCGGGCTCGTCGATCTCGACGACCTCGGGCAACAGCAAGCCTTGCGACGGCACCGCCTGCCCGCTCATCCCGCGGCGGAGTTGCTCGAGCACGAGCCGCTCGTGGGCGGCGTGCTGGTCGACGATGACGAGCCCGTCCTCGGCCTCGGCGACGATATAGGTTTTTGCGATCTGGCCGCGCGCGATGCCGAGCGGATGCGCCTCGGCTCCGGGGACCGGCGCGATCGCCGGCTCGGCGCGGCCCATCGGAAGCGCATCGCGCGGCGGCGCGAAATCGACGATGCGGTCGTGCAGCAGCGCGGTCGTCCCGGCATCGGCAGCACCGAACATGGATGTGGCCGGGCTTTGCGAGTGCGCCGGGTGCGGCGCAAACAAGTTTGGCGCCGGCGGCTGCGGCGCGACCGGTTCCTGCTGCCACGCGGCGAGCGCGGCCTCGGGAGGGCGCTGGACGCTGCGGAAGCCATGCTCGTCGAGCGCGCGGCGGAGGCCCCCGACGATCATCCCGCGAATGAGCTGCGGATCGCGAAAGCGCACCTCGGTCTTCGCCGGATGGACGTTCACATCGACCTCGCTCGTCGGCACATCGAGGAACAGCGCCACAACCGGATGGCGATCGCGCGCGAGCAGATCGGCGTAGGCACCGCGCAGCGCGCCGACGAGCAGCCGGTCCTTCACAGGGCGCCCGTTGACGAACAGATATTGATGATCGGCGATGCCGCGATTGTAGGTCGGCAGGCTGATCACCCCGCCCAGATGCACCTCGCCGCGGTCGAGATCGATCCCGATGCTGTTCGCGGCGAGCTCGCGCTGGGTCAGCGCCGCGACGCGCGTGAGCTGGTCCTGTCCGCCCTGCACATCGAGCGCGCGGCGCCCGTCATGCTCGACCACGAAAGCGATATCGGGGCGCGCCATCGCGAGCCGCCGCACGGCGTCGAGGCAGGCGGCATATTCGCTGCGTGCGCTGCGCAGGAATTTGCGCCGCGCCGGCACGCGCGCGAACAGATCCTCGACCATCACGCGCGTGCCCTTTGCGAGCGCCGCGGGGCCTTCGGCGACCACCGCGCCATTGTCGACGACGCGTTTCCAGCCGTCGCCGCCCGCGACGCGGCTTTCGAGTGTCAGTCGCGCGACGCTCGCGATCGAGGGCAGCGCCTCGCCGCGAAAGCCCATCGTTACGACATCCTCGATCGCGTCCGTCGGCAGCTTCGATGTCGCATGGCGTTCGAGCGCGAGCGGCATCTCGGCGGCGGTCATTCCGCAGCCGTCATCCTCGACTTCGAGGCGTGAAATCCCGCCCTCGGCGATTCGCACGGAAATGCGAGTCGAACCGGCGTCGATGGCGTTTTCAACCAGTTCCTTGAGCGCCGCGGCGGGTCTTTCAACCACTTCACCCGCTGCGATCCGATTTACGAGCTTTTCCGGCAGGCGACGTATTGACATGGCCGCTCTCCTAGCGCAGTCGAACGCAAATCGCGACCCATCCGCACAGCCCTGATCATTTTGTCCAGCCACCCTCCGTGGACGAGCCGGAATCTCCCCCTGATTGTAGCTGTCGCCGGCCGGACGCGCGGGTGAAATCACGACAGGGGGCGTGTCCGTCAGGGGCGCGGCTTCGATGACAGGAAGCAGTATCGATGTCCTTCTTTTCTCGCTGGCTTAAATTCAACTCGCAAGACATGGCAATCGACCTCGGCACCGCCAACACCGTGGTCTATGTGCGCGGCAAGGGCATCGTGCTGAACGAGCCGTCGGTCGTCGCGGTCGAAACGTTGAACGGGATCAAGCGGGTGAAGGCCGTCGGCGACGACGCCAAGCTGATGATGGGCAAAACCCCCGACAGCATCGAGGCGATCCGGCCGCTGCGTGACGGCGTCATCGCCGACATCGACGTCGCCGAGCAGATGATCAAGCACTTCATCACCAAGGTGCACGGCGGCAAGCCCAACGCGTTCCGCAGCCCCGAAATCGTGATCTGCGTCCCCTCGGGCTCGACCAGCGTCGAACGCCGCGCGATCCGCGACGCCGCGTCGAACGCCGGCGCGAGCGAAGTGTGGCTGATCGAGGAACCGATGGCGGCTGCGATCGGCGCCGACATGCCGGTGACCGAACCGATCGGATCGATGGTCGTCGACATCGGCGGCGGCACCACCGAAGTCGCGGTGCTCAGCTTGCGCGGTCTCGCCTACACCACCTCGGTCCGCGCGGGCGGCGACAAGATGGACGAAGCCATCGTCTCCTACGTCCGCCGCCACCATAACCTGCTGATCGGCGAATCGACCGCCGAACGGATCAAGAAGGATTTCGGCATCGCACGCATTCCCGCCGACGGCACGGGCCTGACGATCCACATCAAGGGCCGCGACCTCGTCAACGGGGTGCCCAAGGAAATTTCGATAAATCAGGCGCAGATCGCCGAAGCCCTCTCCGAACCGATCGGCACGATCGTCGAGGGCGTGCGGATTGCTCTCGAGAACACCGCGCCCGAACTCGCCGCCGACATCGTCGACCAGGGCATCGTCCTGACGGGCGGAGGCGCACTGATCGCCGAGCTCGACGAACTACTTCGCGACGCGACCGGCCTGCCCGTCACCGTCGCCGAAGATCCGCTGACCTGCGTCGCGATCGGCACCGGCCGCGCGATGGAAGATCCCGCCTTCCGCGGCGTGCTCCAGCAAGCCTGATCGGACGGTAGCGCTTCACTATGGTCCGCCCGGCACATCGACGTCCGGGGCAATCCCGAAAGGCTCAGTACAGCCTGTTCGTAGCCTATGTCATAGCGGTGACTGGCGCGGTGGCAGGTCTGCTTCTGGCGATCCTGTCGGTCGTTGATCCCGTCGGCTTCGCCCAACTGCGCGTGGCGAGCCAGGAAATCACCGCGCCGATCGCGCGCGTGACGCGGTCGGTGACCGGATCGCTTTCGGGTATCGACGACAGCGTCGGCGCCTATGTCGGCGCGGGCACGCAAAACCGGCGGCTGCGCAAGGAACTCGCCGAGACGCGCCGCCAGCTCGTCGCGACCAGCTCGCTGCAGGAAGAGAATCGCCAATTGAAGGCGCTGCTCAAACTGCAGGAAACCGACAAGACCGCGCTCGCCAACGGGTATCTGCTCACCTCGACGTCGACGAGCGCCAAGCGCATCGCGCTGCTCAGCATCGGACGCAATCTCGGCGTCGCCGCGGGCCAGCCGGTGCGCGGCGCCGACGGGCTGATCGGCCGCGTGCTGACCTCCGGACCGTCAGTGTCGCAGGTGCTGCTCCTCACCGACGTCGACAATATCGTTCCCGTCCGGCGCGCGCGCGACGGCCTGCCCGCGCTCGCCAGCGGCCGCGGCAACGGCGATCTCGACGTCCGCACGCTCAACATCGCGAACAACCCGTTCAAGCCGGGCGACATCCTCGTGACCTCGGGCACCGGCGGGCTCTATCCGCCGAACATCCCCGTCGCGATCGTGGTAAGGCGCCAGCACGACGGCGCGCTCGCGCGCCCACTCGCCGATCCGGGCAAGGTCGATGCAGTGGCGGTGCTGCGCCCCTATACGCCCGACAATATCGAGGCGCAGGGCCGCCCGGCGCCCGCGCCGCTTCCCGCCCCCGCCAGCGCGCCATGAAGCAGAAGGGGCCGCGCCTCGGCGAACCGGCATCGCTGTGGCGGATGCGCATCGTTCCGATCGCGAGCGTGATGTTCGCGTCGGCGGTGCCGCTGATGCTGCCGCTGATCGCCAACTCGCCGGTGCTGCCGCCGCTCGGCCTGCTGTTTTTCCTGTGCTGGCAATTGCTCCGCTCCGAAATGTGGCCGGTGTGGATCGGCCTACCGCTCGGCCTGTGGGACGACCTGTTCAGCGGCGCCCCGATCGGCACCGCGGTCGGGCTGTGGACGCTTGCCAGCATCGCGATCGCCTATTCGTCGCAGCGCATCTATTGGCGCGGCTTTTTACACGATTGGGCGATCGCGGCGCTGCTGATCGCGATCATCCAGTCGCTCGCAGCGCTGATTACCCATCCACAGGCGGACACCCGGCTGGTGCTCGGCCTCGTCGTGCCGCAGATCATCATCTCGGCGCTGCTCGTGCCGCTGTTCATGCGCCTGACCGGCGCGTTTGACAATTTCCGCCTGAAACGCCGATAAACTGGTTCCAATCCGCCGATGCCGAAGAAGAAGAGTCCGCCGATCACCGAAGCCTGGAGGGGCATAACCTTCACCCGCCGCGCGCTCGTCGTCGGCGGGGCGCAGGCGGCGGTCGGCGTCGCGCTCGCGGCGCGCATGACCTATATTTCGGTGATCGACAATGATCGCTACGTCCTCGAATCGGAAAGCAACCGCGTCAATTTGACGCTGATCCCCCCGCGCCGCGGCTGGATCGTCGACCGCCATGGCACGGCGCTCGCGAACAATCGCGTTTCGCTCCGCATCGACCTCATTCCCGACCGTCTGCACAACAAGGAGATGGTGCTGGGGCAGCTCCAGACGCTGCTCCGGCTCGATGGCGATGCGATGGAGCGGATCAATCGCGACCTGAAGGCGGCATCGGGGTTCCAGCCGGTCGCGGTCAAGGAGGACATGACCGAGGCCGAATATAGCTCGATCCTCGTCCGCCTGCCCGAACTGCCCGGCATCGCGCCGCAGCGCGGCTTTGCACGCAATTATCCGACCGGCGCCGCGGTCGGCCACCTGATCGGCTATGTCGGCGCCCCGAACGCCGAGGAGTATCAGAAAGCCAAGGATCCGCTGTACATCACGCCCGGCTACAAGATCGGGAAGGACGGGCTGGAGAAATATTTCCAGGAGATGCTGAAGGGCCAGCCCGGCGCGCGGCGCGTCGAGGTGACGGCGCGCGGCAAGGTCGTCCGCGATCTTTCCACGCAGCCAGACGTACAGGGCAAGACCGTCCATCTGACGATCGACGCCGGCCTGCAGGAATATGTCGCGCGGCGCATGGGGCGCGAATCGGGCGCGGCGGTCGTCATCGACTGCCACAATGGCGACATCCTCGCCTTCGTATCGATGCCGAGCTTCGACCCGAACAGCTTTTCCGACGGCATCAGCACCAGCGAATATGCGTGGCTGCGCGCCGACGATCACCAGCCGCTGATCAACAAGGCGACGCGCGGCCTCTATCCGCCCGGATCGACGCTGAAACCGATGGCCGCGATCGCCGCGGTCGAACATGGCGTCGACCCGAGCGAGCGCCACACCTGCATCGGCGGCTACCGTCTCGGCAACCGTTTCTTCCGCTGTCTCGGCACCCATGGCAGCCTCGACATGCCGTCGGCGATCATGAAAAGCTGCAACAGCTATTTCTACTGGCTCGCGCACCGGCTCGGCTATGATGCCATGGCCCCCACCGCCCGGTTGCTCGGGCTCGGCGAGGAGTTCCGGCTGGCGGGGAGTAACCAGCGCTATGGCACCATCCCCGACAGCGCGTGGAAAATGCGGAAATACGATCAGCAATGGTCGGCGTCGGACTCGCTCAACGCGGTCATTGGACAGGGCTATGTCAGCGTCAATCCGCTCCAGCTCGCGGTGATGGCGGCGCGGATCGCATCGGGGCGCAGCCTCTATCCACGCCTCATCAACCGCGAGTTCGGGAACGAACCGCTGCCCTTCTCGCCCGAAGCGCTCGCCGTCGCGCGGCAGGGCATGGACCTCGTGGTTAATGGCGCCGGCACAGCGGTGCGCAGCCGCCTGCCGCTCGACGGCATCACCATGGCGGGCAAAACGGGCACCGCACAGGTGCGCGGGCTCCGCACTGGCAACGGTTCAAGCGGAACGTGGAAATTTCGCGATCACGGGCTGTTCGTCGGCTTCGCGCCGGTCGACAATCCGCGTTACGCCACCGGGATCGTGATCGAGCACGGCATGGGCGGCAGCCGCGCCGCAGCGCCCGTCGCAAGGGATTTCATGACCTATCTGTTCGACCGCGAAAAGGGAATGGAGGCACTCGAGACGCTCGAGGCCGGCTGGGGCGGGCCGATCAAGGATCGTATGGACCGCGACTATGCCGCATGGAAATCGGGCGCGTCGAGCGACCCCGAGCCCGGAGTGCCGCAATGATTCCCGTCCCGCCCGCGATCCAGCGCATCCCTTGGAAACTGATCGCCATCCTCGGCGGGATCACCGGCTTTGGGCTGCTCGTTCTTTATTCGGCCGCGGGCGGCAACTGGTCACCGTGGGCGTGGCAACAGGGGGTGCGCTTCCTCGTCTTCCTCGGCGCCGCGCTTGTGATCGGGCGTTTCCCGATCCGCATCTTCGAGGACTTCTCCTATATCGCCTATATCGGCGTGCTCGTCCTGCTCTTCGCCGTCGAACTTCTGGGTTTCGTCGGCGGGGGCAGCCAGCGATGGCTGAACCTCGGCTTCATCAACCTCCAGCCATCCGAACTGATGAAGGTCGCGGTCGTCGTCGCCCTCGCCCGCTTCTACGCCCAGTTGCCGCCCGGAAACACGCGCACCTTCACCGCGCTCTGGCCCGCGCTGGTGATGATCGGGCTGCCCGCCGCGCTGGTGATGCTGCAACCCGACCTCGGCACCGCGCTCGCCATCTCGATCGGCGGGGTCGTGGTGATGTTCGTCGCGGGCCTCCCCTTCTGGTGGTTCGGCAGCACCGCGGTCGCGGGGCTCGCGGCGCTGCCCGTGCTCTTCTCCTTCCTGCACGATTATCAGCAGAAACGCGTGCTGATCTTCCTCGACCCCGAGAGCGATCCCTTGGGCGCCGGCTATCACATCAGCCAATCGAAAATCGCGATCGGGTCGGGCGGTATCGGCGGCAAGGGTTTCCTCAACGGATCGCAAAGCCACCTGGACTATCTGCCCGAGGGACATACCGACTTCATCTTCGCCACCATGGCGGAGGAATGGGGGCTGATCGGCGGGCTGGCACTCTTGTTCGGCTTTTTCCTGCTGCTCCGCTGGTCGACGCGCGTCGCGCTCAAGGCGCGCACGCGCTTTGGCCAGCTGACCGCCGCGGGCCTCACGATGACGATCTTCTTCTATATCGCGATCAACCTGATGATGGTTATGGGGCTCGCGCCCGTCGTCGGCATTCCGCTGCCGCTCTTTTCCTATGGCGGCTCGTCGATGCTCACGATCATGACGTGCGTCGGTATCATTCTCGCGATCGAAAACGACAGCAAAACCGGCAGCCGCCGCTTTCATTGATAAAAAAATTCGGCAAGGCCATTGCCAAGGGTCTGGCACCATGATAGCGGGCCGCTCTCTTCACGACGCCAAGGGCTTTTCCGAGGCTGCGTGAGCGCCGGAAACCGGCAGTGGACGCATAGCTCAGTTGGTAGAGCAGCTGACTCTTAATCAGCGGGTCCTAGGTTCGAGCCCTAGTGCGTCCACCATTTCTCCTTATAAAAAAGGCATCCGCTTCCGGCCTTGTGGAACAATAGGAGGCCGTTCGGCTTGCCAACCGAAATGCCGCAAATTAAACGCAGCTTCGTGCTCTCGTCCGTTTCCTCCCGCTTTGATCGTCTGATCGGCACGCTGTGTGTCGCTTTGATGCTGTTCTATGCGGCGACTGCACCCGCCAAAGCCGCCGATCAGATCCAGCACAGCCCGGTATTCATGATCTCGCACCAGCATGGTGAGTTGGCCGATTTCGCGGTCGACACGGTGCACGATAGCCCAGCCGAACATGCGGACCATCACGACAATGCGCCGGCGGATGACGAAAGCACGCCCGGCGACCATCTCGCCGGCGGGCATCACCACCACGGCGACACAGGACCTAACCTGCTCGTCCCCAATGCCGTGACCGCCTCCGGTATTGCGCCGATCGGAAGTCTGCATGGGATTGGCAACGACAGGCAAATCGCGGGTCGCAGATCCATTGGCCCCGAGCGCCCTCCCCGACCCCACTCGCTGACCGTTTGAGTTCCTGCGCCTCGTAGGCGTGGGAGGTTTTCCACGCCATTCAGCGAGGCTGTTATCACATGTTTTCCCGATCTCGCGCGCGCTCCGGCGCGCACGCTATCCGCAGAGCCATGCTCTGCGGCGGCGTCCTGCTGGCTGCCGCCGCGCAGCCTGTTTGGGCGCAAAATTTAAGTCTGGAAGAAGCGCTGTCGCGGGTCGCGACAAGCGATCCCGCCCTGGCCGCCAACATCGCGCGCCTCGAAGCCGCGGATGCCGTCATCCTGCAGGCCGATGTCCGGCCGCGCGACGTGGTCGGGATCGATCTCGAGGATTTCGCGGGCACCGGTCCCTATTCGCCGCTGAGCCGACCGCAGACCACCGGCTGGTATGAGCGGACATGGGAGCGCGGCGGCAAGCGCGAGGCGCGTATCGGTGCCGCGCGCGCCGACGCGGCCGTCGTCGGCGCCCAGAACCGGGTTCGCCTGCTCGACCGTTTCGCTCGCGTGCAGGCGGCCTGGGTTGAGGCACTTGCCGCGGAAGCGGCGGTTCCTGTCGCGGAGTCCCGTCTTGCCGAGGTGAAACGCGTTGAACTGGAGGTGGTAAAGCGGGTCACCGGCGCACTCGATCCCTGGTTCGCTGCCGAGCGTGCCCGCACCAATGTCGCCCAAGCAGAAATCGCCGCCGACCAGGCGCGAGAGAATGCCCGGATTGCGCGGGCCAGCCTCGCCGCATGGTGGGGCGGCGGCGGTGATTTCAAGCTCGATCCGGCCGCCCTGCTCGTGCTCGATGTCCCAGCGCCTCCCCGCAGTGGCTCGGTCGATATCGCTGTTCTTACTGCCGAGCTCAATGCGGCCGAGGCCAAGGCAAAGCTCGCCGAGACCGGCAATATCGCCGATCCCAGCGGGCGTGTCGGTCTCCGCTATTTCGGGGACGGCAACGACCTTGCGATCATGGTCGGCGGATCGATCCCGCTCGGCACCAAATCCGCGAACCGAGGCAATGTCGTTCGGGCTCGAGCCGATCAGCGCGCGGTTGAGGCCGATATCGCGGTAGCGCGGATCGAGATCGAGCGGGAGATCGACAAACTCGTTGCCGACCGGCGCCTGATCGCGACCGAAATCAAGCGGATCGACGCCGACGTGCTCCCGAGCGCCAACCGCGCCGTCCGGCTGATTCGCGACGGTCTCGCACGCGGCGGCACCGCCTTCACCTTCCTGGAATATGCGCAGGCGCAAGCGGCGACCAACGAAGCGCAATCGCGGCGGATCGAGCTGCTCAGGCGCTTTCATTTGCTCGGCGTGCGGCTCGACCGGCTTTTCGGTCGCCACGCGCCGCTGCTTGCCAAAATGGAGACAATCCGATGAGAATATATCTGCTGGGGGCGGCACCGGTCGTGGTCCTCGCCATGCTTGCCGCATGCGGCGAAACAGCGACGCCTGAAAAGGGGAACGCGGCGGCCGCTGCGAGCGAATATGAACGTGGCCCGCACGGGGGACGCATGCTTCGCAGCGGTCCCTTCGCGCTTGAGATTACCATCTTCGAAGATGGCGTCGATCCCGAGCTCCGCGTCTACGCCTATCGCGACGACAAGCCGGTCAAGCCGACCGAAGTGGCTTTGGCGATCGAACTCGGTCGCCTCGGCGGCAGGATCGACCGATTCAGTTTCACCCGGCAGCACGATTTCCTGCGCGGCAGCGGGGTGGTCGCCGAACCGCATAGCTTCGACGTCCGGGTGACGGCGTCCGAAGGCGGCCGCAATCACAAATGGGCCTATCAATCCTATGAAGGCCGCACGGTCATTGCGCCCGAGGCGGCGAAGGCCGGCGGCGTGAAGGTCGAGGCCGCAGGACCGGCGACGGTCAGCGACCTCATCGACATGGGCGGCCGGATCGAAATCACGCCCGAAGGAAAGGCCGATGTCCGCGCGCGGCTTCCGGGCCTGATCATGTCGCTGAACGGCAAGCTTGGTCAGCAGGTCCGCCGCGGCCAAGTGCTGGCCCGGGTGGAATCGAGCCATTCGCTTCAGATTTATACGGTGCCCGCCCCGATCAGCGGCACGATCGTCGAGAAGAATGTCAATGTGGGCGACACGACCGGTGACCGCGCGCTGTTTGTGATTGCCGATCCGACCAAACTCCACGCTGAGTTCTTCGTTTATCCGCGCGATGCCGAGCGGGTGCGGGTTGGGCAGCCGGTGAGCCTCAAGAGCGTTTCGGGCGAAGCGCGCTTTCAGGCCGAGGTCGAGGCGGTGCTGCCAACGGCGGATGTCGCGAGCCAGACGATGCTCGCGCATGTCCATCTGCCGCCGGTCGCGTCGCGCGAGTTCAGGCCCGGGATGGGCGTGGAAGGCAGCTTCGCCGTGTCGCAAGCGAATGTCCCGCTCGCGGTTCGGACCAAGGCGATCCAGCGTTTCCGAGACTTCGAGGTCGTCTTCGCCAAGGTCGGCAACACCTATGAGGTGCGGATGCTGGAAATCGGTCGCCGCACCCCCGAATGGACCGAAGTCCTCGGCGGACTCGCGCCCGGCGAAATCTATGTCATCGACGGCGCCTTCCTGATCCGCGCCGACATCGAGAAGTCGGGGGCCAGCCATGACCATTGACGCAAGCGCGCCGGCGGGCAGGCCTCCCCTGCTTGAACGGCTGATCGCCGCCGCAATTCGCTTCCGCTTGTCGGTCATCGCAGTTGTTGTCCTGCTCTGCGCGATCGGCGTCTGGAGCTTTCAGCGCCTGCCGATCGACGCCACGCCCGACATCACCAACGTCCAGGTCCAGATTAATAGCGAGGCGGCGGGCTTTTCCCCGCTCGAAGCCGAGCAGCGCGTCACATTCCCGGTTGAGAGGGCGATCGCCGGCCTGCCGGGGCTCCAATACATCCGCTCGGTCTCGCGCTATGGCCTCTCCCAGGTCACTGCGGTGTTTGAAGATGGCACGAGCATCTATTTCGCGCGCCAGCTCATCAACGAACGGCTGCAATCGGCGCGCGAACAGCTACCGCCCGGCGTAACCCCCGAAATGGGACCAATCGCGACCGGCCTTGGCGAGATCTTCATGTATACGCTGGAGGCCGATCCGGGGGCGAAGAAGCCCGACGGCAGTGCTTATACGCCCGAGGATTTGCGCACGCTACAAGACTGGGTGATCCGGCCTCAGCTTCGCAACACGCCGGGGGTGACCGAGGTCAACAGCATCGGCGGCTACGAGCGCCAATATCATGTGACCCCGATCCCGGCGCGGCTTTCGGCCTATGGCCTGACGCTGGCGGATGTCGTGCAGGCGCTGGAACGCAACAACGACAATCGCGGCGCGGGCTATGTCGAGCGCTACGGCGAGCAATATCTCGTCCGCACCCCCGGCCAGGCTGCGGGGCCCGACGAGCTCGGGATGATCATCGTCAGCAACCGGAACGGCGTGCCGATCCGCGTCGCCGACGTTGCCGACATCAGCATGGGCGAGGAACTGCGCACCGGCGCCGCGACAGAGAATGGCAAGGAGGTCGTGCTCGGCACCGTCTTCATGCTCGCCGGCGAGAACAGCCGGATCGTCGCGCGCGCCGCGGCAGAACGGCTGGAAGTAGCGGCAAAGGCGCTTCCTGCGGGCGTCAAGGCCGTGCCGATCTATGATCGCACCAACCTTGTCGAACGCGCGATCTGGACCGTCGAGAAAAATCTTCTCGAAGGCGCGCTGCTCGTCATCGTCGTGCTCTTCCTGTTGCTTGGCAATGTCCGCGCCGCGTTGATCACGGCGGCGGTCATTCCGATCACGATGTTGATGACGATCACCGGCATGGTGCGCGGCGGCGTGTCGGGAAACCTCATGAGCCTCGGCGCGCTCGACTTCGGCCTCATCGTCGATGGCGCCGTTATCATCGTCGAAAATTGCCTCAGGCGCTTTGGCGAAGCGCAGCACAATCTCGGTCGCCTGCTCGATCGCAACGAACGCTTCGGGCTCGCCGCCTCCGCAACCTCGGAGGTCATCCGGCCATCGCTGTTCGGCGTGCTGATCATCGCGCTCGTCTATGTGCCGATCTTCGCGCTCACGGGCGTCGAGGGGAAGATGTTCCATCCGATGGCGATCACCGTCGTGATGGCGCTGACCGCGGCGTTAATCCTGTCGCTGAGCTTCGTGCCGGCGGCGGTCGCGCTGTTCGTGACAGGCAAGGTCGAGGAGAAGGAAAGTCGGCTCATGCTTTGGGCGCGCAAGATCTACGCGCCCGCGCTCGACAAGGCGATCCGCCTGCGCACTGCCTTCATCGCGGCTGCGGTCGGCCTCGTCCTCGTTTCGGGGTTCGCGGCCGGCCGCATGGGATCGGAGTTCGTACCCAATCTCGACGAAGGCGATATCGCGCTCCACGCGCTGCGCATTCCGGGCACGAGCCTCACCCAGGCGGTGGACATGCAGACCGCGCTCGAAGCACGGATCAAGCAGTTCCCCGAGGTTGACCGGGTGGTGGCGAAGATCGGGACGGCCGAGGTCGCGACCGACCCGATGCCGCCCTCGGTTGCCGACACCTTCATCATCATGAAGGACCGCAAGGATTGGCCCGATCCGCGCAAACTCAAGGGCCAGCTCGTTCGCGAGATGCAGGCGGCGGTCGCAAAGATTCCGGGCAATAATTATGAGTTCACCCAGCCGATCCAGATGCGGTTCAACGAACTCCTCTCGGGCGTGCGCGCCGACGTCGCGATCAAGATCTTCGGCGACGATCTCGACACGCTTCACGAGATCGGACAGCAGGTCGAGAGTGTCGCCTCGGGTATCGAAGGCGCGCAGGATGTCGGCGTCGAGCAGGTCACTGGCCTGCCGGTGCTGCAGATCACGCCTGACCGCGCCGCGCTCGCGCGCTTCGGTCTCAATGTCGGCGACATTCAGGATGTTGTCGCCGTGTCGGTCGGCGGGGTCGAAGCGGGACAGATTTTCGAGGGCGACAGGCGCTTTCCGATCATCGTGCGCCTGCCCGAGACTATCCGCGAGCAGGTCAACGAGATCGGCCGCCTGCGCATTCCGCTTCCGGCAAACGGCTTTTCGCCCGACGTCACGTTTGGCGGTGCGCCCGATGCGGGGATGCGCGGCTTCGTGCCGCTCGCCGAGGTCGCGAAGGTCGAGGTCGTGATCGGCCCCAACCAGATCAGCCGCGAGGATGGCAAACGCCGTGTCGTGGTGACCGCCAATGTCCGCGGCCGTGACCTCGGCTCCTTCATCGGGGAGCTGCAGACCAAGGTCGGGTCGGAAGTTGAGGTGCCGTCCGGCTATTGGGTCAGCTACAGCGGCACCTTCGAGCAGCTGATCTCGGCCGCGAAGCGACTCCAGCTCGTCGTGCCCGCGGCGCTGCTGACGATCTTCGGCCTGCTTTATGCGCTGTTCCGGTCGGGCAAGGACGCCGCGATCGTCTTCTCGGGGGTGCCGCTGGCGCTCACCGGAGGCGTTGCCGCGCTCCTGATCCGCGGCATGCCGCTGTCGATATCGGCGGGAGTCGGATTCATCGCCCTCTCCGGCGTTGCGGTACTCAACGGCGTGGTGATGCTGAGCTTCATCAAGCAGCTCCGCGAAAGCGGAAGCGGGCTCGAACAGGCGATCCGCGAAGGCGCGCTCACCCGTTTGCGTCCGGTGCTGATGACCGCGCTCGTGGCGAGCCTCGGCTTCGTGCCGATGGCGTTCAATGTCGGCGCGGGCGCCGAGGTACAGCGCCCGCTCGCGACGGTGGTGATCGGCGGGATCGTTTCGTCGACGATCCTGACCTTGCTCGTCCTGCCGGCGCTCTACCGCATCGTCCATGGGCGGACAGAAAAGGAGGAAGCCAACTCGCCGACGGCGAGTACCGCGCCCTTGGCGGTATGAACCCGATCCTTCCCGGCGCCGCTTGGCGACGCCGGGATTTTATGCCGCGTCGCTGGCGGGTATCATGAAACTTCCACCGGCGCTTCTCGGAAACCACGACAGGCATCACGGCAAAGGCGCAGCCGGTCCATCCTTTCCCTTTTCGCGCCGGCGCAGGTCGGTCGGCGTCGTGCCGAACCGGCGCACGAAGGCGCGCGTGAAGCTGGCGTTGCTTTGATAGCCGCAGCGATAACCGACGCTGGAGATCGGAAGGTCACTCAGCGAAAGCAGGGTGCGCGCGTGCGACAGCCGTCGCTCGCTCACCGCCTCTGCAACGGTGCATTGATACATCTCGCGAAAACCCTGCGTCAGCTTCGCCTTGCCGAGCCCCGACCGCCGCGCGACCTCCGCCACGGTCAATGGCTCGCGCCAGCTTTCGCTCACCAGCTGATGCGCGGCAGCGACGCGCTTGGCATCGATCTCGCTCAGTGACGTCTTGCCGTGAAATTCGACCATCCGATGCTCTTCGAGCGCCTCGAACAGCCGGCAGAGCAGTTCGAGGCTGCGCCCGACGCGGAGCATGCCCGCCACTTCGCTCTCCCCCTCGACCGCGACGAGCGCGCGACCAAGCTCGCGCAGGTCGGCGGAAAGATACCAGCTTCCCGCCACACTCGGCAGCAGGCCGAACATGCGCAGGCAGGCGGCGCGGCTGATCGCGAACAGCAGAATATGGCCGCCCGCTCCGTGATCGACATTCTCGCTCGCCAATATGCTGACCGCGGGTTCACCCATATCGCCGAAGCCGATGACGATCGGCTCGGGCGGCAGCCACGCCGGATCGACGCGCCCGCGCCCGACGAAGCTGGCGAATTCCGCTGATATGATGATGGCGCGCTTATGTGTCATCGAACCTGCCAGCCTCTCCCGAACCGCCAAGGGCATGAATCCCTTAGAGTTCGCGAAGAAACGCGTCCAGTTCGGCCGACGACGCCTTCGTTCGCAGGATCAGCGGCCGGCGGTTCCGCGGGCCGACAGGCGGTTGAGAAGCAGAACGGTGAGCAGTGCGCCGCCGCTAAGCTGCCCGAGCCATTCGATCGCGCCATAACCCCAACCGAGCGCGAGGCCCGCCACCGGATAAGCGGACAGCAGGAGGAACAAGCCGCCCCGGCGCAGACGGGCGGTCGCCCCTGCGGGGAGTTTGCGGCCCAGAAGATCGCGCTGGTGCCGGTCGCGCGCGGCGCAAAGCAGCACGAAACCTGAAAAGGCGAGCAGGAAGAGCAGAGCATGGATCATGCCGCCTCCACGCCCGGTATCGCATCGGTGGGCGAACGGCGCGCCATGGCTCTGCCGCCTTGCGCCCTGCCCCTCCGCGCAGCTTTCAGCGCTGCCCAACCAAAGCCGGCGGCAATAAGGATCATCGCGCCGTCGAACACGGCAAAGACGCTGTCGCCCGCGGCAAGGCTGGTGAAGAAGCCCCGATCCGTGGTCAGGGCGTTGACGACGGGCACCGACGCGAACGCAAGCGCAGTTGCCGACAATGTTTCGAGCCAGGCGTTCCGCGCGGGCCGCGCCAGCGCCCATACCGCCACCGCGCCCCAGGCGATAAACATGGTGTCGATCTCTTGGTCGCTGCGGTCGGCGATGCCGAGCGGCAGCAGGCGGTTGGCGAGGAAATAAACGGCCATGCCGAAGGGCAGACCCGCAATCGCCGCGATGTTCAGCTTTTCGACGAGCCGGAAGCCGAAATGCGGCCGATCGGGATCGGGAAGCTTGGCGCGGCGCTTCACCGTCCAGAGGATCAGACCCGACGCGACCATGATGCAGCCCGCCAGCCCGGACATGAAATAGAGCGCCCGCAGCCAAGGCGAGGCGAAGCGGCCGGCATGGAGCCCGATCATCGTGCCCTCGGTCGCGGTCGCGGCGCCCGAGGGGTCATACGCACCGACCGGGACGCCCGTTACCCCGTCGAAGGTCAGCGAGCGCAAGCGAACCGACATGCCCGCATCGGGCGCGCTCGTCACGATGACCTGCGCCGAACGATCGCCGGGGTTGAGGATGCGTACGCTGCCGGCGGCGACTCCCCAGCTTCGTTCGGCGCGCTCGACGATCGGCCCGATCGGTGCAAGCGGCGCAGGCCCCGTCTTTTCCGCCGGCACGGGCCAGGGAAAAGCGGCTTCGAAATATTTGTCCTGATTGGCGTAATTGGCGGCAATGCCCCACGGCATATAGTGTGTCGCGAGGCTGACGAGGCCGGTATAGGTAATCATCAGGATGAAAGGCAGGAACAGCACGCTCGACGCATTATGCACATCGAGCCAGCTCCGCTGGCCCTTCCCGAGCCGTAGCAGGAAGAAATCGGTCAGGATCTTCTTGTGCGTAACGATACCGCTGAGGATCGCGATCAGCATCGCCATCGCCGCGATGCCGACCAGCCAGCGCGCCCAATACCAGTTTAGATAATGAAGATCGTAGTGGAAGCGGTAGAGGAACCATCCGCCCAGCGTCTCGCGGGCGAAGACCTTGGTCCCTGTGCCGTCGAGCCGCGCGCTGGTCGGCGCATCGGCGGGAGCCTCGGGGCCGTTCACCCAATAAAGCTGCAGGCCGGCGGCGCGCTTTCCCGTCGAATAGATCGACCATTCGCTGCCGCCGGGCGCCTCGCGCTTCAGCCACTCGGTCGCCGCGACGAAGCCGCTCGCCCGGTCGGCCGGGACGCTCTGCACTTCGGGCGTCATCCAGCGCGTGATTTCTTCCTGAAAATAGGCCGATGTCCCCGTCACGAAGATCGCAAACAGCAGCCAGCCGAGCAGCAGCCCGGTCCAGGTGTGCAGCCACGCCATCGATTGCCGGAAGCCGCTCTTCACAGCCGGCCTCCGACCGCGATCAGCGCCCAATCGGCGGCACCCGCGACGAGTCCGGTGGCAACGAGGCCGAGCCACAGCTTCGCGACCGAGCGGACCGCGAAGGCGGTCATGGCAAGGCCTGCGAAAATCGCAAAGGAAAGCGTGGTCGCGCCGATCGACGCCTGTGCCGCATCGCCCGGCAGAAGTCGCGCGACGAGCATGGTGAGCGCGCTCGTTACGGCATAGTTGAGCGGCACCGCGGCGACCACACGCGCCGCAATGCCGCGCGCACCCGCGCCGCGCAATTTTGGGACCGCCCTGCTCATCGCGTCCCTATCGCAAAACTGCGACTGACTCGCAATAGCCTCGCGCCCATCCCATATGTATCAGAAGCGATAACCGACCGTTCCCATCACATTGCGCGGCGCGCCGACGAAACAGTCGCCGCGCGCGAGACAGGAAGCGAAATATTTGTTGTTGAGCAGGTTCGTCGCGTTGACCGCGAAACGCCAATTGTTCCAGTTGATTTCCGCCAGCGCGTCGACCGTCGTGCGCGATGGCGTGACGATCGACCAGACATCGCTCGTCGACACGCTCTTACCGCTATAGACGACGCCGCCGCCGAGACGCAGCTGCGCTTCTTCCGGAAGCCCGAAGGTCTTGGTCGACCAGAGCGACGCGGTGTGGCGCGGCATATAGTCGAGGCTGGTGTTGGTTTCCGACTTGAGCTTCGCATAGCCGTAATTGGCGAGCAGTTCGAAATTGCCCGACAGCGTGTGGCTGGCCTCGATTTCGAAGCCCTTGGTGTCGAGCACGCCCGACTGGGCAGTGCCGCCGGCGGCGAGATAGAGAACGCGGTTGCGTTCCTTGATCTTGAAAGCGGTGGCGGTGACGAGGGTATTCGGCGTCGGCTGCCACTTGATGCCCGCTTCGTACTGCGTGCCGGTTTGCGGGACATAGGGATCGCCAAAGCTGCCGTCGCCATTGTCGATGCGGCCGGCGACCGGCAGGAAGCTTTCGGTATAGCTGAAAAAGGGCGAGAAGCCCGCGCCGATCTCCCCGATGATGCCGGCGCGGAAGGTGGTGGCATTGTCCTTTTGCCCCGAAGAGCCTGTGACGCGGTCGCGGCGGGCGCCGAGCACAACCGAGACGCGGTCGAAGAAGCGGATCTGGTCCTGGACATAGACGCCGAGCTGCTTCTGGCTTTCCGCGACGAAGTCGCCGCTGGGCTCGTAGGCGAGTAGCGCGTCGCCATCGATGTCGTAGAGATCGACGATCTCGAAACCGAAAATCCCCCGCTTTTGCACCTTGTTCCAGCTGTAATCGACGCCGACGAGCAGCTTGTGCTCGATATCGGCGCCGGTATTGAAATTGAACTGGAGATTATTGTCGGTCGAAAACACGTTCATCCGCGCGTCGCTGGCGTCGGCATAAAGGCCGATCGTCCGCCCGTCGGTGCCATAGACCGAGAAGGGGTCCTGCGGGTTCGTATAGCTGTCGGCATAGTGAGTCTTATATTCGAGGTCGCTGTCGATGTAGCGCGCCTTGAGGCTGAGCTGCACATTGTCCGAGAAGCGGTGGGTGATCGATCCGCCGCCCTGGAGCGAACGGCCGGCATAGCGGTCCCAGCCGGGCTTGCCGACGAAGGTGTAGCGGTCGAGCCGCTCGCCGGCGACGGGATTGGGGCGGAAGGTGCCGACAATCGGCAGGAATTGCGAGGTCGAGCCGGTGTCGTCCTCCTGATAGAGGCCGGTCAGCACGACGTCAGTGTCGGGGGTTGGCTGCCAGCGGATCGAGGGCGCGAACATCACCCGGTCGTCGGGGACGTGGTCGACATAGGTGTCGGCATCGCGCGCGCGACCGACGAAGCGGACGGCAAGCGTGTCGGAGGCGGCGAGGTTGATGTCTCCCAGCACTTCCTTGCGGTCAAAGCTGCCATAGACGAGGCTCACTTCGCCACGCGTGGTGAAGTCGGGCGTCTTGCTGACGAGGTTGACGAGGCCGCCGATCGACCCCTGCCCGAACAGCACCGAGGCCGGGCCACGCACGATCTCGACGCGCGAGAAATTATAGGGGTCCGACGTGATCGAGGCATAGTAGCTGAAGATGTCACGCATCCCGTCGCGGAATTGCAGCGCATCGAGCCCGCGCACGTTGAAGCCGTCGACGCGGGTGTCGCGGCCATAAGGATTGGCGAGCACACCCGCGGCATATTTCACCGTGTCGCTGATGCTGATCGCGCCCTGCGCTTCATATTGTTCGGCGGTGAAGACCTTGATCGGCTGCGGCAGTTCGGTGAGCGCAGTATCGGTCTTGGTTCCGGTATAGCCGGTGACGACGATCGCGTCCTCGCCGGCGCCCGCATCGGCTTCGGCCGCTGCGTCAGCGAACGCGGCATCGTCCGCCCCCTCGCCCGCCCAAGCCGGATTGGCGGCAAGAGCCAGCGTGGCTGCTCCGCAGAGCGCGATCATTCGGACGGTCATGGCATTTCCCTTTTTGCGACTCAATCTCAATTAGGGGCGGCAGCTAGAGCGAATAGGTCGCAATAGCAAGCTAATAATAATCGTTTGCAATAGATGGCGTTCAAGGTCACACACACCCTCCAACGGGCTGCCCCGCAGCCCCACCGCCGCTTCGGCATATTTGAAAGAGGACGCCCGATGAAAAAGACCTTGGCCGTGCTGATGGCTTTCAGCTTCCTTGCGTCACCTGCCACGGCTCACGAGGTCTGGATTGAACGCGATGCGCGCGGCCCCGCACGCATCTATCTCGGCGAGCCCGCCGATCCGGTCCCCGAAGCCGGCGACCCCGAATTTTCCAAGCTGACCGCCCCGCGCCTGATCGCGGCCGAGGGCGCGAAGCCGGCGGCGCTGGTCCGTCGCGCGAACCATATCGAAGCGCCGGTGACCGGCACGGACGACGTCCGCCTGACCGACGACAATGTGTTCGCGCCATGGGAGGCCGAGGGCGGCAAATGGGAAGGCGTGATCTATTATGCGCGCGCCGGACGCACCGAAACGCGGTCGGCGCTCGACCTCGAAATCGTTCCAACCGCTGCCGAAGCGAACAGCTTCGTCGTCCACTGGATGGGCAAGCCGCTTCCCGGCGCGAAGGTGACGGTGATCAACGCCGACCGCTGGCAAAAAAGCTTCGCCGCCGACGATCAGGGCCGCATCGACGTGCCCGTGACAGGCTCCGGCCGTTACCTGCTGTCGATCTCGCACGATGTCGAGGGCGTTCGCCCGCTCGGCGGCAAAGACGTCGCGAAGACGTGCCACATTTCGACGCTGACCTTCGTCGCGCGATAGGCGTTCGCCGCGATCGATTGCCTTGGTGCCCCTGGCCGGACTCGAACCAGCACTCCTTGCGGAACTCGATTTTGAGTCGAGCGCGTCTACCAATTTCACCACAGGGGCCCGTGGACGCGGAGCCGTTGCCACAAAAGCACGGTCCGCGTCCAGCGTGAATCACGGTGAAGCATATGGTTGCGCGAAACATCGCCGCCGATAAGGTGGTGCGATGACCGAAAAGACGCCGGCGCCCGCCGCCTCGCCCGCCCGACCGCAGAGCAAAACGAGGCCCGTCGGCGCTCCGCCGCCCGCGTTCGGCGCAGGCCGGATCGCGGGAGCGACACTGATCGTGCTAGCGCTGGTCGGCGTCGCGCTCCTGGTGATCGAACTGACGCGGTTCTTCATGCTCGTTTTCGCAGCGGTCGTGCTCGGCGCGATCTTCGACGCCATCGCGAGCTGGCTTTGCCGCAAGATGAAGATCGGCCGCGGCGTCGCGCTGGCGCTGTCGGTCGCCGGGATCGTCGCGATCTTCGCGGGCGCCTTCATGCTGTTCGGATCGCAGCTGGCGCGCGAGGTCGACACGATTCGCGAGCAGATTCCGCAAGCCCTGCGCGGCGTCGAAGCATTTCTCGACCGCTATGGCTTGGGGCAACGCGTGCGCGAGTTGGCCGAAGTGGGCAGCGACGATATCTCGCGCCTCGCATCGCAAGCGGGCGGCTATGCCCTCGCGGCGGGCAGCGGCATCGCCGATTTCGTGCTCGTGCTCGTCGCGGCGATCTTCCTCGCCAGCGACCCTGCGACCTATCGGCGCGGGCTGTTGCTCATGCTTCCGGCGCGCGCGGAAGAGACGGGGGCACTGGCGCTCGACGACGCGGCGCGCGGATTGAAGGGGTGGATGGTCGGACAGGCGGTGTCGTCGCTCGTCGTCGCGGCGCTGACTTGGGCCGGGCTCGCGCTGCTCGGCGTGCCCGCTGCGGGCGGTCTCGGCCTGATCGCCGGTCTGCTCGACGTCATCCCGATGATCGGGCCGATCATCGCTGGCGTCCCGGCCGTGCTGCTCGCCTTCACCGTGTCGCCCATGACGGCGCTGTGGACGCTCCTGCTGTTCCTCGCGATCCAGCAGTTGCAGGGCAATTTCCTGCAGCCGATGATCCAGAAACAGGCGGTCGACGTGCCGCCAGCGGTCCTGCTGTTCGCGGTGGTCGCCGCTGGCATCTTGTTCGGCTTTCTCGGCGTCCTGCTCGCAGCTCCGCTGACCGTCGTCGTCTATGTCCTTGTCCAGCGCATCTATGTGAGGACCCTGCTCGGCAAGCCGATCAGGATCGCCGGCAAGGATTGAGCTATTTCTTCAGCTCCTTCGCCAGTGTCTTCGCCGTCGCCTTGCCATAGGGCGGCTTGAAGCCCGCGAGCCCCGCGACATCGAGCTTGGGCTGGCGATAGACCGCGCGCGCGTGGCTGAAGGTGCGAAAGCCGTCGACTCCGTGATAATTGCCCATGCCCGACGGCCCGACCCCGCCGAACGGCAGGTCTTCCATCGCATTGTGGAACAGCACATCGTTGACCGTCACCCCGCCCGAGATCGTGCGCGTGAGCACGCGATCCTCCTCGCTCTTGTCCTGCCCGAAATAATAGAGCCCGAGCGGGCGGTCGTTGGCGTTCACATAATCGATCGCCTCGTCGATATTCCTGTAGGTCTTGACCGGCAGCACGGGTCCGAAGATTTCCTCCTGCATCACCTTCATGTCGTCGGTCGGATTGCGGACGATGTGGAGCGGCATCTTGTGGCCGTTGGCGCTCGCGAAATCCTCGCCGCCCGGATTGACCTCGATCACCTCGGCACCCTTCTCGCGCGCGTCGGCGAGGTAGGATTGCAGCCGGTCATAGTTCCGGCCGTTGACGACCGACGTATAATCGTCGTTCGCGAGCAGGGTCGGATAGAGCGCCGCCGCGCCCTTCGTCACGCTGTCGATCACCTCGCCCTCCTGATCCTCGGCGACGAGCAGATAGTCGGGCGCGAGGCAGATCTGTCCCGCGTTCATCATCTTGCCGAGCGCGACCCTCTGGCCGACGAGATCCTTGTTCGCGCTGCGCCCGATGAAGGTCGGCGACTTGCCGCCAAGCTCGAGCGTGACGGGGACGAGGTTATCGGCGGCGGCGCGCATGATGTGACGCCCGACACTGGTCGCGCCGGTGAAGATCATATGGTCGAAGGCGAGCTTCGAGAAAGCGATGCCGACCTCGGCGTCGCCGGTGAACACCGCCATTTCGCTCTCGTCGAAATAATCGGGAACGAGCCGCGCCATCAGCGCCGATACATTTTCGGTAAACTCGCTCGGCTTGATCATCGCGCGGTTGCCCGCGGCGAGGATGCCCGCCATCGGGACGAAGACCATGCCGACGGGAAAATTCCACGGCGCGACGACCCCGACGACGCCCTTGGGCTGATAGACGACCTCGGCCTTCGCGCCGAGCAGTCCGAGCGGAAAGGTGGGTTTGCGCTTCTCGCCCTTCGCCCAGCTCGCCATGTGCTTTTTCGCATGCTTGAGCGCGCTGACCGACGGCATGATATCGGTCATCAGCGTCTGGTCGCGGCTACGATGCCCGAAATCCTCGCTCACCGCCTTGGCGAATTCCTCGGCATGGTCGACGAGCAGCGCGACCGCACGGTCGATCCGGTCGGTGCGCACCGCAAGGCTTTCGGGCATGGCTGCGGTGAAGCTCGCCTTTTGCGCAGCAAGCACCTCGTGCATGCGCGCCGTTTCGCCGGCTAGATCCTGCTTGATCGCGGTGGCCATGACCCGTCTCCCCTATGCTTGGCGGCGATGTTTGATCATGTCGCAAGGCCGGTTGCAAGTTGAAACGCTCTCCCCATCTTTGCCCTACCCCTTTCGCAATTGCAGCGAAGCCGCTAATCGGGCCGCCGACCAGTTTTCCCTACGGAGTCTTTTGCCATGACCGCCACCGATCCCGTCGTCTTCCTCTCCTATGCGCGCACCCCGATGGGCAGCATGCAGGGCAGCCTGTCGGACGCGAGCGCGACCGACCTCGGCGCGACCGCGGTGAAGGCGGCGGTCGAGCGCGCGGGCGTTTCGGGCGACGATATCGAGCGCATCTATATGGGCTGCGTGCTGCCCGCCGGGCTCGGCCAGGCACCGGCGCGTCAGGCCGCGATCAAGGCGGGTCTACCCAAGTCGGTGCAGGCGACGACCGTCAACAAGGTTTGCGGCTCGGGCATGCAGACGGTGATCATGGGCGCCGAAGCGCTTGCCGCGGGCAGCGTCGACCTGATCGTCGCGGGCGGCATGGAATCGATGACCAACGCGCCTTACCTGCTCAAGAAGCATCGTTCGGGTGCGCGCATCGGCCACGACACCGCCTATGACCATATGTTCCTCGATGGGCTCGAGGACGCCTATGAGGCGGGCCGCGCGATGGGCACCTTCGCGCAGGACACCGCCGATGCCTATCAACTGAGCCGCCAGTCGCAGGACGACTATACGCTGACTTCGCTGAGCCGCGCCAAGGCCGCGATCACGGACGGCGCCTTTGCCGCCGAAATCGCGCCGGTGACGATCACGGGGCGCAAGGGCGATATCGTCGTCGACACCGACGAAGCGCCGGGCAAGGCGATGCCTGACAAGATCCCGACGCTGCGCCCCGCCTTTGCCAAGGAAGGCACGATCACGGCTGCTACGAGTTCGTCGATTTCGGATGGCGCCGCTGCCGTCGTGCTGACGCGTCAGTCGGTCGCCGAGGCGAAGGGCGCGAAGCCCGTCGCGCGCCTCGTAGCGCACGCCGCGCACGCACAGGAGCCCAAGGATTTCACCGTCGCTCCCGTCGGCGCGATCAACAAGGTGCTGGCGAAAGCCGGCTGGTCGATCGGCGACGTCGACCTGTTCGAAGTCAACGAGGCCTTTGCCTGCGTCGCGATGTTCGCGATGCACGACCTTGGCATTCCGCACGACAAGATCAACGTCCACGGCGGCGCGACCGCGCTGGGCCATCCGATCGGCGCCAGCGGTACGCGCATCATCACGACGCTGATCGCCGCGCTCCAGCGTCACGGCAAGACGCGCGGCATCGCCAGCCTGTGCATCGGTGGCGGCGAAGCGACGGCTGTGGCGATCGAGCTGCTCTAAATCGGAAACCGCGAAAAGTTGCATGGCGCCGTCGCGAGACGGCGCCATTTCGTCGTTATGGTCACGACAAATTGCGACAGTAATGACCTGAAAATAAACGCGGCATTCTGGGTCGGTTCAAATCGAATCGCCTAGACCATTTCTTGTCATCGGGCAGATCCCCTCCCCCTGACGGATGAAAAAGGAATGGCACAATGAAGAAGACCAAATTTCTCGCCGCCGGCCTGATCGCCGCGATGATGGTTCCGGCCGTCGCGCAGGCACAGACCCGCGATATCCGCGAAGAGCGCCGCGACGTGCGCGAAGAACGCCGCGAGCTGCGCGACGCACAGCGTTATGGCGATCGCGGCGACGTTCGCGAAGAACGCCGCGAATATCGCGATGCGAAGCGCGACTATCGCGACGAGGTCCGCGACTGGCGCCGTGATACGCGCTACCAGAATTATCGCGCGCCCTTCCGCTACCAGCAGTTCCGCGTCGGCTCGACGCTCCGTTCGAGCTATTACGCACCGGCCTATCGCCCGGCTTGGGACAGCCGCTGGGGCGTGCCGCGGGCGGGTCGCAGCCTGACCTATGTCCGCCACTATAACGACCTTTTGCTAGTCAATACGCGCAGCGGCAAGGTCGTGCGGGTCTATCGCAACCATTTCCGGTGGCGCTAACCGCTAAAGACAGGAAGGGCCGGACGAGCGATCGTCCGGCCCTTTTCGTATTGGCCGATCAATCGCCCCAGATATGGTCGGTCTGGATCCAGCCCTTGCGGCCCTGGACGTCGAACAGGCACCAGCCGTTCTTGCAATCGCTGATCCGGCCGACGACGCCGGGCTGAGCGCGATAAGCGACTGCTGCGGACACGCTGGCGTCCTCGCGCATCGCGCGGATTTCGCCGGTGACGATCGCGGTGCGGGTGCGGCTCAAGAGGCGCGCCGCCATCCAGCCTTGCGTCCCGTCAGGATCCTCGACCTTGCGCCAGTTTTCATGGCGCGCGACGACCTTCACCGGCAAATCCTTGCGCCGATACTCCCACATCACGGGGACATGAGGCGACGGCCCCTTGCGCATCCGCGCCTGGTCGACGCTGATCGACGCCCAATAGGGCACTTCGACATCGGATTGGGATTGTGCGGCGGCCGGTCCCACACTGGCCATCAGCACGGCGGCGGCGAATATATGGCGGCTGGTCATCGCTTTGCCTTGTCAAACTCATATTCGCATTTCAACCGCTCACCGCGCAAAAGGCTGCGTTCATCCCCAGCCTTTTTTGCGCGCCGCGGCCCTTGACCGCCGTGCGCGGGCGCGCTCTATCGGCGCCATGCCCGATTCATCTCGCCCCAAGCGCCCGCGCGTCATCGTCACCCGCCAGTTGATGCCGCATGTCGAGGCGCGCATGGCCGAATTGTTCGACGTCGCATTGTCGGCGCATGATCGCGCCTTTACCCGCGACGAACTCAAGGCCGCGGTCGCCGATTGCGACGTGTTCGTGCCGACCGTGACCGACGAGATCGACGCCGAGGTCATTGCCGCGGCGGGCGAACGGCTGAAGCTGATCGCCAATTTCGGGGCGGGCGTCGATCATATCGACCTCGCCGCCGCGCGCGCCAAGGGCATCATGGTGTCGAACACGCCGGGCGTCTTTACCGAAGACACCGCCGACATGACGATGGCGCTGATCCTCAGCGTCCCGCGCCGCCTAGCCGAGGGCGAGAAATTGATGCGATCGGGTAAATGGGAAGGCTGGGCACCAAGCACGATGCTCGGCCACCGGGTCGGCGGCAAATTGCTCGGCATCATCGGCATGGGGCGCATCGGGCTCTCGGTCGCACGGCGCGCCCGCGCCTTCGGCCTCTCGATCCATTATCACAACCGAAAGCGCCTGCCCGAAGCGATCGAGGAGGAACTCGGCGCGAGCTATCATGCGAGCGTCGACACGCTGCTCCGCATCAGCGACGTCGTCACGATCCACTGCCCGCACACCAATGAAACGCACGAGATGGTGAGCGCGGCGCGCATCGGCGCAATGAAGCCGACCGCCTACCTCATCAACACCGCGCGCGGCGAGATCGTCGACGAAAAGGCGCTGATCGCGGCGCTGCAGACGGGCCGCATCGCGGGCGCCGGGCTAGACGTCTATACGCACGAACCCGCGGTCGACCCCGCGCTGCTCGCGCTCGACAATGTCGTGCTGCTCCCGCACCTCGGCTCGGCGACGATCGAGGGCCGCGAAGCCTCGGGCGAGAAGGTCATCGCCAATATCCGTGCCTGGTGCGACGGCCACCGCCCGCCCGACCAGGTGCTGGAAGGGTGGGCCTAGGGTCGCCGGTCCCGGCCTATACCGCTCTGGATTACTTTGGGCGGAGTGTCCTAGTCCCCCGTCAGAATCCGATCCACGAGCTGCTTCACCGTCGGGGTGAAATTGTTCGAATAAAAGGGATCAGTCTTGAAGTTGAACGCGGCGTGGCCGGCGAACATCAGATTCTGTTCGACGTCGCCGCCGTGCGCGATGTCCTGCAGCGTCTTCTGGATGCAGAAGCTGCGTGGGTCGGCGAGGTAGCCGGTCGAATAATCGTCATGGTCCTTCCACGACGAAAAGCCGCAATGCGACAAGCAGCCCATGCAATCGGCCTGATCCTTGCGGATCATCGCCTTGTCGGGCTCAGTCACGAAGACGACCGTATTGTCGGGGGTCTTCAGCGCCTCGGTATAGCCTTCGGCAAACCAGTCGCGCGCGCGCGCCCTATCGTGCGGCGTGACCCAGAAATTCTTGCCTTTCACACCGACGTCGAGCTGGACGATATGGTCGCCCGCTTCCTGCTTCGAATAGGGGATCTGGCGTTCCGAGCGCGCTTCGAGGTCGCGCAGGAACGGGTTGCGCACCGCGCTCGAATAGAAACCGGTCGGCGAAAAGCGATGGAGCAGCACGTCCCCGTCGTCGAGTGTGCGGAGGCGATCCTTCCATTCTTGCGGGATCGGGCTTTCCTCGGTCAGCAGCGGCCGAGTGCCATATTGGAAGGCGATCTGGCCGAGTTCGGGATTGTCGATCCAGTTTTCCCAGTCGCGCAGATACCAGACGCCGCCCGCCATCACGATCGGCACATCGTCCGAAATCCCCTCGGCGCGCATCGTGTCGCGCAGCGCCTTGACGCGCGGATAGGGATCCTGCGGCACCAGTGGATCTTCGGCGTTCGACAGGCCATTGTGGCCGCCGGCGAGCCACGGGTCCTCATAGACCACCGCGCCGAGCAGGTCCGACACCTTGTGATAGGCGCGCTTCCACAGCGCGCGGAACGCACGCGCCGAGCTGATGATCGGCAGATAGAGCACATTGTGCCGCTGAGCGATCTCGCTCAGCTTGTAAGGCATGCCCGCGCCGCAGGTGACGCCGGCGACAAGGCCCTTGGTCCGCTCGAGCACGCCTTCGAGAATCTGCTGCGCGCCGCCCATTTCCCACAGCACGTTGATGTTGATCGCACCCTTGCCGCCCGACACGTCATAGGCGCGCTCGACTTGGGCGACCGCACCCTCGATGCCGTATTGGATCAACTCTTCGTGGCGTTCTCTGCGCGTCAACGCGCGGTAGATTTGCGGGATGATCTTGCCCTCGGCGTCATAGCTGTCGGCATTGACCGCCGAAACGGTGCCGATGCCACCCGCCGCGGCCCACGCGCCGCTCGACATATGGTTGGTCGCCGACACGCCCTTGCCGCCTTCGACCAGCGGCCAAACTTCACGCCCGCCATAAAGGATGGGCTTCAAACCTTTGAACACTCTAAACCTTCTCTCTCTCCGCCGGTCCACGCCTGCGAACCGGCCCCCAATCCCGCTTGCGTAAGCGGAAATTGGCCCCCGTTGTCAATCGAAGCCGACCCAGCCACCGCTGAACGGCCCATAACCTTCCAGCGCGCGAGCATAGAGCTTTTCATAAGCGCCGACCATCATAGATTCGTCGAACCGTTGCACGGCGGCGCGCCGGTTCGCGGCGCCGACTTGGGCCCGCAGCGCGGCATCTTTGGTCATCCGAAGCAGTGCCGCGCGGAAAGCGGATTCGTCCGCCGCGACATAGGAACGGTTGGCGTCCGAAATCATCGCCGCGACATCGCCGACCGCCGGACTGACGACGGGCAGCCCCGCCGCCATCGCCTCGATCACAGCGATCGGCGCCTGTTCGCTGAGTGACGAGAGCGCGAGCAGGTCGAAATGGCCGATCCAGCGCGCGGGTTCGGCCATGAAACCGGGCATGATCAGGCGGTCCGCCATCCCGCACGCCGCGGCCTCGGCGACGATCGCCGCACGCTCGGGCCCCTCGCCCACAATGACGAGCCGGACATTCGCCGGCAGCGCCGCCACTGCGCGCACGAGGCGCGGCAAGTCCTTGACCTTGCGCAGCCCGGCGACGGTGCCGATTACCACCTCGCCGTCGCGCCGCTCGAAGCCCGGGATCGGCTCCGATGGCCCCTTGGCATAGGCGGCGACGTCGATGCCGTTGCGGATCAGATGAATGCGGCCGCCCGCCTTCCACTCATCGGTCGCGATCCGCTGAAGCAAGGTCGACGGGACGATGACCGACTGTGCGGTGCGCAGCGCCACGCGGCGGAACAGATTGCGTTTCCAGTTGCGCCGGACGCTTTCGTCCTCGTTGAACCCGTCCTCGTGATGGATCAGTTCGGGCATGCTGCGCCACCGGCGCGATACCTGGACCCGGCGCGCCATCACCCCGTCCATCGCGCCCCAATTATAGCTCAGAACCAGCTCGAACCGGGTCATATAATCCGCAAGTTCACGGTAGCGCGCGAGCGACGGCTTGCCGTGCAGCAGCGGCGCATCCTCAGGAAAATCGACGACAATCCCCGCATCGATCGCGTCGCGCGCGCCGAGCGCGTCGGGCATCGCAGACAGGATCGTGTGATGCGCCCGATCGCCCATCAGGTTCATCAACCGGACGGCGCGCGCCTCCTTGCCGCCGAGCGAAAAGCTCGAATGAAGGTGCAGGATACGGATCGGCCAGGGCGTGTCGGGCTCGTCGGCGCTCACGCTTGCGGAAGCTCCACGACCCATGCGTCGATCGCCGCGCGGGCTTCGGGCTCGTCCATCGTCGGCGCATGGCCGACCCCGGGCACCTCGACCAGCCGCGCCCCCGGAAGTTCGGCCGCCATCTTCGCGCTCGCCGGCCGCGCCAATATGTCGGACAGTTCGCCGCGCAGGATCAGAAGCGGAATGCCGGCGAGCGCGCGATAGGCCGGCCACAGGTCGACACCCGCATCGCCGCCATTCGGGACGCGCAGCGGCGCTGCGATTTGCTTGTCGTAATCGGTGACGATCCGCCCCTCGGGGGTCAGCTTGTGCGTACGCTTGGTCAGCCGCAGCCAGTCGCGGATATCGTAGGCGGGATAGACCGCGCCGTTGAGCTCGGCAAAGGCGCGCGCCGCGTGAATCCACGTCGGCTGGCTGCCGCCCGCGCCGATATAGTCGCGGATGCGCTCGATCCCCGCGGTCTCGAGTTCGGGGCCGACATCGTTGAGCACCGCGCCGACGATCCGGCCGGGCAGCGTCGCCGCCATCAGCATCGCGACGAGCCCGCCGAGCGAGGTGCCGATCGCCGCGAACCGCTCGATCCCCAACTCGTCGAGGAGCGCGACGACATCCTGCACATAGGTCAGCGGAACATAGGTCATCGGATCCTTGGCGTAAGCGCTGTCCCCACGCCCACGGAATTCGATGACGATCACCTTGCGATATCGCGCCACATGCGGCGCCAATTCCTCGAAATCGCGGGCGTTGCGCGCGAGGCCGGGCATGCACAGAACCGGCGGCAGGACCTCGCTGCCTTGGGGGCCGACATAGACGCGCGCGTGCAGGCGGACGCTATCATGCGACCACCAATATTGGTCCGACCAGTCGCTGCGGTTTTCCTGCTGGGCCAATATGCCACGTCCCCTTGTTTGTCTCGCTATTGCCTCGCACATCCCGTGTCCGGGACTCGGCCCCGTCTACCACGCCGGGCGGCGCAAGCAATGCGCGGTGCCCGTGCCGCACAGGTTGCCGCAGCCCGCTTTCGCCGATAAGACGCGGGCGACCATGAGCGAGCCTTTGATTTCCTTCGAACCCGCAACCGGCGAAGAGCTCTGGCGCGGGCCGGTCAGCGACGTCGATGCCGAAGTCGAAATCGCCCGTCGCGCCTGGCCCGAATGGGCGTCCAAGCCCGTCACCTTCCGCACCGAAACGCTGCGCCGCTTCGTCGACCGGGTGAAGGCCGAGGGCGAGGCGCTCGCCGACCTGATCGCGCACGAAACGGGCAAACCGCTATGGGAAGCGCGCACCGAAGTCGAATCGGTCGCGAACAAGGTCGATATTTCGGTCAAAGCCTATGCCGAGCGCACCCCCAACCGCCGCATCGAGGGCGCGATGGGGCTGCGCAACGCGGTACGCCACAAGCCGCACGGCACGCTCGCCGTGCTCGGCCCCTATAATTTCCCCGCGCATTTGCCCAATGGCCATATCGTCCCGGCGCTGATCGCGGGTAATTCGGTGGTTTTCAAACCGTCCGAAAAGACCCCGGCGGTCGGCGCGAAGCTCGTCCAACTCTTTCACAGCGCGGGCGTGCCGCAGGAAGTGCTGCGCCTCGTGATCGGCGGCCCCGACACGGGCAAGGCGCTCGCGGGGCACGAAGGCATCGACGGACTGCTCTTCACCGGCTCGGCCCGCACCGGGCTTGCGCTCAACCGCCAGTTCGCGGGCCAGCCGGGCAAGATGCTCGCGCTCGAAATGGGCGGCAACAACCCGATCGTCGTGTGGGACACCGCCGACATCCGTACCGCGGCAATCCTCGTCGTCCAGTCGGCATTTCTGAGCGCCGGGCAGCGGTGCAGCAATGCGCGGCGGCTGATCGTGAAGGACGGCCTCGCCGATGCGCTGATCGACGAGGTTTGCAACATTGCGAACCGGCTGATCGTCGATCACCCGCACGCCGATCCCGCCCCCTATATGGGCCCGGTGATCGACAATGAAGCGGCGGACGGCCTCACCGAAAGCTTTCTGATCCTGATGTCGAACGGCGGCCAGGTGATCCGCCACATGACGCGGCCGGTCGCGAACCGCCCCTTCCTGACCCCGGGCATCATCGACGTGACCGCGATGCGCGAACGCCCCGATATCGAGCTGTTCGGCCCGCTATTGCAAGTCGTCCGCGTCGGCACCTTCGAGGCGGCGATCGCCGAGGCGAACAACACCGCTTTCGGTCTGTCGGCGTCGCTGATCGGCGGCACGCCGCAGCTTTACGACCAGTTCTGGGCCAATGCGCGCGCCGGGGTGATCAACTGGAACCGCCCGACCAACGGCGCCTCGTCGGCGGCCCCGTTCGGCGGCATCGGCCTGTCGGGCAATCATCGGCCGAGCGCCTTCTATGCCGCCGACTATTGCGCCTATCCGGTCGCAAGCTCGGAAAGCGATGCGATGCGCGCCGCGATCGGCGTGGGCTTGCGCGATCCCGAGGGATCGCAGCTGGTGACGAAGAAATATCTGTAACCCTATCTCGTCATGCCGGACTTGATCCGGCATCCATTCCGGCAACGAAGTGATGAACCCTGGATCAAGTCCGGCGTGACGAGTCATTGGGTGCAATTTTACCTTCACCACCGTCAATAAAGCCTGCTTTGCCAATCGCGGCCCGCGCGATCATCTATCCTGCATGGCAAAGACTCTCCCTCCTGCGGGCAAGCTCTGGCTCGTCGGCGCCGGTCCCGGCGATCCCGACCTGTTGACGCTACGCGCCGCGCGCCTGCTCGAAAGCGCCGATCTCGTGGTCCACGACGGGCTCGTTGGCGAAGGCGTGCTCGCGCTGATTCCGGCGCATGTCGAGCGGATTTCGGTCGCGAAGCAGCGCAGCCGCCACACGATGAAGCAGGAGCTGATCAACGAATTGCTGGTGCGCGAGACGCTCGCCGGCAAGCAGGTCGTGCGCCTGAAAGGCGGCGATCCCTTCATCTTCGGCCGCGGCGGCGAGGAACTCGATGCGGCGCGCGAAGCCGGTATCGCCTGCGAAGTCGTCCCCGGTATCACCGCCGCCGCAGGCTGCGCCGCGCAGGCCGGCCTTCCCCTCACACACCGCGAGGATGCGAGCGCGGTGAGCTTCGTCGCCGGCCAGTGCAAGGACCTGACCGATCAGGATTGGTCAGGGCTCGCGGGACACGGCCGCACGCTCGTCATCTATATGGGCCTCGCGACCGCGCACGCCATCGCCGACAAGCTGATCGCCGACGGCGTCTCGCCGGGCCTCCCCGTCGCGGTCGTCGAGCGCGGCACCACCAAGGATGCCCGTGTCCTCCGCACGCTCCTCACCGATCTCGGCGACCTCGTCGCGCGCGAACAGATAGCGAGTCCGGCGCTTATCATCGTCGGCAAAGTCGCGGCGCGCGCCGACGCGCTCGACTGCCTCGGCGCACCCGGCGTCGCCGCAAAGATAGAAAATATAAGGGACTTCACATGAAATTGCTTACGGGCAACGACCTTAAAACAGGATTTGTCACCTGGTGGACCGGCAGCGACTGGTCACTCCATATCGAGGACGCCGCCGACGTCGGCGAGCATGGAGAAGCGATCCTCGCCGCCGAGGAAGGCGCGCGCCGCGTCAACGCGCCCTATATCATCGCCGGCGAGCAAACCCCCGAGGGGCCCCGCCCCGCGCACATCAAGGACCGCATCCGCGCGTTGGGCCCGACCGTGCGCCCCGACCTGACATTGAAACCCGCCGATCCCGCGGCCGGCGACTGGGTGATCTGACATGTACAAATATGACGAATATGATCATGCGATGGTCGAAGCGCGCGTCGCCGAATTTTCGGACCAGGTACGCCGCCGCCTCGCGGGCGAGATCACCGAGGACCAGTTCAAGCCGCTGCGGCTGATGAACGGCCTCTACCTCCAGCTTCACGCCTATATGCTGCGCGTCGCGGTGCCCTATGGCACGCTCGACAGCCGCCAGATGCGGATGCTCGCGCATATCGCGCGCAAGTACGATCGCGATTACGGCCATTTCACCACGCGCCAGAATATCCAGTATAACTGGATCAAGCTGGAGGATGCGCCCGCGATTCTCGAAGAGCTCGCATCGGTCGAGATGCACGCGATCCAGACCAGCGGCAATTGCATCCGCAACATCAGCTCGGACCAGTGGGCGGGCGCCGCAGCCGATGAGATCACCGATCCGCGCCCGTGGGCCGAACTGCTCCGCCAATGGTCGAGCTTCCACCCCGAATTCAGCTATCTGCCGCGCAAGTTCAAGATCGCTGTCATCGCCGCCGACGAAGACCGCGCCGCGATGCGCCTCCACGACATCGGCATCCAGATCGTCGAGAAGGACGGCGTCCACGGCGCCGCCTTCTACGTCGGCGGCGGCATGGGCCGTACCCCGATGATCGCGCCGCTGATCAAGGATTTCGTGCCGCTCGAGGACATGCTGAGCTATGCCGAAGCGTGCCTTCGCGTTTACAACCGCTACGGCCGCCGCGACAATATCTACAAGGCGCGGATCAAGATCCTGATCCATGAACTCGGCGCCGACGAATATCGCCGCCAGGTCGAGGAAGAGTGGGCGCATGTGAAGTCGCTCGGCATCGACCCGCCGAACGCCGAGTTCGACCGCATCGCCGCGCAATTCGCGCCGCCCGCGCTCGACGCGTCGGCACCCGATGAAATCGACCGCAGCGATCCCGATTTCGCGGTCTGGCTCGACCAGAATGTCGCCGCGCATAAGGTGCCGGGCCATGCGATCGTCAACATCAGCCTGAAGCCCGTCGGCGGCATCCCCGGCGATGCGTCATCGGCGCAGATCGACCTGATGGCCGACCTTGCCGAGAAATACAGCCACGACGAGCTGCGCGTCACCCACGCGCAGAACATCGTGCTGCCGCATGTGCGCAAGGCCGATCTCTACACGATCTGGCAGGCGCTCGACGCCGCCGGGCTCGCGACGCCGAACCTCGACCTGATCAGCGACATCATCGCCTGCCCCGGGCTCGACTATTGCAGCCTTGCCAACGCGCGCTCGATCCCGGTCGCGCAGAAGATCGCAACGCGCTTCTCGGACCTCGACCGCCAGAAGGAGCTCGGCGAGCTCAAGCTCAAGATTTCGGGCTGCATCAACGCCTGCGGCCATCACCACGCCGGGCACATCGGCATTCTCGGCGTCGACCGCAAAGGCACCGAGAATTACCAACTGCTGCTCGGCGGATCGGGTGCGGAGGATGTGTCGCTCGGCACGATCACCGGTCCCGGCTTCGACGAGGACGGCATCGTCGACGCGATCGAGCGTGTCACCGACAAATATCTTGCCGAACGGACCGAAGGCGAGCGCTTCGTCGACACTTTCCGCCGTGTCGGCATGGCCCCTTTCAAGGAGGCGATCTATGGCTGAGCGCGACGCGGTTTTCCCGCCCGAACCCCATGCGCTCTACGAGGCGCATCGCTATTCGCCCGCGATCCGTTCCAACGGCTTCCTGTTCGTGTCGGGGCAGGTCGGCGCGCGGCTCGACGGCTCGCCCGAACCCGACCTTGCCGCGCAGGTGCAGCTCGCCTTCGACAATCTGAACGCGATCCTGAAGGCCGCCGGGTCGAGTTTTGAAGAGGTCGTCGACGTGACGCTGTTCATGATCGATCCCGACCGGAATTTCGACACGATCTTCCCGGTGCTCGGAGCGAACTGGGGCGGAAAACCCTACCCGAACATCACTGCGGTGGGCGTGACATGGCTGTCGGGCTTCACCTTCGAAATCAAGGTGATTGCGCGCATTCCGGGAGAAAGCGAATGACCGATACGGCCCTTCAATCGGGTGAGGAACCCTGCGTCACGCTCGACGCTTTCCTGTCGCAATCGAACGCGACCGCGGTGCGGCTCGAGCCCGACGAGGATGCGCGCGCGCTGATCCCGCATCTGGACCGGCTTGCGCTGATCGAGGTCGCCTTTCCGAAGTTCCGCGACGGTCGGGGCTATTCGTCGGCGCGCATCCTGCGCGAGGCGGGCTATACCGGCGAACTGCGCGCTCAGGGCGACGTCCTCGTCGACCAGATCGCCTATATGAAGCGCTGCGGCTTCGACACATTCGCGCCCGAAAAGGCGCTCAATCCCGCCGATGTCGAGGCGGCGCTGTCGCGCTGGCCCGAACATTATCAGGGCGCCGCCGACGGTGCGGTGCCGATATGGAAATTAAGGCATGGCTGACGTGAAACACTCTCTCCCCAAAGCCGGCGAAGACCGCACCCGCGACCGCATCGACGTCGCGCCGCGCTTCACGCAAGCCGACGTCATCCGGCTCAACAATTTGTTCCGCGGCCAGGACGCCGCCGAAGTCGTCGCGAGCGTGATCGGTGCGGGCCTGCTCGGCGAAACCGGGATCGTCTCCAGCTTCGGGGCCGAAAGCGCGGTGCTGCTCCATCTCGTGGCGCAGACTGCGCCCGGCATGCCGGTTTTGTTCCTCGACACCGGCAAGCATTTCCCCGAGACTCTCGCTTACCGTGACGAGCTGGCGGCGAAGCTGAATCTCAACATCGTCAACCTGACCCCCGATGCCGAAGACCTCGCGCAAAAGGACGCGACCGAGCTGCGCTGGTCCTACGACCCCGACGGCTGCTGCGAAATCCGCAAGGTCAAGCCACTCGAAAAGGCGCTGACCGATTTCGACACCTCGATCACGGGCCGCAAGGGGTTCCAGTCCGCGACGCGGCAGGGGCTCGCGCGCTTCGAGCTCGACGGCTCGACCGGCCGACTCAAGTTCAACCCGCTTGCCAACTGGACGCGCGAGATGCTCGACGATTATTTCGCCGCGCACGACCTACCGCGCCACCCGCTGGAAGCCGAAGGCTATCCGTCGATCGGCTGCTCGCCCTGCACATCGAAGGTCAAGCCGGGCGAAGACCCGCGCTCGGGCCGCTGGCGCGGCTGGGACAAGACCGAATGCGGCATCCATAGCGAGGTCACCCCGATCGACGACGATCCGGCGAACGATCCGGCGTTCTGACCCTTCCGTCGTCCCGGCGAAGGGTGTTCAGAGGCACGTGACTCTGAAACACGATCTCACCGTTTCATCATGTCGCGACGCCGAGACCCCGGCCTTCGCCGGGGTGACGGCGGTTTTCAGTGGCCCTCACTCATAATCGTCATACGCCATGCTGTCGTCGGCGAGGTCGCTGAACTTGGTCGTCTTCGCCTCGAAGTGCAGGCGCACCTTGCCGGTCGAACCGTGACGCGATTTGGCGACGATGACTTCGGCGAGGCCGAAGACACGCTCCATCTCGGCCGCCCATTCCTCATGCTGTGCGTGGATTTTCACATCGTCGCCCTCGACCGGGCGTTTGGGCTCGCGCGCCGCGACATAATAATCCTCGCGGAACACGAAGAGCACCATGTCGGCGTCCTGTTCGATCGAACCCGATTCGCGAAGGTCGGAAAGCTGCGGGCGCTTGTCCTCGCGGCTTTCGACCTGGCGGCTGAGCTGCGACAGCGCCATCACAGGGACATTAAGTTCTTTCGCCAAGGTCTTCAGGCCGCGCGAAATTTCCGAAATTTCCTGCACGCGGTTGTCGCCGCTCTTCGACGAGCCCTGCAACAGTTGTAGATAGTCGACCACGATGAAGCCGATGCCGTGGCGGCGCTGCAACCGGCGCGCGCGGGTGCGCAGCCCCGCGATCGTCAGGCCGGGCGTATCGTCGATGAACAAGGGCAGCGTCTGAAGCGCCTGCGCCGCGCGCGATAGCTGCTGGAACTGCTCCTTGCTGATCTTGCCCATGCGCAGCGCTTCGCCCGACACCCCCGATTGTTCGGCAAGCACGCGCGTCGCGAGCTGGTCGGCCGACATTTCGAGACTGAAGAAAGCGACCTTCGCGCCCATATTCTTCTCGGGCGGGATGCCGTCTTCCTCGTCGCGGCGCCAGCGTTCGGCGGCATTATAGGCGATGTTCGTCGCGAACGAGGTCTTGCCCATGCCGGGACGGCCGGCGAGGATCATCAGGTCCGAATTGTGCATGCCGCCGATCTTGGCGTTCATGCTCGCGATCCCCGTGGTGATCCCCGAGAGGTGACCTCCCGAATTCAGGGCGCGCTCGGCCGCCTGCAGCGCGGTCAGGCTCGCCTGGCTGAAATTCTTGACCGACCCCATCTCGGCCTCGCCGCCCGCAACGCGGTAGAGCGCGGTTTCGGCCTCCTCGATCTGCGCCTGCGGGTCGACGCGTTCGCTGGTGTCGAGCGCATTGTCGACGAGCGTGCGCCCAACCCCTGCAAGTTCGCGAAGCAGCGCGAGATCGAAAATCTGCCGGGCAAAGTCGCGCGCGCCGATCAGACCCGCGCCGCTGCCGGTCAATTGCGCAAGATAGCCGACCCCGCCCACCGCCTTCATCGCCTCGTCGGCCTCGAAATAAGGTTTCAGCGTCACCGGTGTCGCGATGCTGTTGCGCTCGATGAGCGCCATCGTCTGCTGAAAGATGCGGCCGTGAAGCGGTTCGAAGAAATGGTCGGGGGTCAGCGCGACGGGCAAATCTTCGACGACTCGGTTGTCGATCAGGATCGCGCCAAGGAACGCGGCCTCGGCCTCGATATTACGGGGTAATTGGCGTTCGTCCCCGGTGTTGGCCGGGGTCGGGATCAGGGCTAGCTCAGGCATGGCGACCTTCATGCGGTGCCGCTTCGGACGGCGCAACAGGTGATGCCGGACAGGCTATCATAACTGTGGGTTGCTGTGAATAAGTCGCCCTTGCCCTTCGCGGCGCGCCAAGTAGAAGCACAGGCAGCATGAGCGACGCAGCCCCCTCCAAACAGCGGATCATTTCGGTCGAGCTCGACGAAGGGTCGATTGTCTGGCGCAATCCCGACGTCGAGCAGGAACGCCGTGTCGCGATTTTCGACCTGATCGAGGATAATAAGTTCGTGCCGCAGCGCGGACATCCCGACGGCTATGCCGGACCCTATCGTTTGATGCTGCGTGTCGAGGACGGCCGGCTGATCTTTGAAATATCACGCGAAGATGGTTCACCGCTCGAGGCGATCATCCTTGGCCTCGGGCGCTTCCGCCGTCCGATCCGCGATTATTTCGCGATTTGCGACAGCTATTATCAGGCGATCAAGACCTCGACCGCGCAGCAGATCGAGACCGTCGACATGGCGCGCCGCGCGCTGCACAATGAGGCGGCCGAGATGCTGATGGACCGGCTCGACGGCAAGATTGCGGTCGATTTCGATACCGCACGGCGATTATTCACACTGATCTGCGTGTTGCACATCAAGGGCTGACGATGAAGGCGGGGGCAATCAGGGGCGGCAAGGCGGCGCAGGCCGCGGCGGCGTGGCGCGCAAGGGTCGCACGTCTGCTGCGCCGGATCGGCGCCGCCATCGTGCTGCTGCTCCTCGCTGCGGGCCTCGCGCTGTGGTGGGCGGCGCGCTGGACGCCCGACCGCGCCATCTATCCGACGCAGGGCGTGACGATCGACGCCGGAAACGGCGACGTTCATTGGGGCTCGATCAAGGCCGCGGGCGCCGAATTCGCCTATATCGCAGCGACCGACGGATCGGGCGGAATCGACGCGAAATTCGCCCGCAACCTGGCCGAAGCGCGCGACGCTGGGGTGCAGGCGGGCGCGATCCACCGCTATAGCCTCTGCCAACTCGCGACCGATCAGGCCGCCAATTTCATCCGCCATGTCCCGCGCCGCGCCGATATGCTGCCCGCAGTGGTCTGGCTCGATTATGACGATCGCTGTCCCGACCGGCCGACGCGCGCGCTCCTGCTGTCCGAACTTGCGACCTTCCTCGCCCAGATCGAGGCGCATATGGGCAAGCAGAGCCTGATCGCGCCCGGGCCGGCGTTCGAGAGCGATTACAGGGTGACGGGGGGGATCGCGCGCACGACCTGGCTGCGCCGCGACTTTTTCGAACCCGATTACGGCGCGCACCCCTGGGCTATGTGGCAGGCGAACGACTATGTCCGCCTGTCGGGCGCCAAGGGCACCGTCGGCTGGAACGTGCTGCGCCCGCAAGGAGAGATGCAATGACCGAGACCCGCGACACCTTGATCGACGCGGCGCGCGATGCGGCAAACCGAGCCTATGCGCCTTATTCGGGTTTCCATGTCGGTGCAGCGCTGCTGCTCAAGAATGGCGATGTGGTGACGGGCGCTAATGTCGAGAATGCGAGCTATGGCCTGACCCTCTGCGCCGAAAACGCGGCGGTCGCCAAGATCGCCAACGAAGGCTGGATCGGCGAACTCGCCGAGGTCGCGATCGTTGGCGGCCGTCCCGACGGCGACGCGCTGATCGGCAGCGATCCGGTCCATCCGTGCGGCCGCTGCCGCCAAATCCTCAACGAGGCGGCCGAACGGTCGAAGACCGACATTCTCGTCCATTGCGCCTCGGGCGATGGCAAGACGGTAAAGAGCTATAGACTCTCCGAACTGCTTCCCGCCGCTTTCGGGCCGAAGGATTTGGGGCTCATCGACTGACCGCTTGCGCAATACCCGCAGGACCGACAAGACAAGCCATGAGCATTCTTTCCGACAAATGGATTCGCGAAGCCGCCCGGACGCAGGGCATGATCGAGCCGTTCGTGGAGGCCCAGCGCCGCGACGGGTGCATCAGCTATGGCCTCTCCTCCTACGGCTATGACGCGCGCGTCGCCCCCGAATTCAAGATTTTCACCAATGTCGACAGCGCGGTCGTCGATCCCAAGGATTTCGCGTCGAACAGCTTCGTCGACCGCGAAACCGACGTCTGCATCATCCCGCCGAACAGTTTTGCGCTCGCTCGCACAGTCGAATATTTCCGTATCCCGCGCGATGTGCTCGTCATCTGCCTCGGCAAGTCGACCTATGCGCGCTGCGGTATCATCGTGAACGTCACCCCGCTCGAACCCGGCTGGGAAGGCCATGTGACGCTCGAGTTTTCGAACACCACCCCCCTGCCCGCCAAAATTTACGCCAATGAGGGCGCGTGCCAATTCCTCTTCCTCAAGGGCAACGAGCCGTGCGAGACGAGCTACGCCGACCGCGCGGGCAAATATATGGGGCAGAAAGGCGTGACGCTTCCCAAGCTTTGATATCGCGGCTTCGCTATCGCGCTTGTCCTCGCGGCGAAAAATGATAACGTTCCCAAAAATCAAAAAATGGGGATGAGGTCATGAAATTCCGAACGGTCACGCTCGCTCTCACCGCGCTGCTCTCCTCCGCCACCGCGCACGCCGAAGGCTTCCTCAAGGTCGAGGGCACGCAGATCGTCGACGGATCGGGCAAACCGGTAATCCTGCGCGGCATGGGGCTTGGCGGCTGGATGTTGCAGGAAGGCTATATGCTGAAGCTCGGCGAGGTCGGGCAGCAGCACAAAATCCGTGCCAAGCTCGTCGAACTGGTCGGCGAGGAGCGCACCGCGGCCTTTTACCGCGCCTGGCTCGACAATCACACGACCAAGGCCGACATCGACCAGATGGCGAAGTGGGGTTTCAACTCGGTACGCCTGCCGATCCATTTCGACCAGCTCACCCTGCCCGCCGACAAGGAACCCAAGCCCGGTGAGGATACATGGCATGAAGAAGGTTTCCAGCGCATCGACCGCCTGCTCGAATGGAGCAAGGCGAACCGCATCTGGCTGATCCTCGACCTCCACGCCGCGCCCGGCGGGCAGGGCAATGATCTCGCCATTTCCGACCGCGATCCGGCGAAGCCGTCGCTGTGGGAGAGCGCGGAGAATCAGCGCAAGACCGTCGCGCTGTGGAGTAAGCTCGCTTCCCGATACAAGGACGAGCCGTGGATCGGCGCCTATGACCTGATCAACGAGCCCAACTGGAGCTTCGCGACCCCCGGCAAAGGCAATGGCTGCGACGAGACCGAGAATAAGGCGGTGTGGGCGCTGCAGCAGCGCATCACCAAGGCGATCCGCGACGTCGACCCAGAGCATATCGTGATCATCGAGGGCAATTGCTGGGGCAATAATTACAAGGGCCTGCCGCCCGCATGGGACGCCAATATGGTGCTGAGCTTCCACAAATATTGGAACCGCAACGACGCGGCGAGCATCGCTGAGATCAAGGCGCTGCGCACCCGCACGAACCGCCCGATCTGGCTCGGCGAGTCGGGCGAGAACAGCAATGGTTGGTATCAGGGCGCGATCGCGCTCGTCGAGGGCGCGGGCATTGGCTGGAATTTCTGGCCGCTCAAGAAAATCGGTTTCAACCAGCCGCTCGAGATCACGCCCGGCGATAGCTGGATGAAGATCGTCCAATGGATGACGGCCAAGGGCTCGAAGCCGGCCGCCGATGAAGCCTTCGCCGCGATGATGCAGCTCGCCGAAAACACCCGCTTCGACAACAACATCCCCAAGCCCGACGTCATCGACGCGATGCTCCGTCAACCGCACGACCCGGCCCATCGCGCTTTCAAGTCCCGCACGCTCGGCGCAAAGCCGCTGACCATCGCCGCCGCCGACTATGATCTCGGCCCGCCGGGCGCCGCCTATCACGATAGTGTCGACGCCAATTATCATGTCGCGACCGGCGGCGAGCGGACGCCGTGGAACAACGGTACGACCTATCGCAACGACGGCGTCGACATCGCGCGCGAACCCGATGGTACACCCTATGTCACCGATTTCGTCAGCGGCGAATATATGCGCTACAGCGCCGACGTCGCCCGCGCGGGGCGCTGGACCGTCAGCGCACGCGCGCGCTCGGCCAAGGGCGGCCGCATCGGCATCGACGAACGCGGCGTCGCGATCCCGCACGGGACGGCATGGCAGACCATAACGCTCGCCGATGCCGACCTGCCCGCCGGGCCCGGCACCGCGACGCTGCGCGCGTTCGATTGCAGCGACTGCGAGATCGCCGAGATCGTCTTCACGCCGCGATGGCCGGAACCCAATGCTCCCATGTGCGTCCTCTTTGCACAAGCGGAGGGGCGTGCAGTGGAGGATGTCTCATGTCCATGATCGCCGTATTTTTCGGCCGCCTGTTCATCGCGGTGATTTTCATCGTGTCGGGGATCAACAAGCTGATCCATGTCAACGATACCGACGCGATGATTTCCGCCGCTGGCCTGCCCGCCGGGCTCGCGATTCCGACCGGCCTTTTCGAACTTGTCGCGGGCGTCTGCCTTGCGCTCGGCATCGCGACGCGGCTGTGGTCGATCCTGCTCGCGGTGTTCGTTCTCCTGACCATCCTCTTTTTCCACCGCGAGTTCACCGACCCGATGCAGGCGATGGCGGCGATGAAGAATCTCGCGATCGCGGGCGGCCTGCTCTGCCTCTTCGGCTATGGCAACACGCGCTGGAGCTATGATGCGCTGCGCCAGCGCCGCCGCGACGAACTGGCGACGCAGCGCGCACAGCAGCACGCGACCGACGCCGAACTGCGCGCCGCGCGCGCCGAAGGTCGCGCCGAAGCAGCGGGAGCGCCGGTGGTCGTCGAAAAGCGTCGCCCCTTCTGGCGCCGCTAGACCTTCGCGCTTGGCATCGCCGCGCGTCTGCGCTAGCCTTCACTTAACGTTTACGTAAAGGGAGGGTTTTGCCATGGCGTCCCGCGATTTCGACATCGTCGTCTACGGCGCGACGGGCTTTACCGGCCGCCTCGTCGCCGAATATCTCGCGCACCACTACAAGGGCCGCAAGGACGCGCCCAAATGGGCGATGGCGGGCCGCAGCCTCGACAAGCTGGCCGAGGTTCGCGGCCTTATCGGCGCAAGCCCCGAAACGCCCCTGATCGTCGCCGACGCGAGCGATCCCGCGAGCCTCGACAAGATGGCGCAAAGCACGAAAGTCGTGCTGACGACGGTCGGCCCTTACCAGCTTTACGGCAGCGAACTCGTCGCCGCCTGCGTCCGCGCGGGCACCGCCTATGCCGATCTTTGCGGCGAACCCGGCTGGATGCGCGAAATGATCGACGAACATGAAGCCGCGGCCAAGGCATCGGGCGCGCGCATCACCTTCAGTTGCGGTTTCGACTCGATCCCCTTCGACCTCGGTGTCCTCTTCCTTCAGGCCGAAGCGGTAAAGCGCCACGGCAAACCCGCACCGCGCGTCAAGGGCCGCGTCCGCAAGATGGCGGGCGGCGCCTCGGGCGGCACGATCGCGAGCCTCACCGAAACATTGAAGGCGATCGCCAAGAAGCCCTCGCTTGCGCTGCTGCTCAAGTCGAGCTTCGCGCTGACTCCCGGCTTCGAGGGACCCTCGCAGCCAACCGGGCTGATCCCCGAATATGACGGCGCGACCGGCACATGGACCGCGCCCTTCGTCATGGCGCCGATCAACACCAAGAATGTCCACCGCACCAATTTCTTGGTCGGCCACAAATGGGGCGAAGATCTGGTCTATGACGAGATGGTGATGACGACGATCGGCGACGCTGGAAAGGCGATGGCCGAAGCGATGGCGAAGGCGAATCCTTTTGGCGAGTCGACGCTCCAGCCCGGCGAGGGCCCGAGCAAGGAAGAGCGCGAGAAGGGCTTCTACGACATCCTCTTCATCGGCGAATATCCCGATGGCACCACCGTTCGCGCGAGCGTTCAGGGCGACCGCGACCCCGGCTATGGCTCGACCTCGAAGATGCTCGCCGAAACGGGGATGGCGCTGCTCGAAAACAAGGGCGCGGGCGGTGTGTGGACTCCGGGCGCGCTGCTTGGCGATGCGCTGATCGCGCGGCTGACCGCGAATGCAGGCCTGACGTTCCAGATCGAGGACTGAAGACGAGATGACAAGCTCTCCCAGCGCGCTCGACGCGCTGCTCTCCACGCTGCGCGTCGATGGCGATGTCGCAACCGCGCATATCGACGAAGGATGGATGCAGGGGCGCACCGCCTATGGCGGGATCAGCTCGGCGGTCGCGCTAGCCGGCGCGATGGCGCTCCACCCGACCGAGACGCCGCTTCGCTATGCGCAGATCAGCTTCATCGGTCCCGTCGGCGGCGACTGCACCGTCGAGACGCGCGTGCTGCGCCAGTCGAAATCCTCGCTGTTCATCGACGCGGGGGTGTCGAGCGATCAGGGCTTCGGCACCGCCGCGGTCTTCGCCTTTTCAGGCGATCGCCAAAGCCATCTCGATCACAATCGGCTGGCGATGCCCGATGCGCCCGAGCCCGCAACGCTGGCGCCGGTGCCCGAACATCATGCGCGCCCGTCCTTCACGCGCCATTTCGACATGCGCCCGACGACCGGCCCGCGCTTTGCGTGGAAAAGCGAGGTCGGCGAATATCTGACCTGGGTGCGCTTCGTCGAGGAGCCCGCGTGCCATCCCGCGGTCGCGCTGCTCGCGATGGGCGACGCGCTGCCGCCCGCCGCGATGGCGCTGTTCAGCCAGTTCGGACCGATCAGTTCGATGAACTGGACGGTCAACATGCTCACCGGCGCGCCGAAAACCGACGATGGTTGGTGGCTGCTGTCGGCAAAGACCGGCTATGCCCGCCACGGCCTGTCGGTGCAGGACATGATGCTGTGGAACCGCGCCGGCGAACCGGTCCTCAGCGGCAGCCAGGCGATCGCGATCTACGCCTGAACGGGCAATGCAATCACTGCATCGAGTCCGCCACCGGGGCGGTTGGACAAGGTCAGCGAGCCGCCTTCGCCTTCCGCGATGTCGCGCGCGATCGACAGACCCAGCCCCGCGCCGCCGGTCGCGCGATTGCGCGACTGTTCACCGCGGGCAAAGGGCTCGATCAGCGTCCGGATCTGTTCGTCGGTCAGGCCGGGGCCGTCGTCGGAGACCACGATCCGCGCGGTCTCTCCTTCGACGCGAACCGACAGGCGCGCCCGCCCGCCATAAGCCACGGCATTGTCGGCGAGGTTGCGCAACGCGCGCTTGAGCAGCATCGGCCGCGTCAGCACGGCGACATCGGCAACGTCGGCGATCGCGACGTCCTGACCGCGTTCCTGATAGTCCGCCGCCAGTTCGCCGATCAATTCGCGAAGCGGAATGCGCTCCTGCGCTTCGGTTCCCGCACCCGAGCGCGCGAGCGCCAAAATGTCGCTCAGCATCGCGGTCATTTCCTCGATGCTTACGATCATCTTGCCCCGCAAGGCCGCGTCCTCGATCTGCTCGACGCGCACCCGCAAGCTTGCGAGCGGGGTGCGCAGGTCGTGTCCGACGGCACCGAGCATCCGGTCCTTGTCGGATAGCATCGTCGCGATCCGCGCGCGATAGGCGTTGAAGGCGGCGATGAGGTCGCGCATGTCCGACGGCCCCTCCTCTTCGAGCGGGGTGGCGTCGCGTAGCGCGGGGTTGGTGCGCGCGGCGCGCGTCAGGTCGCGCAAAGGCCGTGCGACGCGCCACGCGATCAGCAGGATCGGGACGAGAAGAAGGAGGTAGAGCGAGAGCGTCTGCCAGACGAGAAAGCCCTGCAACCGGTCGCCGCCGACCTGAATCCGGCTGCGCACAGCGACATAGCGGCCGTCGATCTTTGCCGAGACGACGACGATCCGGCCCGGGAAACCCGATCTCCCGCGAATGCCGGCACGGGGCACGCGCGGCCGGGCGGGCAAGGCCCAGGCATGGACCGCCTCGGCCCGGACATCGGCATCGTGCAGCAGGCTCGATACATAATCGGCAAGGTCGGGAATCGGCTTCGCGCCGGCCGGAACCGGGATCGGGATGTCTGAAATCACCTGTTTGGGATTTCGCTCGCGGCCGCGCCGTTCGTCGTCCCGGTCGTCGCGGCGTCCCCGCAGTTCGCCGCGCCGGTCGCGCTCGACGGCGTCGACGATCCGTGCGACCGCCATCCCGCCGCCATGTGCAAGGAACTGCTGCCTCTGCCCGCGCACGAGCAGCGCAAAGTTGATCGCCTGCGCGACGAACAGCATCACCGCTACGGCAAAGACGAGCTGGCCGACAAGACTTCTCGGCCACAGGCGGAATTTCATGTGGCGGGACCCATGCGCTTGACCTCGCAGGCGAGCGTATAGCCGCCGCCCCACACGGTCTTGACGATCTGCGGATGCGCGGCGTCGATTTCGATCTTCTTGCGCAGTCGGCTGACCAGATTGTCGATCGCGCGGTCGAAGATGTCGGCCTCGCGCCCGCGGACGAGGTCGAGCAGCCGGTCGCGGCTCATCACCTGGCGCGGATGCCGGACCAGTGCATGGAGCAAATGATATTCGCCCGACGACAGCGCGACTTCCTCGCCGGCTTCGTCGACGAGCACGCGCTCGACCTCGCGCAGCACCCATGGCCCAAAGGCATAGCTGGTGCCGTTGCTGTCGAGCGCCCGCCCGCCCGCCTGCGTCCGGCGCAGCACGGTGCGGATACGCGCGACCAGTTCGCGCGGGTTGAAGGGTTTGACGACATAATCGTCGGCGCCGATCTCTAGCCCGATGATGCGTTCGGTATCCTCGGCGCGCGCGGTGAGCAGGATGACGGGAATGCTGCTCGTCTCGCGCAGATGGCGGGTCAGCGATAATCCGTCCTCGCCGGGCATCATGATATCGCTCACCACGAGATCGACTGTCTGCGCACGCAGCACCGAGCGCGCCTCGGCGGCGCCGGCCGCGTCGACGACGGTAAAGCCCTGCGCGGTCAGATATTCGGCGAGCGGCTCGCGGATCGACGGTTCGTCGTCGATCAGCAGGATGCGTGGCGTATCGCTATCGGTCATCTCTTTTCCGTCAAATGCTAGTTCGCCCACCGGCCCGTGGGGGCCGGTGGGCGATAGCTGGCAGGGACCGGCGGCAAAGGCAATGCCGGGAGGGGGGATGGCCTGTCGTTACCAAAAAGACCCCTGCCAAATCGCTTATTCGCCGGCGGGAGCCGCCGGCGCCGCGCCGCGCTTGGCGCGCCATGCACCGCGCTGCGCCTTGCGTTCCTCGGGCGTCACCTGACCGTCCTTGTTCGCATCGGCGGCATCGAAGCGGGCGAGCGCCGCCGTCTGGAGTTCGGCCTGGCTGATCGCCTTGTCGCCGTCGGTATCGACCTTGCCCATCATCATCATCATGCTACGATGGCCGCTGCGCTTGCCATGGTGACCGCGCATGGCGTGGCGCTTGCCGTCGCCGGCTTCGCCCGCCGCGGCGCGCTTTTCGCCGCGCTCGGCGCGTTTGGCCGCACGGTCGGCACCATGCTGGTCCCATTCGGCCTTGCTGATGCTGCCATTGCCGTCCGCGTCGAGCTTGGCGAACATCTTCGCCTGCCGCTCGGCGCGCTTGGCGGCGCGGTCGGTCGCGTCGAGCTTGCCGTCCTTGTTGGCATCGAGCTTGGCGAACATCTCCGCCGCCCTGGTCTGCACCTCGGCGCGGGTCTGCGTCGCGTTCCGATCGCCGCTGCCGGGAGCGGCAAGGACGGGCACGGCGATCAAGGCCGCACCCAGCGTCAAAATCGTGATCTTCCTGTTCATGCAATGAACTCCTTCGAGGGACCTTTGCGGGGAGAGCCGCGTCCCAATGAAGGCGTTTTAGGCGCGATTTGTCCCAGCCCGGTGCCGGATGACCGAAAAAATGTCGCAAAATGTCGCAGAACGGGCGCGCCGTTCATGAGGGCGCAAGCAGAAGGGGCCGGCCGCGCCAAGCGCGACCGGCCCCGATCTGGTGCTCAATTCCCGGCTTGTCAGGGACTGACAGGCGAATCCTCGTCATTATCGGCAACGAGGATGATCGCGCCGACGCCGACCAGCAGGCCGACCAAGCCGATGATCCAGCTCGAATTGCCCTCAAGCTCGCTCGCGCCGTCGACGACCGAAGCCGCGCGCGGGGCGCTCGCTGCGGCCGACGCCGCGACCGGGGCTGCGACGACCGACAGGGCCGCAAAAGATATCGCCGTTTTCTTGAATATATTCATCTCATTCTCCGTCGCTCGACATGTCCCTACCCCCCGAGTAACGACCGAGCGACCGCCATTGATCCGCGTCCAGAGGCCATTCATCGTGGAAGTCGGACGGGTCGACCGGCCGAGGCCGCGTCGCGGCAGCGGAAAGTTTCACAATCGCGTCAGCATGTTGCGGCAGCAACCTCACATCTCTACGCTCCCGTCGCATGACAGGAGGGAGACTCGCATGACCGACACGACGCCCGATAGGCGGACCATCCTTGCCGCGATGGGCGGCCTTGCCGTCGTCGGCATCGTCCGCCCCGCGGCGGCCGAAGCGAGCGCCGACGCGCGCCTCGATGCGCTGCTCTCAGCACAGTTCGAACAGGGACTGCGCGACGAGCCGACGCGCGCAACTTCGCTCGGGATCGATACCGGCACCCGCGCCGCGCTTCGGGCCCAATTTCCCGACTGGTCGTCCGCCGCCCGCGCGGCGCGGGCGCGCCAGATCGACCGCGACCTCGCCGCAGTCCGCGCGATCAACGCCGACACGCTCGGCGACGCGGCACGAATCGCGCACGAGAGCGCCGAATTCGACCTTGTGGCGCGCCAGCGGCTGGCGCGCTTCACCTATCATACCGGCGGCTTCGGGCATCGGCCCGGCCCCTATGGCGTCACCCAGCTCGGCGGCTTCTACACCGGGGTCAGCACCTTCCTCGACAGCCAGCACCCCGTCGCGACAAAGGCCGACGCCGACGCCTATATGGTGCGGCTGCAGGCGATCCCGGCGCTGTTCGACGCCGACACCGAAATCGTCAAGACGAACGCCGCGATGGGCGTCATCGCGCCGCACTTCATCATCGACCAGGCGCTGCAGCAGCTTGGCCGCCTGCGCGACGGCGACGTCGCGGGCAAGACGCTCATCGCGTCGATCGCGAAGCGCAGCACGGAAATCGGCCTTTCGGGCTATGGCGAGCGCGCCGCCGCGGTCTTCGCAGGCCCGATCCGCGCCGCACTCACCCGCCAGATCGACGCCCTGACCGCGCTGCTTCCCCGCGCGGGGACCGCCGCCGGCGTCGCGCGCCTGCCCGACGGCGAGGCCTATTATGCCGCGACGCTCGCGCAGCATACGACGACCAGCCTCGGCGCCGCCGAAATCCACCGCATCGGCCGCGAGCAGGTCGCCGACCTTACCTCGCGGATGGACGAACTGCTCAAATCGCAAGGTTATACGAAAGGCAGCATCCGCGACCGGCTGAACGCACTGGCCAAAGCCGAGGGGCAGCTGTTCTCCAATAGCGACGAGGGGCGCGCCGAAATGCTCGCCTATCTCAACGGCTTGCTCGTCAAGGTGCGCGAGCGGCTACCGCAGGTGTTCAGCCATATGCCCAAGGCGCCCTATGAAATCCGCCGCGTCCCGCCCGAGATCGAGATCGGCGCGCCCGGCGGGTCGGCGCAGGCGGGAACCCCCGACGGTTCGCGCCCGGGCATCTTTTTCATCAACCTGCGCGATACCGCGGAATGGCCGCGCTACACGCTGCCCACCCTCGCCTATCATGAAGGCGCGCCGGGGCATTTGTTCGAAGGGGCGCTGAAGTTCGAGGACAGCGAGTTGCCGCTCTATCGCCAGGCGGCATCGGTCACCGCCTATGGCGAAGGCTGGGGTCTCTATGCCGAACAGGTCGCCGACGAGCTTGGGATGTATGACGACGATCCGCTCGGCAAGATCGGCTATCTCGCTTCCTATGCCTTTCGTGCGTCGCGTCTCGTCGTCGACACCGGTCTTCATTCGATGGGGTGGAGCCGCGAGCAGGCGATCGACTATATGGTCGAAAATTCGTCGAACTCGCCGAGCGCGTCGCGCACCGAGATCGACCGCTATATCGTCTATCCGGGGCAAGCCTGTTCGTACAAGGTCGGGCAGATCGCGATCAGCCGCGCGCGCGACGCGGTGTCGAAGCGCCCCGGCTATGACATCAAGCGGTTCCACGATGTGGTCTTGGGCGCCGGGCGTATCCCGCTCGCGGTGCTCGAACGCCGCGTCCTTGCCGCCTTTCCGGCCTAGAAAAGAGTAAGCCCCGTCGCATTTCTGCGGCGGGGCTTCCCTAGACTTCGTCCGAAGACAGAAGTCAAATTCCACTCTTTCTTTCGATCGAGCAGGTAAATGAAACGCGGCGGATCCCGGATGGTTCCCGCCGCGCCGAATCTTTTTAACTTATCTTGCGCGCCGCGGCCGAGCCGAGGATCAGGAACAGCACGACGAGCGCGAGGCCGACGAAGAACAGGATCTTGGCGACACCCGCCGCCGCACCCGCGACGCCGCCAAAGCCGAGCACCGCGGCGATCAGCGCGATCACGGCGAAGATCAAAGCCCATTTGAACATCTGTCGTCTCCTTGCATTCGTTGCATTCGCGCGCGCCACCGGCTTCGAAAGCGCAAGGCTTTCGAGGGGGAAACGGCCGGTGGCCGCGCCTCAAATATCTGATAGTCGATACGAATGCAGAACGACGGCGGCGCGCGAAAGTTCCTGCCATCCGGCAGATAGCCCCTTGCCTACCCAGCCCGCGATGCATTTATGCTGGCATCGTTCGAGGGAGTTTCACGCCTATGTCATCGCCGCACCGGCTGTTTGCCGCCGCCGCCGCCACCTTGTGTCTATCCGCCGCAGCCCACGCCCAGCCGACCGACGCTGCGCCGATACAGGGCACAGCATATCTTAACCTGCAAATGACAGCGCTCGCCGAACGCCATGGCGCCGACGGATGGCGCGTGACCCCAAGCGGGCTGCGCTGGCGGCGCGTTGCAGGCGACGGCAGCGGCGCCCACCCCGGCCCGACCGATGAAGTCACCGTCCATTATGTCGGCACCTTCGTCGACGGCCGCGAGTTCGACAGCTCGGTCGCGCGCGGCGAACCCGCCACCTTTCCGCTCAATCGCGTGATCGAAGGCTGGCAGGAAGGCGTCCAGCTTATGGGCGTCGGTGACAAGGTCGAATTCGCGATCCCCTGGCAGCTCGCCTATGGCCCCGACGGAAAGGGCCCGATTCCGGGCGGCGCGACGCTGCTGTTCTCGGTCGAACTGCTCGGCATCGAGCCCGCGGGCTGATTTTCAGGGAAAGGCCTGGAGCGGGTAGCGGGAATCGAACCCGCCTAGCTAGCTTGGAAGGCTAGAGCATTACCACTATGCTATACCCGCATCGCCAAGGCCGGCGGCGATTGCCATTTTGATCGGCCGCCGTCAAGCGCGCCATTGCCATTCCGTTCCGTGTCCTAGCCCACACGGACCCGACGCATCATTCTTCCGAGCTATGCGTTGGAGGCAGTGACCGGCCCCTTCGCGCACCGGCAGGTAACGATACGAAGGAGGGCGTTCGACGGACGTCGCCCGATGCCTTGAAACAGGGGTGCGGCAGCGCTCGCAGGAACAATCGCTGCATCAAAAGGAGGCCCCCGATGCGCCGACTGCGCCAGATTTTCCCCGCCCCTCTCCTCCCCCTGATCACCGGACTGATGGTGGCGGCGATCGGCCTCATCCTGCTGATCGGCGGCATCTGGCTGACGGCGCTCGGCGGGTCGGCCTATTATCTGATCGCCGGCGGTGCGATGCTGGCGGCCGGCCTGCTGCTGATGCGCGGCCGGATATTGGGCGGCTGGATTTACGTCGCGGTCGTATTTTGCACGCTGATTTGGGCATTGTGGGAAGTCGGCGGAAATGGCTGGGCGCTCGTTCCGCGCGTCGTCGCGCCGCTCATACTCCTCCTCCTCGTGATTTTCGCGATGGCCGCGCTCTCCGCCCGGCCGCGCCGCTGGCGGCTGGCGCTCGCAGGGAGCGGCCTTGTCGTCCTCGTCGCCGTGGCGAGCGGCACTATGCTCGGCTTGCTCAACAGCCCCCGGCCCCTGGAGAAGCTTCCGGCGAGCCGCTGGGCGATGGCCGATCCCGCGCTGATGCGAGCGGGCAGCGACTGGCCGGCCTATGGCGGCACCTACAGCGCCCGCCGCTATTCGCCGCTGACCCAGATCACGCCGGCCAATGTCGGCAAGCTGGAGCGCGCGTGGCTGATCCAAACCGGCGATCTGCCTTCGAAGGCGGCGCATGGCACCTATGGGGCCGAAAATACGCCGCTGAAGATCGGCGACAGCCTCTATGTCTGCACGCCCAAGAATATCGTCCTCGCGCTCGATCCGGCGACCGGGGGGCAGCGCTGGCGCTTCGACCCCAAAGTGTCCGACGAGGCGATCCCCTATACAGCCGCCTGCCGCGGGGTGAGCTATTATGCGTTGCCCGGCGCCGCTGCGGATCAGGCCTGTGCGCGGCGGATCATCTTCGGCACGCTCGACGCGCGGCTGTTCGCGATCGATGCGGCGACCGGACGGCCGTGTCAGGATTTCGGCACCAATGGACAGGTCGATACCAAGATCGGCATGGGCAAGACCTCGCCGGGCTATGTTTCGATCAATTCGCCGCCGACGATCGTTCGCGGCATCGTCGTCACCGGGCATCAGGTGCTCGACGGACAGAGCCGCTGGGCGCCGTCGGGGGTGATCCGCGGCTATGACGCGGTCACCGGCAAGCTCGCCTGGGCATGGGACATGATGAACCCCGACTGGAGCGGCTATCCGCCGCCGGGAGAGGCATGGGCGCGCGGGACGCCGAACATGTGGACGATCGCCTCGGGCGATGAAGCGCTGGGCCTCGTCTATCTGCCGATGGGCAACGCCGCCGCCGACTATTATTCGAGCCTGCGCCGCCCGGCCGAGAATGAATATGCGACCTCGCTCGTCGCACTCGACGTGACGACCGGCAAGCCGCGCTGGCATTTTCAGGCGGTGAAGAAGGACGTCTGGGATTATGATTTCGGCGCGCAGGCGACGCTGATCGACTATCCGGGCCCCGAGGGCGCGATCCCCGCGCTCGTGCTGCCGAGCAAGCAGGGCGACATCTATATTCTCGACCGGCGCACCGGGCGTCCGCTCACCCCGGTGGGCACGATCGAGGTCCCGGGCGGCGGGGTCGAGCCGGCCGAGCGGTCGCCGACGCAGATCGTTTCGCTGTGGCATAGTCTCCGCATGCCCGACCTCACCGAGCGCGACATGTGGGGCATGTCGCCGATCGACCAGATGATCTGCCGCATCCAGTTCCGCAAGGCGAGTTACAAGGGTTTCTACACCCCCCCGACGAGCGAGCGCCGCTCGATCGAATATCCGGGCTATAATGGCGGGACCGACTGGGGCGGCATAGCGGTCGACCCGGTCCGCGGCGTGATCGTCGCCAATTACAACGACATGCCCAATTATGTCCGCCTCGTGCCGCGCGCCGAAGCGAACAAGCAGGGTTGGGCGCCGCGCGATCAGGCGCGCGGCGAGATCGGCGGCGCCGAGGGCGCGGGCGATCCGCAGGCCGGCACCCCCTATGCGATAGACGTCAACGCGGGCTGGCGCCTGCCCTTCACCGGCCTGCTCTGCAAGCAGCCGCCCTATGGCGGAATCCGCGCGATCGACATCGCGACCGGCAAGACGATCTGGGACCGCCCGTTCGGTACCGCGCGCACCAACGGGCCGTTCGGCATCCCCTCGATGCTGCCGGTCACCATCGGCACGCCCAACAATGGCGGCGCGGTGGTGACGGCGAGCGGGCTGATCTTCATCGCCGCGGCGACCGACAATCTGATCCGCGCGATCGACCTCAGAACGGGAAAGACGATCTGGTCCGACGTTCTGCCCGCGGGGGGACAGGCGACGCCGATGATCTATGAGGCGAACGGCAAGCAATATGTCGTCATCTATGCCGGCGGCCATCATTTCATGGAGACGCCGATCGGCGATGAAGTGATCGCCTACGCGCTCCCGTGAACGACATGGCCGGAAGCAAGCGCATCGGCCATATCAAGGGCAATATCGTCCTTTACGGCGCCCTGTTCGCCAACCTCGGCATCGCCGTCGCGAAATTCATCGCCGCGGCGGTCAGCGGATCGTCGTCGATGCTGTCGGAGGGCGTGCACTCGCTCGTCGACAGCGGCAACCAGCTGCTGCTGCTCTATGGCCAAGCGCGCGCGAAACGCGCTCCCGACAGCCGCCATCCCTTCGGTTACGGGCGCGAGCTTTATTTCTGGGCCTTTGTCGTCGCGATCCTGATCTTCGCGATCGGCGCGGGCATTTCGGTCTATCAAGGGTGGATTCATATCCACGATCCCGAACCGCTGCGCGACCCGACGATCAACTATATCGTGCTTGCGGTCGCATTTCTGCTCGAGGGCACCTCATGGGCGATTGCCGTGCGCGAATTTGACGCGGGGCGCGGCGAGCTTGGCTGGTGGCAGGCGGTCCGGCGCTCGAAGGACCCCGCCGGCTTCATCGTGCTGTTCGAAGACAGCGCGGCACTCGCGGGGCTGATCATCGCCGCCGTCGGTATCTGGCTGAGCCACGCCACCGGCGACGCCCGCATCGACGGCATCGCGTCGATCGCGATCGGCCTGATCCTCGCCGCCGTCGCGATATTGCTCGCGCGCGAGGCGAAGGAGCTGCTGATCGGCGAGGCCGCCGATCCGGCGCTGATCGATACGATCCGGCGCATCGTCGAAGCCCATCCCGAAATCAGCGCGATCAACCATGTCCGCACGATCCACACCGCCCCCGATTCCATCTTCGTCGCGGTCAGCGCCGATTTCGAGGATGCACTGCGGATGGGACGGGCCGAGGCGCTGATCGAAGTGATCGAGGGCGAGTTGAAGGCAGCGTCGCCGCTGATCAGCTCGATCTATATCCGGCCCGAGAAGCGCGAGGATGCGGTCGTCCAATATGCCGGCGGGTCGCCGGCCTGACGGCTACCCACTACAGGTTGCTCACGCCTTGGCCGCCATCTCTTCCGGAATCAGTTCGCGCAGCTTCGCGATGGTGCTTTCCGCGTCGCGGTGGTGGACGAAGATGCCGCCCGCGCCTTCCCAGAGGCGCGCGTGCTTTATCTGATCGTCGACGAGAATATCGCCGCGCTGCGCATGGTTGCGCTTGTCGACCGCCATCACGGTCAGAATCTGCGTGCCGGGGAAATGCCGGGCCGCCCAGCGGATCTTCTGCGGCGCCGCCCAGGCGCCGCGCGGCAGGCCAGTCAGGATCACGGGGATGAGGTGGCGAACCGCGGCGAACAACTCTTTCGCATCGGGCATCAGCGGCAGCGTGCCGTAGAAATCGGGATGGCGCGCGATCTCGCGCCAGAAGGCCGCGATGCCGTGGCGCTTTTCATAGATGCGCGGCGGCATGTCGAGCAGCTTCGTTGCGCCGCGGTCGAAATCGGCCAATACGCCGTCGCAATCGAGATAGAGTTGCACCCGTCACCCCTTCCAGCGCGCCGGCTGGAGCGCGATCCGGACGCGATCGACGGCGATCCAGCCGGACGCGGCGATCACGTCGTTGCTTTCCTTCGCCGCGCGCCCTTCGCCGAGCGACCAGGTGATATGGAAATGGCTGCCGTCGCCGCGCGCGGTCGTGCCGTCGATTTCGACGACGAGCGCCTGGACGCCCGCGCCGTCATCGGCTTCGCCGACGATATAGGCCTCGGTTTCGGTGGGAAGCGACGTGTCCGCGTCGGTACCGAAGCGGAACGTGACATGATCCGCGATAGGACGTTCATAACTCGGCGGAAAGCGCGCAAGCAGCCGGTCGCGCTCTGCGGCGTCGATTTTCCAGCCGGCGATCGTCCTTCCCATTGGTGAACATGTCCTCAGTGTCGGCCCCTCGCCCGACGAACGAACGGAGCGGGCGCAAGTTGCGCCCAGCGCCGCACCGCTTTTCGCAACAAGGGGTCCGCCAGAATGGCGGACCTCCTCGGGCGTATCGGGGCGCCGGTCAGTCCGGGTTCTGGCGCGCCAGATCCTCTTCGTCTTGCCATCCTTCGGCAGGCTGTTCGGCGGACTGGCCCATGCTGCCGGGCTGCGCGTCCTGCTGGCTTTCGCCGGCAGCTGTCTCGTCATCCTCTTCCATGCCTTCGCCGGAGAGCGGCGCGATATTTTCACCGGGGCCGCGGCCTTGATCGATCGCCTGGCCGCCGGTCGGATCGGCGCCGCCGCGATTATTGTCGAGCTTGTCCTGCTGCTCCTGGTCCTGCTGCTCCTGTTGGCGGTTCTGCTGACCGCCGCCGCCTTGCTGGGTTCCGTCCTGCTGCTGGGCTTGCCCGGGAGCGCGGCCCTGGCCGTCGTCCTGCTGATTCTGCATGTCTTTATCCTCTTCCTCTTCGCCCGATGAACCGGGCGAGGAAAAGACGCGCCAGCCGCGCCGAATGTGCCGGGCCGAAACGCTAACCTGCGTCAAGACCGCGCGTGGACACGCCGGAACTTCCCCCGCTTCCGGACGTCACTCTGGTGCCGGGGGGCTGTCGACCTTTGCGGCAGCCTGACCGCCCGACCGACAATGGAGATGGAAAATGGACAGGTTCGACGACCGAACGCCCCTCTGGGATTATCGCGACAACAGCATTCCCGACGACGGTGGCGGTACAGCGGGTTGGAACCGCGGCCGCGCTGAGGATACTGCGCGCGGCTATACCGCGATCGAGGAGGAGGAACGTCGTGGCGGACGCGGACGAGAAGCCCGCCGCGAACAACCCTATCGACGCGACGAATGGGATGATCGCCACGCGGGCGATCGGCATCCCTCCTATGGTGGCCGCGAAAGCGCCCGGCCCACCTATGAAAGCGACGGCGGCCGCTCGCGCTATTACGACGCGGTCGGTGAAGCGCGCGGCGGGCGCGGCGAACGCCCCGGCTCGCTGTGGCCGAGCGAGTTCGGCTATCCCGCAGCCCGCGGCTACTCGCCCTATGGTGAGGGCCCAAGGTCGCGCCGCGCCGACTATGACGACGACGATCGCGGCTTTTTCGAACGCGCCGAAGACGAAGTCATGTCGTGGTTCGGCGACCGTGACGCGCGGCGCCGCCGCGAGCAGGATCATCGTGGTCGCGGCCCCAAAAATTATGCCCGGTCGGACGAGCGCATCCGCGAGGATGTGAACGACCGCCTCACCGAAGACGTCTGGCTCAACGCCTCCGAAATCGACGTTGCGGTCGAGCAGGGCGAGGTCACGCTGTCGGGCACCGTCGAGGACCGCCGCGCCAAGCGCCGTGCCGAAGACTGCGTCGATGCGATTTCGGGCGTGAAGCATGTGCAGAATAATCTGCGCTACACATCGGGGGTGGTCAGTCCAAAACTGGATTGAAGGACGGCGCCGCCGCGAAGGCGGCGCCGTTCGCTTAACCTGGGATAAGCGCTGCCAAATCAACCGCGCGTTTACGATCCGGCCATGCAACTCCGCGCGGCGGAAAGCGTCGATCCGGAAGAACAGCGAAGGATGAAACCATGGCAAGCGCAGCACAAAGACATTCGGGATTGGGAAAGATTCTGGCGCTGGGGACGCTCGGCGCGCTCTTCTGGTTTACCCGCAAATCCGCGTCCCAGACGGCTAAGGGAGAACGGCATAGCGCGGCGTTTGCCGACGGCGAAACCCAATCGGAGAATTTCGACCAGACGCGCTCGGCGGGTCCGGACGGCATGCGCGACGACGTCAAGCGCCCGTGGGAAAGCGTCGATCAGGCGTCAGATGAATCCTTTCCCGCAAGCGACCCGCCGGCGACCTATTGAGGCGGCGGCGATGCCGGACGCTTCCCCGAGGACCAGCTACAGCCTTCAATTTGAGGACGACGGCGTCGGCCTTGCCAAGCGGATGGAGTTCGAAGCCGCGAGCGCGAGCGTCGCGCTCGAAATCGCCGAGCGGGAATGCGACGGCCGCTGGGCGCTGCTTGCTTGCGACGGCCAACCGGTCTGCCGCGTGGGGCACAACGGGGGGACATGGACGATTGCCCCTGCACTTCCTCCGACGTGCCGGGAAGAAACCCAAAGCCTGATCAAATCTCGCTGAATCTTCATCCCGGCGAAGGCCGGGATCTCGCCGTTTCAACCTGACCCAGCGGCGAGATACTCTTCCAGAGTCACGTGCATGAACACCTTCCGGCCGGGATGACGGATTAAAGGGGGCGACGTTTCAGTCCACCAATTGCCCTCTTGTCTCAAAGACCAAAATACGACTTGGGGATATGGGTGATGCGGCAGGCTAGGTCAGCCTCGCCCGACGCGACGATAAAATAGTCGCCCGCGTCGGCGATGCCGGTCGTGAAGACGACGTCGCGCACATACATCTTATCTTCGAGCGACCGCGTGAGATCGGGGTTTGCCTCGAGCAGCGGCTGATGCGCGCTGTAGAGACAGCGCGACGGGTCGTCGGGATCGAGCAGCGACCAATAAGTGCGATAGATGCCGACGATCTCCTTCGGCTCGACGCCGTGCCATAAGGTCAGCCAGCCGCGCTCGGTCAGGATCGGCGGGGTTCCACCGCCCATCCTTGCGGTCGCGACGGTGTCGGCATGCGGTCGCAGCCCCGGCTCGCGCCGCGGCTTCCAATGCAGCGTGTCGGGCGAGGAAGCGAGATTGATTGACGGACCCGCGCGCCATTGGCTCCCCGGCGGATAGGTGAAATAGAGCGCGCCGAGCGGCCGCGTCTGCGCCCAATAATGGCCGGCGATCTTTCCTTCGAAGATCAGCATATCCTTGTTCTGATGATCGAGCACGATGTCCTCGAAGCGCCAGCGGAGGCCGTCGTCGGATCTGTAGAGCGTCGTCGAATGACGCTCGGGGCTGACCGAGCAGCTCGTCATCAGCCAGCGGTCTTCGACCCGGCTGATCCGCGCATCCTCGACGCCATAGCATTGAAAGGAAGCGTGCGGCGCGACGGCGCGGTCATAATGCACCGCGACCAGCTCCAGCCCGTCGGGAGTCAGCTCGATCGGCAGCAGCCAGGAAAGCGAGGTCAGCGCCATGACCTGCCAGCTGCCGCCGTGTACGAGGAACTTGCGGGGGTCGGCGGTATCGCACAATTCGAGCGGCCAGGCATCGCGGACATAGCGTCCCTCGTCCCAGCGGATGCTGTGGACATGGCCGTCCGCCACCGGCTCGCGAAGCGCTTCCGCGACGCGCACGAGCATCAGCAGATTGCCGCTCGGCAGGCGCGCCAATCCCGGATTGAAGGCGCCGAGGACGAAGGTTTCGGCATCGAGATGGCCGGCGAGCGGCGACCGCGACAGATCGACGTCGTCGGGACCGAACACCAGCCGGTCGACTGCGAAATCCATGACCTTCTCCTCGGCTGGACCGATGCGGAATCAAGCCCCGAACCGCGGCAATGTTCCCGGCTTCAGTCCTGATCCGCCATCAGATGGCCTTCGGCTTCGCGCAGCCAGTTGTGAAGCCGCGTCGCCGCCATCGCGCCCTGTCCCATCGCGACGCTGATCTGGTCAAGCCCGGCGACGACATCGCCGGCGGCATAAAGGCCGGGAAGAAGCCCGTCGGAAAAGGCATGGAAGGGCATGCACCCGGCGTCCGCGTCGTCCGCCAAGAGGCCGAGGGCTGCTGCCAGTTCGTTGCGCGGGCGCGATCCAAAGGCCGGATAGAGAATATCGAAGCGGCGCGCGACCGGCTCACCGCGCATCTGGACGGCGATATCGCGGCTGTGGGCGACGAGCCGTTCGACGTGCCTCTCCAGAACGATCACGTCGCTTTGAGCAAGCTCCTCGCGTTGCGCGTCGCTGAGCGCCACCCGCCATTTCGGGATCAGCGTCACATGCCGCGAAAATTGCCGCAGGAACATCGCTTCGGCGGCGCCGTGGAGGTCCGATCCGAGCACCGCGATCCGCTCGTCCCGATGCTCGAAACCGTCGCAGATCGGGCAATAGCGCAGCACACCATCACGCACCGCCGTCATGTGATCGCCCTCGTCGAGCCGGGCGAGATTGGTATCGACGCCGGTGGCCAGAATCACGCCGCGGGCGGCGATGGCCGCGCCGTCTTCAAGCGTCGCGCGATAATGACCCGTCGCGCGCTCGAGCGCCGCGACGCGGCCGAAGACGATCTCGGCGCCATAGCGGAGCGCATGGTCAGTCATCCGCTCGATCAGTTTCTTGCCGACGATACCGTCGGGAAAGCCCGGGACATTGCGCGTGCGCGGCACCCACAAAGCGCGTGCCGTCCCGTCATGGACGACGCGGACCCGCCGCTTGAACCGGGTCAGATACAGGGCGGCGGTCAAGCCCGCGGGTCCAGCGCCGATCACCAACGCATCGACGGGCGACTCATCCATCAGTCGGCGACAGTCGCGTTCGGCACCGCTTCACACAGCATCGTCAGCGCCTCGGCGACCGCGACGTCGAGCACGGCACGGCGGCCGATCTCGCCGAAATGGCATGTGCGGCTGAGGATCCCTCGCCCATGTACCGCGCAGGCGAGATGGACGAGGCCGACTTCCTCGTCGTCCTCCTGCGGGCCGCAAAAGCCGGTGATCGCGATCGCGACGTCGGCGCGGCTCTTGTCGAGCGCGGCCTCGGCCAGCGCCGCCGTCACACTGGTGCCAACGCCCTGCGACCGTTCGGCCAAGGCGCGCGATATACCGAGCATCTCGCACTTGGCGTCGACCGAATAAACGACGTAGCCGCGCTCTAGATGCGATCCGAGCGCACTGTGGCCGGCGAGCGCCGCAGCAAGCTGGCCGCCGGTGCAGCTTTCCGCCGTCGCGAAACGAATATCGCCGTCGGCAACGCGCCCGGCCAGTTCTGCAAGGCGCGCGCCGATGGGATCGGAACTCATGGCTACATCGTCACGAGCGCGGCGGGCGGCAGCCCCGCCGTTTCGGCCTGGCGCTTCAGTTCCTCCTTGCGCGCGAGCAATTGTTCGCCGAGCGCGTCGAGATCGACCTCGGCCGCGCGCGCCTGCTGGAACATATTGTCGTGCTGCTTTTCCTCTTCCTTCACATGGTGCTTGATCTCTTCGGACAGCACCGTGACCTTGGCTTCGAAATATTCGTCAGTGGGCCCCGACGCCAGAATGTCGTTGATCAGCACCTTCGCACCGTCATGTTCGACATAGGCTTCCTTCAGAAGATCGTCGTCGACCTTGCCCTTCAGCGCCGGATAGAAGACCTCTTCCTCGATCTGCGCGTGGATCTTGAGTTCGGTGCAGATTTGCTCGGCGATCTTCGCCTTGCGATCGGCGCCGCTGGCTTTCTCGAATTCCTCGAACAAGGCTTCGACCGAGCGATGGTCGGCGGCGAGAATATGAGTGGCGTCGGTATCTTGCGGCATGATGGTCTCCTGTCGAAACAGCCCCCGCCGTTCAACGCGCCGCCGTTTCGGGAAGTTGCCGAAATCGAAGCCCGGTAAAGCTTTTCCATCGGCTTTTATAACTTGCGGCAATATTAGGGCGATGTGCCCCCGCTAAACCATCAACCGGAGCAGGTCGGGCACCGTCGTCGTCGCGAAGCCGATCGCGCTGTCCGATATGCCATAGGGAATGAAAAGCTCATTCCCGATCGCGAGCGCGCCGCAGGTATAGACGACATTGGGGACATAGCCCTCGCGATCGCTTTCGGCGGCCGAAAGGATCGGACAAGCGGTGCGTCCCAAAATCTTCGAAGGGTCATCCTTGTCGAGCAGCGCCGCGCCGAGGCTGTATTTGCGCATCGCGCCAACGCCGTGGGTTAGCAATATCCACCCCTCGTCGCACTCGATCGGGCTGCCGCAATTGCCCATCTGGACGAATTCCCATGGAAAGGCGGGGCTCAGCAGCGGCTGTCCCTCGTCGTCCCAATCGGTCAGGCTGTCGGACGCGAGCAAGGTGATATTCTTGCCGTCCTGCCGCCCGACCGTCAGATAGCGGCCGCCGACCTTTCGCGGAAACAGCGCCATGCCCTTGTTGCGCGCAGCGCGGCCCGAAAGCGGTTCGAGGCAGAAGCTCGCGAAATCATTGGTGCGCAGCAGTTCTGAACGGATCGAATGACCCGAATAGGCGGTATAGGTGCCGAGATATTCGGTGCTGCCGTCGTCGTGCGCGAAGCGGACCAGCCGCAGATCCTCGAGCCCGTTGCGCTGCGCTTCGGTGACCGGAAACAGCACGCTGTTCGAAATCGGGCTGTCGGGCTGGCGGTGAACGGCCACCGCATCCCAGGCCTCCAGATGATGGCGATCGTCGGGGACCGCGGCCATCGCGGGCCCCGACTGCGGCCAGAGGCGGAAATCGCCGTTGGGGCCGACGATGCCCTCGCGGAATGCGATCGAGCTGATATGCCCCTCGCCCACCGCGCGCATCGACATGACGAAGCGCAACTCGTCGCCCCCGAGCCCGCTCTGGTCGGGGTGCAGCACGATGCTGGGATTCATCAGTGCGGCCGCGGCATAGCTATATTCGTGGCAGAAATAGGCGCCGATCAGCCGGCGCTTGATCGGCGAAATCGCGCCCGCGTCCAACCCCAGATCTTCGGCGATCTCGGCAAAGCGTTCGTCGAAAATGCGGCCGATCTGCCAGTGCCGCTCCGAAAAATCCTTCCAGACGAGGCCGAGTTCGAGTTCGGCCTGATCCTCGTTGAGCCGCAACAGATCCTGGACGAGTTGCGCCGAGCGCGACGGTTCCGACACCCTCGACTGCCATGCGAGGTGGAACGGCCGCAGCACGACGCGCGAGGGGTCCGCCGTCAGCTTCTCGCCAAGGATTCGGAGCGGTGTTTGGTCGGGTCGGCAATTGAGCATGGGCGACTGCGAAATCCTGATCTGCCCCCCCCGGAGCCCAGAATGTTTTGCCGCGCGCGGATAAGCAAGCCAAAACCCAACCGGGGGCCTGAAAGCATGGGATGGCGGCTATGCTAGCCCGAGCCCGGCTCGGCCTGTTTCCGGTGCATTTCCGCGGTCGCCGCTTCGCTCAGCACCGCCGAGGCGAGCAGCTGCGCCTTGTTCTTGAGGCCGTGGACGACCGAATGCTCGCCCTCCTTCATCGCCTGCCATCCCGTCACCGCGACGTCGGCGGGATCGTCCTTCGGCGCCTGTCCGACCTTGGTGTCGAGCATGCCCGCGCGTTCGAAGAAGCGCGTATCGGTTGGGCCGGGTTTCAGGCAGGTGATGGTGACTCCGCTGTCCTTGAGCTCGTTGCCGATGGCGGCTGCGAAGCTGTCGACGAAGGCCTTGCTGCCGTTATAGACCGCCTGAAACGAGCCCGCGACATGCCCCGCGATCGAGCCGGTGATCAGCACCTTGCCCTCGCCGCGCGCGACCATTCGCTTCAAAACAGCTTGAAGCAGCAGCAGCGTGCCGGTGATGTTGGTGTCGATCACATGGCGCCAAGCGGCGACATCCTGATCGAGAAAAGCACGGCCGAGGCCGTGCCCGGCATTGGCGACGAGCACATCGATGTCGCGCCCGTCCGCCGCCGCGAGCAGCCGCTCGACACCTGTCGGGGTCGACAGGTCGGCCTCGATCGCCTCGACCTCGATGCCGTTGCGGCGCAGGCCCGCGGCGGCATCGACGAGCGGTTCGTCGGCGGCGAGGACCAGATCATATCCCTCAGTCGCCGCGAGCATTGCGATTTCGCGGCCCATGCCGCTCGATGCACCAGTGACGATCGCCAGCTTGCGCTCAGGCATGTTCCATCGCCTGCACCGCCTCGATCGTGCCTTTCTGAAGGCCGGGCTTGAGGACGATCTTGGTGTAGCTGTTCTGCTCGTCGTGCCAGTGCCGGTACATTTCGGCGGCATCCTCGAGCGGGGCGTGATGCGAAATCAGCGAGACGGTGTCGAACTTTCCGTCGCGGATCATGTCCAGAAGCTCGCCCGTATAGCGCTGCACATGCGTCTGCCCGCTCTTCACGGTCAGGCCCTTCTCCATCAGCTGACCGAGCGGAAACTTGTCGGCGAAGCCGCCATAGACGCCGGGAATCGAAAGCCGCCCGCCCTTGCGGCACGCGAGGATCGCCTGGCGCAGCGCGTGCGGGCGCTCGGTCCCGAGATATAGCTTCGCCTTCACATGATCGAGCATATTGTCGAGCGCGAAGCCATGGCTTTCCATGCCAACGCAATCGATGCAGGCGTCGGGCCCGATCCCGCCGGTCATCTCGTCGAGCGCCTCGCGCACATTGACCTCGGTGTAATCGAGCACCTCGGCGCCATATTTGCGCGCGAGTGCGAGGCGGGTCGGGTAATGATCGATCGCGATCACGCGCCCGGCGCCGAGCAGCAGCGCCGACTGGATGGTGAAGAGCCCGACCGGGCCGCAGCCCCACACCGCGACCGTATCGCCGGGCTCGATGTCGGCGTTGACCGCCGCCTGCCAACCGGTGGGAAGAATGTCGGAAAGGAAGAGGACGTCGTCGTCGGGCAGGCCGTCGGGAATCACGACCGGACCGACGTCCGAATAGGGCACGCGCACATATTCGGCCTGTCCGCCGGCATAGCCGCCGGTGAGATGCGCATAGCCGAAGGCGGCGCCCATTGCGTGGCCCATCATCAGTTCGGACGCATCGCGCGTCTCGCTCGGGTTGCTGTTGTCGCAGGCGCTATATTGCTGCCGCTCGCAAAAGAAGCATTGGCCGCAGCTGATCGTGAAGGGAACGACGACGCGTTGCCCTTTCTTCAATGTCGACCCGGCGCCGGTTTCGACAACCTCGCCCATGAATTCGTGCCCGACGATATCGCCCGCACGCATGCCCGGAATATAGCCGTCGTAGAGATGGAGGTCCGAACCGCAGATCGCGGTCGAGGTGACGCGCAGGATCGCGTCGCGCGGGTTGACGATTTCGGGATCTGGGACGGTTTCGACGCTGATCTTGTGGCGTCCCTGCCAGGTTACGGCGCGCATGGCCTTCTCCTTAGATATGAGGCTGTGTAGGATTTTCGGACGAGCGGGCCGAAGGCGACGCGTTGCTCGTCACCTCGCCCGTTTCCATGAGCTGCTTGAAGCGGTGGAGGTCGCGCCGCGCCTGCACCTCGGGCTCGCGCTGGAGCAATTTCGCACCGAGACGGCCGAGCGTTCCGCCCGGCGGCTCATAGGCGAGGATCAGGCTGACATAGGTCCCCCGCCCGTTGGCGGCGTCGGCAAAGCGCACCTCGCCGCTGTTGGCGATGTCGGAATCGGGAGTGCTTTGCCAGTAGATCGATTCGCCCGGCACCTTCTCGGTAATCCGGTTAACGAGCGTGACTTCGCGTCCCGCGGGTCCCTTGATCGTCCATCTGGAAACGCCGTCGCCCGCTTCTTCGACCGCGACGACATTCTCCATGAACTCGGGGAAGCGCCTCACATTCCACGCGGCGAACAGCTCTTCGCGCGGGCGGTTGACGAGCAAAGATTTGCCGAAAAGCGCGCGGTCGGACTTTCGCTCCTTCGTCCAGTGCGGCGCGTCGGTCGGAAAGGCGGACTTTTCCGCATTCCGGTGCCGCTGCCAAAGCGCGAGGCCGATTCCGGCCGCCGCCAGCCCGACGCACGCCGCGGCGAGCAGAAACGGGTCCGGGTTCGATCGATCATTGAAATAAGTCATGACTTCCTCTCGCCCGGCGAGCGCCGGACGTCGTTGATGGCCGCCCATATCGGGCCGCTCGCTTAGGGATCGGGCGCGTCAATCATGCCAACCCTATTGCGTCACCGACGTGCCCGAACTTCGATCGTTCCGCGCTGGCCGCACAGGGCGAGCCAAGCGCGAGACGAAACGCCGCTACCGGCTGCCGCCGATGGGCGCATCCGCGCCCTCCTTCGGACCGCGGTCGGTGCGGGTCGGCGCGTGGCCGCCGCCGCCCTGCGGGTCGGCATCGAAATCCTCGGGATTGCCCTTTCCGCCCGCACCCGCACCGCTTCCGGTGACGGGCCCGCTTCCCTTGCCCGGCCGATGGCCGCGGTTCGCTTGGCCTTCATCGAGCTTGGCGCGCTGATCCTCGGGATAATCCTCGGGGCTGACCATGCCGACATTGTCGCGGTCTTCGACCTTCTCGGGTTTCAGCGACCCCGGCGTTGGCGCGGCCGGGCGCTCCTGAGCATCCGGGCGCGCATCACCGAGCGGGCCACGCGGGGTCGCGTCACCCGGCATCGTCCGGCTCCGCTTGCGCCAGCTTCTGCAGCTCGGCGATATGCTTTTCGATCACCGGCACGATCTCGCCGGCCGCCGCCTTCAGGCCAGGCGTGTCGCCGCCGGTGGCATAGGCGCGATGCAGCGCGAGGGCCGCGTCATGCGCCGCCTGCTGGTTACGAATATAGACGGCATCGATACTCGCCGCATCGGCCGCCTTGATCTCGTCGAGCATCCTTTGCTGTTCGGGATCGAGCGCGGGAGGCGGCACGGTGATCGAGGCGGCATCCGCCGCCGCCTTCACCTTGGCCGTCGACTCGCCATGATTGTCGATCATCATCTGCGCAAAGGCCTTCACATCGTCGCGCTGCGATTTGGCGCGCAACGCCTTCGAGGATTCGATCTCCCACATATCGCCCGCACCCGCCTTGGCGACATAGCCGGCCGCGTCGGTCGGCGTTGCGGCCGCAACCGCGGGTGCGGGGGTTGCCATCGTGGTGTCGGTCGTGGTGGTATCGGCCGGGGGCGCCTCGGTGTCGCCGGTGCCGCAAGCCGAAAGCATGGCGGTGGCGGCCAGAAGAATGATTTTTTTCAACGAACGTCTCCCAATCCTGCCCGCCCGCTCGACCAAGCAACGAGGTCCCCTATCCAAAGTTCCGCGGCTCGGCGCAGCCCCGGCGCGGATTTATCGGGAAGCAAACATAGATCAGTATTTGCGCCGGTCGGGGCCATGCGCATCATCCCGGATGCTCCAGCCGCGTCTCGACGCGCATCAGCGACACCGCCGTGCGGCGCGGCTGGGTGAGCATGAAATGCGTGGCGACCGCGATGTCCTCGGCGCGCAGCATCTTGTGCGCGTTGATCAGTTCGCGCTGCTTTTCGGGTGGAAATTCGGGATACTGGAAATCGGCGCCGGTAAATCCGGGTTCGATCAGCCCGACCTTGATGTCCTGCTCGGCGAGTTCCTTGCGAAAGGACGGCACGAACCCTTGGATGCCCGATTTAGCCGCGACATAGATCGAGCTGCCCGGCCCTTTCGACACCGCCGACATCGATCCAATGAAGATGATGTCGCTTCCGGCCGACATGCAGCGCGCGGCTTCCTGCGCGCAGATCAGATAGGCGGTGAGGTCGGTGTCGAGCTGGTAGCGCGCCTCGCTCTCGCCGCTGTCGGCTAAGGCCGAGGCCGGAATCGCGGCGTTGATGATCGCGATGTCGATCTCGCCGAGATAGGCCCTCGCGGCTTCGAAAAAGCGGTCGACATCCTCGGCGAGTGACAGGTCGACATTGATGCCGTCGCCCTCGCCGACCTCGTCGATGCGCTTGAGCGCATCGTCCAGATGTTCGGGCGTCCGGCCGCAGACGAAGACGCGGACGCCATAGCTTGCCAGAAGCACTGCGATCGCGCGCCCGATGCCCGTCGTGCCGCCGGTGACGATCGCTTTGCGGCCGTCGAGGTTCGGCCGTTCGGTATGGGCATCCTGTTCGTCGATCATTTCGGGCTCCCTATTGCCCGCCGGCACACGCCACGCGGGGTTATGCCCCCCTCATCGGCGACGTCCGGAATGATGCGAAGTTCCCCGCCGATCGAGCGGCGCCGGGCTTTTTCGCGATTATCTGATGCAGGTTAGGAAACGTCCCGGCCTCACAGGCCCACGCGTGCGCCCGGAGGCGCGGCCCGGTCGTTTCCGACGAGCACGTCCACGGTCGGCAACAGCTTCCAGATATTGGCGCCCGATTTGGTCATCCGCGCCAGCAGGGTCGCCCCCTGCCACAGTTCGACATGAACGCCCTCACCCTCGTTGCGGGCGATTTGGAAGGCGTGATCGGGGCCCTCGGCGTTGAAATCGATCCGCCGCAGTTCGGCACCGCCCGCATCCTGCAAAATCATATGAAAAGGACGCATGGCTCTGCTCCTCATTGTCGGGAGCAGGTGCGACCCGGCTCTCGGCATGTCATCGATCGGCCGGCCGTAACAACGGGAAACTGCGGCTAGTGCCGGAGCCAGGAAAGCCGATCTGGGTGGAACCGCAGATGTCGATTGTCATCATATATGGTCTCCGGAACAATGCCCTAACCTAGGTCATGAATCGCGAAGGAAAGTCCGCGGCGGCGGGCAAGTCACTGATTATGTCGTCCTATATATTTGCACCGATTGCACCGGGCCCGCACGGTCGAAGCAACCCGCCGCGCCCCCGTTGCGTTAGCGGATCATGACCCCGCGCTGGCCCTCGACGCTCTGGATCGTCCGCCATGGACAAAGCGCCGGCAACGTCGCCCGCGATGCGGCCGACGCCGCGCGCGACCTTCGCATCGCGCTCGACCACCGCGACGTCGATGTCCCGCTGTCAAATCTTGGCCGCGAACAGGCGCGCGCGCTCGGCGAATGGTTTGCAGAGGGGCAAGAGCATGGTCGCCCCCAGATCATGCTCGCTTCGCCCTATGTTCGCGCGGTTGAGACCGCCAGAATCTTTCGGGCCGCGGGCGGCTGCGACGCCGATGAGCGCATCTGCATCGACGAGCGGCTTCGCGAAAAGGAGTTCGGCATCCTCGACGGCCTGACCCGTTTCGGCATCGAGGCCGCGCATCCCGAACAGGCCGAGTTCCGCAAGCTGCTCGGCAAATTCTACCACCGCCCGCCGGGCGGCGAGAGCTGGTGCGACGTGATCCTCCGCCTGCGTTCGCTGCTCGACACCGTTTCACTTCACTATGGCGGACGGCGCGTGATGATCGTCGCGCATCAGGTTGTCGTCCTGTGTCTGCGCACGATCATCGAGAATCTGGACGAATCCGAAATATTGGCGATCGACCGCGAAGCCGACGTCGCCAACTGCGCGATCACTGAATATCGTTTCGATCCCGAGGCGGGCCGCGACGGCAATCTCGTCCTCTCGCGCTATAACGTCACCGCGCCGATGAAGGACGACGTTCCGGTAACGCGCGAGCCCGATGCGATGGTCGCCGCGCGTGGCTGAAACCGTTCCGCTCGACAGCGCCTGGCTGAAGGCGAACCCGCTACCCGGTCATCACGACCATGTCGACAAGAATGGCCGCGGCCGCGTGCTGGTTATCGGCGGATGCCGGCGCGTGCCCGGCGGCATGTTGCTGACCGCCGAAGCCGCGTTCCGCGCCGGCGCGGGCAAGGTGACCATCGCAACGATCGAGTCCGCCGCGATTCCGATCGGCGTCGCCTTTCCGGCCTGCGCGGTCCTTGCGCTTCCCGAAACGCCGGGCGGCGAGATTTCGCCCGCGAGCGCCGAGTTGATCCTTGATGAAATGGCGGACCACGACGCGATCCTCTTCGGTCCCGCAATGATCGACCAGCAAATCGTCCGCGAGTTGCTCGCGGCGATGCTACCGTCTCTGCCCCCGGAGATGTTTCTGCTGCTCGACGCCTTTGCGCTACGCGCCGCCGCTGATCATGCCGAGGCGATTCGCGCGCGCCGCGATCATGTCGTGCTCACCCCGCACGAAGGCGAACTGGCGGGGCTCCTCGGCCTCGACCGCGAGGAGGTCGCCCGCGACCCCGCGAGCGCCCTTGCGGTCGCCGTGGAGCGCTTCGGCTGCACGGTGATGGTCAAGGGCGCGACCAGCCATCTGATGGCGGGCGATACGCGCCTCGGCTATGCCGGGGGCGGTCTCGGCCTCGCGGTTAGCGGCTCGGGCGATATTCTCGCCGGGCTGATCGCCTCGCTCGGCGCGCAGGGCCTGCCGCCGCTTCAAGCCGCCGCCTGGGGCATCTGGCTGCACGGCGAAGCGGGTCGCCGCCTGTCGGAGATGATGGGCCCGATCGGCTTTCTCGCGCGCGAGCTTCCTCCGCTCGTGCCTGGGCTCATGCGCGGCGTCTAGGGCCGAAGCGCTTTTGGTCCGGGTCGCGTTCGAAGCGGAAGCGCCCCTTGATATGTTCGTTGAAAAACTGCCCGGCCGAGTCCGCCGCGCACAGCGCGTCGAACAGGCTGCGCGGAACTTCGAAATAGAAATAGCAGCCGGTATCGAGGAAGCGCAGGCACAAAAGACGCGTCTCATCGTCATAGCCGGCGCGGTCGATGATCGAGGAGGTGTCGAAACGGCAGACCTGCATGTGCGACAAGCGCCCCGCGCCTTCGGAAGTTCCGACCATCGACCGCATCCCCGAGCGCCCCATCGACGACCAGGAGAGCGGAAAACATTCCGAAATATTGATGCACATGAGTTTCCGCGAAATCGCCACGGAGCGATTGTGAAAGCGCGCGCGTTCGCTCGCCTATGGTCAGTACGCTACCCGAAACCGGATCTTCTATCTCCCTCCGCGACCAGCTTCAGCGATTCATTGGCGATCGCGGTTTCCCCTGCGTGGGCGCGAAGTCGGCGCTCGCGAACGACATGTTGCGGGTGGTGGAGGCTCGCGATCTTACGAGCGGATGGGATGATCTGGAGATCCACCGCGAGCTGCTGGGCTGGGCTCGCGCCTACAAGGCCGACCCCACGGGGCTGCGAAGCCTCGTGGTCGTCTTTCGCGAACCCGGCGGCCTCGACGAACTGGCCTTCGAGGAGGCGCTATGGGCCCGGATTCAGAGTCTGGCGGACAAGGATGCCTGGAAGGGGATGCCCTATGACTCGCGCGTTTGCGCGGAGCCTGACAACGCCCATTTTTCGCTGAGTTTCGGTGGCGAGGCCTTTTTCGTCATCGGCCTCCACCCGCGGGCGTCGCGACCCGCCCGCCGCTTCGACAGGCCGGCGCTCGTCTTCAATCTGCACAACCAGTTCGAGAAGCTGCGGGCCGAAGGACGGTATGAACGGATGCGGGAGCGCATCCTTGCCCGCGACCTCGAACTGGCGGGCAGCATCAATCCGATGCTCGCGCGTCATGGCGAGGCGAGCGAAGCCGCGCAATATAGCGGCCGCATGGTCGAAGAGGGCTGGACATGCCCGTTCCGCGATCCAAGGGCCGACCCATGACGGTCGAAATTCCTCCGCGCAGCGGTGCCGCGCTGACCATGCGCCACGGCGACATTCTGAAGGTCATCGACCCCAAAGGCGGCCAGGTCAGCGACATGGTCGCCTTCATGGCGGCCGACCCGTGCGAGGCGCTGTCGAACGGCCGGACCTTCGATTATGAGGAGACGATCCGGCTGACCGCGGGCCATCGCCTCTGGTCGAACCGCTCGCGTCCGATGCTCGAAATCGTGGAGGACAGCGTGGGCGTACACGACTTCCTGCTGACGCCGTGCAGCGAGGCGACCTTTCGCCACTTCTATCCCGAAAAGCCCGTTCATCGGGGCTGCCACGGCAATCTGGTCGAAGCCTTGATGCCGCATGGCATCGCGCCCGACGCGATCCCGACCGCGTTCAATATCTTCATGAATGTGCCCGTCGGCGCCGACGGCCGGATCAAGGTGGACCCGCCGACGACGGCGCCGGGGGATTTCATTCGGCTGCGCGCGCTCGCCGATCTGATCGTCGGCCTCACCGCCTGCTCGGCCTATGACAGTTGCGGCGGGACGTTCAAGCCGATCCACTACGCCATCGAGGCTGCTGAACCATGAGCGCGGCTGCGCGCGCCTTCGCGCTTCGCGACGCCGGTCTACCGGGCAGTTATGTTCTGCCGATCGCCGCCGAGACGTCGCAGGCGCGCGCTCTTGCCGGCTATCTCGCCCGCATGTCACGCACGATCGATGAGGTCATCGTCGTCGACGGCTCGCCGCCGCAGGTCTTTGCCGATCATGCCCGCGCATGGGGCGATTTCGTCCGCCACATCCCGCCCGCCGCGCGAACGCCGAACGGAAAGGTCGGCGGCGTGATGACGGGCGTCGATGAAGCGGCCCACGAACGGGTCATCATTGCCGACGACGATGTCCGCTACCGCCGCGCTGAGCTGAAGCAGATGCTCGACCTCCTCGACGATCATGCCGTCGTGCGCCCGCAAAACTACTTCCATCCCCTGCCCTGGCACGCGCAGTGGGACACAGCGCGCAGCCTGCTCAGCCGCGTCGCCGGGGGGGACTGGCCGGGCACGCTCGGCGTCCGGCGCTCGGTCCTGCGAAGCGCGGGCGGCTATTCGGGCGATGTGCTTTTCGAAAATCTCGAACTGGTGCGCACTGTGAGGGCCGCGGAGGGTCAAGAGGCGGTGCCGCTCGGCCTGTTCATCACGCGCCGTCCGCCAGACGCCCGCCATTTTCTTTCGCAGCGCGTTCGTCAGGCCTATGACGAATGGGCGCGCGCCCGGCGCTTCGCAGCGCAGCTCGCCATCGCGCCCGCGCTGGTCATCTGCGGCATTCCGCTGGCATTCGCGCTGGCCGCTGCGGCGATCGTGGCCGCTGAAATTGGTCGGCGAAGGAGTGGCGGCCGAAAATATTTCGCCCCCGCCGCTTCGCTCTGGGCGCCGCTCTGGGTTGCGGAGCGCGCCGTCACGGCGTGGATCGCGATCGGGCAGCGGCTCCTGCGGGGCGGAGTGCGCTACCGGAATGGCCGCCTGTGGAGCGCAGCGACGTCCGAACGAGCGCTGCGAAAGAAGGTCGCGGCGATCATGGCGGCCGGGTCTGCTGCGAAAGCCGCTGGAATATGATCTGGGATTAGCGCGGCCGAAAAAGTCGGCCGCCCCCGTCGGTCCACCGCAACTCTCGCGCGAGCGCGTGCGTCCTTTGGCTGTAACGCGCGAAGGACACATCATGAGAAGCCATCGATCGGGCAGCGAAGCCTTAAGCAACCCCTCCGGCCTGCGAGCCGGGATTCTGTGATGCCGCCCGAACTTGCCCCCCGCGCCCTCGACCTCCTGCTGAGGAAGCTTTTAAGCCACAGCCTTCTGTCGACCGACGATCAGAATGCGATCGCCGCGCTTCCCTTCACGCTGCGCCGTTTTGACGCGGGCGGCTTCATCATTCGCGAAGGCGAGCGATGCGACATTTGCCCGATCCTCCTGTCGGGTTTCGCCTATCGGCACAAGATGACCGGCGACGGCGGCCGGCAGATCGTCGCGCTCAAGCTTCCGGGCGACCCGCTAGATTTCCAGTCGCTTTTTCTCACCCAGGCCGACCACACGGTTCAGGCGCTCAACCCGGTCGAACTGGCGGTCGTTCCCAACCGGGAGATCGAGCGGTTGATCGTGGCGCGTCCGTCGCTCTCGCGGGCGATCGTCACCGACATATTGGTCGAAGCGTCGATCGGCCGCGAATGGTTGCTCAACATCGGACGGCGCAACGCGCTCGCCCGGCTCGCCCACCTCATCTGCGAAATCCATTACCGCCTTGCGATCAGCGCCACGAATCTGGTCGAAAGCGACCTTCCGGTCACGCAGGAACAACTCGCCGACCTGCTCGGCCTCACCCCCGTGCATATCAACCGAACGCTGAAGGAACTGGAGCGCGCGGGGGCCGTCGCACGGTCGGGGCGGCGCATTCGCATCGGCAATCTCGACCGTCTTCGCGATCTCGCCGACTTCAGCGACCTCTATCTTCACTCTCAGGATGCCGTAATGCACGATCGCGGCGCAAGGACAGGCGCCTAGCCGCGACCGACAAAGCCCGCTCCCATGGTGTTCGCGATATTATTCTGGAAACGGGTTATGCGATCATGACCGAACATGCTTTCGATCGCGACATGGCTTGCAAATCGGCCGCCGCCGCGAAGGCGCTGGTCGACGGGATCGCGCGGGCCGTGTGGGAGACCGATGCGCGCGGCATCGTCGTTTCCGACAGCCCCGCCTGGCGCCGCCACACCGGTCAATCGCTGGCGGAATTTCTGGAGCATGGGTGGGTCGGGGCGATCCATCCCGACCAGCGCCGCGATGTCCGGCGCCAGTGGCGCGCCGCCGTAGCGCGCGGATCCAGCATCGACATCGAAGCGCGTCTCCAGGTCGACGGAGGCGAATATCGTTGGAGCCGTCTGTACGCCGTGCCGCTCCGCGCCGCGGATGGAAGCATCCGCAACTGGACCGGCATGAGCATGGACATCGAGGTGCGCAAGAAGGCCGAGCAAGCGCTACGCGAAAGCGAGGCGCAGTTGCGGACGCTCGTGGGCGAACTGAAGCACCGCGCGCGCAATATATTGACGGTGGTACGGTCGGTCTTCTCCCGAACCGTCGAAGGCGAGCGCCCGATCGAGGAAATCGCCGAACATTTCCGCGGACGGCTCGACTCGCTGGCGCGCGCGCAGGTGATCCTGACGCAGCATTCCGCGGGGTCGATCGACCTGCAGAATCTGATCCGCGACGAATTGCTCAGCGCCGGTGTGCAGGACGGCCCGCTGCTTTCGATCGAGGGCCCCGATGTGGGGCTCACCCCGGTCCAGGCGGAATTGCTCGCGCTCGCCTTTCACGAGCTCACGACGAATTCCCTCAAATTTGGGGCGCTTCGCGTTCAGGGCGGCCATTTGAACATAAGCTGGACCACCAACATAGGTTATAGCGGCGATCGCCTGCTCGACCTTACATGGACCGAACGGGGCGTTCCCGCCGTTCCCGTTCGGCCCGCCTATCGCGGGTTCGGAATGGAATTGATCATGGATGCGCTGCCCTATCGACTAGGGGCAGAGACCCAGGTCGAATTTCTGGGCGGCGGGATGCGCTGTTCTGTTTCCTTACCGCTACGGGAGCAGGACGGAGCGGCGTCAGCGGGATGAAAGTCGTTCAATGGGGCGCTCGCTAGTCGGACAATATATTCTGATCGTCGAGGACGAATATTTCATCGCGGCCGATCTCGCCCGCGCGCTCGAAGCCGAGGGTGCGACGATATTGGGTCCGTTCTGCGATCTGGTCCTGGCGATGAAAGCCGCGCGCGAAAACCACATCGACCTCGCCCTGCTCGACGTCAATCTCAACGGCGAACACTGCTATTCCGTTGCCGAGCTGCTCGAGGATCGGGCCGTGCCCTTCCTCTTCCTCACCGGCTACGATCGCGCCACGCTGCCCGAACGCTTTCGTTCGGTACCTCGGCTGACGAAACCGTTCAGCACCGGCGCCGTTCTGCGGGAAATCGGGCAGCTCGTCGTAGACTAGCTTCGATTGAATAATAAGCGCGAGCGCCGATTTCGCAACCTAGGTTAACCCTGGATGAATTTTGAGCTGCTGGACACGCGCGGCGGGCAACTCGCGCCATCGGTCCGCGTTGGCAAGACTAAGTGAAGATCAGATTTTCGGCTCCAACCGGCCGCGCGGGCACCCGTGCGAGCAAGCGGACGTGCACGTAACTAAAGGATCGACGATGAAGCACGACAGCGAAGACCGGTTTTTCTTCCAGCTTTCCGAAGAAGATATCCCTCCCCCTCCCGCCGAAACCCAGACGCCCCCTCAGGCGCGGCGTCTGGCGCTGATCGGCTGCTTCCGCCCTCGCCAATGCGGCATCGCGACGTTCACCGCCGACAGCTTCGATCATCTTCGCACCGCTACGCCCGGCCTTGCCATCGACATTTATGCGATGCGCGGCCGCGCCGGCGACGCCGACGACCCCGATGTGCGGCTGGCGATCGACGAGCAGGACGCCGCCAACTATCGCGCCGCCGCCGAGGCCATCAACGGAAGCGGAGCGGACGCGGTCTGGTTGCAGCACGAGTTCGGCATTTTCGGCGGCCCGGCCGGCGACATGATCCTCGAGCTCGTCGAACGGATCGCGGCGCCGCTGATCGTCACGCTTCACACGGTGCTGGAAGAACCCGGCGCCGACCAGCGGGCCGTGATGGCGCGGCTAGTCGCTCGCGCGTCGAAGCTGGTCGTGATGAGCGAATTCGGGCGCGGAGCGCTGATGGACATTTATGGCGCAGAGGCCGCCCAGATCGAAGTCATCGAGCATGGCACGCCCGATCGTCCGTTCGTCCCGCGGTCGCCGCTACGCGATACGCTGAAGATCGGCGACCGGCCGATATTGTCGACGTTCGGGCTGATCGGGCCAGGCAAGGGACTGGAAACCGCCATCCGCGCGCTGCCCGCGATCGTCGCCCAATATCCCGACATCCTCTACCGCATCGTCGGCGCGACGCATCCCAATCTGATCGCCGCCGAGGGCGAAGCGTATCGCGACAGCCTGAAAGCGCTGGCCGAGGAGCTTGGCGTTACCGGAAATATCGCGTGGGACAACCGTTTCCTCGGCAGCGGCGACCTGCTCGACCAGATCGAGCTTTGCGACATCTACCTCGCGCCCTATCCCAATCTTCAGCAGATCACCTCGGGCACGCTGGCTTATGCGGTTGCGCTCGGCCGCGCGGTCGTTTCGACGCCGTTCGTCCACGCCCGCGAACTTCTCCAGAGCGATGTCGGCATCCTCCTGCCCGGCTGCGACAGCAACGCGATCGCCGAAGCGGTGCTGCTGCTTCTCGCCGTCCCCGAGGAACGACGTGCGCTGCAACAGCGGGCCTATGCGCGGGGCCGGCAGACCACTTGGAGCGTCGTCGCCGACCGCTTCGCCGCGCTCATTTCAGAGACGATCGCTCGGACTTCGGCTGTCCCAGCGACGCGCCGCGGACCGGCGCTCGCCGGACTGTGGGCGATGTGCGACGACGTCGGCATCCTCCAGCACGGCATCGAGATCGTGCCCGACCGCAATCACGGCTATTGCATCGACGATAATGCCCGCGCGCTGATGTTCGTGCACGGTCTGCGCGCCGGCGGCGGCGAAGCCGAGCAGCGGATGCTGACCTTTGCGAGCTTCGTTCAGCATGCGTGGAACCCCGAGCACGGCTGCTTTCGCAATTTCATGGGTTATGACCGCCGCTGGCTCGAAGAGGCGGGCTCAGAGGACAGCAACGGGCGCACGCTGTGGGCGCTCGGGCACAGCGCGGCCAAGGCGCACGACGCCAATTTCCGCCGCTGGGCCGCCGGATGGTTCGAGCGCGCCGCCCCGATGGCGCAGAAATTCAAGAGCCCGCGCGCCATCGCCTTCGCACTGCTGGGCGCCGATCATCTGCTCGAAAGCGATCCCGGGAACGCCGCGGCGCGCGCGATCGTCGAGCGCGGCGCTGCTTTCCTTTCCGCACTCTGGAAAAGTGCCCGCCGCGCCGACTGGGACTGGTTCGAGACCGGGCTCGCCTATGACAATGCCCGGCTGGCCGAAGCATTGATCCGCGCCGGCCGCCGCCTCCCCTCGCTTCCGCACGAAGAGGCGGGGCTCGCCGCGCTCGACTGGCTGTGCGCCAAGCAGACCGCGGCCGCCGGGCATTTCCGGCCGATGGGATCGGAAGGTTTCGGGCGCCAGGGCGAATATCTGCCTTTCGATCAGCAACCGATCGAGGCGTGGGCGACGATCGCCGCATGCGCGACGGCCTTTGCCTTCAGCGGTCTGTCCGTCTGGCGCGCGCGCGCCGAGATCGCGTGGCGCTGGTTTCTCGGCGACAATGATCGCGGCCTCGCGCTCGGCGATGTCCGGAGCGGACGCTGCCTCGACGGCCTTACGCCGCGCGGCGTCAACCTCAACTGCGGCGCCGAGTCGATCCTTGCCTTTCATCTGGCCCATCAGGCGATGACCGAAACCTTTTGGGTCGCCGGCACGGCACCGCTTCTTCGAACAGCGAAAGCTCCGGCCCTTGCCGTTTGAGGCAAACATCACGGCCCGGGACGCCATGCGGACCCGCTTCGCGCGGAGGAGAGGCCCATGCCTTTTTTCGAGCTGCTGAACGGGCTGGCGCCGCCCGCCGAGCGCATGCGGTGGGAAGCCAGCCTCGTCCGCCATGCGCGCGATTATGCGCGAAACGACGATCTCGTCCGCGAGGGCGCCGTTCCGGAAAAGCTGCATGTCGTGCTGGCCGGCTGGGCGCAACGCTACAAGCAGCTTGAAGACGGGCGGCGGGAAATATCGGCAAGGAAAGACGCGACATGGGACATCTCCATCATGGACTGTCCCCAGCTGACGCCAGACAGGTCCGGATGTTCCACCGGAGTTTGATGGAATGGCCTGAAAATTGACGCAGGATAGGAAATCGGCGCCCCGGCAAAGGATACCGAGGCCACGACGGGAATGATTATGCAGCAAAGACCCGGCCCGCGCGTTGCTCTGCATGATCCCATGACCAAGAATGTGTCCCTCTCCCGCGTCCATATCGGCTGTTCCGGCTGGAACTATCGCGACTGGCGCGGCGCCTTCTATCCCGAAGACCTGCCGGCGAAACGTTGGTTCGCCTTTTATGCCGAACAATTCGACACGGTCGAGATCAACAACAGCTTCTATCGCCTGCCCAAGCCCGAAACCTTCGACGCGTGGCGCGAGCAGGCGCGCGCCGGTTTCTGCTATGCTGTCAAGGCCAACCGCTTCATCACGCAGGCGAAGAAGCTCAAGGATTGTGAAGAGCCGCTCGCGCGCATGATCGCGCCGACCCGCCACCTGCGACCGGTGCTCGGGCCGATCCTCTATCAATTGCCTCCATCTCTGCACCTGAACCTCGACCGGCTCGAAGCCTTTCTGAAGCTGTTGCCCGATGACCTGTCGCACGTCTTCGAATTTCGCGACACCAGCTGGTATATCGACGCGACGCTCGACATGCTCGACCGTTTCGGCGCCGGCTTCGTCACGCATGATTTCCCCAAAAAAGCTTCGCCCCGCTGGGTTTCGGGCGGCATCGTCTATATCCGTTTCCACGGCGGCACCGGCAAATATGTCGGCCGCTATTCCGAAAAGCGGCTGCAGGACTGGGCCGGCTGGATCGCGGAGCAAGCCCGCGCAGGACGGTCGGTCTGGGCCTATTTCAACAACGATACCGAAGCGGCCGCGACCGACGACGCACTGACGTTGAAGGCGATGATCCGCCAGATTTTGCCGGAGGCCGCGCATTGACCGGGCAGCGGAGCCTTTTTGGCCCCTGGCTTCCGCCAGGGCTCGCCTATGCCGAGGACGCGATCGGGTTTGGGGAAGAAGAACGCCTAATCCACCATATCGGCCAAACCGACCTCGCGCCCTTCCGCTTCCAGCAGTGGACGGGCAAGCGCCGGACGCGCTCCTTCGGCTGGACCTATGATTTCACCACCGGCCGCTTCGCCCCGGCCGATCCCATCCCCGCGTGGCTGACCGGGTGCCGCGAGCGGGCCGCACAGTTCGCCGGCATCGCGGGCGAACAGCTCGTCCAGGCGCTCCTCATCGCCTATGCGCCGGGCGCCGGGATCGGCTGGCACCGCGACCGTCCGGTCTTCGACCATGTGATCGGCCTGTCGCTCGGCGCACCCGCAACGCTGCGCCTGCGCCGCCGCGCCGGCCCCAAGTTCGAGCGCGCGGCGCTCCCACTCGCGCCGCGTTCGATCTATCATCTTACGGGCGAAGTCCGGCACGAATGGGAGCATAGCATCGCGCCGATGGAAACCGCGCGCTGGTCGATCACCTTCCGGAGCCTGCGGTGAAGATCGCGACTTATAATGTGAACGGCATCAACGGCCGCTTGCCTGTGCTGCTCAAATGGCTCGCGCTCGCGCAGCCCGACATCGTCTGCCTCCAGGAACTCAAGGCGCCGCAAGAGAAATTTCCGGAAACCCCGATCCGCGACGCGGGCTACGACGTCATCTGGCACGGCCAGAGCCGCTGGAACGGCGTCGCGATGCTCAGCCGCATCGGCGAACTCCACGAAACGCGCCGCGGCCTTCCCGGCGATCCGCGCGACGAACAAAGCCGCTATATCGAGGCGGCGGTCGGCGGCATCCTCGTCGCCGGTCTCTATCTACCCAATGGCAACCCGTGGCCGGGCCCAAAATATGATTACAAGCTCCAATGGATGGCGCGTCTCGACACGCATCTCGAAACGCTGTTCGACCTGAAAGCGCCCGTCGTGGCGTGCGGTGATTATAACGTCATCCCGACCGACCTCGATGTCTACAAGCCCGAAAATTGGAAGGATGACGCGCTGTTTTCGCCCGAGGCCCGCGCCGCCTTTCAGGGCATCCTCGACCAAGGCTGGACCGACGCGATCCGCCATCTCCATCCCGATGAGCGCATCTACAGCTTCTGGGATTATTGGCGCCGCTCGTATGAGCGCAACGCGGGCATCCGCATCGACCATCTGCTGCTCAACAAGGCCGCCGCCAAACGCCTGAAGGCGGCGGGAGTCGACACGCGGCCGCGCGGCTGGGAAAAGAGTAGCGACCATGCGCCCGCATGGATCGAACTGGCGGACGAAAGGCCGAAGGGCAAAAACGAAAGGACGCGACGATGTTGACGGGCAGTTGTGCATGCGGGACGATCCGCTACCGGATCGACGCCGAACCCTATGACACCGGCTGGTGCCATTGCCGGATCTGCCAGCGGGTGTCGGGTGTCGGGATCGGGCGGCATGGTGTTCACCACGGCGGCACTCCGTCACTTCCATATCGAACAGGGCGAGGAGCGTCTGGGGAAATTCGCATCGACGCCGTTCGGCGAACGCGGCTATTGCCGCGACTGCGGCTCGCCGCTCACCATCCATGTCCGGCATCAGCCCGGCGAAATCGACATCGCCGCGGCCTCGCTCGACGATCCTGACGCGATCGCCCCGGCTTTTCACCTTTACGCGGACTTGGCCCCCAAATGGGCGATTCCGATCGACGGACTGCCCCGATATGCTGCGCTGCGTCCGACAACTCGCGGTCTCGCGCCCGGCCAGACCGAGGCTTGAGCGGCGATTTTGCAGCGACGCAAATTCTCTGTTTGTTCTTCTTCTCGCTGGCGCTGCGCGCGATCCTCGGCTAATCTCGACCCAGAGGTAAGCGATTGTCCGTGGATCCCGATACGACGCCGGTGGGCCGCAAGATCATCCATGTCGACATGGATGCCTTCTACGCTTCGGTCGAACAGCGCGACGACCCGGGCTTGCGTGGAAAACCCGTCGCGGTCGGCGGCTCATCGCGGCGCGGGGTGGTCGCAGCAGCAAGCTATGAGGCGCGCAAGTTCGGCGTCCGCTCGGCGATGCCGAGCGTCACCGCGAAGCGCCAGTGTCCCGCCCTTATCTTCGTGCCGCCGCGCTTCGAGGTCTATCGCGACATTTCGCACCAGATCCGCGCGATCTTCCGCGACTACGCCGACGAGGTCGAGCCGCTGTCGCTCGACGAGGCCTATCTCGACGTCAGCGCTGACAAGGCGGGGCTGGGCAGCGCGACCGCGGCGGCGAAGTTGATCCGTCAGCGCATTCGCGCCGAAACCGGCCTCACGGCTTCCGCCGGCGTTTCCTATAACAAGTTTATCGCCAAGCTCGCGTCGGACCAAAACAAGCCCGATGGCCTCACCATCATCCCTCCGGGCAAGGGCGCCGCCTTCGTCCAGACGCTGTCGATCCGCCGCTTTCACGGCATCGGTCCGGTGACCGCGGCGAAGATGGAAGGGCTCGGCATCTTCTCGGGCGCCGATCTCGCCGCCAAAGACCCGATGTGGCTCGCCGAGAATTTCGGCAATAGCGCCGAATGGCTCTATAATCTGGCGCGCGGAATCGACCATCGCCGCGTCAAGTCGAACCGGCCGCTGAAGTCCTTGGGCGGCGAGCGCACCTTCTTCAACGACCTGATCACCGACACCGAAATCCGCGAGGCGCTCGCGCATGTCTGCACCGTCGTCTGGGACCGCGCCGCGAAGAAGGGCGCGCGCGGGCGTACGGTGACGCTCAAGCTCCGCTACGCCGATTTCCGCACGATCACGCGCGCCAGATCGGTCACCGCACCCATCCTCGACGGCAATTCGCTGCTCGCCGCGGGCGAGGCGATCCTGGCCCCCCTGCTTCCTACCGAACAGGGCATCCGCTTGCTCGGCGTGACGCTGAGCAAGTTCGAAGGCGAAGAGGATGAAGACGAAGAGGGCGCCGCGCCGCCCGCCGACCTGCTCAGCCTTATCTAACCGCCAGCCCCGGCGCATGACGCCGCAGCGCCGCCTGCATTTTCGGCGACAGCGTCTTGAAATCGCAGCGGATCAGCGGCTCGTCGGAGACCTGCATCTCTTCGCGGAACGGCGCGCCGACGCGGTAGAGGGCGCGGTCGGTCCCCGCCGGTTTCACCCGGAAATAACCTGCGCCGTCGTAGCCGCCGAACTGCATCTGGGTAAAGCCGTCATCGACCGCGCGCGTTTGCGTGATCGGCTCGAGTTCGGCGGCCGGTCCCATATTGCCGCCCGGCCCGTAATAATAGAGGGCGCCCCAGCGTTTGCCGTCAAAGACGTAACCGTGATGAACGGTCGCGCATTTCTCGGTGTCGTTCGTCCAGAAGCCGCTGTCGATCGGCATCGCAATCGTCTGTGCTGCCGCCGGTACGCTGCTCGCCATCGCCGCAAGCGCCAAAATCCATGTGCGCATCGATACCCCCACAATCATCGAGCCGGCAGCCATGGTGAAGCAGATGCGCGGTTCGATCAACCCGCGTCGGCGAACACGCGCTCCTTCGTCGCTGTAAAGCGGATCGACGGGTTGCGCTGGGTCACATAGCCGACCTCCCACGCGTCCTTCGCCATGAACACCGGCGCGCCGTCGCGGTCGGTCGCCGCGGCGCCGCGATTGTCGGCCTGGAACGCCTTCAGCGCCGCGGCATCGTCGCTCGCGATCCAGCGCGCGGTGTCCCACGGCGACTGCTCGAGCTTCGCCTCGACCTTATATTCGGCCTCCAATCGGCTGATCAGCACGTCCAATTGCAGCTGCCCGACGACACCGACGATCATGTTCGCGCCGATTTCGGGATAGAAGACCTGGATGATCCCCTCCTCGGCCATGTCGTCGAGCGCTTTCCTCAGCTGCTTGGTCTTGGTCGGATCGACCAGCGCGACGCGGCGCAGGATTTCGGGCGCGAAATTCGGCAGCCCGGTGATCATGATGTCGCTGCGTTCGGACAGCGTGTCGCCGACGCGCAGCATGCCGTGGTTCGGAATGCCAATGATGTCGCCGGGGAAGGCCTCTTCGGCCATCTCGCGATCCTGCGCGAGGAAAAGCATCGGGCGGCTGATCGCGATCGCCTTGCCCGTGCCGCCCTGCATCAGCCGCATCCCGCGCTCGAACTTGCCCGAGCAGAGGCGCATGAAGGCGATGCGGTCGCGGTGCGCGGGGTTCATATTGGCCTGTACCTTGAATACGAAGCCGGTGACGGCATCGTCATCGGGCCGGACCGGCGCGGGTTCGGCGGGCTGCGGCTGCGGCCCGGGCGCGTGGCTCGCAAGCCCCGCGAGCAGGTCGACGACGCCGAATTCCTTGAGCGCCGAACCGAAAAAGACCGGGGTCAGGTCGCCATTGCGGTAGGCCGCACCGTCGAAGGGCGCGTAGCAGGCCGATGCCAGCTCGGTCTCTTCCTTGAGCAAGGCGAGCGCCGGCGCGCTGAGCTTCGCGGCAAGTCGCGGGTCTTCGAGACCCTCGACCGCGATCCGGTCGCCCTCATACATGCGCGACGCGTCGCCGCCGGGCACCATCAGCGCCGGGTCGACGAGGTCGTAGATGCCCTCGAACTGGCCCCCCATGCCCGCCGGCCAGTTCATCGGGCAGACGTCGAGCGCGAGCCGGTCGGCAACCTCGTCGAGCAGCTCGAACGGCGTCTGCCCCTCACGGTCGACCTTATTGATAAAGGTAATGATCGGCACCGAACGCAGGCGGCATACCTCGAACAGCTTCAGCGTCTGGGGTTCGATGCCCTTCGCGGCGTCGATCACCATCACCGCGCTGTCGACCGCCGTGAGCGTGCGATAGGTGTCTTCGCTGAAATCCTCGTGCCCCGGGGTGTCGAGCAGGTTGAAGATCAGCCCCGCATGTTCGAAGGTCATCACCGACGAGGTCACCGAAATCCCGCGCTGCTGCTCGATCTTCATCCAGTCGGAGCGGGCGCGCCGGGCGGCGCCGCGCGCCTTGACCTCGCCCGCGATATGAATCGCGCCGCCCGCGACGAGCAATTTCTCGGTCAGCGTCGTCTTGCCCGCGTCGGGATGCGAGATGATGGCGAAGGTACGGCGATCTGGGTGCTTGGACATGGCGCGGGCGCCTAGCAGGTGGCGCGAGATGTGGAAAGGGGCTGGCGCAGGGATCGCGGCGGACGCATGATCGCGCCATGCGAACCCTGCTCCTCGCCGCCGCCCTGCTCGCTGCGCCCGCCATTCCCGCCGCCGCACAGGAATCGCCATGGGTAGGCGAGTATGGCCTCGCCGAAGGGCCCGATGTCGGCGGCGGCCTCCTCATCCGGAACGACGGTCGCTTTCAATATATGCTCGCTGCGGGCGCGCTCGACGAACGCGCCGAGGGCCGGTGGGAGATCCGCGGCGAGGCCATCTGCCTCACCACCGATCCCAAGCCGGTGCCGCCGGCGATGGAGAAGGCCCCGCTGATCGAGGTCGAAGGTGCCGTCCCCACGCTGCTCGTCACCTGGCCGGACGGCGAAGGCGTACCCGGAGTCGATTTCACGATCGGCTTCGACAGCGGCGATCCTACCGAGGATTATACCCAATATTATGGCTGGACGATGCCCGACGACGACAAGCGCATACCGCGCTGGGTCGAGCTGCGCGAGCCGATCTACGGCATCATCGCGCCGCGCTACGAGCTCACCGAAGCCGACGGCGGCAAGCTGCACGTGATCATCGTGCCCAATGATATCGGTGTGGTCGATTTCGACGGCGCGTGCGCGGAGAAGACCGAGCGCGGCCTGACGCTCCACCGCGCCGAGGGCGATATGCGGTTCGCACGGCTGGGCGGAGAATGATGTCGGCTTTTGGGTGGGGAGCTGCCGTTGCGGCAATTTAGCCCCTCCCCTTCAGGGGAGGGGCCTTCTTCTCTCAATGGCAGCAACCGGTCGAAACCCATCATCCCCCTTCCCCCTTGCCC
>NZ_JNFC01000046.1 GCF_000756385.1 Sphingopyxis sp. LC363
GGTGGCAGCCGTGCGGCGAACTCCGCGGCCGACCCGTCGCAGACGCGCGTGACAACACCGAGCCACCGTGGCCCCGGGTCGCGGACGCGCAGCCTGTCTCCGCCGACGGGCGGAGCAGGTTGAGTTCGGCGGGGGCGGGGGTTGCTCTGGCGCGCCTTGTGGGGGCGTGGGCGGACTGGGCGCGGCGAGCAGGGCGCGGCACTCGTCGTCTGCGACAGCCCAGTCGCCGAAAAGGAGGATAACCGAGTGCCGGGCCCCGGAAACCCACACTCGTCAGCACAAGACACGAAAAGGCGGCCCAGAGGACCGCCTTCACGTGATGAAATCAATCGGCTCCGCCCGAAGGCGGAGCCGGGGTGCCCGTCAGGCAGGCGGGTTCCAGATGATGACCTTTTTCATCGGGTCGTCGCCGGGGGCGTTTGCGACATTGCCGTAGATGGTCCCGAACTCGGGGGCCGACATCGTCACTGCGATATATTCGGCGCCGGTCGATTTGGCGGTCTTGACCCAGGCTGCGCCAAGTTCGAAGCCGTTCTTGCGGCTGAGGATGCGATAATCGGGTTCGTTGTCCTTGGCCTTGCGGCCGTTCGGGACAATCGCGATCTGCGCGGTGACGTTGAGGGTGGCGAGCGTGCCTTCGAAGCTGCCGTCGGCCTTGACGTTGAGGTTGGCGATGGTGGGCATGGACTTTCTCCTTCGGTTGCTCGGGGGACATCCCCGATGGCGCCAGAAGAAGGGACCGCGAGCTGCCGTCACCGAGCGGAACGCGAGGGCGAACCCCGCATGGGGTTGACGGCCAGAGGCGAGCCGGGCCCGCAGAAAGGCGACAGAAAAGGGGTGGCCTTGAGCAACTGAGAGAGAGCTGCCGCCGCGTCCATTCAACGATCCGCGCCGGACTCAAAGGCCGGTCCACCTGACCCACCCGCCCGATCCGGTCCGATCAATCGCAGCGATGCGCACCCCAATATTTGTCCCAGCGCGCGGTGAGGCCGCTGCGGGTCATCGCACAGGAGATATCGCCCGACCGGGGCGATGTGCAGAAGGCGGCGGTGCGGGTGCCGCCGGCCCCGCCGCGCGATAGGCAGCGCATGGCCGGTCCGCGCACGAGAATATGGCCAGTCCGGTTCCGCCCTTGCGGCGTCCCGAGCAGGCCGACGAGATGATCGCGCGCCGCGACCGGATCGGCGTCCGGACAGGGATGCGCTGAACTGCAGCTGCCATTCATTTCGCGTGCGGCGACCCCGGAAAGGCGAACATGCGGACCTTCCGCGCACCAGATCGGCCCATCGCCATCCCAGACTGCGACGGGGGTGCAGGTGAAGGATTGGCCGGCCGGAACGACCGAGGCGAGCAGGAACAGACTGAATATCATTGCGGGATCCGTAGTGCCGACCGCCGATCGATTCAAACCCCGTAACTATCGTAAGGCGTCAAAGAACCGCGCGAAGCGCGCAAAGGCAAACGCGCTCTTGGCGAGGCCGCAGCCGGGCGGCGTGCGCGCGGGCCTGTGGGCCAGCCGCCGTCCGGCAAGGATAGCGAGCCAAGTGCGCTGCGCGGCCCAAGATAACGCGCGGCCCCTGGCGCCGCCTGCCGGCGCCAGAGCACGCCCATTCAGCCGCGCTCGATCTTTCCGCGGCGAATTGCGAAGTTCAGCCTTTGTAACGAATGACGTGCCGCGGCTCGCCGCAAAGGCCGCATGGCTCTTTGAGCCGCTCAAATCCTCCGACGCCGGCAGCTGCTCCGGTGGCGACGCTTGCCTGTGACACCGAAGAAAGGTCGAGCCGGTCTGTAATGCATTCGTCGCAAAGGGGCGCCCCATCCATTCGCCGGACGAGCGCCTCGACACGTTCTGCAATGGTTGAGCGTCTAGCCATTAGGCGGCTGTAGAGAGGGACCGAGTTTTTGGAAAGTCACCGATGTCGGACCACGGGATCGACTCGATTTGATCGTGAGAAACACCGAAATCCCCCCATATCAGGTCGACGTTCTATGTTATTCTCGCGTCATGACCTCCGGCCTAGAACGAGTCGCCCGCGCACTTTGCGAGTTGGATGCAAATCCACCCAATGCGCGGATGGATGGCAAGTCGCTTTGGGAAGACTATTTGCCGGAGGCACAGGCCGCGATCATGGCTCTTCGCGAACCCGACATGACGATGATCAGCGCCGCAGCGCTCGAGGCTGGCCACGTTAGCAAAGATGAAGTCGGAAGAATCTATCGAGCCATGATCGACGCCGCGATGATCCACCAAGTGCCGACCGCAGGCAAAGCCGAGCGGTAGGAAAAGCAGAACTGGCCGCAAGCAGACCGACAGGTTTTAGTTTCCTGGGATGAAAAGGGGACGCCGCTCCTTAAGGCGCGAGGTGTGGAGCAATTTTGATAGAGAAATCATCCTTCGGGCGCCTCAACACGTCGCCGCTCCACGCAGGGACAATTATGAGCCCGCGCTTCCTTAAGTCGTTAGCTATGTCACCGAGGGCGCCGTAAGTAACCGCGCAAAGATCCAACACACGCGGCCAGACATCTTTCCATTTCAAATCGGCCGAGCTCTCCGACAGGATTTGAAGCATCGTTGACCGCGCGGCCGCCTCGCCTTGGGATATTTCGCGAGCGCTTCGCTCGCCCGGTTCCATGGCAGATTGGCCAGCAAACATGTCGTTCATTCCGCTTGCAACCCTCCGCGTCTCCGCCTTTTTCGCCGATTTGTAGGTCGCTTGGGTCTCGAGAGACTTTCTGTGTGCGTCACGGAACACCTTGATGCCGGCTGGGTGCCGAGTCAGGTAAATGAGCTTGTACAAGGGCCGATCGACCGCCGTCTCGTCGACGGTTAACGCCGGCGCGAATTTATAGTCCCCCATGCGCCGCAACGCTTGGCGGGCGCGCTCGGAAATGGCCGCTTCTCTTTCGGATCCGCGCAGTTCAGCGAACTCCGCTCTCCAACCGCCATTTTCTTGCAGATCGCCGAGCCATCCTTCGAGTGTCGGCATCCGATCCTGTGATCCCGCAAAGCGGTTTGCGAATTGGAACATGAAATTCATGAGAACTTCCGTTCGATCCGGCGAGATCAAGCATCGAAACTTCCGAACGTCGGGAACACCTTTGGGGTCTATGACGACGAACCGGAAGGCTCTCGCAGGAATGGCGGTCGCGATTGCGGATGCGTGATCCTCGGCCTGACCCGGGTGACAATGTATTTCAACGTCGGGAAAGCGCTTTACGGCGTCGATTAGCTCTGCAAAATTAGCGGGATCTTTCTCAACGAGGTGAGCCACCATGGTCACTTTACGGCCGAGTTCCGCCTGCTTCGCTTTGGCTTCCGTCATCCTGCGGAGGGCAATTCCAAACGATGTGTCCGAATAATCGCCGCTCTTTGACTGCCACGGTCCGGCAAAGAGATCGACATAGGTGAATTCGTTTGCCCAGCTGACGATCTTGGGAATTTGGGCCGGCATATAGGTATCGAGGAACGTGTGCTTCACCAGCGCCTGTTCCCGACCATCGTACCAGCGCGGATCGAGCATTTAGCCGGCCGCCCGCGTCAGGCGGGGCCACTCACTCCACTCGCGGCCATCAAGCTCCCGTCCGCCAGACTTTGGTCGAAATCCGCCCCATTGTTTGAAGAAGAAAGGCACGCGCTGTTCTCGGCACGCGTCGCGTATCTCCCGTGCCCACTCGATCCGCATCACGCGGGCATTGGGACCGCTTTCTCCGCCCGCTATGACCCAGTGTATGTCCTTCAGGTCAATAGGGCCTACAGAGCCTATGAGAGGTTCCACCGATAGAAAGCGGACTGCGGATTTGGCCGCACGAAGATGGGCAACCCGCGCCGCGCCTTTCTGGTCTTCGACGGATACGCCTACCCATATGTGCGCGGGCGGGCTTCTGTCGGCATAGCGGCCATTCATATAGTCCCGGAGCCTCGGGCTCCGCTTGGTCAGGACCTGGTACGTGTGCCAATTGGCCGCCTCCATCGTGTCGAATATCCGATCGATGAAGGATGTCGGTATGGCCTTATGGAAGAGATCGCTCATCGAGTTTACGAAAATCATCCGTCCACGGCGCCAGCGCAGTGGCTGATCCAAGCGCTCGGGCCGGAGGGTCAGGTCAAACCCGTTTTCGAAGGGATGGCCCGGCACTCCACGGAACCGCTCGGAGAAGCGCGCGGCATAGCAGTTATCGCATCCAGCGGTGATCTTCGTGCAACCTGTGACGGGGTTCCACGTAGCGTCGGTCCACTCTATTGCGCTGTGATCAGCCATTGTCGTTCTGCTTTGCCCCGTCTCGAAATCGATTAGACAACCGAATTTTCGTGAAGCTGAATCTCACATAATCCGTGCGAATGGAATCCGGTTTTTGCAGTAGAGGATTTGAGGCTTCCTGCTGAAGGTCCACAGGCTGGGCGCGGCGCCATTCTGTCTGTCCGAAGAGTGCAACATGCTTCGGACATAGCTGTCTGAAGTTTACATCATGGTTCGGACATTGCCGTCCGAACGAAGTGACATGCTTCGGACAAATTAAAATAGACATTGTCCGAAAAATGTATCATGCTTCGGACATGATGGGGAAATCGTCCGGAGCCGACGATGATGTGGGCAGGAACATCATGCGCCGAGTAAAGCGAAAGCTGGGCCAAGCATGGACCCCGGCAGACTTCAGCGACCTCGGCAACCGGCAGGTCATCGACAAGAATTTACAGCGTCTGACCAAGGCTGGCGAACTCCGCCGCATCGATCGAGGGCTCTACGATCGCCCCGTCCACAACGAACTTACGGGCAAGCCCTCGGTCCCCGATTATCGCGCGGTCATCGAGGCGGTCATTCGCCGGGACCAAGCCCGCATGGTTGTCGACGGCATGACAGCCGCTAACGACCTCGGCCTGACGACGGCTGTGCCGGCGCGGATCGAGGTCTTGGTGGATGCGCGGCTGAAACCGATCACGCTCGGCAACCAAGAAATCACCTTCAAGCACGCCGCTCCGAGCCGCCTCTATTGGGCTGGCCGCCCTGCAATGCGAATCGTGCAAGCACTCTATTGGCTCAAGGATGTGATCGACCGCAGCGAAGAGGAGCGCACTCGCGTCTATGACGCGCTCTCCGCGATATTGTTGGACCCAAGGCACGGCCGGACCCTTCGCAAGGACTTGAAGGACGGCCTCGCCGCACTTCCGATCTGGATGCAGGACTTCCTCCGCGAACTCGTCACGCCGGCCAAGGTGCGGCGCGCGTGACCCGCGCCGGCTACCAGCAGATCATCGGGTCGAGAGAAGCCGATCGCCGGGACCTGTTCCTGTCGGCCGCGAACCGGCTTGGCACGCCGCTCGGCAATGTCGAGAAGGATTTCTGGGTCTGCTGGACGCTGGACCAGCTCTATCATGAGCGCAGCGCCGACCAGCCACGGCTGCTCTTCAAGGGCGGCACCTCGCTTTCGAAGGCGCACGGCCTCATCAAGCGCTTTTCCGAGGATATCGACGTCACCATATACAGGGACGATCTCGGCGAAGCCGCGAGCGTCGACGAGCTCGAAGCGTTGTCGGGCAAAAAGCGTGAAGCGAGACTCGACGCCATCCGGGACGCCTGCAGCACTTATATCACCGGTCCTCTCCAGACCGATATCGCGGCGCGCCTCGCCGAGGCCACGAACGGCGCGGGACGCGTAGAGATCGACAAGGCCGACCGCGACTCCCAGACCCTGCTAGTCTGGTATCCGTCGCTCGAACATGACGAAGCGAGCTATATCAAGCCAGCCGTCCGCATCGAATCTGGTGCCAAATCGGCGCTCGATCCGAACGGCAAAGCCACGGTCACGCCCTATGTCGCCGAAGAGTTGCCGGATCTAGATCTCGCGGTTGCCGAAGTAACGACGATCGACGCCGAGCGGACCTTCTGGGACAAGATCGTCATCGCGCACGGGCTGCGCAGTTGGTTCGATCGCCGAGGCGTCCTCAAGAATGAGGGCCAGCGTATATCGCGCCACTATTATGACCTTCACTGCCTTGCGGATACCACGCTTGGCCGCGAAGCGATGGAGAAGGATGAACTTGGCGCCGACTGCGTGCGTCATGCCCGCATGTTCTTCAATCGACCCGACTTCGACCTCGCCTCAGCGGCGAAAGGAAGTTTCAGCCTCGCGCCGGCCAAGGCGATGCGCGAGGCGCTGCGGCGCGACTATGCCGCAACCGAGGCAATGATCTTCGGCAAGGCTCCAGCCTTCGACGAAATCATCGCAACCACCGAGAAAATCGAAGCCAAGGTGAACGGCCAATGATCGCCGACATCCAACTGGATTCGGAACAGAAATTCCCAACCGGTTCGCAGAAAGTCGTGCGGCCTTTAAGGAATACTGCAGTTTTGGGGCTAAACGGCGGCGATATTCATTGCCGACTCGCCCTGTGTTTCGTAGCGAAAGCGAATCATTGCGCCCTGCCGGCCCGGCAGGGCGCGTTCGATTCGCGAGGAGGACCCATGAAAAATGGTATAAAGTTACTCGCGGACAATACCTACGGACGTGTAGAGATTTCCAATCGCAAGGAATTCAAGCACTTCAATCTTCGACCATCGAAGAAGGCCGTCGAAGAAATCGAACGGCTCGAAGAGCTGACGCTCGCGGCAGAACAGCGACTCGGAAATTTCGTCGTCGGCGCGAACCGCGGCTGATCGGGAGGCAATCGCTGAATGCAGGCTCAAATCCAGGTAGGACCCCTGCTCGGCGAAGACGACTGGACTGAATTGGCCGAATTGGTGGGGGCCGACGAGTCCGCGCTGCTGCAACAATTGCTACGCGATTACAGGGAGGCGGGTGCGAAGGCCTATCTCCTCGAGCGGGCCTATATCGACCGCGACTTCTCCGCCGCCTATTCGGCCTTCTATTCGACCCTATTCCATCCCTATCTCAAATATTGCCAGCGTCTCCACTTCTTCGGGTGTGACCTTTCGTATCTCGGCAAGGTCGATAGCCCCGAAGGCCTGTCGCGCGAGGTCGCTTCACATGACGACGACTATCTTGGCTTTGTGGTGCTGCGCCCCGTTTCCCACGCGCCGGTTGCAGCGGCGGTAATCTCGGCAGCTGCGATTGCTTCCGACCCCTCGACGATCATCGACGTAACGGCGGATTATCCCGTTCACCTCGTGGGGGCTGACCTTACTGTCACGGGATTCCCGCTCACCCAGCAAGACACACGCGTCGGCGCCTGCGCGCAGGCGGCAATCTGGATGGCAGGACGCCATTTCCATCGCGCGCATGGCGGACCCTGGTTCTCGATGCCTGACATCAATGATGCGGCGCTGAAGCCCACAGACAATTTCGTGACCCGCTCACTTCCCGCCGGATCGGAGTTCCTGAGGCCCGACAACATAATCCGGGCGCTACGGGCGATGGACCGTCATCCGGTCTTCGATCTCGGCAAGGCCGCGGTCGAACAAGGGGTCGGCATCAAGCCTCTGCATGAGGTGATTGGTCGTTATCTCGATTCCGGCATCCCAGTGCTGATCGGGCTAAAGGGCCGGGACGGCGCGACGGTCGGCCATGCTGTCGTTGCCATCGGCCGGGTGATGCGCGAACGCGGCGATGACGACCTGCCCGATGACCCGACCTCGGCCGAACTGATTTCGCATCTCATCGTCGCCGACGACCAGAGGGGGCCGGTCTGCCGCCTGCCGGTCTACAAGGACGACGCGCTGGAGGCGGGCGCGCCCGGTGCCTATCCGTGGACGCTCGAAGAGGATGCGGTTTATTCAGTGACGCCGCTGCCCGGGAAGGTGTTCATGACCGGCGAAGTTGCCGAAACACTGAGCCGCGACTTTCTTGCGAGCTGCGTCGAGCGCATCGAAGAGTATCGCGAACTCGCCCGCATGCGCGCCGGCGAAGGCAGTGCTGCACTCGGCAAGGCGATCGCCGTCGATCCCTCCTTTTTTGCGGTTTCGCCTTCAAGACTCGTGGCGCGGACCTATCTTACCTATGGCTGGCGTTATAAGGGCAGGACGCTCCGCAATCGGCTTCCCGATATCTTCAAGTTCGAAATCTTCCGACACCAATATCCACGCTACGTGTGGGTGACCGAATTCTCGCTTCCCGACGATCTTCGCGGTTTCGACCAGTGCCAGCGGAAGGTGCGTGCCCATGTCGTCGTCGACGCGACAGGCAGCAAGTTCGGCGAGAGCATGCTGATCGTCCAGGTGCCCGGGCTTTCGATGTTCTGGACGTTTGACGCCGACAGCCCGACCCAGACTTATAACCTCATTTTCCGGACGACCGACGAAGCCGAACCCTTCCTGCCCAAGGTCCGCAATTGGCCCGACTTCGACCAGTGCGAAGTGCCGGACGCCGGGTCAGATTCGGACGCCAAGCTGGCTTAACAGGCGGCGCCACCACGATCCGCTGGTCGGCGCCACGCGCGTCTCCTCCCGTTCCGTTTCTGACTGCCTTGCCGGCGCCGGACGTCGAACATCGAACAGCGGGTCACCGGTCTCGCATGCGCCATGGTGCCGACATGTTTGCCCGGCGACCGCCTTTAAGCGATTGCTTGTCGCGACCTGATGACGATTGCCATCATATTCGAGGTAGACGCTGGCGACGGGTTCGCGCATCCACGGCAGCAGCAGTTGCATGACGAGGCCCACGGCCAACGACGCCAGCACGCCGTTCGGCCAGACCACCTGCGGTTTGCCGCCGGCGGCGCCATATTTCTGCGCCTCTTGCTCAAGCCGCGCGTCGGTGAGAACGCCAAGGCACCAGAGGCATGGCCCGCCCGGGGAAGACAGGATGACCTGGCCGCCGATCGCGAATTGATCGCCGAGGTCGTGAACGTCCATGCCCATATCGATACAGGGGATCATCATCCGGCGGCAGAAGGCTTCGAGTTCGCTCCGTTCGCGGTAGGAATCGACGCCGCCGACGATGATGTCGCATTCGGCGAGCGCCTCGGTTGCATCCTGCCACCTGCATGCAAGAGCAAGGAAACGCGGCGCCGCGACGAGCCCGCGCACCATTCGTTCGGCGACATCCGCTTTCGGCGTCGCGTTCTCGGCGTCGGCGGCGGTTGCACCGACGAGGCGGTTGAGATTGCTGTCCTCGACGATATCGGGATCGACGCAGACGAAGCCCCCGATTCCCAGATGGGCGAGCTGCTGCACCACATGCGAACCGCCGCCGCCGAGGCCGACGATGCCGATCGTCACGGCGCGGAGCCGGGCGTCGCTGTCCGGCCCCAGAAAATCCTGCCGGTCATAGCGGCTCATGACATCGCTCCTTCCATCCAGAGGGTGGCGCCGACCGCGGTGAACCGGGCAATGGGGAGCGGTCCCTGACCACGCGCAAGCCAGAGGTCTCCCGCTATATTGTCGGCGCTCAGCACGATCGCGCCATGCGGTACATGTGCGGCGACGTTGAAGAAGTCGGGCACGAACTTCGCATTCTCGCGAATGTCAGTGCCGCTGAACCCGGGACGGCCGCGATGTTCGTGCATATGGACGTGCAGCGCCGCAGTCCGCGACTGGTAGCTGCGCTGCAGCGCCTTGCGGATTGCCTTTGACCCCATCATCGCGCCGACGCTCGGGTCGTCGATATAGTCGGCGTCCTCGACCGGGTGATAATCCTGCGCGAGGAGAAATAGGCTGCCATCGCCGATGCGCGACACGCCCGCCGAAATCCAGCCAACGCGCTCATATGCGAAGGCGTGACGCCGCCTCAAGTCGCCTCGAATGGCGTCGAGAAGCGGGGCGCGGATCTTGAAATGGACGTTCACCGGAAGGCCGCCAGATGATTTGCAAGGATGGAAGTCCATGGCTGTTCTGCCTCGATGTAGTTCCAGGACCAGCAAAACCAGTTCCGGGTGAAGAGATTGTGCTGGGTCCAGTTTGCGAGATGACCGGGAACGGCGGCGTTAAGGAAGAGCCGCGTCTTATAGCCGCTATGCTCGTGAGGGCAGAGCAGCGCATCGCGCGTCACCGGTCCCGCCCGCGTCGCGATCACCAGCCCGGGCAGATGGACGAAGGTACGGCCACCTTCGACCAGCGCGACCGCATCCGGGTAGATGGCCTTGATGCGGTCGAACTGATCTTCGGCATTCACGAGGAGCCGCCCTGGCGAACGTGGCTGACGAACTTCATGCGGGCGATCACGCGGATCGCCTCGCCGGGCTGCAGGGTGCGGAAGCTGCCCTGCTTGTCGACGACGTCGAGGTCGAGATCAGCCGATACGCCGAGCGCGTCCTTCAACGTTTCGGTCGTATAGTCGCCGGCGAGGATCCGGACCTTGTCCCCGTTGAGGTCAACATTGACGTAACGCGGTTCGTCCGAGCGGTCGGCAGTGTAGAAGTGCTCGACCTCCTTGCCCTTGAGGGTGACGCTCTCGGTATCCTCGACGAGGTCGTCCCTGCCGCCCTTCGGGTCGAAAAAGATATCCTTAGCCGCCGGCACTAGCGCGAGAACGCGGAGTTCCGCGCCGCTGATCTCATCCTTACCCCAAGGGAAACGGCGCCCGTCGACGACAAGGAAGAAGAGGCGGTCGGCCTTCACCGAGCTGAACTCTTCCTTGCCGCTCGCGCGAAGGTCGATTTCTTCAGCGAGGTTGATGTCTTCGAGCAACCCGTCGCCCTGGCGATAGAAGAGCAGATGCTCGTCGACCGGGATACGGCCCGCGATTTCGAGCAGGTCGCGGCCCTTGACCAGTGGGTCGCTCAGCAGATGTTCGACGCCGTCGATCGTGATCGCAAAGCGCCCAGACATGGAATTCTCGTTCGTCACAACATTTCTCCATACGAAGGCACTTGCGCCTTGTTGACGTTTTCGACATGATGATCGTGTCGATAACGCTAAAATAGGAAACATGTCGTTTATGTCAATATATTCATCGCGAAATCGCCATGACCGATAACAGCGGATCAGGTGAGATTTTCCGGGCCCGGCTTGCAAGTGCCCGTGATGCAAGGAAAATCAGCCAAGGCGACCTAGCAAAAAAAACTGGCCTCCCGGCAAGTTCGATCTCGCATTTCGAAGGTGGCGGTCGCAAACCATCTTTCGACAATCTGCTGAGGCTCGCCGACGCGCTCGATGTTACGACCGACTATCTGCTCGGGCGCAGCGAGGATGTGGGCACGTCCGTGGCTGCGCAGAAGCTCCAAAAGCATCTGGACGGGTTGAATTCCTATGATCTCGATATTGCAGAGAAGTTCATCGAAGTTCTCGCCAGCAAATCGACGAAGCCACCCGGGTAGAAGGTGCGAAGTGTAAGTTGCGAGCTCAGGGCGTCCGCGGTCCATCAAGCCGATAAACCGGAACCGTTGAGGTCATTGACGGCTAGGGAGCGGCGTTTCCCGACCAGAATCCGATCCGTTACCTACGGCTTCGGCGACCTCAAGCCGCTCCGGACCGACCTCCCGCAGGTGATCGGGGTGAATCATGATTGGATGCTCATATCGTGATGCAAGCTCCTCCATGTACTCATAGAGATCGGGGACCATCGGCCGCACGTCAATTGGTCGAAAGGATACCGAACTGTAGACGCGCTGATCACGCGTGGTGGGCTGAAGTTCAATCTCAACGCCGTAGCTAATGCCGTCGCCCGCGAGCTCGGCACTGTTGAAGTAGATCGCCTTTAAGGCGCCCCCATCCCCCGCGATTGTATCCGTGTCGAATGCGAACCGAGCCTCTGGCTTTGCCCGAAGAAGCAGATCCGCAGCCAGCTGGATCCAGCGGCTGTCCCACAGGTCACCAATCGCGAGGGAGGCCTTGGATCGCACGCCGGCCAGTTCAAGCAACCGCCGCCAATCGGAGGCGATCTTGTAAAGCGCCGGCAGGTCCTCGACGTCGGGGCCGGTTAGCACATTGCTCATAGGCAGTTTGATCGGGCCAAAGCGACCGTCGTCACCGCTCATTACGATTGCACCTTCGCCCGAGGCGAGGTTGGCCATTGCGCGGAGCAGCATCACGAGGTCGTCGAGCGTCCGGCCGCCCTGCTCGAAGATGCCCTTGGTCTCGAAATCCGCCTCGCGCTCATGGAACAGGAAGCTGAAGTCGGCGTGACGGATGAGCATCCGCAGGCGCGCGTCGAAGGGAGGCGCGAAGAATATCTCGGCGTGGAAGGTAGCAGGCGGGGTCAGTGGCGCGCCGGTCACCACGATCTCGCAACCACCGGCTGAGGGAGGCGAAAGCATGATCTCCTCAACCGCGTTCAGCATGTCGTGATCATAGGGCACCGGCATATCGAAGCGATTGTCGAAGGCCTGAATAGCCAACGGCTTCAGCGGAACCATGCCGAGCACGACGCGGGTCAGCTGCTCGTCGCTGTCCGGTCTGAAGAAGACGTCGCCGACGATGCGGTCATCACCGTAACCCAGTTCCGCGAGCTGGCCGAGCTTCTCGGCTGAATAGGCGGCAGGATCTGGGCCGCATGCCCGTTCGATCGCTGCGCGAAGGCCCTGCGGCGTTACCTCAAAGGGGTGGCCGAGCTTGCGGTAGTCGAAGGAGATCGACTGTCGGTTGATATCGCGGTTTCCGATGAATTGCTCGTGCCTCAACCTGCGGAGCAGTTTCTCAAGCGGCGCGCCGAGAAGATGGACGACATAGCCCCTGATCGGCGTGCCATCGGGCCTCATCCTGAAGACGATGATGACCGCGGGAAGCGGGCTTTTCGCAAGCAAGTCCGCGGCGGACAATCGCAGTTGGACATTGCCAGTCCCGACCGACTTCGTGGCCTTTAGCTGGACATGACAGGTCGTCTTGCTGCGCTGGTCCAGGATGCCGTCCTGCATAGGCAGGTCCACGACGAAATCCCATCCCGAACGGTCGCGGTCACTCTTGTTACAGACGATAAGCGCGCGCGGGCAAAGATAGATGAAAAGCCCTTCAGCCGCAGCGCCGAGTTCATCGTTAGGAAGATCCAAGACGACGGGAACGCCATCGCCCTCGGCCCTCGCCTCGCCTTCCGAACCACCCATTACTGCCACAGATCCTCCCTCCGCTGCGTAACTACGCGATACGTCCCGAATGCCAGGCGCGCCTTGTGCGCTACAACCCCCCGCGCCCCATCGCCAAGCGCCTCTGCGACCTGAGCGCGCGTCGCGGGGCAGTCGGCGCCTACGATGACCTCCCGCAGGACTAGGTCGCCATCGAAGCCGCGATACCAGATCCGGCACGCATCATCATAGGTTTCGAGGTCGACGATCATGCGCACTTCATCCTCGTAGGTCCAATGGACAAACTTCACGTCCAGCGCTTTCAGCACGAATGATCCCATGTCGAACCCGGGCGCATCGATGACGGTGGCATCGACGGCGGCGCGGGACTTCCGGTACTGCACATCCCGCAGCAGCCGGTCAGGCACGTCGAAGCCCAGGCACAACCCGCGGTGATGGTCTGCATAGTGGCTCCACTGAACCGGGTTGCGCCAGCCTCGGCTGAAGCACAGCATGCCCCGCCGCTCACCGAATTCCTTTCGGGCCTTGCCCAAGGTGGCGCGGAGACCACTATCTTTCAGGTTCAACGAAAGCATCTCGAACGGGTCATTCACGTCAGCGAGAGTCGCGACTTTCAACCGCCTTCGGGCGATGTCCTGGAGACCGTATTCGCAGTTGACGAAGTGGTAAACGCGCATCGCGCTAGAATTGCCGAGAAACGGAGTGCCAGCCAATAGCCAATTGGGCCGAGTCCATGAATGACCGCTTTCGGATCCGCGCTTCTTTCACTTGGACAGCGACAAACAGGCGCAAAGCCGACATACAAAAAAGGCGGCCTAAAAGGCCGCCAAAGTTGAATGGAGGAGCCCTCCTTTTGGGTCGCATCGGGGCGCATACAGCAGCAAAAAATGCACGCCATCGAAATCAGTATTCCGTAACGGAATTACGCGTGACTGATGCATTGGCGCAACACAAAATCACTTTAGCCAGAGTTCTGACACGTATCTTGCATCGCCCCCCCCCCCCCCCATCGGTTAACGACCGTCGCAGCAACTCTTCACCATACGCGCGATGCGGATCGAATTTCCCCGACTATCGCAGCTCCCGTTCGACAAGCAATTTCGTCGCTGGTTTGCGCCGCAGCGCCACGATCAACGCACCGAGCATTGCCAGCCCGCCGCCGATAGCCATCCGCATATCGAAATGATCGTGGGTGATCAGCACACCGAGCCCGATCGTCGCGAGCGGCGTCATCAATGTCAGCGGTGCGAGCAAGTTCGCTTCATAGCGGTCGATGAGGTGGTAATAGACGGAGTGCGCACCGACCGACACGATCAGCGCCGTGAATACGACAGCGGCGACAAGCGGCCGTCCAGTGGTCGTCGCCGCCGTCCATTGACCGTCTTCAAGCAAGATCGAAGCGAGTGTCAGAACGGTCGCCGACACCAGTCCCACCCAGGCCTGAAAGCGGAACGGTTTGACGCCATCAACCTGCTTCATCAGCACCGCGCCAGCGGCGCCGGCGAAGGCGCTGGCGGCGACGAACCAGAGCCCCGTCGAAAGCGAAAGTCCACCGGGCCGCCAGGTCACGATCAGCACGCCGACCAATGTCAGCGCGATGCCCAGTCCGCGGCGCTAGTAGATACGCTCGCCGAGCACCAGCACCGAGAGCAGCATGGTAAAGGGGACACCGAGCTGCAGAATAATCGCGGCCTCAGAAGGTGAGACAGTCTGCAAACCGACGAAAAGTAGTGAAAAGCTTCCGCCGCCCAGGCACAGGGCGATGGCAACAATCCGCCATGCCGGCCGCGGCATCGGCAGCAACCATGGCCACATGACCATCGCGACGACCGCAAAGCGTAGCGCCGCATAGAAAAGCGGCGGGACCGCCCAGTCCGTTACTATAATCTTGCTCAGGACATTGTTGAATGCCCAGATCAGGCACACGGCGACGAGAAGGAAGAAGTCACGAACGCGCATGTGCCGGGTCTACTCCGGAGCCTGCACAGCTTCTTCAAGGTTCGCTATCCGTTCAGAGCAGATGGCATGCACGGCGCGGCCCAGCTCCTCCACGCGTCCAGCCAGCCAGAGCAATTCTTCTTCGCTGATTCGATAATGTTTGGAGTAGCGAGCCTTCACATAGGCTTCCTTGAGCTTCTCGAAGCGCGCGCGGTCTGCCTTCACCTCGCGCGGCCAAACATCGACAAGCCGCATGTTTAATCGCTCGGCTTGCGTGCGCAAAAATCCCAGGTTGTGGACGTGGGGCGTGTAAAAATTGCAGACCAAGAGCACGCAATGATAGAGAAACTCACTGCTCTGATGGAGGTCAAACGCGGCGGGCTTCAGAAACCCTTTTTCGCGGCCCATCTTGGACAGCTCGAACCGCTGCATGGCGAGCGGAAACCACTCGTCGAAATATTCCTGCGCCATCGCCAGCGCCTGCTCGGGCGTCTTGGGCTTCGGCTTGTGCAATTCCTTGTCGTCATATTCGTAGAGCGCGATCCCGTCGCCCGCGACGTCCATGAAGAAATAGCGGCCGTGAGCCAGCCCATCGTTCACTTCCTGCAGCGTGTGGACGATGAAGTTGACCGGCGTGTGCAGCGTCTTGTCGATCGCAAGCTCGCGGGTCAGCCGGTCGTCGAGCTTCGACCAGAAGTCGATCTTGTCGGTCAACCGCTTGTCGTTGACGATGATCAGGAGATCGAAGTCCGAACGATAGCCCTTTGCGGTGTGCGGCTCGTCGACCCAGCCACCGCGCGCATAGCTGCCGTAGAGGATGACCTTGTCGATCCGACCCTTCTTTTTCCAGCCCATGGTGCCGAGCGCGATCGCATCCTCGAATTCTTCGAAGATGATCGCCTTCACACGTTCGAGCTCGCGCTGCTTGTTCGCCGGAAGATGATCGAGATCGGTTTTCATTGATTTTCATCCTGTAATCCTGCTCGCCGGATGGCAAGCGCCGTCAGATCCAAATCGACAACTCAGGCTTCCTTGAGCCGAAAATCCCAGACCGGAATGCCGAACGCCCGCGCCTTGTCGACAAGATTGTCCTGGATGCCGGTGCCCGAAAAGACGACCAGCCCGGCGGGCATCGCATCGATCAGCCGCTCGTTGCGCTTGAACGGCGCCGCTTTCTTGTGCCGGTTCCAGTCGGGCCGGAACGCTACCTGCGGCACGCCGCGCGCATCGGCCCAGCAGGCCGCAGCGCGCTCGGCGCCGGTTGGCGTCGCACCATGCATCAGCACCATGTCGGCATGACGCGCATGAACCTTGTCGAGCGCCGACCAGATGTGGCGGTGATCGTTGCACGCCGGTCCGCCGCTGAAGGCGATGCGCGTTCCCTCGGGGATCAGGGCCTGGGCCTTTTCGCGGAGGCGTTTGTCCATGAAGTCGCGGCTGTCGATCATCGCCGCGGTCATCGTCTTGTGACGGACGCGCGACCCAGTGCGCGGGGTCCAGGCCTTGCGGGCATGGATGCGGAACTGCTCGGCGGCGCATTCGCGGAAAAATTCCATCGTGTCGCGCCGCTCGATCATCGTGATGCCCTCGGCGATCGCGCGCTCGAGTTCGACCGAGCGAATTTCGCTTCCATCCTGCTCGCGCTGGAGTTCGCGCTGCGCCTGTTCGTTGCGGTCGAGCTCGCGCTCGATCCGTTCGCCGGCGCGGTGAAAGATATTGACGATGCCCCAGAGCAGATCTTCAAGATCGGGCTCGATGCGGGTATCGACCAGGCAGCCCGCCAATGCGTCGAAGATATCGGCGACGGCGCCGCCAGCGAGCCGGTCGTCTGGAAGCGGCCGTGCGTCGGGTTCGTCCTCATAGGGCCTATGACCGTAAAGCTGCATTTCCTGGAGGAGGTAGGCGCTGGCGCCGGGTTGCTGCGGTTCGCCGCGTTCGGGAAGGTCTGACAGGTCGATCATGTCATTTCTCTTGTCTGGGGCCGCGCCTCTCGCGGCCTTCGCGGCGACGCCTCGGCGGCGGCGGGTGCGGGTTCGCACCGCGCGGCACCCCGCGCGGCCGAAGCGCCAGCGAAGGATGGCGGGCTCGCGGCTATTTTGTTTCGCGATGCAAAGGGGCGCCAGCCCCGGCGGAAAATAGCCGCGAGCAGAGCCATTGCACGGCCCGCGCACGCTGCCGCAGTCGCCCTCCAGCGAAGGCCGAGGCGCGGCCTCCCGAGAACAGGCTGATCGGGCTTCCCCTTCCCGGACCGGCTTGATCCGATCCCCGCGGCGAGGTGACACACCGCTTTCCGAAACAACTATGGGATTTCGGGCATCATGAGGATGGCGCGCGCGATTGCGACGTCCCAATTCGCCGCCGCGCTGCTGGAGGCGTTGCGCCGCTGGCGCCAGGCGCGATCAGGCTGCATCGAGCATCCGCTCGGCATCGACGACGTGCATCTGCGGGGCGATCGAAGCGACGAGCTGCGAATGGCCCATCTGCATAAGATCGCTGTTCAGATCGTCCAGCGCCGGATCGAGCGGCAGGATATCGATCCCTAGCTGGACGGCTCGCTCGGCAAGAGCGGCGAATGCAGCGCGTCCCGCTGCATCCCGTTCGCGGGCAACATAGAGGCGGCGAAGCGGCGCAGGAAATTCCAGCGCCGCGAGATGGGCGGCCGACAGCCCGGCGATGAGCGGTAGTGCCGGGGCGATTTCGCGCAGCGAGAGCATGGTTTCGATGCCCTCACCGAATGCCATGACCTCGCCCGAGAGCCCGAAGCGGACGCCATGACCCAACAAATGCCCCATCGCGCGCCGCGGATAAGCCACGGGCGCCTTGGTCGATTGGTGCGGATCAAGCCATGTGCGATGAACGCCCATGAGCGAGCCGCCGAGGTCGGTCACCGCAGCGATCATCGCCGGATAGGCCGACTTGACCGACGGGCCATCCTCCTCCGACCGGCGATAATAGCAGTGCGGGTGGCATCGCAGCGCGGGCACATCGCCGACGTGCCGAAGCGCACGGCCCGCCAGATAGGTGCGCACAGGTGTCCCAGCGATGGGCTTCGACGCCGCCCAAAGCCGCGCTGCCGCCTCCGGGCTGCCAGCGGGCGCCCGGCGCGGACGCGGACGCGGCCCCTGCGTGCCCGCGTCGGATGGAGGCAAGCTCAGAAATCGCCGCGCCTCGGCGAGCGTTTCAGCGAGGTTCGTATGCGCGCAGCTGGCGGCGATGATGTCGAGCAGGTCACCATGATCGCCAGTCGCGGCGTCAGTCCATTTGCCCGCCGTGCGGCGACCATCGCCATCGGCGAGACGCACATAAAGACTGCGCCCAAGCGCATTGCCCTTATCGCCGACCATCCAATAATGGCCTTCGCGGCGACCGTTCGAGAGGTATTGGCGGCACGCCGCCTCGGCATTTTCACCGAGACGACGCGCAAGTTCACGGACCGGACTTTCCATAGCGGGGCTCCTTCAGGCGGCCTTGCGATCCGCGATCCGCTGGATCGGAAATCGATCAACCAGCCGCGCGAACACGTCGGCGCCAGCAGCCCCTGCCGGCACGTAGAGCTTCAGTTGCCACGAGACGATTTCGGAAATCAAGCCAAATGCCTTCAGCCGGTCAACACCAAGATCGTTGAAGCCGGACAGCTCGATCCGCCAGTCGTTCATGGCGCGAACGCGGCGCAGCATCTGGCCTTCCGCAAGGTGCAAGACAGCCTCGCCCTTTTGCAGAAGTTGCCACGCTTCGTCTTTTGGGAGGTCGCACGGCGTGTCGCGGATCACCGATGCCACCCAGCCCGGCGAGACCTTGCGCCCGATGATGCGTTCGCCCTCGTCGGTCTGGAGCCGGTAGACGCGCGACGATTCCTTTGGCAGCAGCCGCCAGATCGGCAGCAGCAAGCCCGACGCCATGTGCAGGGTCGACGTCTCGTAATCCGGAATGTCCGCCAGTTCGGCCTTCCAGACATCGGCGAACTGATCGCGGTCGGCAGGCTGCCAATGGCTCATGACGAAATCGGCGAGCAGCATGTGGCTGGCGTCGAGGGGCCGATGGAGCCGCACGCGGCGGTGGATTGCGCCATCGTCATCGATCACGCTGCGCGCCCCGAGCTTCACCGCAGCACGCTGCGAGCGCTGGTTCACAAGCAGTTCGCCGCCGCGTTCGCGGACGAGCGCCAGTGCATCGTCAAGATCGAGCGGCAGCACCCGCTCCTTGCGCTCGATCGTCAGAAGCTGCGTCGCCGCCCCGGTGCCGGGATGGGTGTAGATCGTCTGCCGTGCGTTCACCGCGAAGCTCTCGGCGCGCAGGGTTTCGAGGCCGATCTCATAGGTTCCCGCAGCAACCGCCGCCTCGATGCGATGCACGAGCAGACCCTCGAAGGCCTCGAACAGGATGTTCTGGAGGTCGATCGTGAGGGCAAGCATGCGATTGAGGAAGGTGGTGATCGGCGGCAGTTCCTCGCGCAGGCAGCCATCGATATCGAGCAACGACAGCCCCGTCGCACTTTCGAACGTCAGCAGCGAACAGCCCTCGACCTTGGCATTCACGATCAGAAGATAGAGTTGGCGCAGCGCATCGCGGGCATAGAAGGATTCCAGATTGTCCTCGGGCCGGAACATATTCTGCCCGCCCGTCTGGCGCTGGCCGCGCGTGATCGCCCCCATCGAATCGAGCCGCCGCGCGATCGTCGATATGAAGCGCTTCTGCGCCTTGACGTCGGTCGACACCGGACGAAACATCGGTGGCTGCTTCTGGTTCGTTCGATTTGTCCGCCCGAAGCCCTGGATCGCGGCATCCGCTTTCCATCCTGCCTCGAGTAGGATTTTGGCGTTTTGCGATCGATATCGAATCAGATTTTCGCTATCAACACAGCCGCTTAGCGAATCTGCTCGACTCGATATGTATCCTCACAGGCTTGATTGGAGGGTACGTTGGACAGCTTCGAAGT
>NZ_JNFC01000047.1 GCF_000756385.1 Sphingopyxis sp. LC363
GGGAAATGCAAGGGGGTGGGGGGAGCGATAAACCCTTAAGCCGACGGGTTGGCCTAAGCGAGTAGCGACCTCAACTGGTTCTGGACAATCTCATTGATGCGCGTCTCGCGCCCCAATGGCCCTGCGGCCAAAGCTTCACAAATATCGTCATCGGTAAGCACGACGACGACTCCTTGCTGCGCCTTAAACGCATCGGTGCAGCGAGCTTCTGTTTTCTGCTTATCTGTGATCGATCTGCAAACCAAAATTCCGAACCTGCCTCGGCGGTTGTCAAACCTTCCGATAAGCTGATCTATCTCGGGGTTCTCCAAATCATCAGCATAGTTTTTGCACTCTATCATAACCTCGCGTGCAAGAAGGAAAGGGTCCGTTCTCAGCCGATGAAAAACTCCTTTGTCTGCTGAATTATCGAACGCGATATCTATCCTCTTTCTGCCATCGTTAATCGGCCGTTCCAGAACGGGATTTGTAAGAGACGGATAAAGCAAAAAATGGCTTAACCCCACGATCAAGGATTGGTAATCGTTTGCTGACCTATTTCCCGTCGGAATATTTCTTAATGCCTCTATAGATGAGTTAGAAAACTCCATCTCTCTGAAGTTTTTTCCTTGCGCATTTACAAGAGCATTGATGCTCATAGGATTATGCTTTAGCATAGCGTCACGGAACTTCCGATAAACATCGGGATGTTTTTGAGTAAAATCGACTATGCTATCTTTATTTCTAGGAATTTCTCTCTCAATGTCATGCTTGTAAACATGGGGAGTTGGCGGTGAGTTTTTTCTAGGAATAAAGGAAACCAGCTTCCCCATGGTGGAAAGCTCTCTATCTCTTACAAAGCTTGCGATAAATCCGTCGTAATATCTCCGTCCTAACTTAGTAAAATCATAGTGATATTTTACATACCACTTAGGGACTAGAAGGACTTTTTGCCCCTTGTAGAATGGGATATAGTCATGTTCTTCGTGCCAGCATCGATTTAAGCTATCCCACATAAGTCCGGTTGGATATTTATTTGGTATGTCAACTCCGTATAGAGCAAATTGATTTTGTGTGTAGGTTATCAAATGTTTTCTAATAATGTTGGCGGTTATATCGGAAACTTTGTCGGGTCCAATGCCGGGAATGAACATAAATGCGTCATTCAAATCTTGTATCATTCCCGATTGAATAGCTTTGCTTTTCAATATGGCGCGGAAAATCTGAGAGGCTTGCTCTTGGCCGATCCTCTTCCTCTCGGTTTCCCGTAAGAGAAGCCAAATTGAATCTCATCAGGTTCTTGCAGGCCTCGAAGAAGCTCCATGCCCATGGCCCAGTTTTTCTCTCCCGCAGCGTCCAACACGGCATCAAAAAACTCTTCAATGTCAGCAGCGCACTCGCGAGCGAATCCGCCCTTTCCTTCATGAAAAGCAGCTGGTTCTAGGAATAGCGGAGTATCGGATCCAACTTCGATATCTACGAAGTCTAGTTCTGCTTGAGTCTTTTTTAGCCCAAGAAACCGAGAGATTCTCTTCAATTTTATCTCTCCCCTTCAGAAAATTCGCCTTGATGTTAAATGCGGTGATACGGATTATTGTGTTCGGGTGCAATCGTCGTACGGCCACGGAGTAGGTCCTATTAACCTCTACAGCCATTCGAAATGGATTCGATTCCGCGAAGAGGTCATCAAGCTGGATGGCGGGCGGTGCGTACGCTGTTTTCGATCTCGTGCAGACGGTGTCGTGCTGCAAGTCCATCACAAAGGTTATGCGCCTAACCGCAAGCCGTGGGAATATGGGCACACCGAATGCGAAACGCTCTGCAAAGGCTGTCACGCCGAAGAGCATGGGATAATAATGCCTAAGAGTGGATGGATGCTGATCGGTTCTGACGATTTGGGCGATCTTTCTGGTGAGTGCGAATATTGCGGAACAGATTTGCGATATACCTACGCGATCATCCATCCGTCGTGGGGCGCAATGGTTGTTGGAACGGACTGCTGCGACAATCTCACAGGCACCATGCTCGCGAGCGAGCATCACGAGAAATATCTTAAAAAGATGGAACGACGAAAGCGTTTCGTATCTTCAAAGCGTTGGAAGAGAATTCGCAGCGGCGGCGAGTGGCTTATTCAAGAGGGCTTGAGTGTCTTCATTCTTCCCAGTGCCAACAAGTTTTTGATCAGAATGGGAAGCGTGGAAGGAGCCGCGCGATATGACAGTGCGATTGATGCCAAGCTCAAGGCTTTCGATTTCATCGAGTCGGGAGAAGCCACGGCGTTTTTCATCAAACGAGGTGAGCGTGAGCGACGGCGCTCTGATCAACAAAGCAAACGGGGCAAGTCAGCAGACGATTTCGCAAAGCTAATTGAGCAGGCCGGCTTGAGTGTTCCGCAAAGATTACCAACGGCCATTCGGCGAAAATAGAGCTTTCCTACATTATCCAAATAGGTTCAAAATCATTCCGAGTCATTCCAGGCGATTCGGGAGATGGAGCTATGGGACGTAAGGTGGTGCGGGGTTTGCGGGGGAAATCGGGAGAGACGGGCGGCGTGGGAGATCAGGCCCTCCCCGCTGCGACTAGCGGGCAAGCCCGCAAGTCTCGCACCCCCTCCCGCAAGCGGGAGGGGATAAAAGGGGGGCGGGAGGGGCCTAAGCACGCCAATCCCTTCATGCCCGGGCTGCGCATTCGCGAGGATGGGTGGACTGCGGCGCGGACGCGGACGTTTCTTGCCGTGCTCGCGCAGTCGGGGTGCGTCACCGATGCGGCGCGGGTCGCGGGGATGAGCCGCAAGTCGGTCAACGACGCGCGGCGGCGTTTCGAGGAATTCGATCGCGCCTGTTCGACCGCGCTGGCGCGCGCGCAGCGCGGGCTCACGGCGATCGCCTATGAACGCGCGGTGGTGGGGCGCGAGATGGTGGTGATCCGCGACGGCAAGGAGGTCGAGCGGCGGATCGTGCCGTCGGATTCGATGCTCGGGCTGCTGATCAAGCGCGGCGAGCTGGGAGAGGGCGGCGCGGCGGGAACGCTCTACCGACGCTATGACGGCGATGCGGTGATCAGCGCCGAGGAGCATCTGGCGGGCTGGCGCTTCGACGGCGGGGGAATCAAATATTTCCATCCGGGCAGCGCGATCGAGAAGCTGGCCGGCAAGCTCGACCGGATGCGCGCCGCGGCCGCCGCGGAGGAGGTGGAACGCGGTTGCTGCATGCGCTGCGGCCAGCCGGCGACGGGCGAGGCCGCCGCGCGGCTGGCGGCGGCGCGCGGCGAGAAGGCAGGCGGCAACGAAAGGGGCGAGGACGGGGCCGCTAACGATTGAGCGCGTCGTTGATCGTCGTGAAGATGGTTTCGAGATTGAGCCCGAGCGTCTGGAAGGCGATGATGCACGCGAGCGCGATCAGCGCGGCGATCAGCCCATATTCGATCGCGGTGGCGCCGCGCTGGTCCTTCAGCAATGTTCGTTCGCGCATCGCCCGTTCGCGCATCATCCGCTCGCCCTTCGCTCGTCATGGTCCCGCGCCGCGATAGGGCGGCGCGCATGGCGGGCGGGTTGACGAACAGGCTTAACGCGCGGGCAAGGCGGTGTTTTTCGCGGCGCGCCGCGCGCTCAGGCGGTGCCGCGGACGACGAGGTGGACGGGGATGCGCGTGCCGCTGCGCGTGCGTTCGTCATCCTCGAGCGCCATCGCGACGAGCGCCTCGCCCGCGGCGTCGAGGTCGGGCTCGAGCGTGGTGAGCGCGGGGTCGGCGAGGGTGCCGGCGCGGATGCCGTCGAAGCCGATCAGCGCGACGTCCTGCGGCACGCGGCGGCCGGCGTCCTTGAGGCCCTGCAGCACGCCCAGGGCGAGCATGTCGCTGGCGGCGAAGATCGCGTCGGTTTCGGGATGCGCCGCTAGCAAGGCCTGCACCGCGGCGACGCCCTGCGCGTGGCGGTCGGCGGCGGCGGGGGGCTCGGCGACGATCGGGGTGAGGCCGTGGAGGCCGAGCGCGGCGGTGAAGCCGTCGCGGCGCTCGTCGAACTGGCGCTGCGGCGACTGCTGCGGCCCGACGAAGGCGATGTGGCGGCGGCCGGTGGCGATAAAATGCTAGGCGGCGAGCTGGCCGCCGATGTCATTCTCGCTCCGCATCCAGTGGAAGGGACTGCCCGGGCTGCCCCAGCAGACGAAGTCGAGGCCCGACGCCTGCGCCTCGGCGAAATATTTCCACGCCGCGCGGTTGCTGGTGGTGCCGATGACGATCATCGCGTCGGCGAGCCCGCTGGCGACGAAATCGGCGCGGAAATTGTCTTCATTCTCCTGGAACGAGACGAGCAGGTTGAAGCCGCGCGCCGAGGTCGCGGCGGCGATGCTGCCGAGCAGCGCGAAATAGAAGGGGTTGATCGCGCTGCGGTCCTCGCCGGGGCGGCAGATGGTGACGAGCGCGATCGTCTCGCTGCTCTTGAGGCGCAGCGACGAGGCGTGGCGGTCGACGACATAGCCGAGCTCGCGTGCGGCGGCGGCGACGCGCGCGCGCGTTTCGGCGTTGACGCCGGGCGAGCCCCGGAGCGCGCGCGAGACGGTCGATTGCGACACGCCGGCGCGTTCGGCGACGTCGAACGATGTGGGACGCAGCATCTTTCCGTTCACCTCTGGCCTCTCCCCCTCGCGCCGTCTGTTGCCGCGCGGGCGGGGCTTGTCAATCGGCGAGGCCGTCGAGCGCGAGCAAGGCGAAGCTCGCGAGCCAGTGCTCGCCCATATAGTCGCCGGTGACGTGGGGGAGCGCGGCGGCGAGGTGGCGCTCGGCCGCGGCCTCGGCGACCGGGCTGGCGGGGTGCGCGGGGCCGAGCGCGGCGGCGATGGCGCGCCAGCTCCACGCGCGGCTGAGGTTGAGCCCGTCGAGGTGCGCGATCTTGCCGTCGCTGCGGTCGGAGACGGTGGCGGGGGTGAAGAGGGTGGCGGGTTGTTCGCTGGCGGCGCGGGGCAGGAAGGCGTCGAACCAGCGGGGGAAATCGACGCCGAGGACGGCGGTCATCAGATGCGCTTCGGTGAGCGCCGAGGAGAGGAATTCGTCGCCGCCGGGTTCCCACGCCTGACAGTCGCGGTCGGCCTCGAACCAGCCGCGGGCGCGGGCGTCGATGAGGGCGATGAGTGCGGGGTCGCGGCCTTCGGCCCAGTGGCGGGCGAGCAATAGCGCGAAGGCGATGTTGAAATGGGTGCCGACGCGCAAGGGATAGGTGAGCTTGGGCAGGAAGGCGTGGAAGCGCGCGGCGAAGGCCAGCGCGAGCGGCTCGAGCGCGGCGGCCCAGGGGGCGTCGTGCGCTTCGGCTTCGGCGTGGAGCGCGAGCAGCCACGCCCAGCCGTAGGGGCGCTCGAAGGCGGCCGAATAAGGGCGATCGAGGAAGGCGCGTTCGCCCGCGACCTTTTCGGGGACGAGCATGGTGTCGGCGCGCGCGCGGATTTGGGCGGCGACGGGCAGGTCGGGGAAGCGGCGCGCGAGGCGGAGGATCTGCCACCAGCCGTGGACGCAGCTGTGCCAGTCGAAGCTGCCGTGGAAGATCGGGTGATGTTCGCGCGGGGGCTTGGCGTCCTCGCGGCCGGTGAGGACGAGGTCCATCTTGTAGGGATATTCGCGGCCGAGGTGGGCGAGGGTGGCGGTCGCGAAGCGGGTGGCGTGAGTGGGGGTGAGGTGCATGGGGCCTTTCTATCCGTTCCCAGCGGGCGATGCGAGATGATCCTCCCCATCGCGAAGCGTTGGGGAGGTGGCAGCGGCGTAGCCGCTGACGGAGGGGTTTTTGCGCTAGTGTTGCTACCCCTCCACCACCGCTTCGCGGCGGTCCCCCTCCCCAACGCTTCGCGATGGGAAGGATCTTAGAAAGCGAAGAGCCAGATGAAGAGGATGTTCACCGCGAGCAGGGGGACCGCCGTCCCGATCTGCGCCTTGATCACGCCATAGGGGTTTTTGAGCTCGAGCAGCGCCGCGGGGACGAGGTTGAAGTTTGCCGCCATCGGGGTCATCAGCGTGCCGCAGAAGCCCGCGAGCATGCCGATCGCCGCGACCACCGCGGGGTCGCCGCCATATTGCTTGATCAGCAGGGGCATGCCGACCGCGGCGAGCATCACCGGGAAGGCGGCGAAGGCGTTGCCCATCACCATCGTGAAAAGCGCCATGCCGAGCCCGAAGGCGAGCGTCGCGCCGAACAGGCTGCCCTCCGGGATCGCGGTGCCGATGAGGTCGCCGACGACTTCGCCTACCCCCGCGAGCGCGAAGACTGCGCCGAGGCTGGCGAGCATCTGCGGCAGGATCGCCGCCCAGCCGACCGCGTCGAGCAGGCGGCGGCCCTGTTCGAGCGGGAGCAGCGGCGGGGGCTTGAGGCGCGCCATGCCGACGGCGAGCGCGATGAGCACGCCCAGCGCGAGCGAAATCAAGGTGGCTTGCTTGGGATCGGCGAGGCCCGGCACCCATTTGAAGAGGAAGGTGCCCGCGAGCGCGACCGCGGGGATGATCAGCGCGACGAGGAGCAGGAAATTGCCGTGCTTCGCGGCGCGCTGTGCCTGCACATCGGGCGGAACGTCGCCGCCGGGCGCGCGGCCGATCTGGCCGGTTCCGGCGATGGCCACCAGTGCGAGCACGAGCAGTCCGTTGCCGAAGTCGCCGAGCCGGTCGCCCGCGAGCATCGAGACGGCGAGCAGGCCCCAGAAGGCGGCGTTGCCGAAGCGTTTGGGGTTGGTGCGGTCACGAAGTCCGAGGAAGGCGAAGGCCGCGAAGGTCAGCCCGGCGAGAACATAGACGAAGCCGAGCGTGATCATGCGCTCGCCTCCTGCATCCTGTCCTGTTGCGCCATCCGCTTTTCGAGACGGCGGAGACGCAGGCCGTGGATGATGAAGGCGGCGATCGCGGTCGGGATCGCCCAGAGCGAGAAATGCAGCGGCTCGATGACATAGCCATAGCCTTCGAGCACGCCCTTCATCAGCAGGATCGAGCCGATCGCGAGAAAGATATCCTCGCCGAAGAAGAGGCCGACATTGTCGGTCGCGGCGGCGAAGGCCTTGACCTCCTCGCGCTGGTCGCCCGAGAGCGCGGCGTTCTTCGCCTCGGCGGCGGCTTCGGCCATGGGCGCGACGAGCGGGCGGACCGTCTGCGGATGGCCCGCGACCGAGGTGAGACCGACCGCGGCCATCGCCTGTCGCAGCAAGAGGTAGGAGGTGAGCAGGCGGCCGAGCGTTGCGCCCTTCATGCGGCCGATCAGGCTGCGGGCGTGCTGTTGCAGGCCGTAAGCTTCGAGCAGGCCGATCACGGGGAGGACGATCCAGACGATCGAGACATAGCGCGTGTCGTTGAACGCCTTGCCGAAGGCGGCGACGATCGCGGCGATGTCGAGCCCAGCGGCGAGCCCGGTCGCGAGCGCCGAGGCCATGATCACGAGCAGCGGATTGAAGCGGAGCAGGAAGCCCGCGATGATGATGAGGATGCCGATCAGGACGAGCATGGCCGGTTCCCTACTTCGTCATTCCCGCGAAGGCGGGAATCCAGCTTTGCGAGGGCTGGTGCATCCATCGACGTTGACAGCTGGATCCCCGCCTTCGCGGGGATGACGAAATATGGGGCGGTGTTGAAAAGTGGGGCGGGGTCGAAAAGGGTTCACGCGGAGGCGCGGAGGCGCGGAGAGAATATCCCAAAACCGTTTGTGCTGAGCTTGTCGAAGCACTGTTCTTCTTTTCGACGTCACAAGAAAAAGAACGGCCCTTCGACAAGCTCAGGGCGAATGGTTCTAATGTTTCAATCTTCTCTCCGCGTCTCCGCGTCTCCGCGTGAACCTTTTTCATTCGTGCTCGTCCCCTGCTTCCCCATAGCCCCCGCCGCCGGGCGTTTCGATTACGAAGGCATCGCCCGCTTCGAGATCCGCGCTGCCGGTGGCGCCCAGCATTTCGACCCGTCCGTCCGCGCGCTCGACCCAGTTGCGGCCGGGTGCGGCGTCGGCGCCGCCCGCGAGACCCTTTGGCGCGATCTTGCGGCGATTGGCGAGGATGTTCGCGGTCATGGGTTCGCGGAAGCGGACGCGTCGGGTGGCGCCGTCGCCGCCGTGCCAGCGGCCCGCGCCGCCCGAGCCTTTGCGGATCGCGAACTCTTCGACAATGACGGGGAAGCGGGTTTCCATGACTTCGGGGTCGGTCATTCGGCTGTTGGTCATATGGGTCTGGATCACGGCTGTGCCGTCGAAACCGGGACCGGCGCCCGATCCGCCGGCGATCGTCTCATAATATTGGTGGCGCTCGTTCCCGAAGGTGAAATTGTTCATCGTGCCCTGCGCGGGGGCCATCGCGCCGAAGGCGGCGAAGAGCGCGTCGGTGATGACCTGGCTCGTCTCGACATTGCCCGCGACGACCGCGGCGGGATAGCGCGGGCTGAGCATCGAATCTTCGGGGACGATCAATGTCACCGGGGCGAGGCAGCCCTCGTTCATCGGGATCGGGTCGTCGAGCATCGTGCGCAGGACATAGAGGACGGCGGCGCGGACGACGGGCAGCGGCGCGTTGAAATTGTCGGGGAGGGTGGCGCTGGAGCCGGTGAAGTCGATGGTGACGTTGCGGGCTTTACGGTCGACCTTCACGGCGACCGCGACCTCGGCGCCGTTGTCCATCGCGTAGCGGAAGTGGCCGTTCTCGAGACGCGCGATCAGCTGGCGGACGGCGGCTTCGGCCTGGCGCTGGCCGTGCGCCATATAGGCGGCGACGGTCGCGGCGCCGTGCGTTGCGGAAAGGTCGGCGAGCGCGCTCGCGCCGCGTTGGCAGGCGGCGACCTGCGCTTTGAGGTCGGCGATGTTGAGCGCGGGGTTGCGTGCGGGCCATTCGCTTGTCGTGAGGTGCGCGTGGACATCGGCGTCGAGGAAATGGCCGTCGTCGACGATCAGCCTGTTGTCGAAGAGGATGCCTTCGTCGGCGATGCTCCTGCTGTCGGGGGGCATCGAGCCGGGGGCGATGCCGCCGAGGTCGGCGTGATGGCCGCGTGCGGCGACGAAGAAGCTTGGCGTGTCGCCTTCAACGAAAACCGGCATGATGACGGTGATGTCGGGGAGGTGGGTGCCGCCGTCATAAGGGGCGTTGAGCGCATAGGCGTCGCCCGGGCGGATGCCGCGGCCGTCGCGCGGCCGACCGTCGGCGCCGGGACCGCGCTGGCGCAGGATGGTGCGGACGCTTTCGCCCATCGATCCCAAGTGAACGGGCATGTGCGGGGCGTTGGCGACGAGACTGCCCGCGCCGTCGAAGATCGCGCAGGAGAAATCGAGCCGCTCGCGGATGTTGATCGACGAGGCGCTGTGCTGGAGCGCGCCGCCCATTTCCTCGGCGATCGCCATGAACAGGCTGTTGAAGATTTCGAGGCGGATCGGGTCTGGTGCTTCTTCACCCCTCCCCTTCAGGGGAGGGGCTGGGGGTGGGGTGTCGCGGCCATGCGCAAGGTCGATAGACCCCACCCCGAACCTCTCCCCTGAAGGGGAGGGGCTTATCTGGCTTTTGGATAGGCGCAGCGTCCCTTCCTGCTCGACCGATGCGGTCCAGCCGGGTTCGACGATGGTGGTCGAGAGCGCGTCGATGACGATCGCGGGGCCGGCGATGGTGCGGCCGGTGGCGAGGGCGCTGCGCTGGTAGAGCGGGACGGCGTGCGATACGCCGGCGAGCCAGACGGTGACGGTTTCGGGTTCGGTTTCGGCGGTCGGTGCGGGGGGGGGCAGGCTGGCAGGAGCGTCGCCCGCCTCGGTGAGTTCGACGCGGATGCGGTCGACGACGAGATCGGCGTGCGGGGCATAGCCGAAGCGCTGGCGGAAGGCGGCGGCGAAGGCCTGCCTGACGTCGGCGGGCGGCGCGAGGGGGAGTTCGATCGCATTGTCGCTGTCGGCGAGACGGACGAAGAGCAGGGTTTCGCGGGCGGTTTCGGCGCTCTCGGAGAGATCGGCGCGGGCCTGTTCGGCGAGTTCGGCTTCGGCGGCGGCGAGGGCGGCGGCGCAATCACCGTCGAGTTTGAGCGCGAGCGTGCGCTCGCGGATCGCCGAGGGCTTGGCGAGGCCCATGCCATAGGCCGAGAGGACGCCCGCGAGCGGATGGAGCAGGATTTCGTCGATCCCGAGCGCGTCGGCGACGAGGCAGACATGCTGGCCCGCGGCGCCGCCGAAGCCGACGAGGCTGTAGCCTTGGGTGACGTCGTGCCCGCGCGCGACGGTGATGCGCTTGATCGCGTTCGCCATCTGCTGAACCGCTATGGCGAGCAGGCCTTCGGCGAGGGCTTCGGGGGTGATGTTTCCGACCTCGGCGGCCATCGCGGCGAATTTCCGTACCACGACGTCGCGATCGAGCGGCTGGTCGCCTGCGGGTCCGAAGAGTTTGGGGAAATGATCGGGCTGGATCTTGCCGAGCAGGACGTTGCAGTCGGTGACGGTGAGCGGGCCGCCGCGGCCATAGGCGGCGGGGCCGGGGTTGGCGCCCGCGCTTTCGGGGCCGACGAGGAGGCGCGCGCCGTCCCAGCGGCAGATCGAGCCACCGCCGGCGGCGACGGTGTGGATGCGCAGCATCGGGGCGCGGATGCGCGTGCCCGCGACGATGGTCTCGTTATCGCGTTCGAGGCGGCCGGCATAATGGCTGACGTCGGTCGAGGTGCCGCCCATGTCGAAGCCGATGAGCCGCGTCTTGCCTAAGGGCGCGGCGCTGCCGACCATGCCGACGATGCCGCCCGCGGGGCCCGAGAGGATCGCGTCGCGGCCGTGAAAGGCGCTCGCGGACGCGAGGCCGCCCGAGCTTTTCATGAATTGCGGGTCGATGCCCTCTCCGAGCTGCGCGACGAACTGATCGACATAGTGGCGCAGCACGGGCGAGAGATAGGCGTCGGCGAGCGTCGTATCGCCGCGCCCGACGAGCTTGATCAGCGCGCTGACCTCGTGGCTGGTCGAGATTTGGGTGAAGCCGATCTCGCGCGCGATGTCGGCGAGGCGCAATTCGTGCGCCGGGTGGGCGTAGCCGTGCATCAGGACGATGGCGATGCTGGAAAGGCCGCGGTCGCGCGCGGCGGCGAGCGCGACGCGCGCGGCCTCCTCGTCGAGCCGGGTCAGCACTTCGCCGTCGGGGGCGATGCGCTCGGCGATCTCCGCGACTTCGGCATGGGGCGGCGCGATGCGGTCGAGGCGGCGCGCGAACAGCTCGGGGCGGTCCTGATAGCCGATCGTCAGCGCGTCGCCGAAGCCGCGCGTGATCGCGAGCAGGGTCGCCTCGCCCTTGCGTTCGAGCAGTGCGTTGGTCGCGACGGTCGAGCCCATGCGGATCGCGAGCGGGGGCAGCGCGCCGTCCCCTGCGCCGGTGAGGTCGCGGATCGCGCCCACCGCGGCGTCGCCGGGGCGTGCGGGATCCTCGGAGAGATATTTGGTCGTGACGACGGCGCCGTCGGGGCGGCGCGCGACGACATCGGTGAAGGTGCCGCCGCGGTCGATCCAGATTTGCCAGAGGGGGCCGGGACCCATGTCGTCAGTCGGGGGTGCCATATTCGGGCCAGCGAATGACGATGGCGAGGCGATTGTCAACCGCGGTGCGGGTCCAGCTGCCCTTCAATTGCCGCTCGATCAAGGTGCGGATGAACTGGGTGCCGAAACTTTCGCTTTCGATATGCGGGGTTTCGGCGAGGTCGCTTTCGATCCAGTCGAGTTCGATCTCGCCATCGTCGCGGTGCCAGCCGACCGAAAGATGTCCCTTGCCCGCGAGCGCGCCATATTTGATGCTGTTGGTGACGAATTCGTGGATCGCGAGCGAGATCGCCTGCGCCCCCTCGTCGTCGAGGCGGACGTCGGGCCCGGCGATGGCGGCAAGCTGTTCGGCGGATACGCCCGCAAGATCGAGTTCGCGGTGAACGATCTGGCGAAGATCGACGCTGTCGAGCGCGCCGGTGACGAGCATCTGCTTCGCGTCGGACAGCGCGCGCATGCGGCCGTCGAAGCGCGTCTCGAAATCCTCGAGGCTGGTCGATTCGCGCAAGGTGATGCGCGCGAGCGCGCCGATGCGCGCGAAGGCGTTTTTCATCCGATGCGCCATTTCGCCGATCATCAGTTCGCGGTCGGCGGCGCGGAGCGCCTGTTCGTCGGCGAGCGCCTGGAACGCGCCGACGCGGCGTTGCTGGAGGCGGTGGAGCTGCATCGCGAGCAGCATGATCGCGAAGCCGAAGAGGAAGATGGCGAAGGGCCGCCCGATCCGTTCGAGCAGCCGGCCGTAGGAAATGCGCATCGTCCATTGCCGGTCGGCGACGCGGAGTTTCTGTTCGTGCGTGTCCCAGCCCATCGTGCCGTGGCGGAAGACGAGCGGCGCCGACGGGCCTTCGCCGGCATAGATTTCGAGCCCCGCGATCGTGTCGAGCTGCGACCCGAGCACCGCGGTCATCAGGTCGTTGGTGCGGAAAGGCGCATAGACGAAGGCCTCGATCGGCCGCGCGTTCGGCGCGGTGGCGAAGACCGGCGGCGGCGACGCCTCGCCGGGCGGCTGCGCGCCGCCGGGCGCGGTGCGGCCGGCATAGATGGGGACGTAGATCAGGAAGCCGGGCTGCCGCCGCGCGACGCCCTTTTCCTGAACGAGCTGGACGATGCCGCTCGCCGCGGGCTGGCCGGTCTGCCACGCGCGGCGCATCGCCTCGCGCCGGATGCGTTCGCTGTACATGTCATAGCCGAGCGCATTGTGGCGGCGCGGCGTATAAGGTTCGACGAGTATGATCGGAAAGCCGATCGGCTGGCTGGTCGCGGGCCAGACGGATATGTCGCGCCCGTAATTCTGGCGCAGCATCGCCTCGGCCGCCGCCGGCGTTCCCTGCCGCATCGCCACCGCGATGCCGATCCCTTCCATCCCCGGTGCGTGCACCTGCGGCCGCAGCGACGCGAGATAGGCGCGAATGCCCGGCCCGCTCGACTGGCTGTCCGACTGATAGAGGGCGCGCACGCCTTCGAGCACCGCGATATGATCGCGCAGCCGCATGTTGACCTGTATCGCGACGCGGTCGGCGCGGTCGGCTTCCTCGCCGCGATTGTAAAGAAAGCTTGCACCCGCCGCGAGCAGCGTGGCGACCAATATCACAAGACCCACGAAGCGGGCGGAGAGCGCCAGCAGCCGATCTGCCCACAACGAAGGGCGCATCTGTTCATCCTGCCTGATGGCTGCCGCGGCAGCGCCCCCCTCTGCCGCCCGATGTTCCATGCCGCGCCGTCCTTGGCAAGTTTATTTCGCGCGCATGCGGCAGCGATGGGCGGGTTGCGATCCGCAACCTTTCGCATATGGTGGCGCGAAGAAAAGGAGAGACGCGATGATCATTTACGGGTCGGTGGTATCGCCGTTCGTGCGCAAGCTGCTCGGCTATCTGGGCGAAAAAGGGATCGAATTCGAGTTGAAGGGCGTCGGCATCGGCGATCCCGACCCCGGCTTTCGGGCCGCCTCGCCGCTCGGCAAGATGCCGGCGATGGACGATAGCGGCTTCCTGCTCGCCGATTCGAGCGCGATCATCCAATATGTCGAAGCGAAATATCCCGAACCCGCGCTGATCCCCGCCGACCCGCAGGAGCGCGGGCGCGTGATCTGGTGGGAAGAGTTCGCCGACACGGTGTTCGCGGCGTGCAGCGGCAAGATATTCTTCAACCGCATCGTCGCGCCCAAATTCCTCGGCCGCGAGGGCGATCTCGCTGCGGCGGCGCAGGCCGAGAGCGAGGAATTGCCGAAGCTGCTCGCCTATCTGGAAAGCGCGATCCCGGCGTCGGGTTATCTGGTCGGCGACCGGCTGACGCTCGCCGACCTGGCGGTCGCGTCGCCGCTGATGAATTTCCGCCATTGCGGCGCGGGCGTCGATGCGGCGGCGTACCCCAAGATCGCGGCGTGGAGCGAGGCGATCTTGTCGCGGCCGAGCATGGCGCCGTGGATCGCCAAGGAAGAGCGGCTGATCGAGCGCGTGCTGGCGGGCTGAGGTTGGCCGAAGGGCGGGGGGCGGCAGCTGCCCACAAAATCCTCCCCATCGATTTGCGATGGGAGGTGGCAGCCCGCAAGGCTGACGGAGGGGTGCGAGCGAAGCGAGCGCGCTACGCGCGCGACCCCTCCACCACCGCTTCGCGGCGGTCCCCCTCCCCATCGCAAGTCGATGGGGAGGATCTTAGCGTCCGCTCCCCGCTCAAAACCGTCTTGGGCGCCCGTCATCCCGCACCCAACTCGACCACCCGTTGCACCCCGATCGCATCGAGGAACGCGCGGTCGTGGCTGACCACCAGCAGCGCGCCGTCATAGGCGGCGAGGCCGGTTTCGACGGCGGTGAGCGATTCGATGTCGAGATGGTTGCCGGGTTCGTCGAGGATCAGCAATTGCGGCGGGTGCGGCGCGCCGAGGACGCAGGCGAGGCCGGCGCGGAGCATCTGGCCGCCGCTGAGTGTCCCGGCGATGCGGTCGGCGGCGTCGGCGCGAAAGCGGAAGCGCGCGAGCGCGGCGCGGCACTGGTTGTTCGTCGTCCCCGGGTTGAGCGCAAGGAAATTGTCGGCGATCGAAAGCGCGGGATCGAGCAGGGCGACGCGCTGGTCGAACAGCGCGAACGGAACGCCGACGCGCAGCTCGCCCGACCAGGGGGCGAGCGTTCCGGCGATCAGCGCGAGCAGCGTCGATTTGCCCGAACCATTGGGGCCCGCGATCGCGACGCGCTCAGGGCCGGTGAGCGTGAGCGACAGGCCTTCGATGACCGGCCGGCCTTCGACATAGCCCGCGCTGATCCGGTCGAGCGCGAGGACGGTGCGCGAGGCGGGGAGCCCGGTCGAGGGCAGCGCGACCGCGAGCGGATCGACGACCTCGATCTTGCCGCGCGCGGCGTCGCGTGCCTGCTCGGCGTCGGCGCGCTGGCGTTCGGCGAGGCGCCGGTTCGCGCCGACGCTTTCCTCGGCGCGGCGCTTGAGCGTCCCGAGCAGGATCGCGGGCTCGTCGCCGCGCGCCGCCTTGCGCCGGCCGCCGGCGTCGCGGCGCGCCTGCCGTTCTGCGGTGACCTGCGCCTGGCGCCGCACCCGGCCGAGTTCCTTTTCGGCACCTGCGAGTTCGGCTTCGACCGCCGCCTGTTCGATGTCCTTGCGCGCGCGATAGGCGCTCCAGCCGCCGCCGTAGCGCGTCGCGCCGAGGCTGGTGAGCTCGACGATCGCGTCCATCTCCTCGAGCAATTCGCGGTCGTGGCTGACGATGATCGCGCCGCCGCGCCAGCCGGCGAGGAGGCCCCGCACCGCCTTGCGGCCGTCGCGGTCGAGATTGTTGGTGGGTTCGTCGAGCAGCAGGAAGTCGGGCGCGGCGAACATCGCGCCGGCGAGCGCGGCGCGGGTGCGCTGACCGCCCGACAGCGCCGCGAGCGGCGTGTCGGCGGCGAGCGGCAGGCCGACGCCCGCCAACGCCGCATCGATTCGCGCGTCGAGCGTCCAGTCGGCGTCGGCGATCTCCTCGACGCTCACTTCGCCCGCTTCGGCCCTGCGCAGCAGTGCGAGCGCGGCGCGCGCGCCGAACAGGTCGGCGATGCTTTCGTGCGCCGCGACCTGCACCGTCTGGCTTAGCATCGCGATGCTGCCATTTATCGCGATGCTGCCGGTGACGGGCGCAAGCTCGCCGGTCAGCAGGCGCAGCAGTGTCGATTTGCCGACGCCGTTGCGGCCGACGACGCCGACCCGCTCGCGCTGGAAATGGAGATCGAGGCCCGAAAGGACGGCGCGGCCGTCAGGCGTGGACCAGCCGAGGTTGGCGATGGTGATCGAGGGAGAAACGGGAGACATGAACAAGGACTTTCCTGGCGGCAAGGCGGGGCGGCGTTGCGGTCAGATTGTCGTTCATGGCGTGGAGACTCCGGTGCGAATGAGGGAGTTATGTAGGGAGGCGGGGGGACGGATGCAAATTCGTCTTCGTGGGATATCCGGTTTCGGCGGGTAGCGGTCCATCTTACATCGTCACGCCGGACTTGATCCGGGGTCCTCGACTTCAGCGCTGCGATGGATCCCGGATCAAGTCCGGGATGACGAAGGGCAGGTAGCGACCGGTTGCGGCCATTGAGAGAAGAAAGCCCCTCCCCTTCAGGGGAGGGGTTGGGGGTGGGGTCTATCGGCCTTGCGCAAGGCCGATAGACCCCACCCCACTACGACTAGGC
>NZ_JNFC01000048.1 GCF_000756385.1 Sphingopyxis sp. LC363
TTTCTGCAAACTCAAACAATTCCGACGATGCGCAACACGCTTCGACAAGCTCGCCAGAAACTTCCTCGCCGCCGTCGCTCTCGCTTCAACACGCCTCTGGATCAGAACTTATGTGTCCACAACCTAGTCGTAGTGGGGTGGGGTCTATCGGCCTTGCGCAAGGCCGATAGACCCCACCCCAACCCAGTATCAGGTGAAACGTCCCCCGGACGTTTCAGATCGGTCCGGGGGACCGATCGACCTGATACTCCTGAAGGAGAGGGGCTTTCTTCTCTCAATGGCAGTTTCCGGTCGAAACCCTCCGGTGCTCCGTCTACCGCGGCCTTTGCATGATCCAGCTGAACGCCATCGCGTTGAAGATCGTATAGAGGCCATAGAGCATCAGCGCGGCGAACCAGTTCCGCGTCGCGATCGCCATCGCGCCGACGAGCAGCAGGAATTCGAAGACGTAGGTGATGTTCGGCCCGACCTTGTCCGCAAGCGGCTTCACCATCTGCTGGATCAGCGGATCGTCGCTTTCCATGAAGGCGCGGTGCATCGCGAAATTGCCGATTCCGGCACAGAAAATGGCGACAAGTGCGATATACATAGGTTTGCAGATGGGGCAGCCGGGGTGGAAATGCCAGAAACTTTCGGGTTATAGGAGCGCGTCGTCCGCGCGCCGGCCCCGCGCGAACGATCGAACGAACCCGGCTTCCGCCCCCGCAAGAAGGACGTCTCGTTGACCGCTCTCCCCCGTCTGGTCGCGCTTTGCCTGCCTCTCGTGTTCGTCGCGGTTCCCTCACATGCCGCGCAGGAACCGGCCGATCCGGCGCCGCCCGAGCCGCTGGAGATCAATCCGGTGCTCGTCGACCCGGTGGTGGCGGCCCCGCTCCCGGTCGTGCTCGTGCCGCCCGATCCGCCGCTGCCCGACGCGCTGCGCGCAATGATCAACGCCGCCTTCGCGAGCGGCGACAATGACGATGTCGAAGCGGTAGCCAAGTTCGCCCGGCAGACGCATCCGGCCAATATCGGCGAAATCGACGCGCTGCTCGCCTATTACCGCAGTGGGCACCCGCCGGAGGTTCCGTTCAACCCGGTGCGCAACATGCTCGCCGCCGCGATGGCGAGCGGCAGGGACGCCGACGTTGAGGCGGTGGCAAAGCTTGCCAAGGCCACAATCCCGGAGGACGCCGCCGAAATCGAGGAGCAGGTCGTCGCCTATCGCGCCGAACGGCAGCGGCAGAAGGACGAGGCGGCGGCGGCGGCGCGCGCAAAACTGGCGGCGGCGAAATTCTGGGAGAATTGGAAAGGCGAGGGGCAGATCGGCGCGTCGCACAGCAGCGGCAACACCAGCTCGGCCGGCCTCAGCGCGGGCCTTTCGCTGGCGCGCAAGGGGATCGACTGGACGCACAAGCTGCGCGCGCAGGCCGATTACCAGCGCACGAACGGCAAGACCTCGGTCGAACGCTATCTGGCCGAGCTCGAACCGCAGTACCGGATCGACGAGCGTACTTTTGCTTATGGCCTTACCCGCTGGGAACATGACCGGATCCTCGGCTATGACACGCGCTGGAACCTGTCGGGCGGGCTTGGCTACAAGGTGGTCGACACCAAGAAGATGACGCTGAGCCTGAAAGGCGGCCCGGCGTTCCGCCAGACCGACTTCATCGACGGCAGCAACGACACCGAACTGACCGCGCTTGCAGGGCTCGATTTCGGCTGGCAATTGTCGCCGACGTTGCGGCTGACGCAGGTCGCCTCGACGATTATCGGCGAATCCAACGGTTCGACCAGCTCGCAGACCGCGCTCAACGCCAAGCTGACCGGCGCGTTGTCGGCGCGCATCGCCTATTCGGCGCAGATCGACACCAACCCCCCGCCGGGGATCGAAAGCGTCGACACGCAGACGCGCTTCACTTTGGTCTACGGCTTCTGAATCCTCCCTGCCGCGAAGCGGTGGGGAGGGGGACAATGCGAAGCATGGTGGAGGGGCCGCGAGGTTGCGTCATTGGCCCCTCCGTCAGCCTCTTCGAGGCTGCACCTCCCCATGGCTGCGCCACAGGGAAGATCCGCACTAGTCGAACGCGTTCGCGCCGCCGATCCGCTCGCCGTCGGCGAGCAGGCCGGTGCCGGGGACATGGTTGAATTCGACGCGGATGCCGTCGGGGTCCTCGAACAGCACCGAATAATAGCCCGGCGCCCACGGCTCTTCCTGCGGTTCGTGGACGATATGGATGTCGTCGCGGCGCGCGAGGAATGCGTGAACCCGGTCGACCGCGGCGCGGTCGCGCATCCGGAAACATGCGTGATGCAGCCCCGGCGCGCCCTGATCGAAGCGCTTGCCGGCATTTTCGGGGCTACCGGTGCGGATGCCGATCGCGGTGCGCCCGCCGACGCCATAAAGCATATGCTCGCTGTCGAGCACGAGCTTCAATTCGAGATATTCGATCATCGCGCGCCAGAAGGCGGTCGATCGTTTGAAGTCGCCAGCGGTCAGGATGACGTGCGCGACGCCGTTGAGGTCGCTCATTTTATCGCCGCGAGGACATAGAGAAATTCGGCGAAGCCCATCGTCGCGTCGACGAGTCCGGCGACCTTCGGATTGGTCGAATCGATGAGGAAATATTCGTCGGGAGCATGCGCGCCCGACCCATGGCCGATGCCGAAATGCGCGGCGGGGATCGACACCGGCGGCGCGGTGAAGGTTGCGCCCGGCCAGCTGCCCGCCATGCGCGGGTTGAGGCTCGTTTCGATGCCGAGCTTCTTGTAGGTCGCGAGTTCGGAGCGGACGAGGCGGCTGTCCTCGGCGACCTCGGTCGGGTCGTAGCCGCCCGAAACATTGACCTCGACATCGGTGAAGCCATGCTTGTCGAGATGCGCGCGCAGCTTCTTTTCGGCCTCGGCCCGCGTCTGGTTGGGGACGAGGCGCAGGTCGAGCTTGGCGACCGCGCGGCCGGGCAGGATCGTCTTGCCGCCGGGGCCGGTATAGCCCGCGACGAGCCCCTCGATATTGACCGTCGGTTCCTGCGCGAGGCGGATCAGCGCGTCGTCGTAGGAAAGATTGTCGATCCAGTGGGTGATGCCGAGCGCCTGTTTCTGCGCGGCTTCGTCGCCTGCCTTCGCGGCCTCGCGGATCAATGTCTTTTCGCGCTCGGTCAAGGGACGGACATTTTCGAACCAGCCCTCGATCGCGGGCTTGTTGCCATCGGGGGTGACGAGCGTCTGGAGCGCCTGCACGAGCCGCCATGCGGGCGAGTCGACCATCGCCTTGAGGCTCGAATGGACATCGCCCTTCGGCCCGCGACCCCATTTTTCCCCGCTCGCGACGAGTTCGAGCTCGATGATGCCTTTCGACCCCAGGTTGACCGTGACGTTGCCGGTCTTGCCCTGCGAGGCGAAGGGGATGAAGATGCCCTCGCACTTCTTCAATGCGGCGAGGACGTTGGGTTTGGTCGCGATCTGGCGGAAGTGCGGCGAGCCGATCTCCTCCTCGCCCTCGCAGACGAGCACGATGTTCACCGGCAGCTTGCGCCCTGCCGCGCGGATCGCGTGGAGCGCGGCGAGGAAGGTCGCCTCGGGCCCCTTCTGGTTGACCGCGCCGCGGCCCATGATCGCTTGGCCGAAACCTTCGCGCTCGACCATCTTGCCTTCGAGCGGCGGCGACGACCATTCGGTCGGGTCGAACTGTTTGACGTCGTACATGAAATAGATGCCGAGCGTGCGTGGGGCGCCGACGTCGATCGTGCCGAACACGCCCGGATGGCCGTCGGTCGGCACGATCTCGACATTGGTGAAGCCCGCATCCTTCGCGAGCTCGGCCATATAGGCGGCGCCCTCTGTCATGTTGCGGTTCTCGGCGGCGATCGAGGGGAGCGCGATCCAGTCGCGGATGCGCTTGATCGAGGCGGCCTTGCCCGCCTCGGCCGCCTTGCGGATGTCGGCCATCGTTCCCGACTGCGCCCAGAGCGGGATCGGCTGCATGAAGGCCGCGCCCGCGCCGAGCATGGCGGTGCCGCGAATCACGTCGCGGCGGTTCAGCTTGTCGACGTTACGGAAATCCATGCTGCGTCCCCTGGCTGTTTATGTGGCGGGGAGTGTTGGACAAATTGAAGGGGATAGCAAGGAGGCACCGGCGGGATCCCGGCCTTCGCCGGGATGACTGAAATCGTCGTCATCCCGGCGAAGGCCGGGATCTCGCCACTTCGGCGAGGACCGTCAGCTCAGTAGCTGCTCGAACAGATCGTCCCAGTCGGGATTATTCTCGCTCACCAGCCGCCGCTTCCAGTCGCGATGCCATTCTTTTAGCGCCTTTTCGCGCGCAATGGCTTCGTGCATTTTGGCGTGAAACTCGACATGGACGAGCTTGTGGATGTTGTAGCGCCGGCAATGCGCCGATCCTTCGCCGGCTCGGTGCTGCATCATGCGCGCGGCGATGTCGCTCGTTACGCCAATGTAGAAGAGCTGGTTGCCGCGATTGGTGAGGATGTAGACGCAGGGCTGGCGCATGAAGCCTTCCTACCCTTCTTCGTCATTCCGGCGAAGGCCGGGTTCTCTCCGTTGCGGAGGTTTTAGACCGTGAGGGCGAGACCCCGGCCTTCGCCCGAGTGACGGAGAAAGTTTTGAAGCGAAGTTTGCGATTACGCTGGCCCCGCACTTGAACCAAAGGGCTTCCTCGCCTTCTCCCGGCGGTGCGGTCAACCAGCAGTCATTGTCGTTCATTGGGGCGATCCTTAAAGTCGGATCACCCCCTTAGTCGCGGAAAGTCCCCCTGTTCCAAATGATAAACATGCGAAACTAGGTTACGCTGCCGAATTCACACCTTCTCCAGCAACCCCTCGTCCGCGATCCTTTTCTGCCACAGCTTCGGCGCGTTGACGTGGACATTCTGGCCTTCGCTGTCGACCGCGACGGTGACGGGGAAGTCCTTGACCTCGAACTCGTAGATCGCCTCCATGCCAAGGTCGGCGAAGCCGACGACCTTGCTGCCCTTGATCGCGCGCGCCACCAGATAGGCGGCGCCGCCGACGGCCATGAGGTACGCGCTCTTGTGCTTCGCGATCGCACTGGTCGCGGCGGGGCCGCGTTCGGCCTTGCCGACGCAGGCGAGCAGGCCCTGACCCAGCATCATGTCCATGAACTTGTCCATGCGCGTCGCGGTCGTGGGCCCTGCGGGGCCGACGATTTCCTCGCCGACCGGATCGACCGGGCCGACATAATAGATGACGCGGCCCTTGAACTCGACGGGCAGCTGCTCGCCCTTCGCGAGCATGTCGGCGATGCGCTTGTGCGCGGCGTCGCGGCCCGTGAGCATCTTGCCGCTCAAGAGCAGGCGGTCGCCCTGTTTCCAGCTTGCGACGATTTCGGGAGTGAGCGTGTCGAGGTCGACGCGGATCGCGGCCTGATCGGGCTTCCAGTCGATCTGCGGATAATCGGCGAGCACCGGCGGTTCGAGGAAGGCGGGGCCGCTGCCGTCGAGGGTGACATGCGCGTGGCGCGTCGCGGCGCAGTTGGGGATCATCGCGACGGGCTTCGACGCGGCGTGCGTCGGCCAATCGGCGATCTTGACGTCGAGCACGGTCGCGAGCCCGCCGAGCCCCTGCGCGCCGATGCCGAGCGCATTGACCTTTTCATACAGCTCGATGCGCAGTTCCTCGGTCGGGTTCGCGGGGCCCCGCGCGAGCAGCTCGGTCATGTCGATCGGATCCATCAGCGACTGTTTGGCGAGCAGCATCGCCTTTTCGGCGGTGCCGCCGATGCCGATGCCGAGCATCCCCGGCGGGCACCAGCCGGCGCCCATCTGCGGCACCATTTCGAGCACCCAGTCGACGATCGAATCCGACGGGTTCATCATCTTGAACTTCGACTTGTTCTCGCTGCCGCCGCCCTTCGCGGCGACGTCGATCACGACCTTCGCACCGGGGACCATCTCGACGTTGAGGACCGAGGGCGTGTTGTCCTTGGTGTTGACGCGGCTGAAAGCGGGATCGGCGAGGATCGAGGCGCGGAGCTTGTTGTCGGGGTGGAGATAGGCCTTGCGCACCCCCTCGTCGACGACCTGTTGCAGGCTGCGAGGGCTGTCGAGGCGGCAGTCCATGCCCCATTTGATGAAGACGGTGACGATGCCGGTGTCCTGGCAGATCGGGCGGTGCCCCTCGGCGCACATGCGGCTGTTCGAGAGGATCTGCGCCATCGCGTCCTTCGCGGCGGGCGAGACTTCGCGCTCATACGCGGCGCCCAATGCGCGGATATAATCCATCGGATGGAAATAGCTGATGTACTGGAGCGCGTCGGCGATCGTTTCGATGAGGTCGTCTTCGCGAATGATCACGGTGTTCATGTGCAGCCTTTCGCCCATTTTGGGGATTCGCGGGCTTCCCTAGACCTGCATTGCCGCAGTGGAAAGGGGGTCAGGCGCGGCGCCGGCCAAAGACGCGGCGGGTAGGCAGGACGGCGCCCGGCGTAGCGGGCTCGGGCGCCGTGTGGCTCCAGTCGACGAGGGGGCGTTTGCGGGCGAGGGCCTGCCAACTGCCCGTAGCGGCGAGCGCGAGAAGGAGCAGCCAGCCGCCCGCCGCCGACGGGATCAGCGCCCAAGCGAAGGCCGCGGGGGTGACGATCGCCATCGCGGTCGGGATGGCGGCGAGGATCGCGAGCGTGCCGGCCAGCGCCCACCAGCGCCCGAACTGCGTCGCCGCCGCGCCGATCACGACGTTGGTCGCCGCGATAGCCAAGAATTTGGCGGCGACGGGGTAGGGAAGGCTCGCCATCGCGGGCGAATAGTCGCCGAGCGTGAAGGCCGCCTGGATCTCGAAGAGCAGCCAGTTTTCCCATGCGTCGCACAAGGCCGCGGCGACCGGCAGCACGGCGGCGGCGAGCAGCGCGCGATGCCGGAGCTCGCGCCATAAGGCGATGCAGCCGCTGACGAGAAAGCCCGCGTAGAGCAGCATATAGAGATAGTCGCGCTCGTTGCCGGTGCGCATCGCGGCGAGGCGCGTCACCTGCTGCGGGTCGGTGAAGAAGCCGAAGATCGCCTCGAGGTCGGCCTGGCTGCCCGCGAATTCGAATGCGAGCACCGGCGCGCCATAGCCCGGCGCGATGTCATGCCCCGTTTGCGGGAAGACCTGCGTCAGATGGAGGCCGAAGAGCAGGGTCGCGATCCCGAACGCGAGCGTCCAGATCCACGCGCGCGTCGGCGCGGATGGGCGCGCGTGCTGCGCCTCGATCCAATGCTGAAGCCCCCCGAACATGCTCTAACCGTCCGGTGGAGCGCGGCGGCTCACCTTATTGGCACTCGGCGCATTTGCCGCGCACCTCGATCACCGGGCGTTCGGCGGCGAAACCGGTGGCGTTCGCGGCGGCGCGGACCCCGGTCGACAGCTTGTCGTCGTCGACATGAACCGCGGTGCCGCAGCTGTCGCAGATCAGGAAGATGCAGTCGTGGAGGCAGCCCGGATGGCTGTTCGCGACGAAGGCGTTGGCGCTCTCGACGCGGCGGACGAGGTTGTTCGCGACGAACAGGTCGAGGATGCGGTAGACACTGTTCGGCGCGACGCGCTTGCCGCGCTTTTGCGAGACGATGTCGGCGATTTCATAGGCGCTCGCGGGCTTGCCGATTTCGGCGACCGCGTCGAAAATCTCGGCGCGCATGTCGGTCCAGGCTTCGCCCGCGCCCTCGAGCGCGGTCTGCGCCGCCTTGGCGAGCGAGGCGCCGCTGGCCTCGACGTGCGGATGATCATGCTTGCCCATCGGCGTTTCCTCATGCGCGGATAATTCCGCGCCAACTACGCTTTCAATGTAGGCTCTTTGGAGGGCGCCCGCAAGCCGCGGACCGGTCCGTTTCGGCGGACGCGTCAGTGCCGCGCGCGGCGGTTGAGGTCGTGGCCGAGTGCAACGACCGCAACGCCGATCATCGTTGCGAGCACTTCGCTGCCGTCGTGCGGCCGCGACAGCGCGCCCGCCATCATGCCGAGCCCGAAGCTACCGACCGCGAAGGGCATCATATAGCCATGGCTGAGCACGCCCGAAACGAGCGTGATGAGCGCAAAGCCGATCGCGATGATCAGGCCTATTTCGTGGAACAGATGGTTTTCGAGAAACACCCCGCCGACCGAGGCGATCGAGGCGAAGAAGATCGTCGTCGCAAGGCAATGGACAAGGCAGAGCCCCGACAACCCCATCGCCAGCTGGTCACCCGACAGCGACGTCAGCGGCCGCGAATCGCGTGCAGCCTGAACCAGCGCGGCCCCCCGTCTCAAGAAAGAGGCAGGGCGCGTCAGGACAGGGGCAGGGCTGGCGACATGGGTCACCCGATTCTCCGTTCAACGATTACGGGTCCTGATATGGCATAACATGACAAAGGTTACAACATCACACACGCGAATCTTTTTGACTTGGCCCGAGGGCAGGATCAGTCCGTTTTATGGAGAAAACCGGGTGAGGAGGGGCGGTTATGAGCCCATTATCGAAGCCGCTGAAACTGCCGTGCGGGGCGATGCTGCCGAACCGCATCGCCAAGGCGGCGATGACCGAGGGGCTGGCGACCCCCGACGGCCGGCCGACCCCCGAGCTCGACCGGCTCTATGGACTGTGGTCCGACGGCGGCGCGGGGCTGCTCATCGGCGGCAATCTGGTGATCGACCGCGACCATCTCGAACGCCCGGGCAACGTCGTGATCGACGGGGCGCCCGACGCCGAGATGATGGCGCGGCTGGCGCGATGGGCCGCGGCCGGAACGCGCGGCGGCAATCATTTCTGGCCGCAGATCAGCCATAGCGGGCGGCAGACTCCGGCGATCGTCAACCGGCACCCCAAATCGGCATCGGACGTTCGGCTGGGGCTTCCCGGCGGACAGTTCGGTCAGCCCGAGCCGCTGACGCGCGGCGAGATCGCCGGGCTAGTCGAACGCTGGGCGGTGGCGGCGAAAGCGTGCCAGGACGCCGGTTTCACCGGGGTGCAGGTGCACGCCGCGCACGGCTATCTGATGTCGCAGTTTCTGAGCCCGCTGTCGAACCGGCGGGCCGACGAATATGGCGGCAGCCTCGAAAATCGCGCGCGCCTGCTCCTCGATGTGATCGCCGCGATCCGCGCGGCGACGGGGCCGGCGTTCCCGATCTCGGTCAAGCTCAACAGCGCCGATTTCCAGAAGGGCGGTTTCGCTTTCGAGGACAGCCTGACCGTCGCGGGCTGGCTCGAAGCCGCGAGCGTCGACCTGATCGAGATTTCGGGCGGCAGCTACGAACAGCCCAAGCTCCTCGGGATCGAAGGCATGGAGGAAAGCGCCGCGCAGAATGTCGCGCCCTCGACGCTCGCGCGTGAAGCCTATTTCGTCGATTTCGCGCTCGCGATGCGGGCCGCTGTGTCGGTGCCGCTGATGGTGACGGGCGGCTTTCGAACGCGCGCCGCGATGGAACAGGCGCTCGAGCGCGGCGCGGCCGACGTGATCGGGCTCGGCCGCCCGATGTGCCTGACGACCGACGCCCCGAGACAATTGCTCGCCGGCGCCGAAATCTTGCCGCGTTACGAGGAGAGGCTGGGGCTGGTGCCCCGCTGGCTGGGCTTTCTGAAACGCCTCCAGATCGTCAAGGCGATCGACGGCTTTGCCGGCATCTACTGGTTCTACCAACAGCTCTGGCTGCTCGGCCATACGGGCCGGGCGGACGAACAGCTGAGCGTCTTTTCAGCCTTCCGCACGCTCGAGGCGCGCAACAAGGCGATCATGAAAGCGCGGGGTTAGGCCGCGCTCTCTTCCGCGCGCAACGCCTTGCGGTCGAGCTTGCCGATCATCGTCTTGGGGAGGTTCAACCGCACGTCCACCGCATTCACTCGCTCGTGCTTGCCGAGTTGGGGGTTGAGCCAGGCGGCGAGCGCCTCGCCGCTGACGTCGAAGCCCTCCTCGAGCGTCACGAAGGCTTTCGGCGCCTCGCCGCGATAGGCGTCGGGAACGCCGAGCACGATCGCTTCCTTGACCGCGGGATGTTCATAGAGATGCGCTTCGATCACGCTCGGGTAGACCTTGAATCCGCCGACCGCGATCATGTCCTTCAGCCGGTCGACGATGCGGATATAACCGCCCTCCTCGACCACGGCGACGTCGCCGGTGCGCAGCCAGCCGTCGTCGGTGAAGCTGTCCTTGTCGGCGTCGGGGCGGTTCCAATAGCCCTGCATGATCTGCGGCCCCTTTACCGCCAGTTCGCCGGGCTCGCCGTCGGGTGCGTCCTTGGTCGGGTCTTCCTTGTCGAGCAGGCGGATGTGCGTCGCGGGGATCGGCTGGCCGATCGTGCCCGGGCGCACCGGGCCTTCATAAGGATTGGTCGCGACGACGCCCGAGCTTTCGGTGAGGCCATAGCCCTCGACGAGCGACGCGCCGGTGGCGGCGACGAATTTCTCGCGCAGCTCGGCGGGCATCGGCGCGCCGCCCGAGATGCAGACGCGCAGGCTGGAGAAGTCGGTGGCGGCGAGCGACGGGTGATCGAGCAGCGCCTGATACATCGTCGGGACGCCGGGCAGGGCAGTGGTTTTCGTCCGCGTGATCGCCTGAAGCGCCTGTTTGGCGTCGAAGCGCGGCAGCATCGTGATCGTGCCGCCGTTGAGTATTGTGCGGTTGAGCACGCAGGTGTTGGCGAAGACGTGGAAGAAGGGGAGCACGCCGAGGATACGGTCCTCGGCATCATGGTCGGGGTCGATCGCGTTCACCTGCCGCGCGTTGGCGGTGAGGTTTTGGTGCGTCAGCTTGGCGCCCTTCGGCGTCCCCGTTGTACCCCCGGTGTACTGGATCAGCGCGATGTCGGTTTGCGGGTCGATCGCGACGGGGTCGGGGCGGCCGTCATTGTCGGTCAGCGCGGAAAAGCGGATGACGCGCGGATCGGCGGGAAGCGGCGCGACTTCGCTGCGTTTGAACAGGCGATAGAGCACCGACTTCGCCGCCGGCAAACCGCCCGCGACCGACCCGACGACGAGGCGCGTCAGGCTCGATCCGTCGAGCACCTTCAAGGCGGTGGGGAGGAGCGCCGCGGCGCTCAGCGTGAAGAGCGTGTCGGTGCCCGAATCCTCGACCTGCGCCTCCAGCTCGGCGACCGTATAGAGCGGCGAGAAATTGACCACGGTCGCGCCGGCCGCGAGCGCGCCATAATAGGCCGCGACATAATGCGGGACGTTGGGGAGGAAGAGGCCGACGCGGCTGCCCTTGCCGAGCCCCAGCTGCTGGAGTCCGCGCGCGACGCGCGCCGCGCCGCGCGCCACCTCGGCATAGCCGAACTCGCGGCCCAGAAAATCGAGCATCGGCGCGTCGCCTTTTCGCGCCACGCTGGCGGCGAGCATGTCGGGGAGCGAGAGCGGCGGATAATCCTGATCCCAGGCCGTCGGATGATGGTAATCGGTCGACCAGGAAAAGCGGCTGTCCATCGCGTGCGGGATCCTCTCGAATATTGTGCGGCTTCCTGACACTAGGGTCAGTAAGCTGCAACCGCAACCGGGCTCGCTTGCGGCGCGGCGTCGCTGCGGCTAGGCAGCGCATATCGTTCTCGCCAGGGGTTTTGCCATGCCGCAACTGTCATCGCGTGTCGCCGCGCCGCTCGTCCTTCTTGCCGGCGCGCTCGCCGTTCCGGCCGCGGCGAAGGACAAATTGCCTTCGGAACGCCCCGCGCAGATCCAGGAACTCTACGCGTGTCGCGACATCGCCGACGCGGCGGCGCGGCTCGCCTGTTTCGACCGCGAGGTCGGCGAATTGTCGAGCGCCGATCAGGCGCGCGAAATCACCTTTACCGACCGCGAAACGGCGAAAAAGGCGCGGCGCGGCCTGTTCGGTTTTTCCTTTCCCAAGCTCGGCGGAATTTTCGGCGGCGACGAGGATGAGGTCAAGGAGATCGAAACGACGATCCGTTCGGTAAGCCTCGATCGCTCGGGCAAATATACGCTGGCCATGGAAGACGATGCGGTGTGGACGCAGATCGACACGACGCGGCTGCCGCGCCAGCCCAAGGCGGGGCAGAAGGTCAAGATCAAGGTCGCGACGATGGGCAGTTATTTCGCCTCGATCGAGGGCGGCCGCACGATCCGCATGAAGCGCGACCGCTGATCGCCGCGGGCGCGCGACCGACCGTGAGATAGCGATGGCGGGCGGCGACGCGATCCCTTTGCCGGGGCCGGGCTGCCCGCCCTTCGTGCTGCTCGACGATGCACGCGCCGAGGGCGCGGCGGCGGCGCGGCTGTTCGCCGAGCCCGTCGAAATACTCACCGCCTGCTCCGCCGCCGAGGTGCCGGGCCTGCTTGCGGCGCTCGAGGGCGCGCGGGCGCGCGGGCTCCATGCTGCGGGCTATCTGTCGTACGAAGCGGGCAAGGGGCTCGGCCCCGCATGGAGGGGCGCGGTGGATACCACGGCCGGCGCGGTTCCGATCGGCTGGTTCGGTCTGTTCGAACGCGCCCGGCGGATCGCCGCCGATGCGGTGCCCGGCCTGCTGCCCGATCCCGATGCGGCGTGGGTCGGCAGGCCGCGGCCGCGCGTGGCATGCACCGACTATCTCGCGGCGGTGGAAGCCGTGCTGCGGCTGATTCGTGCGGGCGACATCTATCAGGCGAATTTGACCTTTCGCGCCGACGTGCCGGTGTTCGGCAATCCGCTTGCCGTCCATGCGCGGCTGCGGCGGACGGCACGCGCGGGCTATGGCGGGGTGATCTGGACGGGCGAGCAGGCGATCGTCTCGCACTCGCCCGAGCTTTTCTTCGCGCTGCGCGATAAGCAGGTGATGGCGCGGCCGATGAAAGGGACGGCGGCGCGGCTTGCCGATCCCGAAGCCGACGCGGCGGCCGCCCGCGAGCTTGCCGAAGATCCGAAGCAGCGCGCCGAAAATCTGATGATCGTCGACCTGATCCGCAACGACCTGTCGCGCGTCGCGGTGCCGGGGTCGGTCGCGGTGCCCGATCTGTTCCGCGTCGAAAGCTTTCCGACGATCCATCAGCTCGTGTCGGACGTCGGTGCGCGGCTGCCCGAAGGGCGCGGCGCGGTGGATGTGCTGCGCGCCGCCTTTCCGTGCGGGTCGATCACCGGGGCGCCCAAGGTGCGCGCGATGGAAATCATCGACGAACTCGAAACCGACGCGCGCGGACTTTACACGGGGTCGATCGGCTTTATCGAACCGGGGGGCGATGCCGCGTTCAATGTCGCGATCCGCACGCTCGTCTTCCCGCAAGGCGGGTTGCATGGCGGACCGGCTTGCGCCACGCTGGGACTCGGTTCTGGAATCGTCGCCGACAGCCAACCGGCTGAAGAATGGCGCGAATGTCTGGCCAAGGGGGAATTTGTGGTTGTAGCGGGCGAAAGCTTCGACCTGATCGAGACGATGCTTTTCGATCCGGTGGAGGGCATCCAGCGGCTCGAGGGGCATCTCGCGCGGATGAAGGCGAGTGCCGAAACGCTGGGCTTTATCTTCGACCGGCACGGTGCGCGCAACAGCCTGCAATCGGCGACCTTCCGCCTGCGCAGCGCCGCGCGGGTGCGGATGCGCCTCGCGCCATCGGGAGCGCTCGCGATCGAGGTGTCGCCGCTGCCCCGCCTTGCCGAATTGCCGGTGCCGGTCGCGGTGCGCTCGGCGCCGATGGCGGCGGGCGACTTTCGCCTCGCGCACAAGACGAGCCTGCGCGCCGCCTATGACACGGCGCGGCACGAGAGCGGCGCGGCCGAGGTCGTTTTCGTCGACGAACCGGGTTTCGTCACCGAAGGCAGCTGGAGCAACATCTTCGTCGAGCGCGAAGGGCAGTTACTCACCCCGCCGCTCGCGCTGGGGCTGCTCCCCGGCGTGCTGCGCGCCGAGCTGATCGACAAGGGGCGCGCGGTCGAATCGCACCTGCGCCTTGCCGATCTCGAAAGCGGCTTCTTCATCGGCAACAGCCTGCGCGGGCTGGTGCCGGCGCGGCTCGTCGACGCTGCGGCATCCTCGATAGGCTGACCTGCCCGCCGCATAGGTAAATTATCAAGCTGCGCGCTTGCGAATATCGGCCGGAGGCTTTAGGCGCGGCCGCGCGCAATTTCCTGTCCCTTTGCAGCCCGACCGCGCAAGCCACGGAAGATATCGTCATGTCGCTGAAGCCCCATGTCTCCGCCGCCCTCAACCGCATCCAGCCCTCGGCGACGCTCGCGATGACCGCGCGCGTCTCGGCGCTGAAAGCGTCGGGTGTCGATGTCATCGGGCTCAGCGCGGGCGAGCCCGATTTCGACACCCCCGATTTCGTCAAGGAAGCGGCGATCGAGGCGATCCGGAACGGGCAGACCAAATATACGCTGGTCGACGGCACGGTGGCGCTGAAGGAAGCGATCCGCGGCAAGTTCCGCCGCGACAACGGCCTCGATTTCGGGCTCGACCAGATTTCGGTCAATGTCGGCGGCAAGCATACCTTGTTCAACGCGCTCGTCGCGACGGTCGATCCGGGCGACGAGGTGATCATCCCGGCGCCCTATTGGGTCAGCTATCCCGACATCGTCGCCTTCGCGGGCGGCACGCCGGTGATCGTCGAGGGTACGGCGGCGCAGAACTACAAGATCACCCCTGCGCAGCTCGAGGCGGCGATCACCAAGAAGACGCGCTGGGTGATGCTGAACTCGCCGTCGAACCCGTCGGGCGCCGCCTATTCGGGCGAGGAGCTCGACGCGCTTGGCGAGGTCATCCGCCGCCATCCGCACGTCATGGTGATGACCGACGATATGTACGAGCATGTCTGGTACGCCGACTTCGAATTCACGACCTTCGCGCAGCGCTGTCCCGACCTGATCGACCGCGTCCTGACGGTGAACGGCTGTTCGAAGGCCTATGCGATGACCGGCTGGCGCATCGGCTATGCGGGCGGGCCCGCGTGGATCATCAAGGCGATGGGCAAGCTCCAGTCGCAGTCGACGTCGAACCCCTGCTCGATTGCGCAGGCCGCCGCCGCCGCCGCGCTTGGCGGGCCGCAGCAGTTCCTCGACGATCGGAATGCGGCGTTCAGAAAGCGCCGCGACATGGTGGTCGCGATGCTCAACGACGCACCGGGCCTCGACTGCCCGGTCCCCGACGGCGCTTTCTATGTCTATCCCGACGCATCGGGCTGCATCGGCAAGAAGACGCCCGCGGGCCATGTCATCGACAGCGACGAGGCCTTGATCGACTATTTCCTCGATTCGGCGCGCGTCGCGGCCGTTCATGGCGGCGCCTTCGGCCTGTCGCCGGCCTTCCGCGTCTCTTACGCGACGTCCGAAGCGGTGCTGAAGGAAGCGTGTGTGCGTATCCAGCAGGCGTGCGCAGCGCTAAGCTAAGCGTCGGTTTACCGCTGCATAGGAATTTTATACCGATCGGTCTTGTAATGTGGGCGGGCGGGCCTATTTGAACCTGAACGCCGGTTAAGCGCCCGGTTCACCGGATGGTAAGTCATCGCGTATAGAGTGACCGCCATCACCGACGGATGGCAAGGGGCGCGTCATATTGCCGGTGTAACCAGGGCGGCTCCGGCCGCGAACAAGATAATATGATAAGAGGCCCCTATGCTCTCCATGCTCCGCTCCGATTGGTTTTTGACCATGCTCGCCGGCTTCGCGATTGGCGCGACTTACATCGTCCTCAATCAGCCGGCGCTGCCGATCCCGGCATGACGCCGCTGCGGCGGGCGCCGTCGCCTCGCGCCGTCGCGGCGCTGGCGGCGGGGGCGGGCGGGCGCGGGGCGGGGGCCCCCGCGGGGGCCCGCCGCTCCGGGCGGGGGGGGCGGGTGGCGGACGCGTCGGGGCAAGCTCATGCGGCACTCTCCTTGGCGCTATGGATAGCATCGGCGAGGGTGGGGGTGAAAGCCTCGACATGCGGCCCCGCGGCGTCGCCATGTGCGGCGATGATGTCGATAAACGCCGACCCGACGAGGACGCCGTCGGCGACCTTGGCGATCTGCGCGGCCTGTTCGGGGGTGCGGACGCCGAAGCCGACCGCCACGGGCAGGTCGGTCGCGGCTTTCAGA
>NZ_JNFC01000049.1 GCF_000756385.1 Sphingopyxis sp. LC363
GCGCAAGCATCTCTTGCCTTGCGGAGCACGCTCGCGCTACCAAGATCGGCAATGAGCGAGCGGGGCGAGATCATCTTTTCAACATGATATCCATGTGGATCGCCCAGACGTCGGCCGCCGCCGACACGTCCGGCGCCGGTGGGGGTCAGGGGTGGCTGCTCGACCCCGAACTCGTCGACCCGGCTTATAGCCAGACGATCGCGGGGGGCGAGATCCAGACCGCCTTTCCGCCGCCGCCTCCACCCCCGCCGCCGACGCCGGAGTGGCTGAAGTCGCTGCTCAATGCGATCGGCAATTTCTTCGAGTGGAGCGCGCCCGCGGCGAAGCCGCTGATGTGGATCGGGATCGCGCTGATCCTGCTGTTCCTCCTTTACCATTTCGTCCCCGCCTTTGCGCGGTGGGTCGACAATCTGCGCTTTGGCCGCAAGCGCGGCGACGCGGATGCCGACGATCCTGTCGGACAGGCCGAGGCCGGCGCGGCGCGCGCACTGCTCGCCGAGGCCGATGCACTCGCCGCCGAGGGGCGCTTCGCCGAAGCGGTGCATCTACTCCTCTATCGCAGCGTCGAGGATATCGAAGGGCGCCGCCCCGGGCTTGTCAAACCCGCGATGACTTCGCGCGACCTGGCCGATGCGCACGACCTGCCGTCGGTTGCGCGCGGCGCGTTCGGCCGCATCGCGCGCGCGGTCGAAATCAGCCTGTTCGGCGGGCGATCGATCGACGCCGGGGCGTGGGAGCAATGCCGCGCGGCCTATGCCGAGCTGACGGTGCCGAAGAATTGGGCGCGCGCATGAGCGGGGCCTTCACCGACGATCATGGGTTTAACCCGCGACTGAACGCCGCGGTCGTCGCGATCGGCGTGGTCGCTTTCATCGCGCTCTGGGCGCTGATCGCGCTCGGGCCGCAGCTCAGCAGCGGCAATGACGGCGGCGGCCATGCGCTGTCGAAGGCGGCGCCGGGCTATGCCGCGATCGTTGACCTTGCCGAGCGCGCGGGCGCCGAGGTCGAACTGCGGCGGAGGGTCGAGACGGAGTCTTATGGGGAATATGAGCCGCTGCTGGTTCTGACGCCGACACACCGCACCCGCGCTCCCGAGATCGCCGAACTACTCGACGGACACCGGGCCGGCCCCGCGCTGATCATACTGCCCAAATGGCAAACGATGGCAGTGCCCGGCCAGACGCCCAAGCCCGGCTGGGTCAGCGTCGGCCTTCCGGTCAAGCCGCGCGATGCCATGCTTCCGCCCACGCATTTCGGCAAGGTTGCGATCAAGGCCGCGCCGGGCAAGGCGCAGGACGTGCAAGCGCGCCTGGCGGGACACAGCTTCACTGCCTGGCTGCCGGCCAATGTGCAGACGATTTCGGGTGACAAACTCGAAACGCTGATCGCCGCGCCGGGTGGGGGGGCGGTGCTGGCGCAGGTCGGCGACCACGATCTTTACATTCTTGCCGACCCCGACCTCATCAACAATCTAGCCTTTGCCTCGCGCGACCGGGCGGTCGGCGGCGCGATGCTGATCGACGCCATCGCCGACTATGCCGATGCCGACGGGCTCGCCTTCGACGTGACGCTCAACGGCTTCGGCGGGCAGCGTTCGCTGCTCCGCTTCGCTTTCGTCCCGCCCTTCATCGGCATCACGCTCTGCCTACTCGCGGCGGGGCTGCTCGCGCTGTGGCAGGCGTGGATGCGCTTCGGTCCGGCGTTGAAGCCCGGCCGCGCGATCCCGGTGTCGAAGGCGGCGCTGATCGCGAACAGCGCCGACCTCATCAAGCAGGCACGCCGCGAACTCGACGGTGCCGACGCTTATGTAAAGAGCCAGCGCATCGCGATCGCGCGGCGCCTGCACGCGCCCGCCGGACTCGACGGCGCCGAAACCGACGCGTGGATCGACCGGCATTTGGGGAAAGGCAGCGACCTTTTCTCGTCGCTCGCGCGGCGGCTGCCGCTCGCGCGCAACACGCATGAATTCCTTGCAGACGCGCAGGCGCTGCACGACATCAGGAAGGATCTACTCCGTGACAGCTAATCCCGTCGCCCAAAGGTTCGAAAGCGTTCAGGCGCTCGGCGCCGCGATCGAGAGCGAGGTCGCCAAGGCCGTGTTCGGGCAAGGGCCGCTCACCCGCATGGTGACGATCGCGCTGCTCGCGGGCGGCCACGTCCTGCTCGAAGGTCCGCCCGGGACCGCGAAGACGTTGCTCGCGCAGGCCTTCGCGCGCGCGACGGGGCTCGATTTCGGGCGCATCCAGTTCACCCCCGACCTGATGCCCGGCGACATTTTGGGGTCGAATCTGTTCAACTTCCAGACGTCGAGCTTCACCCTGACCAAGGGGCCGATCTTCACCGAATTGCTGCTCGCCGACGAAATCAACCGCACGCCGCCCAAGACGCAGGCGGCATTGCTCGAGGCGATGCAGGAACGGCATGTGACGATCAATGGCGAGCCGCACGCGATGAGCCCGCGTTTCACCGTGCTCGCAACGCAGAATCCGATCGAACAGCAGGGCGTCTATCCGCTTCCCGAAGCGCAGCTCGACCGCTTCCTGTTCAAGCTTGTCGTCGATTATCCCGACGCCGACGAGGAACGCCGCATCGTCGCCGACCATGGCGGGCGCTTCAAGAGCCCGGTGGTCGGCGATTTCGGGGTGACGCAGGTCGCCGATGCGAAGGCGATCGGCGACGCGATCGACACCATCGCGACGGTGCGCCTCGCCGAGGAGATCGTCGATTATGTCGTCCGCCTCGTCCGCGCGACGCGCGAGAGCGCCGACCTCGAATGCGGCGCGTCGCCGCGCGCCGCGACCCTGCTCGCGCGCGGGGCGTGCGCGGCGGCGGCGCTCGACGGGCGCGACTATGTGATCCCCGACGACGTCCAGCGCCTCGCCGCGGGCGTGCTTCGCCACCGTGTCATCCTGTCGGCGGCGGCCGAGATCGAGGGCCGCAATGTCGAACAGGTCGTTTCGGCCCTGCTCGAACGCGAAGAGGTGCCGCGTTGATCTATCCGACCCGCCGCGCGATCTATCTGCTGCTCGCGGGCGCCCCGATGGCGCTCGCGCTCGGGCTGATCCGGCCCGAGCTGTGGCTTGTCGCGCCCGGCTGGATCGGGGCGATCCTTGCCTGCCTGATCCTCGACACGATTTCGGGTGCGAATCCCCGCCATCTGACGCTCGATGCCCGCTTCCCGCATCAGGTCGGCGTTGGCGACCCGTTCGACCTGTCGCTCATCGCAAGCGGCCACAGCGTTCCGCCGCATGCCGAATTCGCGCTCGCGCTAGACGAAAGACTCGCCGAGGACGGGCGCCTCGCGGGCGATATGCGCAGGGTGGCCACGGGCGATGCACTCGTCCGCACATTATCGCTCACCGCATCGCGGCGCGGGCAGGCGCGGCTCGACGCGCTGTGGATCCGCTGGGCGGGACCGCTCGGACTCGTATGGAAACAGCGCAAGTTCGAGATCGGCGGCGCGACCCATGTCGTCCCCAGCCTGCGCGCGGTGACCGACGAGGGCAGCCGGCTGTTCCAGCGCAACAGCTGGTTCGGCCTTCGCCAGCAGCGTTTCCGCGGCGAAGGTACCGAGTTCGAGGCGCTCGCCGAATATCAGCCGGGGATGGACCGGCGCGCAATCGATTGGAACGCGTCGGCGCGCCACGTCAAATTGCTCGCCAAGGAATATCGCGTCGAGCGCGACAACCGCGTCGTGCTCGCAATCGACAGCGGGCGGACGATGGCCGAACCCGTCGGCGGCATGCCGCGCGTCGACCGCGCGGTGTCGGCGGCGCTGCTGCTCGCCTATGTCGGGCTGAAGCTCAATGACCGCATCAGCTTCTTCTCCTTTGCCGCCAAGCCGCAGGCGCTGACCCCCGCCTATATGCACACGCAGGATTTCCCGGCGCTGCAGCGCGCCGCGAGCCTGATCGACTATGCGCATGTCGAGAGCAATTTCACCCTCGCGCTGACGACGCTCAGCGCGCAGCTCAACCGTCGCTCGCTGATCATCCTCTTCACCGAATTCACCGACGCGACGAGCGCCGACCTGATGATCCGCGCAGCGGGGCGGCTCGTGCAAAAACACCGCCTGCTCTTCGTCGTGATCCGCGACGAGGAGGTCGAGAGCGAGGAGCGGCGCCGGCCCGAGACCGGCGCCGACGTGACGCGGTCGAACGTCGCCGCGGCGATGCTGCGCGACCGGCAGCTGGTGATCGCGCGGCTCCAGCGCCTCGGCGCGGATGTAATCGAAGTTCCCGCCGACGCGATGGGGGCGAGCGCGGTCGAGGCCTATCTCGGCATCAAGAGGCAGGGCAGCCTGTGATCCCGCCCGCCGCTCCAGCCCGCGTGATCGACGCGCCGAACTTCTCGACCAGCCGTTTCCGCGCCGAGCGCGAGGCCGACTGGATCGCCTTCGACCTTCTGCTCACCAAGCTCGAGAAGAAGGGTGCGAAGGCGCTGACCAGCGACGAGCTGCTCCAGCTTCCCATCCTCTATCGCGCGACGCTCTCGTCCTTGTCGATCGCGCGCGCGACGAGCCTCGACAGGGCGCTGCTCGATCATCTCGAGGCGCTGTCGATCCGCGGCTATTTCCTCGTCTATGGCGTGCGTGAAAGCCGCTGGAACCGCCTCCGCCGCTTCTTCCTCTACGACTGGCCCGCCGCGGTGCGCTCGGTGTGGAAAGAGACGCTGATCATCGCGCTCGTCATCCTGCTCGGCGCGCTGACCAGCTATTCGCTCGTCGCGAGCAACCCCGAATGGTATTTCAATTTCGTCGACGAGGAGATGTCGGGCGGCCGCGACCCGCGCGCGACCGCCGAATATCTCCAGACGACGCTCGGGCACGGCAAGGCGGCGGCGGAAAAGGGCGAAAGCGGGCTGCACGTCTTCGCGACCTATTTGTTCACGCACAACAGCCGCGTGTCGATCCTGTCCTTCGCGCTCGGCTTCGCCTTCGGCGTCCCGACGCTGATGCTCGAATATTATCAGGGGATCGGGCTCGGCGCGATGATGGCGGTCTTTTCCGCCAAGGGGCTCGGTTTCGATTTCGGCGGCTGGCTGTTCATCCACGGCACCACCGAATTGTTCGCCGCCGCCTTGTCGGGCGCCGCGGGCCTGCGGATCGGGACGGCGGTCGTCTTTCCCGGCGCGCGCGGGCGGTTGCAGGCAGCGTCGCAGGCGGGGCGAACCGCGGGCAAGGTGATGGTCGGCGTGATCCTGATGCTGTTCGCGGCCGGGCTGCTCGAAGGCTTCGGGCGCCAGCTCATCACCGACACGATGCTGCGCTATGCGACGGGCACGCTGATGCTGCTCTTCTGGCTCGCCTATTATTACATCCCGCGGCGCGAGGATGTGACGTGACCGCCGCCGCCAACGCGAAACATCGCGCCGCCAGCGCGAAGAAGATCCGCCAGTTCGTGACCCCCGAAGGCGTCGATCTGGAGCTCAAGATCGCGAGCGCGGGACTGCGCTTCGGCGCGTTGCTCGTCGATCTGCTGCTGATCCTGCTCGCGCTGTTCCTCTTTTCGCTGTTCATGCTGTGGGTCGGCCTCGCTTCGCAGTCCGACGTCACCGTCGTCGTGTGGCTGCTCGGCGCTTTCGTGCTGCGCACCTTCTGGTTCATCGGCTTCGAGCTCGGCTCGCGCGCCGCGACGCCCGGCAAACGCCTGATGGGCATCCGCGTCGTCGCGCGCGACGGCGGCCGCCTGACCGCCGACGCGGTGGTCGCACGCAATTTGATCCGCGAGCTCGAAATCTTTCTGCCGCTGATGATGCTCGGGGCCGGCGCGGCGGAGGATATGGTTTCGGGCTGGATCATGCTTGCCGGCATTCTCTGGTCGCTGACGCTCAGCCTGTTTCTGCTGTTCAACCGCGACCGGATGCGAATGGGCGATCTGATCGCGGGCACGTGGGTGGTGATGGCGCAGCGCGTCAAGCTCGACGCAGACATCGGAGTCGATGCGGCGGGCGGCGCGATGACCTTCACCGAGGCCGAACTCGCGGTCTACGGCATTTTCGAGCTGCAGGAACTGGAGCGGGTTCTACGCGGCCGCGATCCGCGCGCGATGCGCGAGGTCGCCGACGCGATCCGCGCCAAGATCGGGCGCCCGGTCGCCGAAGAGGATGACGTCTTCCTGCTTTCCTATTACCGCCAGTTGAAAGCCCGGCTCGAACGCAAGCTGCTGTTCGGCAAAAGGCGAGAGGATAAATATGCCAGCGACTGATACGAGCGTGACCGAGGCTCTCCACGCGCGCCGCTCGGTGCGTGCCTTTACCGACAGGCCGGTCGATCCGGCGCTGCTGAAGGAGATTTTCGCGGCGGCGCAGCGCGCGCCCTCGGGCGGCAATCTGCAGCCGTGGCAGGTGACGCTACTCACCGGCGAACCGTGGCAGGCGGTGAAGGATGCCGTGGCGGCGCGCATCGCGATGGGGCGCGAGGGGCATGAGCCCGAATATGATATCTATCCGCCGGCGCTGACCGAGCCCTGGACCGACCGCCGCTTCGGGGTCGGCGAGGCGCTCTACGCCTCGCTCGGCATCCCGCGCGAGGACAAGGCGGGGCGGCTCGCTCGGTTCATGGACAATTACCGGGGGTTCGGCGCACCGGTGATGCTTTTTCTCCATTGCTCGCGCATCATGGGGCCGCCGCAATGGTCGGACATGGGGATGTGGCTGCAATCGGTGATGCTGCTGCTCGTCGAACAGGGCCTCGCGAGCTGCCCGCAGGAATGCTGGGCGATGTACGGCGCGACGGTGCGCCGCACGCTCGGGCTCGACGACGGACAGATTTTGTTCACCGGGCTCGCGATCGGCTATGCCGATACCGAAGCGGCGGTGAACCGGTGGCCGGTGCCGCGCGCGCCGCTGAATGAAGTGATCGATTGGCAGGGGTTTTGAGGATGCAAATGTCCGGGTTCCGTTATGCGGCGGCAGCGACGCTGATGCTGGTCGTCGCGGGCTGCGCCGCGATCCCCCAGCCTGAGGCCCCGCCCCCCGCACCGCGGCCCGTCGCGCCCGCGCCGGCGCCGGCGCGGGCGCGACGGGCCGCGGTGCGGGGGGCGGGGCCCCAGGCTGGGGGATCGCGGCGCAGCCCGCGACGACCAGCATCAGCGTCGCTGCCGCCGCATAACGGAACCCGGACATTTGCATCCTCAAAACCCCTGCCAATCGATCACTTCATTCAGCGGCGCGCGCGGCACCGGCCACCGGTTCACCGCCGCTTCGGTATCGGCATAGCCGATCGCGAGCCCGGTGAACAAAATCTGTCCGTCGTCGAGCCCGAGCGTGCGGCGCACCGTCGCGCCGTACATCGCCCAGCATTCCTGCGGGCAGCTCGCGAGGCCCTGTTCGACGAGCAGCAGCATCACCGATTGCAGCCACATCCCCATGTCCGACCATTGCGGCGGCCCCATGATGCGCGAGCAATGGAGAAAAAGCATCACCGGTGCGCCGAACCCCCGGTAATTGTCCATGAACCGAGCGAGCCGCCCCGCCTTGTCCTCGCGCGGGATGCCGAGCGAGGCGTAGAGCGCCTCGCCGACCCCGAAGCGGCGGTCGGTCCAGGGCTCGGTCAGCGCCGGCGGATAGATATCATATTCGGGCTCATGCCCCTCGCGCCCCATCGCGATGCGCGCCGCCACGGCATCCTTCACCGCCTGCCACGGTTCGCCGGTGAGTAGCGTCACCTGCCACGGCTGCAGATTGCCGCCCGAGGGCGCGCGCTGCGCCGCCGCGAAAATCTCCTTCAGCAGCGCCGGATCGACCGGCCTGTCGGTAAAGGCACGCACCGAGCGGCGCGCGTGGAGAGCCTCGGTCACGCTCGTATCAGTCGCTGGCATATTTATCCTCTCGCCTTTTGCCGAACAGCAGCTTGCGTTCGAGCCGGGCTTTCAACTGGCGGTAATAGGAAAGCAGGAAGACGTCATCCTCTTCGGCGACCGGGCGCCCGATCTTGGCGCGGATCGCGTCGGCGACCTCGCGCATCGCGCGCGGATCGCGGCCGCGTAGAACCCGCTCCAGTTCCTGCAGCTCGAAAATGCCGTAGACCGCGAGTTCGGCCTCGGTGAAGGTCATCGCGCCGCCCGCCGCATCGACTCCGATGTCTGCGTCGAGCTTGACGCGCTGCGCCATCACCACCCACGTGCCCGCGATCAGATCGCCCATTCGCATCCGGTCGCGGTTGAACAGCAGAAACAGGCTGAGCGTCAGCGACCAGAGAATGCCGGCAAGCATGATCCAGCCCGAAACCATATCCTCCGCCGCGCCGGCCCCGAGCATCATCAGCGGCAGAAAGATTTCGAGCTCGCGGATCAAATTGCGTGCGACCACCGCGTCGGCGGTCAGGCGGCCGCCGTCGCGCGCGACGACGCGGATGCCCATCAGGCGTTTGCCGGGCGTCGCGGCGCGCGAGCCGAGCTCGAAGCCGATGAACCAGAAGGTGCGCAGCACGAAAGCGCCGAGCAGCCACACGACGACGGTGACGTCGGACTGCGAAGCGAGGCCGACCCACAGCATGAACAGCGAAAAGAGGAACAGCGCGAGCAGGATCAGCAGCAGATCGACGAGCAACGCGCCGAAGCGCAGTCCCGCGCTCGCGATCTTGAGCTCCAGATCGACGCCTTCGGGGGTCACGAACTGGCGGATCTTCTTCGCGCTGGCGGCGCGATGTTTCGCGTTGGCGGCGGCGGTCACGTCACATCCTCGCGCCGCGGGATGTAATAATAGGCGAGCCAGAAGAGCAGCATCAGCGTGCCCGTCGCATAGCGCAGCATCGTGTCGGTGATGAGCTGGCGCCCGAAGCCTTCGAGCAGCCCGGCCGCGAACAGCATCAGGATCACGCCGACCATCACCTTGCCCGCGGTTCGCCCCGCCTGCGACGCTGCCTGCAACCGCCCGCGCGCGCCGGGAAAGACGACCGCCGTCCCGATCCGCAGGCCCGCGGCGCCCGACAAGGCGGCGGCGAACAATTCGGTGGTGCCGTGGATGAACAGCCAGCCGCCGAAATCGAAACCGAGCCCCTTGGCGGAAAAGACCGCCATCATCGCGCCGAGCCCGATCCCCTGATAATATTCGAGCATCAGCGTCGGGACGCCGAAGGCGAAGCCGAGCGCGAAGGACAGGATCGACACGCGGCTGTTGTGCGTGAACAAATAGGTCGCGAAGACGTGCAGCCCGCTTTCGCCCTTTTCCGCCGCCGCCTTGCCGTGCCCGAGCGTCGTCTGGAGATATTCGGCGGTCGCGCGCGGGTCGCGGCCGCCCGACATCTCCTCGTCGACGAAATTGAAATACCATTCGGGGTTGCTCGCGACGAGCGAATAGCTGGTCAGCGCGCCGAGCAGGATGACGAGCGCGATGATCAGCGTCTCTTTCCACACCGAGCGCACCGCGGCGGGCCAGTCGTAGAGGAAGAAGCGGCGGAGGCGGTTCCAGCGGCTTTCACGCACGCCATAGACGAGGAAATAGCCGCGGATCGACAGCGCCTCGAGATGATCGAGCAGCGCCCTGTCGAGGCTCGTCGCGCGCGCGATCGACAAGGACGAGAGCGTCGCGCGATAGAGGATGGGAAGCTGGAGCAGCTCGTCGCTGGTCAGCGCCTTCGCACCCTTCTTCTCGAGCTTGGTGAGCAGAAGGTCGAAGGCGATCCAGTCGGCCTCGCGCTCGGCGCGGAAACGGCTGGTCGAGAAGTTCGGCGCGTCGATCACGCGGGCTGGAGCGGCGGGCGGGATCACAGGCTGCCCTGCCTCTTGATGCCGAGATAGGCCTCGACCGCGCTCGCCCCCATCGCGTCGGCGGGAACTTCGATTACATCCGCGCCGAGGCGCTGGAGCCGCGCGATCACCAGCTGCCGGTCGCGCAGCATCGCCGCGGCGACGTTCGACCGCGTCACGTCGGCGCCGGTCTCGGGCCGGCGCCGCTCCTCGCTCTCGACCTCCTCGTCGCGGATCACGACGAAGAGCAGGCGGTGTTTTTGCACGAGCCGCCCCGCTGCGCGGATCATCAGGTCGGCGCTCGTCGCGTCGGTGAATTCGGTGAAGAGGATGATCAGCGAGCGACGGTTGAGCTGCGCGCTGAGCGTCGTCAGCGCGAGGGTGAAATTGCTCTCGACATGCGCATAGTCGATCAGGCTCGCGGCGCGCTGCAGCGCCGGGAAATCCTGCGTGTGCATATAGGCGGGGGTCAGCGCCTGCGGCTTGGCGGCAAAGGAGAAGAAGCTGATGCGGTCATTGAGCTTCAGCCCGACATAGGCGAGCAGCAGCGCCGCCGACACCGCGCGGTCGACGCGCGGCATGCCGCCGACGGGTTCGGCCATCGTCCGCCCGCTGTCGATTGCGAGCACGACGCGGTTGTCGCGCTCGACGCGATATTCCTTGGCGAGCAATTTGACGTGGCGCGCCGACGCGTTCCAATCGATTGCGCGCCGGTCCATCCCCGGCTGATATTCGGCGAGCGCCTCGAACTCGGTACCTTCGCCGCGGAAACGCTGCTGGCGAAGGCCGAACCAGCTGTTGCGCTGGAACAGCCGGCTGCCCTCGTCGGTCACCGCGCGCAGGCTGGGGACGACATGGGTCGCGCCGCCGATCTCGAACTTGCGCTGTTTCCATACGAGTCCGAGCGGTCCCGCCCAGCGGATCCACAGCGCGTCGAGCCGCGCCTGCCCGCGCCGCGATGCGGTGAGCGATAATGTGCGGACGAGTGCATCGCCCGTGGCCACCCTGCGCATATCGCCCGCGAGGCGCCCGTCCTCGGCGAGTCTTTCGTCTAGCGCGAGCGCGAATTCGGCATGCGGCGGAACGCTGTGGCCGCTTGCGATGAGCGACAGGTCGAACGGGTCGCCAACGCCGACCTGATGCGGGAAGCGGGCATCGAGCGTCAGATGGCGGGGATTCGCACCCGAAATCGTGTCGAGGATCAGGCAGGCAAGGATCGCCCCGATCCAGCCGGGCGCGACAAGCCACAGCTCGGGCCGGATCAGCCCGAGCGCGAGCGCCATCGGGGCGCCCGCGAGCAGCAGATAGATCGCGCGGCGGGTCGGATAGATCAACGCGGCACCTCTTCGCGTTCGAGCAGGGCCGAAACGACCTGTTCGACATTGCGGCCCTCGATCTCGGCCGCCGCCGACAGGATGACACGGTGGCGAAGCACGCCCGCGGCGAGGCGCTGGACGTCGTCGGGGATCACATAGTCGCGCCCGTCGAGCGCCGCCGCCGCGCACGCCCCGCGCGCGAGCAGGGTCGCGGCGCGCGGCGACGCGCCGCATTCGAGGTCGGCGCTCTCGCGCGTCGCGCGGACGAGGCGGACGACATAATCGACGATCTCCTCGGCGAGGCGCACCGTCGCGATGGTGTCGATCGCGTCGCCGATCGCCTTCGCATCGGCGACCTGCGTCACCCCGAAATCGCCGACCACCGGGCTCTTGAAGCGCCCGCCATGGTCGGCGACGATGCGGCGTTCCTCGTCGGCGTCGGGATAATCGACGACAAGCTTGAACAGGAAGCGGTCGAGCTGCGCTTCGGGAAGCGGATAGACGCCCTGCTGTTCGATCGGATTCTGCGTTGCGAGCACGGTGAAACGCGGGCTCATCGCGTGCGGCTCGCCATTGATCGTCACATGCCGTTCCTGCATCGCCTCGAGCAATGCCGCCTGCGTCTTGGGCGGCGTGCGGTTGATTTCGTCGGCGAGCAGCAATTCGGTGAAGATCGGCCCCTTGGTCAGGGTGAAGCTCGACGTCTGGAAGTTGAACAGATTCGACCCCAAAATGTCGCCGGGCATCAGGTCGGGGGTGAACTGGATGCGCCCGAAATCGAGCCCCGTCGCGCGCGCGAAGGCCTGCGCGAGCAACGTCTTCGCGGTCCCGGGCGGACCTTCGAGCAGGACGTGGCCGCCCGCGAGCAGCGCGATCGTCACCATGCGGGTGAGCGGCCCTTGCCCGAACACGGCCTTGGCGACCTCGCTCTCGATCGCGGCGCCGAGCGCCTGAACGCTTTCGAACCTTTGGGCGACGGGATTAGCTGTCACGGAGTAGATCCTTCCTGATGTCGTGCAGCGCCTGCGCGTCTGCAAGGAATTCATGCGTGTTGCGCGCGAGCGGCAGCCGCCGCGCGAGCGACGAGAAAAGGTCGCTGCCTTTCCCCAAATGCCGGTCGATCCACGCGTCGGTTTCGGCGCCGTCGAGTCCGGCGGGCGCGTGCAGGCGCCGCGCGATCGCGATGCGCTGGCTCTTTACATAAGCGTCGGCACCGTCGAGTTCGCGGCGTGCCTGCTTGATGAGGTCGGCGCTGTTCGCGATCAGCGCCGCCTTCGACACCGGGATCGCGCGGCCGGGCTTCAACGCCGGACCGAAGCGCATCCACGCCTGCCACAGCGCGAGCAGCCCCGCCGCGAGTAGGCAGAGCGTGATGCCGATGAAGGGCGGGACGAAAGCGAAGCGGAGCAGCGAACGCTGCCCGCCGAAGCCGTTGAGCGTCACGTCGAAGGCGAGCCCGTCGGCATCGGCATAGTCGGCGATGGCGTCGATCAGCATCGCGCCGCCGACCGCCCGGTCGCGCGAGGCAAAGGCTAGATTGTTGATGAGGTCGGGGTCGGCAAGAATGTAAAGATCGTGGTCGCCGACCTGCGCCAGCACCGCCCCCCCACCCGGCGCGGCGATCAGCGTTTCGAGTTTGTCACCCGAAATCGTCTGCACATTGGCCGGCAGCCAGGCAGTGAAGCTGTGTCCCGCCAGGCGCGCTTGCACGTCCTGCGCCTTGCCCGGCGCGGCCTTGATCGCAACCTTGCCGAAATGCGTGGGCGGAAGCATGGCATCGCGCGGCTTGACCGGAAGGCCGACGCTGACCCAGCCGGGCTTGGGCGTCTGGCCGGGCACTGCCATCGTTTGCCATTTGGGCAGTATGATCAGCGCGGGGCCGGCCCGGTGTCCGTCGAGTAGTTCGGCGATCTCGGGAGCGCGGGTGCGGTGTGTCGGCGTCAGAACCAGCAGCGGCTCATATTCCCCATAAGACTCCGTCTCGACCCTCCGCCGCAGTTCGACCTCGGCGCCCGCGCGCTCGGCAAGGTCAACGATCGCGGCATAGCCCGGCGCCGCCTTCGACAGCGCATGGCCGCCGCCGTCATTGCCGCTGCTGAGCTGCGGCCCGAGCGCGATCAGCGCCCAGAGCGCGATGAAAGCGACCACGCCGATCGCGACGACCGCGGCGTTCAGTCGCGGGTTAAACCCATGATCGTCGGTGAAGGCCCCGCTCATGCGCGCGCCCAATTCTTCGGCACCGTCAGCTCGGCATAGGCCGCGCGGCATTGCTCCCACGCCCCGGCGTCGATCGATCGCCCGCCGAACAGGCTGATTTCGACCGCGCGCGCGATGCGGCCGAACGCGCCGCGCGCAACCGACGGCAGGTCGTGCGCATCGGCCAGGTCGCGCGAAGTCATCGCGGGTTTGACAAGCCCGGGGCGGCGCCCTTCGATATCCTCGACGCTGCGATAGAGGAGTAGATGCACCGCTTCGGCGAAGCGCCCCTCGGCGGCGAGTGCATCGGCCTCGGCGAGCAGTGCGCGCGCCGCGCCGGCCTCGGCCTGTCCGACAGGATCGTCGGCATCCGCGTCGCCGCGCTTGCGGCCAAAGCGCAGATTGTCGACCCACCGCGCAAAGGCGGGGACGAAATGGTAAAGGAGGAACAGCAGGATCAGCGCGATCCCGATCCACATCAGCGGCTTCGCCGCGGGCGCGCTCCACTCGAAGAAATTGCCGATCGCATTGAGCAGCGACTTCAGCCACTCCGGCGTCGGCGGCGGGGGTGGAGGCGGCGGCGGAAAGGCGGTCTGGATCTCGCCCCCCGCGATCGTCTGGCTATAAGCCGGGTCGACGAGTTCGGGGTCGAGCAGCCACCCCTGACCCCCACCGGCGCCGGACGTGTCGGCGGCGGCCGACGTCTGGGCGATCCACATGGATATCATGTTGAAAAGATGATCTCGCCCCGCTCGCTCATTGCCGATCTTGGTAGCGCGAGCGTGCTCCGCAAGGCAAGAGATGCTTGCGC
>NZ_JNFC01000050.1 GCF_000756385.1 Sphingopyxis sp. LC363
CTCCCCTTCAGGGGAGGGGTTGGGGGTGGGGTCTATCGGCCTTGCGCAAGGCCGATAGACCCCACCCCACTACGACTAGGCAGCAAGCTGCCAAGTCTGCGTTGCCCCTCCCCTGAAGGGGAGGGGCTAAATTGCCGCAACGTCCGCTCTCCACCCCAAAGCGGTCGCAGCGAACGCCCGTCCTCAAAAAATCCCCGCGGCAATCCCCTCTGCGAGCGCAGCGCCCATGTCGCGCGCTTCGGCAAGGCGGTCCGGTGCGATGATCTTCGGCGCCAGGATGGCTTCGGGCGTCTGCGCCGCCGTATTGACGATCACCGGCTCGGCGACGCGTTTCAGCCGCCAGCCGGTGGCGATGCGGTCGAGCTGGCGCTGGGCATTTTCGCCGTCCGACCCCGCGCAAATGATCGTCGCATAGGGACGGCCCTCGAGCTTCCCCAGACAGGGATAATAGCAGCGATCGAACATCTCCTTCATCGCGCCGGACAGCGCGGCGAGATTTTCGGGGCCGACGAAGAGGTAACCGCCCGCAGCCTGCAGAAGCTGGGGCGTGACGTCGTCCGCCGCGACGAGCTGCGCTGCCGTAGCGGCGGCTTCGGCCGCGGCTTCGGCAAGCGCCTTGCTGCCGCCGGTACGGCTGTGCCAGACGATGAGGAGGTGCGGCGTGCCGGTCATGCGGCGATGCTTGCCAAGCCGAAGGGCGCGGCGCAAGCTGCCCCGAAATATGGGGGAGAGAGACGATGCGCCGATGGACCGCCCTGCTGCTTGTCGCGGGCCTGCCCTTTACCGTTGCCGCACAGGACCCGTCGAGCGAAGCGACCCGCGCCGCGCAGGCTGAGCTGGCAAAGCGTCTGCCGCTCGATGATCCGCGCGACGCGGCCAACGCGACGCGCGGCAAGATCGCCGAGATTCCGGACGGGCTGATCCAGACCGCCGACGGCAGGACCGTGTGGGACCGGCGGCCCTATGTCTTCCTCGATACCCGGGAGGCGCCCGATACGGTCAATCCGTCGCTCTGGCGGCAGGCGCGGCTCAACGCCGTGCACGGATTGTTCGAAGTGGTGCCGGACAAGATCTGGCAGGTCCGCGGCTACGATATTTCGGTGATGACGATCATCCGCGGCAAGGCCGGCTGGATCGTCGTCGACCCGCTCTTGTCCGAAGAAGCGGCGGCAGCCGGATGGAAGCTGTTCGCCGATACGGTCGAAGCCAAATCGGGCAAGCGGCCGATCAAGGCGGTGATTTTTTCGCACAGTCATAGCGACCATTTCGGCGGTGTCGGCGGGATCGTGACGCCCGAACGCGTCAAGGCGGAGAATATCCGCATCATCGCGCCGCACGGCTTTTCGGAGGAAGCGACGTCGGAGAATGTCCTTGCGGGCGGCGCGATGGGACGGCGCGCGCTCTATATGTTCGGCGCGACCCTCGCACCCGGCCCGACGGGCCAGGTCGACACGGGGCTGGGCCCGAAGCTGTCGTCGGGGACGATCGGCTATATGGAACCGACCGAGACGGTCGGCGAACAGGGCGGCACGCTGACGATCGACGGTTTGGCCTTCGAATTCCTCGACGCGGGCGGCACCGAGGCGCCGTCGGAGTTCACCTTCTACATCCCCGCCTATAAGGCGCTGCACACGACCGAAGTCGTGACCCACAATCTCCACAATATCCTGACCCTGCGCGGTGCGCAGGTGCGCGATGCGCTCCGCTGGTCGAAGGTGATCGACGCGATGTTGCTGAAATGGGGCGGCAAGGCCGAGGTCGCGATGGCGTCGCACCATTGGCCGACGTGGGGCGCGGGCGAAGTGTCGGCGCTGCTCGCGAACCAGCGCGACGCCTATCGTTATGTCCACGACCGCACGCTCTTCTTCGCGAACCGCGGCGCGACGCTGCACGAACTCGCAGACCAAACCCCCGAGGCGCCGGCGCAGGTGGCCGATTTTTCGACGCGCGGCTATTATGGCACGCTCAACCACGACATGAAGGCGACGTACCAGCGCTATTTCGGTTGGTGGGATGGCAATCCGGCGAACTTCAATCCGCTGCCGCCCGAGCAATCGGCGCCCAAATATGTCGCGCTCGCGGGCGGGGCCGACAAGCTGCTTGCGGCGGGACGGGCGGCGCTGAAGGCGGGCGATTATCGCTGGGCGGCCGAACTTTTGAACAAGCTCGTCTTCGCCGAGCCCGGCAACAAGGAAGCGCGCGCGGCGCTGGCGTCAGCCTATGACCAGATGGGCTATCAGGCCGAATCTGGGGCGTGGCGGAATTATTATCTCGCCGGAGCCGCTAGCCTGCGCGGAAACGCGGTCGAGGCGGCGACGAGCAATGGGCAGAGCCGCAGCTTCGTCAGCGCGATCCCGACCGTGGTCTTTTTCGATGCGCTCGCGACGCGCTTCGACGCCGCGAAAGGAAATGCGCTCAGGGGGGTTTTCCAGTTCATCCTGCCCGACAGCAAGGAAAGCGTCGCCGTCGTCGTTGGCGGCGGGGTCGAATTTCCGCGCTATGGCGTGACCGACCCGGCCCCCACCGCGACGATCACGATAGACCGCAAGATCCTCGACGAAGCGATGATGGCGCGCGCGCAATTCCCCGCGCTGATCCAGTCGGGTGCGATCCGCATCGACGGCGATCGGCAAGCCTTTCTGTCGTGGTTCGCGCTCCACCCGCCCGCCGACCCGCGCTTCAATGTGGTTGTGCCATAGTCATATAAGACGCTAACGGAGGAGCATGACCGACACGCCCGCCGCGCATCCGACCGATCCCTTCGACGCCGAGGCGTTGAACGCCGCCGAGGGGCTGCACCCGGTCGATCCGGCCTACGCGAAAGTGCTGCGTATCGCGACCGCGCTCAACCTGATCCCGCTGGCGATCGGTGCCAGCGTTTTCGACGCGCTGCTGATCCGCCATATCGAGGGGCCGTACGGGCTGATCACCGCGCTGGCCTGGCTGATCGCGATCGTCATCATCGTCAGTTTCCCGTCGCGCCGCGTGTCGCGGTGGGGCTACAAGATCGGCGAGGGGCACTTGCGCGTCGCGCGCGGCTGGCTGTTCCGCACCGATACGATCGTGCCCTTCGTGCGCGTCCAGCATATCGACGTCGGGCAGGGGCCGATCGAACGCTGGTTCGGTCTGTCGCATCTGATTGTCCACACTTCTGGCACGCACAACAGCACGGTGACGTTGCCGGGACTGCCCAGCGACCTCGCGGCGGCGATGCGCGAGACGATCCGCCGCCATATCCAGACCGACTTCGCATGACCGGCGCCGCCGCCCTCGCCGCGCCGGACGACGAGTCGCGCTGGCAGCGGCTGCACCCCGCGACGTTGGCGCTCGCGGTCGTCGCGCTCGGGCCGAAATCGCTCAACTTCCTGCCCGCGGTGGCTGCGCTCGGTTTTACGGGCAACTGGATCTGGATCGTGCCGGCGATCGGTGCGTTCCTGCTGATCTCGCTGCTCGCCGCCTGGTTTCAGTGGCTGCGTTTCCGCTTCCTCGTCGGCGACGATGAGGTGGTGATTGAAAGCGGCGTCTTTGCGCGCCAGCACCGCACGATCCCCTTCGACCGCATTCAGGACGTCAGCATCGAACAGGGGCTGGTCGCGCGCGCGTTCGGGATCGCCAAAGTCGGGTTCGAGACCGGCGCGGGCGGCAAGGAAAATGACGCGAGCCTCAACGCGATCGCGCTCGACGCTGCGCAGGCGCTGCGCACGACGATCCGCGCGCACCGCAGCGGCGAGGCGGCGACGGTCGTCGCGGCGGGCGCCCCCGATACGGCGCCCGCGCCCGAAGACCGGCTGCTCTTCGCAATGAGTCCGGGGCGGCTGCTGACCGCGGGGCTGTTCAACTTCTCGCTCGCCGCGCTGGCCGTGGTCGGCGCCGCGATGCAGTTTTTCGACGGCCTGCTGCCGTTCGATTTCAATATCTTCAATCCGGTGGACTGGATCGACATCGCCGAAAGCTATGGCCTCGATCAGTGGCTGCTCGCGCATCGCTGGGTCGCCGGGATCGGCGCGGCGCTGTCGCTGCTGCTGATCGGTTTCGTAAGCGGGATCGCGATGATGGTCTTCGCCAACTGGGATTTCCGCCTGACGCGCGAGCCGCGCGCGCTGCGCCGGACCCGCGGGCTGACGACGCGCACCGACGTCGCGGTGCCGGTCAAGCGCGTGCAGGCGGCGATCCTTGTCACCGGCTGGTTTCGCCGGCGTTTCGGCTGGCACGAGCTTCGTCTGCAAAGCCTTGCGAGCGATGGCGAGAAGGAGCGCGACCATCAGGTCGTCCCCTTCGGCAAGCTGGCCGAAATCGACCCGGTGCTGGACGAGATCGCGATCGCGCGGCCGGGCGCGGATGCGACATGGCAGCGCAGCCATCGCATCGTCGCGCTCGGCGGCTTGATCGGCGCGGTCGGCGCCGCGACGGGCGGCTTGATCGCGGTGTCGTTCGGCCAGCCGCTCGGCTGGCTCGGTCCGGTCGCCGGGCTCCTGATCGGCGCGGGATCGCTGTTCGGCGCGCGCTTCCACCGCTGGACCGACCTTGGCGAGCAAGTGGCGATCCGGCGCGGAATATGGAAGCCCAAGACGACCCTGCTGCCGCACGCGTCGGTGCAGAGCATCGACCTCAAGAGCGATTTTATCCTGCGCCCGCTGGGCCTCGCGACTTTGGTGTTCGGCGTGCCGGGCGGCAGCTCGCTCGTCAGCCATGAAATTCCGGCGATCCCGGCCGCCACGGCGCAGGCGCTGCGCACCCGCATTCTGGTCGCGAGGGCGCGGCGATGAGTGATGCGGCGCTTGGAATCACGCGCTCGATCGCCGGCCAACCGTGGCACTGGCGGCGGGCGAGCGCCGACATGGCCAGCGAAAATCTCGCGCCCGACGATCTCGTCACGCAATTGTTGCTCGCGCGCGGCGTCGCGCGCGACGATCTCGACCGGCAGCGGACGCCGACGCTGCGCGGCTTCATGCCCGATCCCTCACTGTTCCGTGACATGGACGCCGCCGCCGCGCGGCTCGCCGACGCGGTCGAGAAGGGCGAGGCCGTCACGATCTTTGGCGATTACGACGTCGACGGCGCAACCTCGGCGGCGCTGCTCGTGCGGCTGCTGCGCGGGTTCGGCCTTCCCGTCGGCGCCTATATCCCCGACCGGTTGATGGAAGGCTATGGCCCGTCGGGCGCCGCGCTCGTCAAAATCGGTGAGGCGGGATCGAAGCTCGTCGTCACGGTCGATTGCGGCGCGCAGGCGTTCGATGCGATCGCCGAGGCCAAGGCGGCGGGGGTCGAAGTGATCGTCGTCGACCATCACCAGTGCGCGACGACGCTGCCCGTGGCGCTCGCGCTCGTGAACCCCAACCGGCTTGACGAGGAAGCCGATGCCGCGATCCACGGCAATCTCGCCGCGGTCGGGGTCGCCTTCCTGCTCGGCGCTGCGTTGCTCCGCACGCTTCGCGCACGCGGCTTTTTCGCGGGCCGCGACGAACCCGCGCTGATCGAATTGCTCGACCTCGTCGCGCTCGGGACCGTCGCCGACGTCGCGCACCTCACCGGCTTCAACCGCGCGCTTGTGACGCAGGGGCTGAAGGTGATGGCGCGGCGCGGCAACACGGGACTTGCGGCGCTGATGGACGCCGCGCGGCTCACCAAGCCGCCGAGCGCGAGCGACATGGGCTTTGCGCTCGGCCCGCGGATCAATGCCGGCGGGCGCGTCGGCAAGTCCGACCTCGGCGTGCGGCTGCTCACGACGAGCGACCCGCAGGAGGCGGCGGAGATCGCTGCCGAGCTCAACCGGCTGAACGAAGAACGCCGCGCGATCGAGGCGGCGGTGCTCGAACAGGCGTTGGAGGCAAGCATCGCCTGCGGCAATGCACCGGTCGCGATCGTCGCGGGCGAGGGCTGGCATCCAGGCGTGATCGGTATCGTCGCCGGGCGCCTGAAGGAGAGATTGCACCGTCCCGCGATCGTGATCGCGGTCGATGCGGACGGGACCGGCAAGGGGTCGGGGCGCTCGATTTCGGGCGTCGATCTTGGCGCCGCGATCCTCGCCGCGAAGGAAACGGGCCTGCTCGTCGCGGGCGGTGGTCACGCGATGGCGGCGGGGCTGACGGTCGAAAGGCACAAGGTCGATGCGCTCGGCGCGTTCCTCAATGACCGCCTCGCCGCCGACGTCGAGCGCGCGAGCGGCGACAAGGCGCTGCTGATCGACGCGGTGCTCGCGCCGCGCGGGATCAATCCGCTGTGGTGCGACGCGATCGAAAGCGCGGGTCCCTATGGCGCCGGCTGGCCCGCACCGCGCGTCGCGACCGGCCCGGTGCGAATCGTCGAATCGGGCATCGTCGGCACCGACCATGTCCGCCTGATCGTGTCGGGTGACGATGGCGCGCGCTTCAAGGCGATCGCCTTTAGGAGCGCCGAGACCGAGCTGGGACAGGCCTTGCTCCACGCGCGCGGGCGCAAATTATGGCTCGCGGGCCGCGCAAAACGGGACGATTGGGGCAGCCGCCCCGCCGCGGAATTGCATCTTGAGGATGCCGCTTGGGCGGACTAGGGGCGGGCCGCTCGGGTGCCGCGCAATATTTTTGCGCGGGGGCGGCGTCGCCATGCTTGACCGCGTCCAAACGCCCGTCTAAGGCGCCCGCTCACCGATCAGACGGCCCCTTCGTCTAGCGGTCTAGGACGTCGCCCTTTCACGGCGAAAACACGGGTTCGAGTCCCGTAGGGGTCACCATCGGTCACAGGAGCGGTCGGCTCCTTTCTCCAGCAAAATCTCCGACCCAAGGCCCCTTCGTCTAGCGGTCAGGACGCGGCCCTCTCACGGCTGAAACACGGGTTCGATTCCCGTAGGGGTCACCAAAATCCGGAACGCGGGGCGCGAAATTCGAAAACGCGCCGATATGGCGCCGCCGCCGATCCTTTCGCGCTGTCGGCCCGATCGTTCCGCGCGCAGCATCGCAGCGTGACCGAAAGCGGGGGCCATATCCATCTGATCCTGCCCGACCCTGTCGAACGGGCGGCCTGTTTCCGCACGCTTGCCACAGGTCATGCGCGGGTCGTTCGCAGCTTTGCGAGCGCCGACGCGTGGATCGAGGCCGAGGGCGACGATCTGTCCGGCGTGCTGCTTTTTCGCTGGCGCCAGCCGGGACGAACCGACGGCACGGCGCTGCTCGAACGGATCGCGGGGCGCCCCGCGATCTTCGCCTTCGTCGCTGCCGAGCGGCTCAGTATCGCCGAATCGCGCGCGATCCTGCGCGGCGGCGCGCAGGATCTGTTGCCCGCGCCGCTCGACCTCCGCCTCGTCCGGCGCACGATCGACGCGGCGCTTGCCGACTGGCACGCGGCGCAAGGCGCGCTCGCGCGGCACCGTGAGGCCGAAGCGAGGCTGGCGGCGCTGACCCCGCGCGAGCGCGACATTTTGGATGCGATCGCCGCCGGGCTCGGCAACAAGGCGATCGCGCGGCGGCTCGACCTCAGCCCGCGCACCGTCGAGGTGCACCGCGCGAATATCATGCGCCGCGCCGGAGCGGGCAATGTCGCCGAACTGTTGCGATTGCAGTTCACCGCCGAATATGCGCGCGCCGCGCCGGGCGATCGGGTCCGTTTCGGTGCATGATCGCACGGGAACCCGGCCAGGTGCCGCGCGGTGCGCCTATAAGGAAAATGAACGGTGTACCGCCCTTGAGTTGGTCCCCATTGGCGCTGCCGTTCATCCGCCCGGGGTCAACCCCACCTGACCCCGGGCAAACAACAGGGCCGGCAGGGACGTTCCTCTCTGCCGGCCCTATCGCTGTCCGGTAACCAGCCCTCGCTGATCGGCGCGCGCCATCGAGAGCAGGATGGGGTCCGACGCCTGCCGCGCCATGAAATCGGCCTTGCTTGTCATGCCCTGCCAGCCGACGCCGATCAGGGATTGCGCGATCGCGCCGCCGAGCGTGTCACCGGGGCCGGGCAGGATGATCGCGTCGGGCGCATATTCCTTGACCGCGACCTGCACCGACAGCGCGAAATCATAAGGCGCGAGAATCTGGTGGCTGAAAGTATAATCCCAGATCTCGGCCGGGTCGCTGGAGAAGCGGCGCCAGATATGGCCGCGGCCGTCGACCATCGGAATGTCGGGGCGGCCGAAAAGCGCAGCGGGCAGCTCGGCCCGGGCCTTGTCCGAACTGCCGAACATCAGCGGGGTGTGGAAGGGGCCGTGACCCGCGAGGCGTAACGGATCGCGCGCCGGGGTCGGCGGCGCTTCGGCGAGCAGCGCGGCAAGCCCCTCCTCATTGCCCGCGAGCACGAGCATGCCGGCGAGGTCGATCGACAGCGCGAGCGCGTGGTCCGGACGGGTGTCGATCGCCGCGGCAAGGTCCAGCAGCATTTCGCGCAGCCCGGGTACCGGACGCCAATCCTCGTCGACCACTTGCAGCAAAATCTGCCCGCCCGGACCGTGTGTCTGGCTGTTGAGGCCCATCGCGTTAGATATGCGAAAGCCGTCCTCGACCGAAACCGCGCCGCCGAGTGCGAGCGCGCTGTACCAGCCCATCGAATTGCCGAGAACCGCGACGATGTCATATTTGTCGCGGTCGATGCTCAGATAATCGAGCGCGGTCGCGGTGTAGATCAGCGGCGCCGCAACGTCGCCGCGCATATGCACCCCGACGCTGAAGCGGTCGGCGCCGTCGAGTTCGGTGACCGTCGGCTGACCGCGGTCGCGGCGCTGCGCATCGAAATCGGCGATCAGTTCGCCGAAGCGTGCACCGTGAAACCGCGCGATGCTTCCGAGTTCGCCCTTGCCATAGGTTCCGCGGCCGGAGGCGACGACGATCGCGGTCTTGCGCCCGCTCATGCGATCAGCTCCTTCGCGGCGGCATAGATCGAATCGCGGCTCGGCAGCGTCAGCGTCGCCGCCTTGCCGAGGGGGATGAAGCTGTCGTCGGCGGCGATCCGCGCGAGCTTCTTGTCTGGAGCCCGCTCGACGAAAGCCGCCATCAACGCTTCGCTCTGCGAACCGGTGATGCGGCATTCGTCGACGATCAGGATGCGCTGCGCATCGCCGACGGCCGCCACCAGCTTCGCGTCGTCGACCGGGCCGAGCCAGCGAAGGTCGATCACGCGCGCCTTGACCCCATCGTCGGCGAGCAATTTTTCGGCTTGCCGCGACAGATAATATCCATTGCCGTAAGTGACGATCGCGAGGTCGGTGCCGTCGCCGTGGACGCCGACGTCGCCGAGGCGGATCGGCGCACCTTCGCCCGGCGCCTCGTAGACGCTGGTCCACAGGCCGTCGCCCTCTTCGTGAAGGTCGCGCGTCATGTAGAGCGCGATCGGTTCGACGAAGACGATCACGCGCTGTTCTTCGCGCGCGAGCCGCGCGCATTCGCGGAGCATCGCCACGGCGTCGCGCCCGTTCGATGGCACAGCGAGGATGACGCCGGGAATGTCGCGGAAAACCGCGAGGCTGTTGTCGTTGTGGAAATGGCCGCCGAAGCCCTTTTGATAGCCGAGCCCCGCGATGCGGATGACCATCGGATTGCTATATTGCCCGTCGGAGAAAAAGCTGAGGGTCGCCGCCTCGCCGCGGATCTGGTCCTCGGCATTGTGGACATAGGCGAGGAACTGGATCTCAGGCATCGGAAGGAAACCATTGTGCGCCATGCCGATCGCGAGTCCGAGGATCGCCTGTTCGTCGAGCAGCGTGTTGACCACCCGCGCCGATCCGAAGCGCTGGTGGAGCTTCGCCGTGACGTTGTAGACGCCGCCCTTCGGCCCGACATCCTCACCCATTACGGCGATTTCCTTGTGCGCGAGCATCAGGTCGGCGAGCGCCCAGGAAAGGAGGCGCGCCATATGCTGCGGCTTGTCCATCTGCCCAGCGTCGCTGCCGAACATCGCCTTGCGGTCTTCGTCCGACGGGCTGTTGACCCGCGCCACGTCGCGCTTCGGCGGGATCAGGCTCGCCATGACGTGCGCGGACGTGGTGATCTTCGGACGCAGGATCGCCGCTTCGGCCTGCCGCGCGAGCGTCGCGCCGATCCCTTCATAGGCGTCGGCTATCTCGGCCGCGCTCATCCAGCCATGCTCCACCATCAGCGCAGCGCCCGCGAGCAGCGGGTCGCGCGCCTCGTCGGCCTCGATCAGCGCCTTGGGCAGATAGGCGCCCTGCACGTCCGATCCGGCGTGACCATAGAGGCGGACGGTGCCCATGTGGAGGAACACGGGCTTGCGCGTGCGCCGCGCATAATCGGCAGCTTCGATGGCACCGGCATAGGCCGAGACGAGGTCGGTACCGTCGCATTTGATGTAGTGGAGACCCGCGCGGTTGCGGAACTGCGCCTCGATCCAGCCGGTCGGCGTGCGTGTCGAAATGCCGATACCATTATCCTCGCACAGGAAGATCAACGGCATCGGCGAGCCTTGGAAGGCCGCCCAACCAGCGGTGTTGAACGCGCCCTGCGCGGTCGAATGGTTCGCCGAGGCATCGCCGAAGCTGGCGAGCACGACCGCGTCGTCGGGCAGCGGCAGCCCGGTCATGCCGAGGCGGCGCGCGATGCCGATCGAAAAGGCGGCGCCGACCGCCTTGGGCAAATGCGAGGCGATCGTCGAGGTTTGCGGCGGGATATTGAGCGGCTTCGACCCGATAACCTTGTGCCGCCCGCCCGAGATCGGATCCTCCGACGACGCGGCGAAGCTCAGCAGCATGTCCCATGTCGGCGTGCCGCCGGGAAGCTGGCGCGCGCGGTGGAGCTGGAAGGCGTTCGAGCGATAGTGGAGGAAGGCCATGTCGGTGACGCGCAGCGCCGCCGCGACCGCCGCATTGCCTTCGTGCCCCGACGAGCCGATCGTGTAGAAACCTTCGCCGCGCGCCTGCAGATGGCGCGAGAGCCGGTCCATCTGGCGGCTCGTCAGCTGCGACAGGAAAATGTCGGTGGCGTCGCCGCGCGACAGGCCGGCCGCGGCGGGGTCGGGTGCATCGGCGCGGCCGGGCAGTCTGCCGCTCGCCAGCGCACCAAGGAATTTTTCATGTACCGCCTGCGCCGCGTCCACCTGTCTCTCCTGTCGCGCGGCCGGTGGTTTCCATTGTAACGAACCGGCCGATTTTTCCGCGCGCTAGAACGGGGCAGTTCGGCGCGCAAGCATCTCTTGCCTTGCGGAGCACGCTCGCGCTACCAAGATCGGCAATGAGCGAGCGGGGCGAGATCATCTTTTCAACATGATATCCATGTGGATCGCCCAGACGTCGGCCGCCGCCGACAC
>NZ_JNFC01000051.1 GCF_000756385.1 Sphingopyxis sp. LC363
GGTCTATCGGCCTTGCGCAAGGCCGATAGACCCCACCCCCAACCCCTCCCCTGAAGGGGAGGGGCTTTCTTCTCTCAATGGCCGCAACCGGTCGTTAGGGGACATCCCTTGCACCGCGTAGAGGCCGAGGGACTTGCCCCCCGTCTCCCGCCGCGCCACATCTCGCCCATGCCGCTCCCCGCCCCTTTCACCGACTGGTTCGCCGCACGCGGGTGGCGGCTCAGGCGACATCAGGCCGATATGCTCGGCGCGGGCGAGCGCGGCGAGCACGCCCTGCTCGTCGCGGCGACGGGGGCGGGCAAGACCTTGTCGGGTTTTTTGCCGAGCCTCGTCGATCTCGCGCAAAACCCGTCGGACCGGCTCCACACTCTCTATGTTTCGCCGCTGAAGGCGCTCGCGGCCGACGTCGAGCGCAACCTCCTCGGCCCGATCGCCGAGATGGAGCTCGACATCAGCGTCGAAAGCCGCAGCGGCGATACCAGTTCGGACAAGAAGGCGCGCCAGCGCAGCCGGCCGCCGAACATCCTGCTGACGACGCCCGAATCGCTGTCGCTGCTGCTGTCCTATCCCGGCAGCTTCACGATGTTCGCGCATGTGAAGACATTGGTGATCGACGAGATCCACGCCTTTGCGCCGGGCAAGCGCGGCGACCTCTTGAGCCTCGCGATGGCGCGGCTCCAAGCGATCGCGCCCGGCCTGCGCCGCGTCGGGCTGTCGGCGACGATCGCTGATCCGGTGCAATATGCCGGCTGGCTCGCCCCCGACGCCGCTGCCGGCACGGTCACCATTGTCGAGGGCGAGGCGGGCGCCGACCCCGATATCGAGATATTGCTGCCCGAGGGCGCGGTGCCGTGGGCGGGGCATTCGGGCCGCTGGGCGGTGCATCAGGTGATGGAGGTGATCGCGAGGAATCGCACGACGATCATCTTCTGCAACACGCGCGGGCTCGCCGAGCTGATTTTTCAGGAGCTGTGGAAGGTCAACGATCTGTCGCTCCCGATCGCGATCCATCACGGCAGCCTCGACCGCGAGGCGCGCCAGCGCGCCGAGGCCGCGATGGCCGAGGGACGGCTGCGCGCGCTCGTCGCGACCGCGAGCCTCGACCTCGGGCTCGACTGGGGCGACGTCGATTGCGTGATCCAGATGGGCGCGCCCAAGGGAAGCTCGCGACTGCTCCAACGCATCGGCCGCGCCAACCACCGGCTCGACGAACCGAGCCGCGCGCTGATCGTGCCCGGCAACCGCTTCGAATATCTCGAAGCGCAGGCGGCGCTCGATGCGGTGGAGGCGGGCGAACGCGACGCCGATCGCTTCCGCCCCGGCGCGCTCGACGTGCTCGCGCAGCATGTGATGGCGCTCGCCTGCGCGGCGCCGTTCGACGAGGCCGAACTGCTCGCCGAAATCCGCACCGCCGCGCCCTACCGATGGATCGATGCGGAGGTTTTCGCGCGGCTGCTCGGCTTCGTGCGCGACGGCGGCTATGCGCTCAAAAGCTATGATCGCTTCCGCCGCCTCGCCCCCGACGGGCCGGGCAGGTGGCGGATCGCGCACCCCCGGCTCGCCGCGCAGCACCGGCTCAACGCCGGGATCATCGTCGAGGCGCCGATGGCCGACGTCCGCTTCAAGAACGGGCGGCGGCTCGGCAAGGTCGAGGAATATTTCGCCAGCACGCTGACCCCCGGCGACACCTTCGCCTTTGCCGGTTTAAACCTCGAGGTCGAGGCGATCCGCGACACCGACCTGATCGTCCGCGCGACGACGCGCCCCGCGCGCATCCCGAGCTATATGGGCGCGCGCCTCGCGATTTCGACGCGGCTCGCCGACCGCGTGCGCAGCTTCCTCGCCGATCCGGCGAGCTGGGCGCGCTTTCCCGAGGATGTGCGCTTCTGGCTCGAAATGCAGGCGCTGCGCTCGGCGCTGCCGCGGCCGGGCGAACTGCTCGTCGAGACCTTTCCGCACGAAGGGCACCATTATCTCGTCTGCTATCCGTTCGAGGGCTGGAACGCGCACCAGTCGCTGGGCATGCTGATCACGAAGCGGATGGAGCGCGCCGGGCTGCAACCCTTGGGCTTTGTCGCCTCCGATTATGCGATCGCGATCTGGTCGCTGCGGCCCGTGACGCACCCCCAGAATCTGTTCGACGCCGAGATATTGTCCGAAGAATTCGTCGAATGGGTCGAGCGGTCGCACCTGCTGAAACGCGCCTTCCGCGAGGTCGCGGTGATCGGCGGGCTGATCGAACGCCAGCATCCGGGCAAGCGCAAGACGGGCAAGCAGGTGACCTTTTCAACCGACCTGATCTTCGACGTGCTGCGAAAATATGAGCCCGACCATCTGCTGCTCGAAGCCGCCTGGGCCGACGCGCGCGAGCGGCTGACCGACGTCGCGCGGCTGGGCGACCTGCTCGACCGCGCGGCGGGGACGATGCTGCACCGGACGCTCGACCGGATCAGCCCGCTCGCCATTCCCGTGCTGGTGCTGATCGGGCGCGAAAATGTCGCGGCGTCCGATCTCGACGACATGCTGCTCGGCGAACTCGCCGATGCGCTGGCCGAGGAGGCGATGCGCGTTGACCCGCAGGAATGAGACGTCCGGCCCCGCGTCGCTTGCCGCAGGGGCCGCACAGGCGTAGACTGGCGCAAAGATAGTTGAGGATGCCAGCGATGACCCGTGCAATCAGGTGGTCCGTGCCATTGGCGCTGCTGCTCGCCGCCCCCCCGCTCTCTGGCGCGACGCCGGCGCCAGCCAATCCCGCGCCCGCCCCCGCCGCCGCCCCGACACCGCCCGCCGAACTGGTCGCGCCGCCGGTCACCGTCGTTCCCTTCATCCAGCCTTTCGACCTCGACGCGACGCGGCGCATGGCGGTGCAGGTCATGGTCGGCGGCCAAGGCCCCTTTTCCTTCCTCGTCGATACCGGCGCCGAGCGCACGGTGATCGCACGCGAACTCGCCGCGCGGCTGAAACTTGTCGAAGGCGCCAAGCTCAAGCTCGCGACGATCGGCGGGTCGGCGGTGGTACCGAGCTTCCGCGTCGCGGCGCTGCGGATGTCCGACCTGCACCTTGCTCCGGTCGATGCCCCCGCCTTTTTCGGCCGCCACATCGGTGCCGCGGGGCTGATCGGGGTCGACATGCTCGAGGAGCGGCGCGTGCTCATCGATTTCCGCAAGGAAACGATGGAGATATTGGAGACGCGCAGGCGCGCGCGCCCGATCATCCGCGACAATGATGCGATCGTCGTCACCGCGCGCAATTCGGCGGGGCGGCTGATCCTGTCCGACGCGCGGCTCGACGGCAAACGCATCGACGTCATCGTCGATACCGGCGCGCAGACCAGCGTCGGCAATATGGCGCTGCAAAAGCTGGTCGCGGCGAAGCGCGCGAACCGCCTGCCCTTTCTGCCGACGACGCTGGGCGCGGTGACCGGCGAGGCGGTGCCGGCGGTGCGCCCCGCGATCCGCCGCATCGTGATCAACGGCATGGACGTCAACGACCTGCCGGTCAGCTTCGCCGACAGCCAGGCGTTCCGCGCGCTGGGCCTCGTCGAGCGGCCGGCGCTGCTGCTCGGCATGGACAGCCTGTCGCTGTTCGATCGCGTCGAGATCGATTTCCCGAACAAGCGCGTCGTGTTCGACCTGCCCGAAGGGGCGAACCGCGATATGGGACGGCGCTTTGCCGCCAACGGGATACGCATCGGCGGTTAGGGCTTTTCTCGAGGCGATCACATCCCTTGCAAACCAGATAACGATATGACCGTTTTCGGCCGGAAGCTGCCGATCCTCCCCGGCACGGGGAGGGGGACCACCGAAGGTGGTGGAGGGGCACAGGCGGAGCCGCACGACTCAGATAGGGCAGGAAACACCTCGCGTGCCCCTCCACCATGCTTCGCATGGTCCCCCTCCCCCAAGGGGGAGGACCGTCCGCTCCCCACCCCAAGGCAGCCGTCCTTCGGCGCGACTGGGTCGTTGCTGATCGTTACTGAAGGCGCTTGCGACGGAGCGGCGGCGACTGCATAGCGGCGCCATGTCCGCCGCGCCGACCTTTGCCTTTGCGGGCCAGCAGTTCGAGATGCTGGCCGACCGGGCGCTGTTCTGGCCGCGCCACGGCGCGCTGATCGTCGCCGACCTGCATCTGGAAAAGGCGAGCTGGTATGCGGCGCTGGGCCAGCCGCTGCCGCCCTATGACAGCCACGACACGCTCGACCGGCTCGCCGCGCTCGCCGCCGGGACCGGCGCGCGTGCGATCTGGTGTCTGGGCGACAGTTTTCACGACCGTCACGCCGCGGCGCGCATCGTGCCGGCGGTGGCGGAGCGATTGGCGCGACAGGCGGCATCGGCGCGGCTGCTGTGGATCGCCGGCAATCACGACGGGCTCTCCGGCGGCGCGTGGGGCGGCGAGGTCGCCGACGAACTCGCCGTCGACGGCATCGTCTTTCGCCACCAGAGCCTGAGGAACGAGACGCGACCCGAAATCTCGGGACATTTCCACCCCAAATTGCGAATCAACGTTCGCGGCCGGCCGATTTCGCGCCCCTGCTTCGCGGGCGACGCGCGGCGGATGATTCTGCCCGCTTTCGGCAGCCTGACCGGCGGTCTGGCCGCCGAGGATCCGGTCATCGCCGAAAATTTCGACGGCCCCTATGAAGCGATGCTCGTCGCACGCGGTCGCCGCCTCTGCTTCCCCTGCGCCGGCAGGGGGCGCGATGACGCTACGGCAAGCCGCCTCCTTCGGCGGACGGGGAGTTAAGCCCCCTCGAACAGGCGCTTTTCCGCCTGTGACCGAAAAGCATCACTTCTTCAAAAACGACGCAAATACGCGCCTTCGGCTGGATCGGAGGCGCAATTGAGTTATGCTCCCCCGGCAACAAAAATAATGAAATGTTGAGAGGAGTGCCCGATATGAAATCATCTTCCCTTCGTGCTGCCCGTTTTCTCCGCACCAGCGCGCTCGGCGTCTCGATCGCCATGGCGGTGGTCGCGGCCCCGGCCTTCGCGCAGGATGCGCCGGCCGATGCGGCCGCGGATGCCGCGACCGACGACAGCGACGATACGCCGATCATCGTCACCGCGCAGGGGCGTTCGCAGCTCCTGTCCGACGTCCCCGTCGCGATTTCGGCGGTCAGCGCCGAAACGCTGCAGAACAGCGGCGCGAACGACATTCGCCAGCTGAACCAGGTCGCCCCGTCGCTGCTCGTTTCGTCGACGGGCTCGGAAGCGAACGGTTCGGCGCGTATTCGCGGCATCGGCACGGTCGGCGACAATCCGGGCCTCGAAAGCTCGGTCCCCGTCTTCATCGACGGCGTCTATCGCTCGCGTTCGGGCATCGGCCTCAACGAGCTGGGCGAAATCGACCGCATCGAAGTGCAGCGCGGCCCGCAGGGCACGCTCGGCGGCCGCAACTCGTCGGCGGGCCTGATCAGCATCTATTCGAAAAAGCCCGATTTCCAGTTCGGGGCCACGGGTGAGATCACCTATGGCAATTATGATTACTGGCGCCTCGGCGGCAGCGTCACCGGCCCGATCAGCGACACGCTCGCCGCGCGCCTCGACGGCGTGTGGGTGAAGCGCGACGGCTTCTACAACGACGCCGCGAACGACCGCGACGTCAACAACCGCGATCGCTATTTCCTGCGCGGGCAATTGCTGTTCGAGCCGACCGACGCGCTGTCGGTCCGGCTGATCGCCGATTATACCTATCGCAACGAGGAATGCTGCGCCGCGACCTATGTCGGCCCCTCGGTCAACCCCTATATCGGCAACCTCAACAATCCGGGGGTTCCCGCGAGTCCGACGACGAACAATATCGTCCGGGTGCTCGCCGATCTCGGCCAGTCGCTCGATGCGTTCAACCAGGGCTACAGCCGCGACATTTCGGTCACCCCGGGCCGCAGCTTCGCCGGCAAGACCAAGGATTACGGCTTTTCGGGCCAGATCGACTATGATTTCGGCGGCGCTACGCTGACCTCGATCACCGCGTACCGCGAATATCGGTCGAGCCAGGCGGGCGACGTCGATTATGGCACGGTCGACATCCTATATCGCGCGCCCGACGACGACGCCTATCGCCAGTTCCACACCTTCACGCAGGAACTGCGCCTGCAGGGCGAGGCCTTCGACGGCAAGCTCGACTGGCTCGTCGGCGGTTTCTACGCCAATGAAAAGCTGCGCGTGCGCGACAATCTGCGCTTCGGCGAGGATTATGGCCGCTTCGCGACCTGCCGCATCATTTCGGGCGGCGGTCTGGCCGGCCTTTACTCGCCGACCAACCCCCTGTGCGTCTTCCCGGGCGTCGGACCGGCGACGATCGCCGGCGCGTCGGGCGCGTCGGGTCCCGATATTCTCGCGGCGTTCAACGCGCTCGACGGGCTGAGCGACCTCGGTAGCATCAACGACGTCTATCGCCAGAATGGCGAGAATTGGGCGTTGTTCACGCACAATATCTTCCACATCACCGACAAGCTCGATTTCACCTTCGGGCTCCGCTACACCAACGACAAGAAGAAATTCTCGGCGAGCTTTACCAACGACAACACGGTCTGCACCACCGTGCAGGGGCTGGTGCTCGACGATCTTTCGAGCACGAACGCCACGGCGCGCGCGCTCGCAGGCGCGCTCATCGGCCTCAGCTGTCAGGGCAATTCGACCGCCGAACTCAATGGTGTGTCGATCAACGACAAGCGGAGCGAGGACGAGTTCACCGGCACGGCGATCCTGTCGTACAAGCCGGTCGACGACCTGATGGTCTATGCGAGCTATTCGCGCGGCTACAAGGCGGGCGGCTTCAACCTCGACCGGTCGGCGCTGAAATCGCCGATCCTGCCCTTTGCGGCGGTCGGCGGGGCGCAGTCGCTGGTGGGCGCGCTGCAGTTCGACCCCGAAACGGTCAACAGCTATGAAATCGGCGCCAAATATTCGAGCGGTCCGTTCGGCCTCGGCCTGACGCTGTTCCGGTCGGACTTCTCGAGCTTCCAGCTCAATACGTTCAACGGCACCGTTTTCCTCGTCCAGAACATCAACGGCTGCGACAGCGACCTCGCCGGCGGCGACCGCGATCAAAGCAAGTTCACCGGCGCGCCGAACTATAACGCCGCCGCGGCGACCACCGGCGCCTGCCCCACCGATGACGTCAGCCACGGCGTCCGGTCGCAGGGCTTCGAACTCGAAGCCTCGCTCGTTCCGGCGCGCAGCTTCCGTATGACTGCCGGCCTGACCTATGCGAAGACCAAATATCGCGGTCAGCTGGTGGGCAATGATTCGGGCGCGCCGCTCGATCAGGCGCTGCGCCTGCTGCCGGGCAACAATCTGTCGAACGCGCCCGAACTGGTCGCGACCGGTAGCATCGCCTGGACCCCCGACATCGGCAGCAGCGGGCTGACCGGCCTCGTCTATATCGATGGCCGCATGACCAGCGACTATAACACCGGGTCGGACCTGTTCCCGCAAAAGGGACAGGACGGCTATGCGCTGTTCAACGCCCGCCTCGGCGTGCGCGGTCCCGACGAGAAATGGGGCATCGAGCTGTGGGCGCAGAACATCTTCAACAAGCAATATGCCCAGGTCGCGTTCAACTCGCCGTTCCAGGAGGGCGGCACCTCGACCGGCACCGCGTTCGCCGACCCGCAATATCCGGGCGGTCGCCAGCTGTTCTCGCAGTTCCTCGCCGAACCGCGGACCTATGGCGTGACGTTGCGCGGCAAATTCTGATCGCATATGATCGCATGATTTTCGAGGGGGCGGGGCCGTTGGACCCGCCCCTTTTTTTGCTCCGGCGAGTCAACCCGTCACATCTGACAGCTGTGACACAAAAGCCGCGCGCCCGGCAGAATGACGTCAGGTCGGCGGCGGCGCGCTGGCATGACGCGCGCAAGTCGTGATACGCCTGCGTCATAAACAAAAGACCGCTCTCCCCCGCATAAACGAACGATCGTGAGAGGAGGGCCATTTCATGAAAAACAATTGCCGCACCGCCGCGGGTCTGCTGCGAACCAGCGCCGCCGGGCTGTCGCTGTCGCTCGGCCTCGTCGCTGCGCCCGCCATGGCGCAGGACGCCGAGGGCGCCGAAACCGACGACAGCACGATCATCGTCACCGCGACGCGGCGCAGCGAGGCGCTGTCCGACGTGCCGATCGCGGTCTCCGCCGTCACCGGCGATACGCTCGAAAAGACGGGCGCCACCGACGTGCGCGCGCTGGGACAGGTCGCCCCGTCGCTGCTCGTGTCGGGCGCGACGAGCGAGGTCAATTTCACCGCGCGCATCCGCGGCATCGGCACGGTCGGCGAGAATCCGGGGCTCGAAAGCTCGGTCGGCCTGTTCATCGACGGCGTCTATCGCAGCCGCACGGGGGTGGGCCTGTCGGAGCTCGGCGATATCGAGCGTGTGGAAGTGCTGCGCGGGCCGCAGGGCACGCTGTTCGGCCGCAATTCGACCGCGGGGCTGATCAACATCGTCACCAAGGGGCCGGACCTTTCGGCGTTCGGTGCCAAGGGATCGATATCCTATGGCAATTATGATTATTGGCGCGTCGACGGCATGATCAACGCGCCGCTGGGCGACAAGGCGGCGCTACGCGTCGACGGCGTATGGCAGCGGCGCGACGGCTTCATCGACAATGCGACGGCGGGCGAGCCCGATATCAACGACCGCGACCGTTGGCTGGTCAAAGGGCAGCTACTGCTCGAACCCGCCGAGAATATCACGCTGCGGCTGATCGCGGACTATTCGAAACGCAACGAGAATTGCTGCGGCGGCGTGCTCCTCAACCCCGTGCGCAGCCTGACGCGCGGGCCCGACGGCGTCCCCGTCGCCTCGCCCAACACGCTGCTGCCGCTGCTCCAGTTCCTCGGCGCGAACCATCAGGTCGCGCCGGCGGGCGACAGCTTCGTTCGCCGCCAGTCGACCACCCCCGGCGTCACCTATCGGTCGGACACCAAGGACTGGGGCGTGTCGGGCGAACTCGACTGGGATTTCGGCGCCGCGACGCTGACCTCGATCACCGCCTATCGCGACTACAAGAATGCGCAGGGGCAGGATTCGGATTTCAGCGCGCTCGACATATTGCGGCGCACCGACCTCGATCGCCGCTTCCGACTGTTCACGCAGGAACTGCGGTTGCAGGGCGAGGCGTTCGACGGGCGGCTCGACTGGCTCGTCGGCGGCTATTATGCGAACGAGAAGCTCGATGTCGACGACGACATCGTTTATGGCGCCGACTATCAGCGCTATGCCAATTGCCTCGCGGCGGCGGCGCTGTCGCCCGCGAACCTCAATCCGGCTTCGGCGACCTGTTCGAACCTCCCTGCCGCCGCTTTCCCCGGATTTCAGGGCATCGCCGCGCTGCTTGGCGCCGCGCCGCTCAACGGCACCGGCAACAATGGATCGACCTTCGCCCAGCGCAGCACCAATTATGCGATCTTCACGCACAACAGCTTTGACATCGTCGAGGATGCGCTGACGCTGACCGTCGGCGCGCGCTACACGCACGAGAAGAAGACGCTGAGCGGCGACGCCAATTTCACCAACACGCTCTGTCCGGCGATCGTCAATTCATCCTTGCAAGCCTTGGCGACGCTCGCGTGTGTCATTAACGGCACCGCGCCCGACATCGTCGCCGGCGCGCCGGGGACCAAATTCAGCGAAGGCCAGTGGACGGGGACTGCGGTGCTGAGCTGGAAGCCCGCGCCCGAATGGCTGGTCTATGCCTCGGCGTCGAAGGGCTACAAGGCGGGCGGCTTCAATCTCGACTATTCGGCGCTCGACCGGCCGTGCAGCACGACCGCGGGATCGGATGCGCAGGATGCCGCCTGCGTCGCGCTGCTCGCGCGGCCGGCGAACACGCCCGGCAACGCGCGGCCCGAAGCGAGCGACCTGCAATTCGCGAGCGAGAAGGTCGACGCCTACGAGCTCGGCGTCAAATGGGACGGCCCCGGCGTCGACGTCAATCTCGCGGCCTTTTATCAGGAATATAGCAATTACCAGCTCAACACCTTCAACGGCGTCAATTTCGAGGTTACCAATATCCAGGCGTGCAAGGACGATCTGGGGACCGGGCCGATCGACAACAGCGCCGCGACCGGCGCCTGCGCGTCCGACCGGCTGAAACCCGGCGTCGTCGCCAAGGGGTTCGAGATCGAGACCTTCCTGCGTCCCGCGCGCTATCTCTCGGTCAATATGGGGCTGACCTATGTCGACACCCTCTATCGCCGCAACCTCGTCGGCACTGGAGGGCGGGCGCTGTCGCCAGTCCTGTTCCAGTTGCCCGGGCGCGGGGTGTCGAACGCTGCCAAATATGTCGCGACCGCGGGGATCAGCTGGACCCCGCCGATCGGCGACAGCGGGTTGAGCGCACTCGTCTACTTCGACACGCGCCTGCAAAGCGACACCAACACCGGGTCGGATCTGGATGTCGAAAAGATCCAGGACGGCTTCGCGGTCTTCAACGGCCGGATCGGGCTGTACGGCCGCGACCGGCGCTGGGGGATCGAGCTGTGGGGGCAGAATCTGTTCAACAAGCGATATTACCAGATCGGCGCCGACATGCCGCTCCAGGGATCGGGCTCATTCCGTTCGGTCGCGGCGCCCGCGGCGCTGGGCTTCCCGGCGACCGCAAACCAGCTGTTCGTCGGCTTCCCCGGCGAGCCGCGCACCTATGGCGTGACGCTGCGCGGCCAGTTCTGACCGTCTCTCCCCCTCCCCAAAGCCGGGGAGGGCGTAGGAAGGGCCTGCCGCGGCCGGGCACTGTCGCGACAGGCCCTTTCCTTATGGAGGAGAGCGGTTTTGGGGTGGGGAGCGGACGGTCCTCCCCCTTGGGGGAGGGGGACCATGCGAAGCATGGTGGAGGGGCACGCGGGGGGGTTCCCGCCCTATCTGAGTCGTG
>NZ_JNFC01000052.1 GCF_000756385.1 Sphingopyxis sp. LC363
GCGCAAGCATCTCTTGCCTTGCGGAGCACGCTCGCGCTACCAAGATCGGCAATGAGCGAGCGGGGCGAGATCATCTTTTCAACATGATATCCATGTGGATCGCCCAGACGTCGGCCGCCGCCGACACTTCCTGCGCCGGTGGGGGTCAGGGGTGGCTGCTCGACCCCGAACTCGTCGTCCCCAACCACGCGCTGAGCCTGAAAAAAGGCGCGGTCGTGCCGTGGGCGAAATCGAACCCGCCCTCGCCTTATTATATGCAAGTGCTTGAAAGCCTGGGCAAAGCTTATGACTTCGGGCTCGACACGCCGTGGCAGGACCTGCCCGGCGCGGTGCAGCAGATCATCCTCCACGGCACCGGCGGCATGCCCGTCGAGCTGACCTTCAAGGACGGCAAGCGCACCTATACGACGCACAAGGCGTTCGAAGGTGTCATCGGCAACCTCAACCGCCGGATGTTGCAGACCGAGAGCGCGTGGATGCGCGAGGAGCTGGGAAAGTACCAGACCGCACAGCCGTGCGAAACGTGCCACGGCGCGCGGCTGCGCCCCGAACCGCTCGCGGTGAAGATCGCGGGCGAGGACATCAGCATGTCGGCGCAGCGGTCGGTGGCGGACGCGCTCGATTGGTTCAGCACGCTCGACGAGAAGCTGAACGACACGCAGCGGCAGATCGCGAAGGCGATCCTGAAAGAGATCAACGAACGGCTGGGCTTCCTCAACAATGTCGGGCTCGACTATCTCAACCTCAACCGCACCAGCGGCACGCTCAGCGGCGGCGAGAGCCAGCGCATCCGCCTCGCGAGCCAGATCGGCAGCGGCCTGTCGGGCGTGCTTTATGTGCTCGACGAGCCGAGCATCGGGCTGCACCAGCGCGACAACGACCGGCTGCTCGCGACGCTGAAGCGGCTCCGCGACCTCGGCAACACGGTGATCGTCGTCGAGCATGACGAGGATGCGATCCGCCACGCCGACTATGTCGTCGACATGGGCCCCGGCGCGGGCGTCCATGGCGGCGAGATCGTCGCCGAGGGCACGCTGAAACAGGTGCTCGCGAACAAGAAGAGCCTGACCGCGGCGTATCTGACCGGCGCGAAGAAGATCGAGGTGCCGGCGCACCGCCGCCCCGGCAACGGCTTCGACCTGGTGCTGAAAGGCGCGCGCGCGAACAATCTCCAGAATGTCACCGCGACGATCCCGCTCGGCACCTTCACCTGCGTCACCGGCCTGTCGGGATCGGGCAAGTCGAGCCTGATCATCGACACGCTTTACGCGAGCGCGGCGCGCGTGCTCAACGGCGCGCGGCTGGTCGCGGGGCCGCACGACAGCCTCTCCGGCCTCGAACATTGCGACAAGGTGATCGACATCGACCAGTCGCCGATCGGCCGCACCCCGCGGTCGAACCCCGCCACTTATACAGGAGCCTTCACGGTGATCCGCGACTGGTTCGCGGGGCTGCCCGAGGCGCAGGCGCGCGGGTACAAGCCGGGGCGTTTCAGCTTCAACGTCAAGGGCGGGCGCTGCGAGACGTGCACCGGCGACGGGCTGATCAAGATCGAGATGCACTTCCTGCCCGACGTCTATGTGACGTGCGAGACGTGCCACGGCAAACGATATAACCGCGAAACGCTGGAGGTGAAGTTCAAGGGGATGAGCATCGCCGACGTGCTCGACATGACGGTCGAGGATGCGGCGGAGTTTTTCAAGGCGGTGCCCGCGATCCGCGACAAGATGGCGATGCTCGTCCGCGTCGGGCTCGGCTATATCAAGGTCGGGCAGCAGGCGACGACGCTGTCGGGGGGCGAGGCGCAGCGGGTGAAGCTGGCCAAGGAACTGTCGCGCCGCTCGACCGGGCAGACGCTCTATATCCTCGACGAGCCGACCACCGGCCTGCATTTCGAGGATGTCAGGAAGCTGCTCGAAGTGCTGCAGGCGCTGGTCGATCAGGGCAACAGCGTCGTGGTGATCGAGCATAACCTCGATGTCATCAAGACCGCCGACTATATCCTCGACCTCGGCCCCGAAGGCGGCGTCAAGGGCGGCGAAATCGTCGCGGCGGGGACCCCCGAGCAGGTGGTGAAGGAAAAGCGCAGCTTTACCGGACAATATCTGGCGCCGTTGCTGGCAGGGTAACCGAACAGCCGCGCGGGCGGCGGCCACTGCACCCGAACCGGCGCGCTTCCTTTCAGAAAGAGGCGCCGCCTTCGCCTCCGCGCGATGGCCGGAATGGAACCAGATTGGAACGAATCGCGATTGATTATTCGATCGCGCCGAATAGCCTTGCCCTTTGCTTGCGGGGGTGGGCGGGATGACCAGATCGAATTCGGCAATCGCGGCGATATCGATGTTCGCCGTCGGCTTGTCCGCATGCACGAGCGGCGGCGCGGCGCGCGTCGAGCCCGCGCATGTGATGCTGTACGACAAGGCGCGCAACTGCGAAGTCGACCGCCCCGACCCGGCGGGGATCGGACCGCGCAAGAGCGGGTCGCCCCGGCCGGGCGCGATCGCGCTCGACTGTTTCCGTTTCCCCTCGTCGAACCCCGGCAAGGAATTTGCCTATGAGCTGGCGCTGAAAAGCGATCTCGACCGCAACCGGCTGGCCTTTGTCCTGCTGAGCCAGGCCGACACGATCTGCATCGTCGAAAAATCGCTGATGCTGGAACGGCAGGCCGAGGTGAACGGCTGGCTGAGCATCGCGACGACGGGGCTGTCGGTGGCATCGACGATCGTGACGGGCGATCAGGCGAGCAATATATTGTCAGGCGGCGCCGCCTTTACCAGCGGATCGCGCGACCATGTGAACACGCATGTCTATCGCAACCAGATCATCCAGACGGTGACGACCGCGATCGACACCAAGCGCGGCGAGGCGCTGGCCGATATCCTGACCAATTTGAAGAAAAAGAAGGAAGAATATTCGATCGACGCGGCGATCCGCGACGTCAACGCCTATCACCAGCTCTGTTCGTTCGGAACCGGGCTGCAACTGGTGATGGAGGCGGTCGAAAAGCAGGCCGCCTATGAAGAGGCGATCAAGCTGAACCATATCGACACCGAATTGTCGCGGCTGGAACGCGACCTGCGCACGGCGGGCCGGACGTCGGAGGAAGGCAAGGCGATCATTACGCAGATGAACGCGCTGCGCGAGGCGCGCATCCTGCGCAGCACCGACGTCGACCTGAACCCGCCCGATCCCGACGACGCGACCGGGCAGGTGGTAACCCCCGCCGCACCGGGCGACGGGACGCCGGTCGTGACGCCCGACCCCGCAGCGGGCGGCGGCGACGGCGAAGCGGAAGGCGATACGGCGGCGCCGGATGGCGCGGTCCAGCCGGCGATCGTTCCCGCCACGGAGGATGAGGGATAGGCACGGGCGCGACGGCAAAAGGAGCGCGGCGCCGCGCCCCTACCCCATCAGCGTCGCGGTGATTTCCTCGGCGGCGTAGATGCGGATCACCGGCGGCGCGGGCGACAGGGCGCACATCTCGGTGACGAAGGCGCGCGATGCGGGCTGCGCGAAATGCGCGCGCACCGCGTCGACGCTCTCCCACTCCTCGACGAACATCAGCCGGTCGGGGTTTTCGACATCGATATGGCAATTATGCGCCAAACACCCCGGCTCGGAACGCGACCGCGCGCTATGTTCGGCGCCGAGCGCGATGATGCGTTCGCGATGCTCGGGGGCGAGGATGACGTGGCCGGTGATGAGGATCATCTAAGCCTATTCCGCATCCTCGGTTTGCTCATCATCATTAGCATAAGAAAGTACGGACGTGCGGAGCTGCTCAAAAATTTGATCCGCACCCCACGCTTGCGCCGCCGAAAAAGCAACCTCAGCCAGAATTGCTTGGTTAGCCGGGAAACGCGAAATCACGAGGCGCTGAAGCGGGCCATGCTGGCCGGTCATTAGGAACATGAGGCCAATACCCGACCGCTTGTCCGTAACACTCCTAAGTCGCTCGGCCACCTTGCGCCCAGTTTCAAGTGCGGGTGCACCTTGGTAAGCAATCAACAGATCTCGGCAATCGTTCTGTTGGATGCTAGCTGAAAGTGGCTTAAATGTTACCTCAAAGTCTCTGCTTTCAGGCCCCGCCACAAAGATGCCATTGAGCATCTCGTAAACCTTGCCGGATAGTGGGACTTCGTTCCCAGAAATTGTCGCTGCCGGATCATTTCTGCCCGGATGGACAAGGTACGCATGGATAGCGGAAATAGGCATAATCTTGATTAAGCAAATCCGATCTGAACTGACAAGATTAGAGTTCAACTCGCTCTGGCACGTTCAGAGCGGGGTCATGACACTTCCATGACACTCCCTGTCACAAACACGTCACACAAAACCCCCATTGGCGGCTCAGCGAGTCGCCGCGGGGGTGGCGGCTTGGTTTGGTAACGACCCCCGACAGGATACCCCGATGTTCCAGAAATTTGGTCTTATCGCTGGTGCGGCGACGTGCGCGCTGGCGCTTTCCGCGTGCCAGGATCAGGCGTCTTCGGGCGGCGGCGCGCGCGATTATATCAGCGCGGTCGGTTCGTCGACCGTCTATCCCTTTGCCACCGCGGTCGGCGAGAAGTTCGCCGAAGCGACGGGCAACAAGACGCCGAAGATCGACAGCACGGGCACCGGCGGCGGCTTCGAGCGTTTCTGCGCCGGCGTCGGCGGCGACACGCCCGACATCGCGAACGCGTCGCGCCGCATCAAGAAGAAGGAGTTCGACACCTGCGCCGCGAACGGCGTGAAGGAGATCGTCGAAATCCAGGTCGGCATCGACGGCATCGCGCTCGGCGAAGCGCAGCGCGGCCCGGGCTTCAAGCTGTCTGAAGAGGATGTCTACAAGGCGCTCGCCGCGAACCCCTATGGCAAGCCCAACACCGCGAAGACGTGGAAGGACGTGAACCCCGCGCTTCCCGCGGTCGCGATCTCGGTATTCGGCCCGCCGTCGACGAGCGGTACCTATGATGCGTTCAAGGAGCTGATCCTCGGCAAGGGCTGCGACGCCAATCCCGAGATGAAGGCGCTGAAGGACAGCGACAAGGACAAGCATGAGGCGGTGTGCACGACGCTGCGCGGTTCGCCCTATTATGTCGAGCAGGGCGAGAATGATAACCTCATCATCTCGAAGCTCGACAAGAACCCGACCAGCCTCGGCATCTTCGGCTTTTCCTATCTCGACGCCAACAAGGACAAGATCAAGGCGGTGCCGGTGCAGGGCGTCGCCCCCACTTACGCGGCGATCGCCGACGGCAGCTATCCCGGTTCGCGCCCGCTGTTCATCTATGTGAAGAAGGCGCATGTCGGCGTCGTCCCCGGGCTCGCCGAATATGTCGCCGAATTCCTGAAGGGCGCGGCCGACGGCGGTTATTTGAACGCCAAGGGGCTGATCGTGTCGCCGAAGGCGGTTGCGGACAAGGCGGCGGCGAACGGCAAGAATATGACCGCGCTGGACGGCGCCGAGCTGAAGTAAGTTTCCTCCCGCTGGTGGCCGGGCGGGTTCGCCCGGTCCGGCCGCCGCTTTTTTGACGTTGGACTCCCCTACCCCGTTTGTGCTGAGCTTGTCGAAGCACCGTCCTTCCTTCCTCTGCGGTGAAGAAAAGAACGGCCCTTCGACAAGCTCAGGGCGAACGGAATTGGGGTCAGGTTAAGAGAAAAACGTGACCTTCAACGCCGCCGCCCTTTTGCTTTTGATCGCGGGCCTTGCGCTGATCGGCTGGCTCGCCGGCCGGGCGCGGTCGAGCCTGCTCGCGGGCCGCGCGGGGGCGAAGCTCCATTCGCGGCCGCAATATCATGGCTGGTATGTCGCGCTGTGGCTGTTCGCGCCCGCGGCGATCTTCCTCGCCGTCTGGTCGTCGGTGTCGCCGGCGTTGATCACCAACCAGGTGCTGACGAGCGAGGCGGCCGAGAGCCTGCCCGCCTTCGGGTTCGAGCGCGGGGCGATATTGTCGGATGCCCGTTCGGTCGCGCAGGGCGAGCAGGCCGACGTACGGCTGCCCGCCGCGGCGCCGCTGGTGAAGCCCTATGCCGACGCGAGCCACAAATATGCGTGGATCGGCATCGCGGCGATGCTCGCGCTGGCGCTCGCGGGCGGGCTTTATGCCTTCACGCGCATCCACCCCGATTTCCGGGCGCGGAGCCGCGTCGAGAAGATCGTGATGGCGGTGCTGCTGCTCGCGTCGCTCGTCGCGATCCTGACGACGTTCGGCATCGTGCTGTCGCTGCTGTTCGAATCGATCCGCTTCTTCCGCCTCGTCTCGCCCGCCGAACTGCTGTTCGGCACGACCTGGGCGCCGACGAGCGGCGCGCCGCAGCCCGATACCTTCGGCGGCATCCCGCTGTTCTGGGGCACGGTGCTGATCGGCGCGATCATCGCGATGATCGTCGCCATTCCCATCGGGATGATGACCGCGGTCTACCTCACCCAATATGCCGCGCCCGCGGTGCGCAAATGGGTGAAGCCGCTGCTCGAGATCCTCGCGGGCGTGCCGACCGTCGTCTACGGCTATTTCGCCGCGCTGACGGTGGCGCCGGCCTTGCGCGAATTCGCGGTGATGATCGGCATCCCCAACGCCTCGACCGAAAGCGCGCTCGCCGCGGGCATCGTGATGGGGGTGATGATCATCCCGTTCGTGTCGTCGATGGCCGACGACAGCATCAACGCGGTGCCGCAGGCGATGCGCGACGGGTCGCTGGCATTGGGCGCGACGCCGAACGAGACGATCCGTCAGGTGCTGATCCCCGCCGCGCTGCCGGGCGTGATGGGCGGCATCCTGCTCGCGGTCAGCCGCGCGATCGGCGAGACGATGATCGTGGTGATGGCGGCGGGCCTCTCGGCGAACATGACCGCCAACCCCTTTGCCAGCGTCACGACGGTGACCGCGCAGATCGTCAAACTGCTCACCGGCGACCAGGAGTTCGACAGCGCCAAGACGCTCGCCGCCTTTGCGCTGGGGCTCGTGCTGTTCATCGTCACGCTGCTGCTCAACATCGTCGCGCTGCGCATCGTCAAAAAATATCGGGAAGCATATGAATAGGGACACCGCCCCGACCGACTGGAAAGGCGCGGCGATGCAGAAACGCATCGCGGGCCGCTACGCCGCCGAGCGCCGCTTCAAGCTGATGGGGCTGGGCGCGGTGCTGCTGTCGGGCGCGTTCCTGGCCTTCCTGCTGTTCGTGATGGTCGGCAACGGCGCGCGCGGCTTTACCTATACGCATGTCGCGGTGCCGGTCGATTTCGTGGGCACGCCGCTGACGATCGACGCCGCGCGCCTCGACGATCCCGACGCCGACCAACTGATCGCGAACGCGGGGCTGGCCGACATCGTCGCCTTTGCCGCCGACGAGGCGCTGGGCGACGGCGGGTCGGCGCTGATTTCCGAAAATGCGTGGAAGGAAGTGCGCAGCGCGATCAAGGCCGATCCCGAGCTTTTGAACGGCAAGACCGTGTTCGAACTGCCCGCCGCGTCCGAAGTCGACATCATGGCGAAGGAAGGCGCGCGCGGCGACCTTGGCGCGCGGGTCGATGCGCTGGAGAAGGACGGCAAGCTGTCGACGGGCATCCACTGGCCCTTCTTCAAGAACGCCGACGCCACCGACCCCGCGGTCGCGGGCATCTGGGGCGCGCTCAAGGGGTCGGTGCTGACGATCTTCATCGCCTTCCTCATCGCCTTCCCCACCGGCGTGCTCGCGGCGCTTTATCTGGAAGAATATGCGCCGAAGAACCGCTGGACCGACCTGATCGAAGTGTCGATCAACAACCTCGCCGCGGTACCCTCGATCATCTTCGGCCTGCTCGCGCTCGCGGTGTTCATCAACTGGTTCGGCCTGTGTCAGGCGAGCCCGCTCGTCGGCGGACTGACGCTGGCGCTGATGACGATGCCGGTGATCGTGATCGCCAGCCGCAACGCGATCAAGTCGGTGCCGCCGTCGATCCGCGACGCCGCGCTCGGTGTCGGCGCCAGCCCGGTGCAGGTGGTGTTCCACCACGTCCTGCCCCTCGCCCTCCCCGGCATCCTCACCGGCACGATTATCGGCATGGCGCGCGCGCTGGGCGAGACGGCGCCGCTTCTGCTCGTCGGCATGCGCGCCTTTATCGGCGACGTGCCGGGCGGTATCTGCTCGCCCTCGACCGTGCTGCCGATGCAGATATTCCTCTGGTCGGACGAAGTCGACCGCGGCTTTGTCGAGAAAACCTCCGCCGCGATCATCGTGCTGCTGATTGTGCTGCTGTCGATGAACGCCTTTGCGATCTATCTTCGCAACAAATTCGAAAAACGCTGGTGAAGCTGACAGGCATGATAATGACCCAAGAAGACCTGACCATTACCGACCCGAAGATGAAGGCGCACGGCGTCAACGTCTTCTATGGCGAGAAACAGGCGATCAAGGATGTGTCGATCGACGTCGGCACCGACCTCGTCACCGCGTTCATCGGCCCGTCGGGCTGCGGCAAATCGACCTTCCTGCGCTCGCTCAACCGCATGAACGACACGGTCGCGAGCGCGCGCGTCACCGGGCAGATCGAGCTCGACGGCGAGGATATCTATGCGCCGTCGATGGACGTCGTGCAGCTGCGCGCGCGCGTCGGCATGGTGTTCCAGAAACCGAATCCCTTTCCCAAATCGATCTATGACAATGTCGGTTACGGCCCGCGCATCCACGGCCTCGCGCCGTCGAAGGCCGACCTCGACGTGATCGTCGAACGCGCGCTGGTGCGCGCCGGCCTGTGGGACGAGGTCAAGGATCGCCTCGGCGAAAGCGGCACCGCGCTGTCGGGCGGCCAACAGCAAAGATTGTGCATCGCGCGCGCGATCGCGGTCGACCCCGAAGTCATTTTGATGGACGAGCCCTGCTCGGCGCTCGACCCGATCGCGACCGCGAAGATCGAGGAGCTGATCCACGAACTGCGCGGCAAATATGCGATCGTGATCGTCACCCACAATATGCAGCAGGCGGCCCGCGTGTCGCAGCGCACCGCCTTTTTCCACCTCGGGACGCTGGTCGAATATGGCAAGACCACCGACATCTTCACCAACCCGCGGCAGGAACGCACCAAGGATTATATCACCGGCCGCTACGGTTGATCCGTAGCGCAACAGGACGAAAACGATGGCATTAACGAACGATCATACGGTCAAAGCCTTCGACGAGGACCTCAACCGCCTGCGCGGGCTGATCAGCGAGATGGGCGGCCGCGCCGAACAGGCGCTCCTCCAGGCGATGACGGCCCTCAGCAAGGGCGACCTCGACCTCGCGGCGCAGGTCGTGCGCGACGACAAGAAGATCGACGCGCTGGAGGCCGAGGTCGAACAGCTCACGGTGCAGACCATCGCCCTCAGGGCCCCGATGGCCGACGACCTCCGCGAAATGATTGCGGCGCTGAAGATCGTGTCGGTCGTCGAGCGCATCGGCGATTATGCGAAGAATATCGCGAAGCGCGTCGCGCTGATGGACCAGACGCGGTCGATCGAAGCGATCCCGGTGCTGATGTCGATGTCGAACATCGTCGTCGAGCTGGTCCACGACGCGCTCGACAGCTTTGCCGCGCGCGACGCCGAACTCGCGGTGCGCGTTACGGTGCGCGACAAGAATGTCGACGATTTCTACAACAGCATCTTCCGCACGCTCGTCACCTTCATGATGGAGAATCCGAAATATATTTCGGAAAGCGCGCACCTGCTGTTCGTCGCCAAGAACCTCGAGCGCATGGGCGACCATGCGACCAACATCGCCGAGATGGTCTATTATGTCGTGACCGGCGAGCGGATGGAAGAACGCGAGCGCGGGGAGACCCCCGAGGAAAGCGCCGCGGCGGAGAAGGAGCAAGGCTGATGCCGCAGCCCGACCTGCTGCTGATCGAGGATGACGAGGCGATCGCCGAACTCATCGTCTGGCATTTCGCGCGCGAGGGTTTTTCGGTTCGGCAGACGCCCGACGGCGAACAGGCGCTCGTCCTCGTCGAGGAACGCGTGCCCGACATCGTCCTGCTCGACTGGATGATCGAAAGCCTGCCGGGGATCGAGGTCTGCCGGCGCCTGCGCCGCAATCCCAAATCGGCGAACGTCCCGATCATCATGCTCACCGCGCGCGGCGAGGAAGAGGACCGCATCCGCGGGCTGGAGACCGGCGCCGACGATTATGTCACCAAGCCGTTCAGCCCGCGCGAACTGGTCGCGCGCGTGTCGGCGGTGCTCCGCCGCCTGCGCCCGGCGCTCGCCGGCGAGATGCTGAGTTATGCCGACATCGAGCTCGATTCGGTCGCGCACAAGGTCGTGCGGAACGGCCAGATCGTCGCGATGGGGCCGACCGAGTTCCGCCTGCTGCGCCATTTCATGGAGCATCCGGGCCGCGTCTTTTCGCGCGGGCAATTGCTCGACAGCGTCTGGGGTCAGGACAGCGACATCGAACTGCGCACGGTCGACGTGCATATCCGGCGGCTGCGCAAGGCGATCAACCTGCCGGGTACCGCGGATATCATCCGCACGGTTCGATCGGCGGGTTATGCACTCGATTCCGGCAAGAGCGTGTAGAGGTCGCGCGGCGGTTCCGCCGGTTGCGGTCATGCCATCATCGTCACCCCGCACTTGATCCGAGGCCCGTGACTCAAGGCCGCGATGGATCCCGGATCAAGTCCGGGATGACGAAGGTCGGATAACGACCGGTTGCGGCCATTGAGAGAAGAAAGCCCCTCCCCTTCAGGGGAGGGGTTGGGGGTGGGGTCTATCGGCCTTGCGCAAGGCCGATAGACCCCACCCCACTACGACTAGGCAGCAAGCTGCCAA
>NZ_JNFC01000053.1 GCF_000756385.1 Sphingopyxis sp. LC363
GTCCACGAGCACCAGTTCGGCGTCGTCGAGCGCCTCGACGCTGATCGTGCCGACATCGCGAAGCGCGATGCCGTCGCGCGGATCGGCATCCTCGCCGTTGACGCGGATGCGGCCCTTGGCGGCGACCAGATAGGCGTGGCGTCCGGCGTCGAGGTCGTAGGAGACCGTTTCGCCGGCGTTCACCGTTGCCGCGGCGACGCGGGCATCGGCGCGGATCGGCAGCGCATCCTCATCGCCCTCGATCCCGCTCGCCAGCGTTACGAACCGGCCCGAGCGGTCGGCCTTGGGAAACTGGCGCGCGCCCCAGCCGGGGTTGCCGCCTTCGCGATCGGGGATGATCCAGATCTGGAACAGCGTCGTTTCCTCATCCTCGAGGTTGAACTCGCTGTGCGTCACGCCCGTCCCGGCGCTCATCACCTGAACGTCGCCCGCCGCGGTGCGGCCGGCATTGCCCATGGAGTCGCGATGGCTGATCGCGCCGGTGCGGACATAGGTGATGATTTCCATGTCGCGGTGCGGGTGCGGGGGGAAACCCGACTGTGCCGCGATGGCGTCGTCGTTCCAGACGCGCAGCGCGCCCCAGCCCATCCGCTTCGGATCATGGTAGTTCGCGAAGGAGAAATGGTGACGGGCATCGAGCCAGCCATGGTCGGCGTGGCCCAGCGTGTCGAATTTGCGAATATCGATCATTGGCCTTGTCCTTTGCTTGCCGCCCCTTGGGCCGGGGTGCCCGGCGGCTCATCTGTTGAGGACAAGATAGGCGCTTGGATCGTTTCGAAAATAGCGTAGATAGAAAACCATCGTTTCCAATTGAGAGATATTCCATGGCGCTTCCCGACTATGAAGGCTGGGCCTGTTTCGTCGCCGTCGCCGAGGGCGGCAGCTTCACCGCCGCCGCCGCCGCGCTCGGCCTGTCGAAGGCGAGCGTGTCGAAGGCGGTGACGCGGCTCGAGGCATCGCTCGGCATCACCCTGCTGCACCGCAGCTCGCGCGTCGTCGCGGTGTCGACCGCGGGCGCGGGCCTGCTCGACGAGGCGCGCGCGATGGTCGCGGCGGCGACCGCGGCGACCGAGGCTGCGCGCGGCGACCGCGTCGACCTCGCGGGCCCGATCCGCCTCGCCGCGCCGATGAGCTTCGGGATCAAGGTGCTCGGCCCGCCGCTCGCCGCCTTCCTCGAACGGCATCCCGCGGTCGAGATCGAGGTGCTGCTGAGCGATGCGCGCAACGATCCGGTGGCGGAGGGGATCGACCTGACGCTGCGCATATCGCCGCTCGCCGATTCGAGCCTGCTCGCGCGGACGATCGCGCCGGTCGCGGCTTCGGTGATCGCGAGCCCCGCCTATCTGGAGAAGCACGGCACGCCCAAGCATCCGCTCGATCTCTCGGGCCACCGGCTGATCGGTTACGGCCACCGTCAACGCGCGATGCCGCTGCACTTTCACCGCAAGGGCGAAGAGGCGACGGTGCTCCCCACCGGCCCCCTATTCGCGAACAATGGCGATATCGCGGTGCCGCTCGTCGTCGCGGGGGTCGGGATCGCGCTGCTGCCCGACTTCATCGCCGCCGACGCGCTGGCGTCGGGCGCGGTTGTCCCGATCCTCGCCGACTGGTCGCCGCCGCAGTCGCATCTGCACCTGTTGTCGCCGCCCTCGCGGCTGCGTCCGGCGCGCGTGCGCGCGCTTTCGGATCATCTCGTCGACACGCTCAAAATGTCCTGTACCGGGGCACATGATCGCCATGTGGCGCTTCACCATGATCCGAAAACGGTCTGAGCGAGTGTTGCAAATTGGACGCGACTCGCGGACTTCCGCCGGTTAAATCAAAATTAACCTTTTCCCTTCATTGCTTTCATGGTTAATGTTCCGGCAGTCCTGCAACGGGGGTTGGTCGGTGACATCCTTGATGGTCATGCGATCGGTTCGCGGGATTATCGTGGGAAAAAGGGGTGCCCAATGCGCGTACTGCTGATCGAGGACGAGCCGACGACCGCGAAAGCGATCGACACGATGCTCACCACCGAGGGCTTCAACGTCTATACGACCGATCTGGGCGAGGAAGGCCTGGATCTCGGCAAGCTCTATGATTACGACATCATTCTGCTCGACCTGAACCTGCCCGACATGCACGGCTATGACGTGCTGAAAAAGCTGCGCACTGCAAAGGTGCAGACGCCGGTGCTGATCCTGTCGGGCATTTCCGAAATGGATTCGAAGGTGCGCTCGTTCGGCTTCGGCGCCGACGATTATGTCACCAAGCCGTTCCACCGCGACGAGCTGGTCGCACGCATCCATGCGGTTGTCCGCCGCTCGAAGGGCCACAGCCAGAGCGTCATCAAGACTGGCAAGCTCGCGGTCAATCTCGACACCAAGACGGTCGAGGTCGACAGCATCCGCGTGCATCTGACCGGCAAGGAATATCAGATGCTCGAGCTGCTTAGCTTGCGCAAGGGCACGACGCTGACCAAGGAAATGTTCCTGAACCACCTTTACGGCGGGATGGACGAGCCCGAACTCAAGATCATCGACGTCTTCATCTGCAAGCTCAGGAAGAAGCTGGCGCTGGCTTGTGGGGGTGAAAATTATATCGAGACGGTCTGGGGCCGCGGTTATGTCCTTCGCGACATCGACGACGAAGGCAATGAGGTGCGCCGCGTCGCCTGACGCGTAACGCTTCAACGATTACCCGAGGGAAGCCGGCGCGGAGCGATCCGCGCCGGTTTTCTTTTTGGCGGTGGCGGCGTGCGCTGGAAGGGAGCTAGCGACCGGTTGCGGCCATTGAGAGAAGAAAGCCCCTCCCCTTCAGGGGAGGGGTTGGGGGTGGGGTCCATCGGCCTTGCGCAAGGCCGATAGACCCCACCCCACTACGACTAGGCAGCAAGCTGCCAAGTCTGCGTTGCCCCTCCCCTGAAGGGGAGGGGCCAAATTGCCGCAACGTCCGCTCCCCACCCCAAAGCCGACGTCGCCTTAGAAGCTCAGCTCGTCATAGATTTTCGAAAGATCGTGGTTCCACGGTCCGTCGTAGCGATCGAGCAGGTCGTGCGCGGGCGATTTGCCGCTTTTGGCGATGCGGCGGAGCGGTTCGAGGAAGCCGACCTCATTGTCGCCCATCGAGTTGACCTCGCCGCGCGCCTTGAGCCCCGCCGCCGCGATGTCGAGCACATGATGCGCCAGCTCGCCAACCGTGCCGCCGCCGGGCGCGAGCGCGTCGAGGCCTTCGCTTGGCACTGCGTCGCGCAGGCTCTGCTGCTCCTCGATGCTCCAGCCCTTGACCAGATCCCACGCGGCGTCGAGCGCGCCCTGGTCGTAAAGCAGCCCGACCCACAGCGCCGGTAGCGCGCAGATGCGATTCCACGGGCCGCCGTCGGCGCCGCGCATTTCGAGGAAGCTTTTGAGGCGCACTTCGGGAAAGGCCGTCGAAAGATGGTCGTTCCAGTCGGAGAGACGCGGCTTCTCGCCGGGGAGCGCGGGTAGTTCACCCTTCAGGAAGTCGCGAAAGCTTTGTCCCGCGGCGTCGATATATTTGCCGTCGCGAAAGACGAAATACATCGGTACGCCCAGCATATAGTCGACATAGCGTTCGTAGCCGAAGCCATCCTCGAACACGAAGGGCAACATGCCGGTGCGCGCGGGGTCGGTGTCGGTCCAGATATGGCTGCGGTACGACATGAAACCGTTCGGCCGCCCTTCGGTGAACGGCGAGCTGGCGAAGAGCGCGGTCGCGAGCGGCTGGAGGGCGAGGCTGACGCGGAATTTCTGCACCATGTCGGCCTCGCTCGCATAGTCGAGGTTGGTCTGGATCGTGCAGGTGCGCAGCATCATGTCGAGCCCGAGGCTGCCGACGCGCGGCATATGTTCGAGCATGATCTTGTAGCGCCCCTTGGGCATGATCGGCAGTTCTGCGCGCGTCTTGTCGGGCCACATGCCGAGGCCGAGGAAGCCGAGACCGAGTTCGGCGCCGACTTCCTTCACCTGCTTCAGATGCCGGCCGGTTTCGGCGCAGGTCTGGTGCAGATTTTCGAGCGGCGCGCCGGAGAGTTCGAGCTGCCCAGCGGGTTCGAGGCTGACGGTGCCGTCGCTGCCCGCCAGCGCGATCACCTTGCCGCCCTCGATCACCGGCTCCCAGCCGAAGCGGGTGAGCGCCATGAGCAGGTCGTGGATGCCGCCGGGCTCGTCATAGGAGGGCGCGCGATGATCGGCGGTGCGATAGACGAATTTCTCGTGCTCGGTGCCGATCCGCCAGCGATCCCTGGGCTTTTCGCCCTTGATCATGGGCGCCGCGAGCTGGTCGCGGGTTTCGACGATGGGATCGTTGCTGTCGGAGGCGGTGCGCGTGCTCATGCCGCGCATTTAGACTATCCGGTATAGAATGCAATCGGGGCCGGTCGTCAGTCGATCGCGACCTCGAACGCGATCGCCATCGCCGCCGCGGGCAACAGCGTCGCGGTGGTCGCGGCGACCGTCGTGCCCGCGACCGACGCGCCGAACGGATCGCTCTCGTCGGCGCCGTTCGCATTGTCGTCTTCGACGCTCGTCGCGCCCGCGCAGCTCGTGCCGCTGCGCAGCGATCCGGCGATGAAGCTCATTCCGGCCGGCAGCGCATCGGCGACGGCGATGCCGGTCGCGGTGCCGCTGCCATTGTTGGTGACGAGGATGCAGTATCGCATCCGGGCGCCCGGAATCGCCTTGGCATTGGCCGTGCCGTTGACCGAGTCGCTGACGACGCTGCTTGTCTTCGCGATCACCAGATTGGCGGTCGGGCGGCAGAAGATAATGTCGTGGAGTGCCATGCCCTGCTGCCCCGGATTGGCGGGGGCGAGGCTGTGGCTGCCATATTCGATGGTGATGCCGTCGACGGGCGCGTTGAAGGTCACGGTGACCGTGCCGTCGGCGCTGCCGTCGGCCGACAGCACGTCGCCATAGGCGCTGTTCCCGATCACATAATTGGCGGTGCCGTTAGTGAGTATGGGCGTAACGGCGACGCCATTATAGGTTCCCGTGACGGTGACGCGGTCGGCGAACTGGCCCGACGCATAATCGACGTCGAACAGCCTGAACTGCGCGCCGGGAACCGCGGTCGGCAGTGTGATTGTGGTGGTGACACTCCCCGCCTGGCTGGTGAAATCGACGAGCTCGAAGATCGAATATTGCGCGGGCGTCAGCCCGCCGGTGACGACATTCTGCCGCGTCGGCGACTGGCCGCCATAGGTGGCATTGCTCAAAAAGCTTCCGCCGCTGACCGCGATGTTGAAACTCGCGCTGCCGATCGCGGTCAGCGCCGCGCCGGCGCTGGTCGTGCCCGCGGGCCAGGTGACGCTGTCCCAGTCGTGCACCGTCGTTCCGACCGGGCAGACGAGCGCCGGCGGTGTCCCCGCGACGCGCGTCCCCGATACGGTGAAACTCGCACTGTCGGAATCATCCTCGCCCGCCGCGCCATTGCCGGGGGTCGAATCGAAATCGAACGCCGAGGAGGCGCCGATTTCGGCGCTGTTGGTGACGCTCGCGCCCGCGGTCGCGGCGACGGTGCCGCTGATCGTCAAGGTCCGCGTCGTCCCCGCCGGGACGCTCCCCACGGTCCACACGCCCGTCGCGCTGTTATAGCTGCCGAAACCCGACGCGCCCGTGAAGTTGAACCCTGCGGGCAGATTGTCCTGCACCGTCACGCCGGTCGCGGTCAGCGTCGACCCGCTCGCATTGGTGACGCTCAGCACATAGTCGATGCTCGCCCCGAACGCCGGGGCGGCGTTGCTGACCGATTTGGTCAGCGAAAGGTCGGCATAGCTCGACGGCACGCCGGTGAGGTAAAGGTCGGCGCGCACGAAATTGCCGTTGTCGGCCGACGGATATTGGTCGCAAATCTCGAGCCGCCAGGTCCCGGCGCTGTTCTCGCCGTTGAAAGCCGACAGCGGCGCATTGGGGCTGAAGACATTCTGATAGGGCGGCGCGCTGTTCGAATGATTGGTGCCATTGCCGTCGGTATTGACCGTCTGCGCCGCGTCGTCGTCGAGGCGGACGTTGAAATTATTGCCGTCGATGCTGCCAGTATCGCCGTTGACGAGCTGGACGCGCGTTCCGGCGGGCGATTGCAGTGTGACGCGCAGGTCGCCGCGCCAGCTGTGCGTCGCGAGCAGGCCAAGATCGACGTCGCCGACGGTATAGCTGGCGCCGACGGTGAAATTGCGCACGAGCAGCGCGGTGCAGGTGGTCGCGGCGTTGATCGTGCCCGCGGTGGTGTTGCTGTAGGTCGTGGTGGTCTGCGCGATGGCGGGATTGGCGGCAAGCGTAAACGCCAGCCAGACGAGCATGATACAGGCTCGCGCAGACTGCAAACACTGGCCCCCCAGCCAGCGGTATCGGCTCTGGTCCCGCCGTTGCATGGATGCGCTATGGGCGCGGGATGGCTAATATCGGGTTAAAATTGCGATGTGGGTAGGGATTCTGTCCGGTGACGGGACAGTTTTCCGGGCCAGTGAGGGGGCGGCGGGTTTCGACCGGGAGCTGCCATTGAGAGAAGAAAGCCCCTCCCCTTCAGGGGAGGGGTTGGGATGGGGCCATCGACCTTGCGCAAGGCCGATGGCCTCCACCCCAAAGCAGACCCCGCCGCATATGAAAAAGGGCGGCCGTCCTTTCGGACGCCGCCCTTGATCTTTTGGCGAAGAGGCGAAGCTCAGGCTTCGGCCATATCCTCGTCGAACTGTTCGACCGGGCCGGAATCCTGGCCCTTGGCGTCGACGTCGCGGTCGACGAATTCGATGACGGCCATCGGCGCCGCATCCGAGGCGCGGATGCCGGCCTTGATGATGCGGGTATAGCCGCCGTTGCGGTCCTTGTAGCGTGTCGCGAGGACGTCGAACAGCTTGGTCAGCTGCGCATCGTCCATCAGGCGGCTCATCGCGAGGCGGCGGTTGGCAAGGCCACCGCGCTTCGCCAGCGTCACCAGCTTTTCGACATAGGGGCGCAGTTCCTTCGCCTTGGCGACGGTCGTCGTGATTTGCTCGTGCTTGATAAGCGAGGCCGACATGTTGCGGAACAGGGCCGTGCGATGCGCGCTCGTGCGCTGAAGCTTCCGGCCACCCGATTTATGACGCATAATCCATTCCTTCGTTTGTCAGAGGGGCCGTTTAGCGGGTTCCCATCAAAGTAGCACTTTGATGGGGTCCATCTGGTACCCCAAGCCAGGTCGATGTGCGGGCCGACCCATTCCCGTTGCACGCCCCTCTCCCGTCGGGAGAGGGTTGCGAAAGCTTGGCAACTTGTTGCCTAGCTGGAGCTGGGTGAGGGGATCGGCCCTATCACGAGAGCGCAGAACCCCTCATCCAACTTCGCCTAGCCGACAAGTCGGCAAGGCTGCGTATCCTTCTCCCGACGGGAGAAGGTTCAGAATTAACCCAGCAGTTCCTGCTCCAGCTTCTTGGCCATTTCCTCGATATTCTCCGGCGGCCAGCCGGGGATGTCCATGCCGAGACGCAGGCCCATCGACGACAGCACTTCCTTGATTTCGTTCAGGGACTTGCGGCCGAAGTTCGGCGTGCGGAGCATTTCGGCTTCGGTCTTCTGAACGAGGTCGCCGATATAGATGATATTGTCGTTCTTGAGGCAGTTGGCCGAACGGACCGACAGTTCGAGCTCGTCGACCTTCTTGAGAAGGAAGCGGTTGAGCTGGTTGACGTCCGACTCGTCGGCGGCCGCCGACGGCGCCGCCATGCCGATCAGGCCGCTGTCGTTCATCGCTTCTTCGAAGTGGACGAAGACCTGGAGCTGGTCCTGAAGGATGCGCGCGGCATAGGCGACGGCATCTTCGGGGGTCACCGTGCCGTCGGTTTCGACGGTCAGGTTCAGCTTGTCATAGTCCAGCTCCTGACCGATGCGAGCATTGTCGACCTTGTAGGCGACCTGGCGCACGGGCGAGTAGAGCGAGTCGACCGGGATCAGGCCGATCGGCGCGTCGACCGGACGGTTGGCGGTCGCGGGGACATAGCCCTTGCCGGTGTCGGCAACGAGTTCCATGTTCAGCGTCGCGCCATCGTCGAGGTGGCAGATGACATGGTTCGGGTTCATCACCTTGATGTCGCCCGACACCATGATATCGCCGGCCTTGACGGTCGCGGGACCGGTCGCCGAAAGCTGGAGCCGCTTCGGGCCTTCGCCTTCCATCTTGAGTGCGACCTGCTTCACGTTGAGCACGATGTCGGTGACGTCTTCACGCACGCCGGCGAGGCTCGAGAATTCGTGGAGCACATTCTCGATCTTGATCGACGTGATCGCCGCACCCTGGAGCGACGAGAGCAGCACGCGGCGCAGCGCGTTGCCGAGCGTCAGGCCGAAACCGCGCTCAAGCGGTTCGGCGACGAACGTCGCCTTGCGCTTGCCGTCGCTGCCAGCCTTGATTTCCAGGTTGCTGGGCTTCTTCAATTCCTGCCAGTTCCGGATATTGACAGTCATGGATTTCCCTTTGCTTTGGGC
>NZ_JNFC01000054.1 GCF_000756385.1 Sphingopyxis sp. LC363
GGGGGGCGGCGGCGGGGGGGGCGGGGGCGGAGCCGGCGGCGGCGGCGGTTCTGCGCCACCGAAGTTGAACGTCAGCGTGCCGAGGATCGAGTGCGAACGGAAACGCGTCGAAACGTCGCGACCGGCCTGATCGACCAGATCGAGGTTGTCGGCGTTGAAGAAGCGATACTTCAGACCAACGTCGATGTTGTCGCTGAGCGGAGCGCGGACGCCCGCGATCGCCTGCCAGGCGAAGCCCGTGTCAGAATCATCGAGGAACGGACCCGCGAAAACGGGTTCGACCGAAACGCGGGCGACACCGGCGCCGCCGCCGACAAAGCCCTGAAGGCCGTCGTCGTCACCGAAGTCGAGCAGACCATTGACCATGAAGCTGAGCGCGTTCGAATCGCCGTTCAGATCGGTGTTGCCGGTGAAATTGGGGCCGGTGGCACCAGGGGTGCTCGGAATGCCGGGGCTCGTGAAACGGCCCGACTTGATGTCGGCTTCACGGAAACCGACTTCGACTTCCGCGCGGAAACCGCCGAAGTCATAACCGACGGTGCCTTCGACATCGTAGCCAGCGCGATGATCGAGCGTACCGGCATTGTTGAAGGTGCCGATATCGAGGTCCAGGTCCTCGACGAGCATTGCGCCGGCACCAACACCAACATACCAGGAGTCGTCGCGCGCCATGGCAGGCGACGTCAGGGTGGTGGAGGCCAACGCCACAGCGACGGCAAGCTTCCTCATAGTAATTCCCCTTTCAATTTGAGATATACGTCTCGGCAGACGTCCTACTCGCCGCTTTGGTTCCGTGCAAGTGAAACAAATCGTCAATCTGTTGCCAAAAAGTCGCACCTTTTCTGTCAACGCACGGAAATTCAGCCTGAAATCAGGATACCCTCCGCGACGAGCTGCGTGATCAGCACTGCGATTGCGCTCCGCGCTTCGGAGTCGACCACCGAGCCGCCTGCGGGCGCGGCGACCGTCGCCGGCTCAATCCAGGTCCCGCCCTCGAATCGGAGCCGCGCTCCATCGACGATCCGGATGACGCGCATCCCCTCGCGCGGCGCCGCAAATCGCCATCCGCCCGCCGTCCCGATCGCGATTGCATCGGCATGCCCGGCCCAGGCCCCAGCCGGCGCGGCACCGACGATCCAGCATTCTCCGGCAACTGGATTCGCGGGCGGTGTCGCAAGCGGCCCCGCTTCGACCGTTGCGTGAACGAGCGCGTCGAGCAAGGTCAGAGCTTCGTTGTGGGTTACCTCCTTTTGCGCTTGCGCAACGGCAAGTAACGGTAACCCAAAGCGCGGCGTGATCGGCATGTCGGTCATGATCTGTCCTTATGTCAAAGTCAGGAAAAGCGGCGGTGACTGGGAAAAATCCCCCGTTTGACGAATTTCCATCGCGTGTCCCGGTGCCAGCGCCGCCAACTCGTCGGCGCCGATATTGAGCGTCGGTGTCTCCAGTTCCCATGGCCCGACGCCGGGGACCGGCGGCACCATCGAAACGCGCCACATTTCCCGGGCTTCGCCCAGCGGCAGGTCGACATGGTCGCGCCAGCCGGTGTCGACGCGGCTTCGCCTTGTCCATCCGATCGTGATTCCGCCCGCGCCGTCCGGGCGGACTTGCCCGTGTACGGGCGAAAGCGGTTCCAACGCTTGTCCGGCCGCCACTATCTCGATCTCGGTGAGCGCAGTATCGTTCCGCGCCGCCCATTGAAGCGCCGCACCCCCTCCCGCTGTCATTGCGGCAAGCACCTCGGGCAGCATCAGCAACGCCGGATCGTCGAGCAGGACAAATGGCTCGCCCACCGGATGAATCAGCTTGCTCGCGGTCCCCGAACGCCCGCGGAGCAAGCGCGTCAAACGCCATATCCCCGGCCCCACAATCTCGGCTTGGCCGAACTGCAGCAGCTCACCACCGACCATGGCCCGGTTGGCACCGGCCAGCAGCGCGGCATCGTCAACCGATTCGAGCACCATCGACGAATTGACCAGTTCGACCGTCACCGTGCCGACAAGATCAAACAGGCTTTCGCTCCCCGCCGTCAGCGGCGCGGCAAGCAGGCCGAGCGCTGCCGCCGGGCGCAACGATCCCACGGAGACTGGTTCGGCCCCGGGCGACGCGACAAACCAGCAATCGGCGCCACGCCAGCCATCGTTGCTACCGGCCCCGGCGATCAGGATTCTGGGCGTCGAGGCGGCGGAGCTACCCGCGTTGGGAAGATCGAACAGGTGAACCATGCCGGCGGCGTCGGGCCAGTCGGGAGCGCCGACCGGAACGCCTGGCGCTGCCGGAAGCTCGGCGGCGGGCAGCGGTTGGTGGCGTCGCAGTTCGAGCGAGATTTCGTTCCCGCGCACTATCCGTCCCACCAGTCGCCAGCGGCTCCCGTCGGCGCCGGCGACAACCCCTCCGACGGTTAGCGCCAGCGCGGCCAGGTCGGCGTGCCGAATCACCGTCTCGCGCTCGTCCGCAGCGGCGGAGACCAGGCGTTGCGCCAACGCCCGCGCCGACGACGCCGGCAGCACCGCCGGCAGGTCGATCCGTTCCTCGCGCGCGCCGCCGCCCGCGATCCGGCTCGTCTGCTGGCCAAGTTGAAAATCGCGCTCCGGTTCATAGTGGCGCAGGCGGACCGTCCCCGGCAGCGACGACAAGGGCGCGCGTTGCCGCTCGGCGCAATCGCCAGCGGCGTCGTTCCGCCGCGCCTCGAAAAAGCCGCTCAGCGTCGGCACGTCGCCCGCTCCTGTCGCCGGCGCCAAATGCCAACCCTCGGGCCCGCTCGCCAGCCGCACTCCGTCGGCATCGAACAGCGGCGCCAGCGCGTCGCGTGCCCGGTCGCCCGACGCTGCATAGCCCGAAAAGGGCCACACGCCGCCGCAGCGCCCCACGTCTCCGAGCAGTTCGTCGCCGATCAGCCCGACGTCGATACACCCCACATCGGCCTCGACCTCGAAGGTCAGCGACGGGATCCGGTTGCCGAACGCCCCCAGTTCGAGTTCCTCGAAGACCGCGTACGACAGCCCGCGAAACGCGCTCGCCGACGCGATCCCCAGCGCCGACGCGATCAACGGATCGGCCTCCTGATCCTCGCTCCCGTCATACCAGCGAAAGGTGCAGCGCTCGCGAAAACTGCCGCTCGTCCCGCGCAGCAGATTGCCGTCGGCCCAGATGCGCTTGATCGCGCGGACGGGGCGCGACGACAGTGCGATCGCCAGCGATACGGCATAGCTATATTCGCTCGTCGACGGCCGCCCCTTGCCGCCGCCGCGCTTGGTCCGCCGCTCGATCAGGTCGGTCGCCCAGATCACGCTGCCCGCAACGCGCATCGTCCCGAACAATTGCGGGATCTGCTGGCCATAGGTCGACGCCTGGACCTTCAGGTCGGCGAGCCGCGGTCCCTCGCGCCCCTTGGGCTTGAATATCTGTGCGTCGACCTGCTGTCCGACCGCCGCGCCGATCGCGGCACCCACCGGTCCTCCGACAATCCCGCCCACCACCGTCAGCACCAACGTCGCCATTGCCGTCCCCTTATGAAAGGCGCCATCGCCGGGCGCCGCGCACGCCAAAGTCGAGCGGCGTCTCGACCACCCGGCGCAGCCCCGCATGGGCATGAATGAAAGTCTCGCGCCCGATCAGGCCGAGATGATATTGCCGCGCCGGATGCGCGATCAGGGCGACATCGCCGGGACGCACCGCATCGCCGGCGCGGACGAAGCCCGCAGCCGCGAGCGCGCCCTCGATCCGCTCCAATCCCCAGCCGCGCAGCGGATAAGCAGCCGGCCGCGCCAGCCGCCGTCCCGCCGCCGCATAGGCCGCCCACACCAGCCCGACACAGTCCACCCCCGTTGCCGGATCTTTCCCCTGCGGGCGAAACCGGACCCCCACCATCGCGCGGGCCGCGCGAAAGGCGGCCTCGCCGTATTCAGCCACCGGGATAACGCGTCAGCAAATCATTGCCCGGCAGATGCGCCTCGCCGCGAAAATTGATCGCATTGGCAAAACGGTCGCGGCAGGTCGCAAGCTGCTTGTCGCATCCCTCGACCAGCCGCACGCGCACCGGTGCCGCTGGTGCGAACGCTGGCGCCTCGGCGAGGTGAAGACTTTTTCCGTCCGCCGAAATCACCGGACTTTCCAGGCCGCAATTGGCGCCTTCGATCCACGACACGCTGCCGAACGCCATGCCGCCCACCGCCGCGTCGAGCGTCACCACGCGCCCGTCGACCGCCACCACGCGCCGGACATGCGCGCGCGGCGCCAGGTCGACGCGGCACGCGCGGTCGCCGAGCATCGCGCGGCACGAGGGCGAGGTAGCCGGGCACACCGGCCGATCGAGCAGCCGCGTCACGCCCTGCAGCTCGGCGGAAAAGGCCGCCCCGCGCTGCTCGATTGCACCTAATGATCCGCGCGCGACCGTCACCGGCGCCGCCTCGGGCGCGGTCCAGTCGGCCACGAACAGCTCAAGCTCCGCGCCGTCCCAGCGCCCCGCCTCCAGATCGCGCGCGGCGATCGCATCGCTCGCAATCGCGCCCTCGATGTCCAGCGTCGCGACGTCGAGGCTGTCGTTCGTCTCGATCGCCGAGGGTTTCATCCCCGGAGCCGCGCGATGCACAAGCCCGCCGATCATCAGGTCACGGTCGTGCGAGGTGAAGCCGATCGCGACGCCGTCGCGCCGCGCCAGCCGCCAGCACCAGGCGAGCGTCACCAATTCCTCGCGCAGCCAGCCGGGCGCTTCCGTCATCACCATGGCGCCCGCACCTCGACCAGCGGCACGCTCGCCAACTCGCCCGCGAGAAAGGTCGCGCGACTCGCCTCCAGTCGGTCTTCGGCAAAGCGCACCGGCACGTCGAACAGAAAACCCGCGCGCACAGCGACTCCCGGCCCCGGCGCCGCGTCGAGCGACACCTCGCCATCGTCGGTGATCAGGAACGCCGCCGTCTCGATCCCGTCGACCGAGACGCGCACGCTCCCTTCGACCGGCAGCCGGATCGGGCGGACCTGTTCGGCATCGCCTTCGCCATAGCGCTTCACCAGCGCGAACTGCCGCCGTTCCCCGTCGCCCAGACCGAGCAGCTGATCGCCCGCCGCCGGCGGACCGCCGTCGGCCGCCGAACTCCCGTCGAAGGGATCGCGAAAACGAAACCCCCGCGCCGCGCCGCGCCGCGCGCGAAAGAAATCGGTCAGCGCGCGCACATCGGTTTCGGACCGGATTCCCGGCCCCGCATCATAACGCATCCGCGGCTCGGCCCATTCGCTCGCGCGCTGCTCGTGTCCCGACGGCGAGCTCACGATCTGGGTCGAAAATTCGGTCGCGACGACCGCCTCGCGCCCGATCGCAAGGGGGAAATCCACCGCATCGAAAGCCTGCACATCATCCTCCCCGTCACCAACCTGTTCGTCGAACGTCACGAAACCGTCCCGCGCCACCTGCGGCAGCGCCCAGATAAAGGCGCGCGCCACCCCCGCGCGCCGCGCCGCGCTGGCCGCCTCGGCGATCGCCGCCCATTGCGCGCGCTGCTCGGGCAACAGCACGAAGCCCGAAAAATAATGCTGCTCATGGGCCGGGTAGCCGAGCCGTACCGTCATCGCCGTCCGCGCACGCGCCGTTTCCACGCCGCGCCCGCCGGTCACCCAATCATAATCCTCCAGTTGTAGCACGTCGAAAGCCGGCGCCGCCCACCCTAACGGCACATTGGCGCGGCGCAGCGCGGGCGCCGCGGGGTCGAGCACCGTCGGCAGATAGACGAGCAGATGGCTCGCCAGCCCCGCCGCGCCCGCCTCGCCCCGCGCCGCCGCGACCAGCGCCGTCGTCGACGCCGCGAGCAGCGCCCCCAGCGCATCGAGCATCGCCAGTTGCGACGCGTCCAGCGCCCCGCGTACATCGGCGATCGGCACGCTCGCGCTCCCCAGCATCGCCGTCGTCGCGGCATCATAGGCGCAGATCCGCCCTTCGCCCGCGATCCACCACCATGGTTCGCCGACCTGGAATTTCAGGTCGAGCCCCGCCGCCGCGCCGATCGCGACGAACGCGCGCGCGACCGCCTGCAAATATCCCATCGCCTCGTCATTCGCGGGCGACAGCAAGGTCGACGGCGGCTCCCACCCGGTCAGCGCCGGCGACCCGTCGCTCGCGCGCTGCTTCCAGTCTTCGGGGCAATAGGCGTCGAACAGCTCGTAGGAGAGCGACCAGATCACCCCCAGCCCCGCCGCTTCGCATGCCGCCGCGAACCCCGCGTGCCACGCCGCGCACGGCGCATTGAGCGCGCCGTCGGCTACGCCAGCACGAAATGCACCCTCCGCCGTCTCGAGCCGCATATAATGGCTCATCCCGACATAATGGACGATATCGCCGCGATAGCCGAGCTGCACGACCTGCCGCACCAGCCGCGCCGGGGTCAGATGATAGCTGTCGTCGTAGCCGCTCGCGATGCCCAGCCCCCCTTTTTCCGGGTCCAGCTCGGGCATCACGACATCGCCGATCGCCAGCACCGATCCCGAGCCCGAGCAGGCAATCTCGCTCATCTCGGCCCAGCCCAGCGCCGGCGCCGGCAGCACGCCGTCGCCGTCGTCATAGTCCGGCGGCACGAGCGAAATGAACATCCGGTCGATATCGCCCGCCCACACCGGATCGGCCTCGCCGGGAAGCAGGAAGCCGCCGTCGAGCGCATCGAAATCGAGCGTGACGACGGCATCCTCCGCCGACCCCTCGGCATAATTCCACAGCCTTACATACCAGGCGCGAGCGCTGCCCGCGGCGTCGCGCCCCTCGATCGTCAGCGTCGGCCCGTGCAGCGCATCGAGCGGCTTCACTCCGCCCGACCGCCAGCGGAAGCTCAGCCGCGTGTGCCGGAAATCGCGTTTCGTCTCATAGGCGAGCAGCGGATGATCCCAGCGATCCTCGCTCTCCCAGATCAGCCCCGCCAGATCCTGCTTCCGGTAAAAGACCGCCTCGACGCGCAGCGTGCCCGGCGCGTCGCTCGTCACGCTCGCCATCATCGGCCGCGCGAAATCGACCGTCCAGAACCGCGGATCGAACCGCTTGAGCCAGCCCTTGCGATGATGCGGCGCTGCGGCCGCGACCAATGCCCAACCCATCGCAACAGCCTTTCCAGTTTATAGTATAAACCCCTCCCCTTCAGGGGAGGGGCAACGGAACTTGCGAGCTTGCTCGCTAGTGCAGTGGGGTGGGGGCCATCGGCCTTGCGCAAGGTCGATGACCCCCACCCCTTCCCCTCCCCTGAAGGGGAGGGACTTGTGGGAATGCCCCCACCGTTTAATCCTCGCCCGCCGCCACTGCGCGCCGCACCGCGCGCGCCAGTTGCCGCCCTGTCTGCGCCAGCCGCTGGGGCTCGCTGCCCGCCTCGCCCCGCACATTCACCGTGATCGCGATTTTGCGCACGCCGCCGCCCGCAGCCTCGATCCGTCCGCTCGCGGTCGGCACGAACAGCTCGGGTCCGCGCTCGCCGACGCGATAGGCGCGCCCGGCGCTCACCGGCCCGCCCGTCGCGCGGCCCGGCGCGCCGAACAGCGCCATCGCGATCGACGTGCCCAGCGACAGCAATCCCCCGCCGCCCGATCCGCCGCTCGCCGCGCCTATGCCATTCGAAATCGCCGTGCGCGCAATATCGGCCATCACCGACAGCGCGAGCCGCTTCAGATCCTCGAACCCCATCTTGCCGCTCACGATCGCGCGCGACAGCGCCCGCTCGATCGCACGCCCCGCCCGGTCGGCTTCGACGACCAACGGCCCGCCCAGTTCGGCGCGCATTGCCGCGATGTCGCGCCGGAACGCTCCGGTATCGGCGCGCACCGCGACCACCATTTCGTCCACCTCATCCATCGGGAAATCTCTCCATCATCGCCGCCAGCGCCGCACCGTCGAGACAGGCCGCCTCGCCGGGGTCGACCCACCCGGCCAGCGCCGCGCGAACATCGGCCGGCGTCGCCGCCCAGAACTCGCCCGGCCGCCATCCCGCGACGCGTGCCATCGGGCCCACAAGCGCCCCCGCCGCAGACCCGACACTCCCCCCCCGCAAGCGGGAGGGGCAGCCAGACCTGCGAGCTTGCTCGCTAGTCGCAG
>NZ_JNFC01000055.1 GCF_000756385.1 Sphingopyxis sp. LC363
CCGTAGTCGGGCTTTTCGGCGAGCGGGCAGCGACCGGCGGGGGCATGGGGGTGGTCGGCGCTTCCTGTGCGAACGCGCCAGGGGTGGACAGGACCAAGAACGCGGCAATCGCGCTCATGGCGGGGGGGGGGGGGGGGATATTTTTCGTCATAGTGACAGACAAACGAGTGTCGCATGCAAAGTGCTGCTCAAATCGTCCGCGATCCGCGACGAGCCGTTGTTCGGCGACGTCCGAATGAAGATTCTCGTTGAGCGGCCGGGCAATTTGACCGCCTTTTCGGGTTAGAGGAGGGAGACGGGCCGCTTCTCGACCAGCGTCGTGGTGCCGGCCGTGGAAATCGCGGCGCCGATCAGTGCCACATCATTTTCGAGCCTCTGATCGAGCGCCTCATCGCACAGCTGCGCCAGTTCGGCCATCAGCGGCATCGAAAGCGACAGGCGCAGTGTGCCCGCGATCCGTCCATCATCCATCTGGTGTGTTTTCACGGGCTGGCCGAGGCGGATTTCCTGCCCGAGCCAGCGCCGCGAATGGTGCGCGATATGGTCGTGCAGTTGCCGAGCCGCTTCGAAGTCGCAGTTTGGCCAGCGAGCGGACAGGTCGAGCGTGCGCAAGGTTTCACTGGCAAGGCACGATATGCCTCCCGCGCCGGGCACCTCCGAAAGCTCAAGTCGCCTGACCATGTTCATGACGTGATGGCTGAACCGCGACGTCACTTCGGCGACGCGGGCGGTCGGAAGCGCGGAGAACCGCTCGATTTCAATCAACGCGGCCTCGAGGCGCAGGAGCAGACCGAAGTTGTCACCTGCATTGAGTGCGTCGGCGCCTGGCCAGTCTTCGGGCCATTCAGCGCGGTTGGCAAGGCGTCGAAGCCCGAGCGGCAGGGGCATGGCGCGGCTGCGGACGGCGCGCGGAACGAACGCAAAGCCGCTGAAAGGCGGCCCGCCCGCGAACTTCGAGCCGGTCATCAGCACGACGCATCCGAGCGCGAGATACTGGCGCACGACGGGGGCGCTGATCCGAAGCTGGCAGGCATCGACGACGACGATCATGTCGTCGCTATGGACGGAGACCAGTCGCTCGACGTCGCTGAGAGCGGGCAGGGTCAGGCCCGTTTTGGATCCGTGGACGACATGGATGACCGCGCGGCGGCCGTTCGCGGCAGCGCGCTCGACATGGAGCGACAGTTCGGCCGCTATGGCGGCGGACGCACGAGGGAGACCGGCCCGATCGCGCACAGCGACATCAATCAGTTCGGTTCCGGCAAAGACGGGATCGATCGCAGTATGCGGCACGACCCGCGCTCCGGTCGCCGTTACCTCGGCAAAGAAGCGTCCCGCAGCGCTATGAACGCAGCCGCTGCCCACTTCGTCGCGGCCGAGCAGAACCGCCGTAAGCGGACGCCCGTCATGCGCCCCGGCAAGCCCGACATATTCGAGATCGGTGCCCGATGCCGCAAAGACGATAGCGGTCCTTGCGTCGAGCCCGAAGTAGCCCGCAAGGCCGGCGCGGATCGCATCCAGCCCTTCGGAATAGTCGGACGCCGGCATCGGCTGATCCAGCCGGTCGCGCCACCGGCGCGCCAATGTGGCGAAGGCATAGTCCGAAATACTGCTGATCGTCGACGAGCCGTAAGCGATCGCGTCGCTCGGCATGGCGGTCGCATAATATCGGTTGCGGCCATGCGCATCGAGGTGGATGCGACTGTCGCCGCCGCTGACGAGGGCTGACGCGAGGCGGGCGGTAGAGCGGCCGTCCGGAACTGACGCGGTTCTAGCGAAATCGTTGGGGTGCAGAAGCATGGGCATCCGGGTCGAGAGGATTTATCGCGACCTACCGGAATCAAATGACAGAGATTTGGCATTTTGCTTTCAATCCGGTCATCAAATGGTCATTGCGGTGAAACCTCGGCGTGGTCGGGTCGCCCACATGCGAACGACCGACCTCAAACCCACCCGGCTTCCCGATCGCCTCCGCGACACGCAGCGGCTTCTTTTCGTCGCCAAGCATGCCAAATGGACCGGCGGCCTCCATCCCGATGACGGCAACCATGCCGTCTATCACCGCGAGACGCGCGAGATACTCGAACGCATCGGCATGCCGCTCGTCGTTGCCGACGGCTATGCCGAACTTTTTACGCGACCCGACGCGGATTTCGTCTTTCCTCTCCTCAATCGCGGCGGTTTCTATAATTCGGAAATGCTGTTGCCGCTGCTCTGCAACAGGCTGGGGCTGCCCTATGTCGGCGCTTCGCCGATCGTGCGCGGGCTTTCCGACGACAAGCATCTGACCAAGCTGGAGGCGGTAGCGCGCGGCATTCCGACCGCGCCCTGGACGCTCTTCCGCCGGGGGGCGCCGGTCGATGTCGCGCGCTGCCCGCCGGCGCGTCGGTGGGTGATCAAGCCGAACAACAGTTCGGCATCGTGGGGGCTCCGCGATGCCTATAGTCGTATCGAACTCGCGCGCGCGGTCGCGGAAATCCATGCGCTGGACCATGATGCGATCGTCGAACCCTTCGTCGAGGGGAGCGACGTCGAGGTGCCTGTGATCACCTGCGACGGCGACCCCGCGATGCTGCCGATGATGATATTCGAGCAGGCCGATCCGAGCCATTTGCGCACATATCAGGAAAAGCGGGATCTGGTCGAACGTAGTCAGAAATACAGCCTCAAACTGTTCGATGACGCGGATATCGGCGCCCGGCTCGCCGAATATACGCGAAGGATGGCCGAAATCTTCCGGCCGTTCGATTACGGCCGCTTCGAGTATCGGGTCGATTTCACGACCGGCGAGACCCGGCTGCTCGAAGTCAATCTGAACTGCAACCTCTGGTCCGAGAAGGTGTTCGGCAGGGCGGCGATCGCGGCGGGATTCACCCAGGCCGATCTGATCGAAACGATCGTGGCTGAAAGCATGATCCGCCAGCTTGTCGATTTTGCGCGAAGGGATGCAGCATGAACGGGTCGATCCTGATCCTCGCCGGCCGTCGTCCGGGTGCGGTCGACGCGCTTGCCGGGGCGCATGGAGTCGGCGACAAATGCCTCGTTCCCGTGGCGGGCCGGCCGATGGTCGCGCATGTGCTCGAAAGCGCTGCGGCGACACCGGCCGCGAAGATTTTCGTTTCGACGCATCATGACGGATTGCTCGACGAACTGTCCGATCCGGTGATTCAAAGACTCGGCGACCGACTCGTCATCGTGGCGGCGGCGGACAATCTGGCGGACTCGGTGCTGGCAGTCGCGACGGTGGCGAGCTTTCCGCTGCTCATCACGACCGCGGATAATTGCTTGCTCACTCCTGCCACGATCGCGGAAATCAATGTCGAAGCTGCACGGCTCGGCGTCGAGGCCGGCGTGGCGCTGGCGCGGCGCGAGGATGTTCTCGCGGTTCATCCCGAGGGACAGCGGCGCTTCTATGAATTTTCGGACGTCGCCGTGTCGAATTGCAACGCCTATTGGATCGGCGACCGCGACGCGCTCAGAGCAGCGGAGGCGTTTCGCGGCGGCGGCCAGTTCGTGAAAAAACCGTTGCGCGTGATGCAGGCTTTCGGGCTGATCAACTTGCTGCGCTTCCGTTTCGGGCTCGGGCCCATCCACCATATTTTCGCCCGCCTTTCGCGCCGCCTGAAAGTCGACATCGCCCCGCTGCTGGTCAGCAACGGTGCAACGGCGATCGACATCGACAATGAACGGTCGCTCAGGGTGACCGAGGCGTTGATGGCTCGCCTCGATATCGTCAATCCGCGACCCAGTTGCCGTGGAACCCCGGAGGAATCCGGTGGGGAAGATGAACGACGGCTTGCGCTGACCCGGTAAAGTCGTCGGCATTCAGGATGACGAGGTCGGTGGATTCGTCGTTCATGTTGATCACAAGGCCGATCAGCCAGCCGTCGTCTTCGGTTCCATCGGCGCTCCGGGGTACGAAAACGAATTCGCCGGGATGGCGGCCGGTGCCGAAGTCGTGGATCGCTGTCGATCCGTTGCCGAGGTCGTGTTTGAACAGCCGCGTTTCGGCGAGCGCCCATTCGGCCGTCTCTCCATCGGGGATCGCGACGCTGTAGGCGTCGCGATAGGGCCGGGTCGTCAGCCGCTCGTCATAGCGCGGGAATTCCTGCGCATGGTCGTGGATGACGGTGCGCGTCGTCGTGCCCGCGGCGGGATCGATCGTCCAGCGTTCCATGCGCGATTTCTGGCTGTCGGGCCCGCGTTTCGATTCGGCGAACATCGTCTCGTGCGCGACGACGTCGACGACAACCTTGCCATCGGCGGTTTCGAACGCGTTGGCGGGGTGGAAGACATAGCAGGGCTCGACCGGGACCCAGATGATGCTGTCGCCGCGGCCGTTCCTGCGAAGGAGACCGACCCGCGCCGGATGCGCCCCGTTCCAGGCGTAGGGGAAGCGATAGCCGGCGAGCAGCATCTTCATCGAAAAGGTGACGGGAAGGTCGAAGACGAGCACGTAATTTTCGGTGATCGCGCAATCGTGGATCGAAGGGCCGTCACTCACCGCGACCGCTTCCTCGCGGATGACGTGCGCCTGGCTGTCGAGCACGACGTGCCAGACTTTGTTCGGTTCGTCGCCGCGATAGGTGATCGCGTGCATCTCGCCGGTGAAGGGGTCGTGGTGCGGGTGCGCGGTATATGCACCGAGTAGCGTGCCGTCGAACGGGTTGTGCGCGATCGTGTTCAGCTCGTAACCGAGCTCGACCGGCTTTCCGCCCGCTTCTACGATAGCGAAGGTGCGGCCGGCCAGGCCCACGACATTGGTGTTCGGCGCGTCGTTCCGGCCTTCGCGCGGTCCGGGAGGAAGTTCCTCGCCGAGCATTTCGCACGCCTCGCTGCCGCGCACCCAGCGGTTGCGATACCAGTCGGCCTTGCCGCCTTCGATGCGGATGCCGTGGACCATGCCGGCGCCGGTGAACCAGTGGTAGCTCGCGGGGTCGGGCGCGATGGCGGGGTTCGGGCCGTTGCGGAGGTAGCGCCCTTTGAGCTGCGCCGGAATCTCGCCTTCGACCTGCAGCTCTTCGAGCGTGAACTCCTGCGTCATCGGTTTGTGGATGCCGGTGAGGAAGGGGTGGGCGTCGGTGGGGCGGGGGAGGCGTTTACGGTTGAAGTCGGCGACCTTGCCGATGCCTTTGACGACGGCGCTGCGGATCAGGGTTTCGACATTGCTTGCCATGGCGATGCTCCTTACGGAAGTTGGCGAAGGTGCCGCGGAGGGTTGCGCGGACGACTCGATATGTTTACAGTGGCAACATTATGGCGAGCAAAGATAACAGTGTCAACTTAAAAGGCGGCGGCGCGACGAAGGCGGCGCGCGCCTATCATCACGGCGACCTGCGCGCGGCGGTGATCGCGGCGGGGCTCGAGCGGCTGGCCGAGGGCGACGGCGCCGAACTCGGCCTGCGCGCGCTGGCGCGCGACGTCGGGGTCAGCGCGACCGCGCTCTATCGCCATTTCCCCGACAAGGAGGCGCTGCTCGATGCGCTCGCCGACGAAGGGCTGCGGCGATTGGGCGCGCTGCAGGCGCAGGCGTGGCTGAAGGCGGGCGGCGGCGTCGCGGGCTTCAAGGCCACGGGGATCGCCTATGTCCGCTTCGCCCACGACGAACCCGCGCTCTTTCGCCTGAGCTTCACGCGCCAGATGGCGGGCCGCAAGGAAGGCGGCGACGGCGGCGAGGTCGCCTATAATCTGCTGCGCGCCGGGGTCGGCGAGGCACTGCCCGGCGCGGCGAATGTCGATACCGCCGCGACGCACGCCTGGGCGCTGGTGCACGGCCTGGCGATGCTGATCCTCGACCGGCGCATCGACTGGGACGAGGCGAAGGTCGCCGAAGTCGTCGGGCTGACCTTTGGCGGCGTCGGCTGATCGCCGCAAAGGCCCGGCCGCAAAGGCGGCGCATATATTAGCGGTTTATTTTCCCCTTTTCGGTTAACTGGTCGCATGACCCAGTCGCTGACGCCCAGAGTCGAAGCGGTCTTCTGGTTCCTGTTGACCGCAACGGGATATTTTCTGCTGGCGAGCCTGTCGCTGCACACGACCAAGGGTGTCGACAATATCGCGGCGGTCTGGCCGCCGAGCGGCTATTTCCTCGCGCTGCTGCTGTTGATGCCGGGCCATGCGCGAGCGCGCGTGTCGTCGTTCGCCGGCATGGCGGCGGCCAGCCTTGCCGCGAACCTGTGGAGCGGCGTGCCGCCCCTGTCCTGCCTTGCCTATACGCTGGCGAACGGGTGCGAGGCCGCCATCGCGCTGTGGTTGATCCGCCGCGACCGGACGGAAGACCTGTCGTTCATGGTCCCGCGCTCGGTCGTCAGCTTTTGCGGCGCGGCGCTCGGCGCAAGCGCGGCCAGCGCGCTGCTCGCAGGGACACTGGTCGGCGCGAGCATCGATTTTTACCTTTCGTGGCTGACGACGGTGCTGCTCGGAATGCTGATCGTCACCCCGCCGATCGTGATGCTCGCCCGGATGATCGGCACGAAAGCGATGGACAATGCGCCGCCGCGGATGAAGGCCGAGGCGACCGCGATCCTGACGGGCGCCGGACTGGTCACGATCGCCGCATTCAGCCAGGCCGAATTTCCCGCGACCTTCCTGCCGTGCATGGCGGTCGTCGCGGCCGCCTATCGGCTGGGCCCCTTTGGTGCGGCGGCGGGAATATTGATCGTGACGATCATCACTTCGCTGCTCAGCGGGCAGGGCTATGGCCCGATCGTCGCGATCGATGAGCCCGCGAAGGTCAAAGTGCTGTTCCTGCAATTCTATCTGCTGTCGCTGCTGTTCACGACGCTGCCGCTGGCGTCGCTGCTGATCGTGCGCCAGCGGCTGGCGAAGCGGCTGGAGCAGAGCAACCGCTGGCTGCTCCAGGCCGAGGCGGTGGCGCTCGTCGGGCATTGGCGCGTCGATCTGGTCGCGTGGACGATCCACTGGTCGGACCAGGCCTATCGCATCCACGGGCTGGTTCCCGGCACGCCGGTCGACGTCAATTACAGCGTCAAACAATATGTCGCCGAAGACGGCGCCGCGGTCCGGAAGATATTGGAAGAGGCGGTCCGCACCGGCGAGCCCTTCGAGTTTCAGGGACGTATCGTGCGCGCCGACGGCGAGATTCGCCATGTGAAGTCGCACGGGTCGATCGAGGCGGGTCGCGGCGGGCAGGCGGTCGCGATTTTCGGCACCGTGCAGGATGTGACCGAGACGGTCGAGAATGCGCGGATATTGGAAGCCGCGCGCAGCGCCGCCGAGCGCGTCGCGAACACCGACATGCTGACCGGGCTGCCCAACCGGCGGCACACACTGGCCTTCCTCGAAAAAGCGCTGGCGGGCGCGCGCGAGCATGGCGCGCCGCTGGCGGTCGCGATCTTCGACATCGATCATTTCAAGCGGATCAACGACACCCACGGCCATGCGGTCGGCGACCGCGTCATCCACCGCGTCGGGCAGCGCGCCAAGGCGGCGCTGCGCGAAGAGGATATGCTCGGCCGCATCGGCGGCGAGGAGTTCGTGTGCATCCTCCGGCGATCGAGCGCGCAGGCAGCCGAAATCGTCGCCGAGCGCGTGCGCAAGGCGGTGGAGACCGGCACCGCGGCCGACGACGGCGTGCCGCAGGCGACGATCAGCATCGGTCTGGCGGTGTTCGACGGCGAGCCCGACATCGAGGAGTTGCTGCACCGGGCGGATCAGGCGCTGTACGCGGCGAAACGCGAGGGGCGGAACCGGCTGCGGATGGCGGCGTGAGGGCGGAAGGGGTTTCGGCATTATGTCTGTTTTGGGGTGGGGAGCTGCCGTTTAGAGAATGCGTCGCCCCCGCGAAGGCGGGGGCCGCTAGCGGCCTTATTCAGCGGCGCCTGCGTAAACCGACAGCGGCCCCCGCCTTCGCGGGGGCGACGGCAGC